>JAGAOT010000021.1 GCA_017623615.1 Clostridia bacterium | reverse complement strand
GGACTCGAACCCCTGACCCACTGCTTAGAAGGCAGTTGCTCTATCCAGCTGAGCTACAAGCGCATAATGGAGCGGGTGATGGGAATCGAACCCACACAACCAGCTTGGAAGGCTGGGATTCTACCATTGAACTACACCCGCGAATGGAACGACAGTTATTTTAACATAAGATATTGGAAATGTCAATACTTTTTTTGAACAAACCGCATTTGTTTTTTCGCAAATGCGGTTTGTTCTGCGAACACAAAATTAATATTTGAAATCAGAATATTTTACCGTTGTTTCAAGGCTTGCTGTTGCCTTCTTTACCTTTGCTATTGAGTATTTGACGTCGTTAAGCTCTGCATCCATTTTTATGTTGTGAGTGATTGACACAAAGCGGTTGTTTGATGCATTGATTTTTGCGGTTATCGTTACCTTTGTTGTGTTAACCGTTATAGCGCCCACTCCTGCACCCGCTTCGGTAAGACCCTGCCTGATTTCATCAACGTCTTTATAATCCTTGGTAAATCTGCCGAGTGCGCTGCTGCCTTTAAGCGGATTTGTTTCGTTTTTAACGGTTATTGTCAGCTCATAATACTTGCCGTCGCTCGAAAGCTTGCAGGTTGTAGCAGTTACATCGGAGGTTTTAAGGCTGCTTTTAACAAGTGCCTTGCCGTCAAACTTACCCTTACCGACAGTTGAAGATGTGCTTCCCTCGCCGAGAAAATCGCCGACAGTTTCGCGCACCGCGCTGATTTTGGCAAGAGCACCCATGTTAAGATTGCTCAAAGCAGTATTTGTGGACTTTTTATAACCGGGCTTCGAGCTTGATGCGGTTGCCGCCGCCTTATTATAAAGCGCAACTATATCCGCCTTGCTTGACGGCGCAACAACCTTTTTCTTTGTTGTTGTCGGCTTTTTCGTTGTAGTTGCTTTCTTTGTAGTGGTCGGCTTTTTAGTGGTTGTTACCTTTTTGGTTGTGGTAGGTGCTTGGGTAGTGGTAGGTGCTTGGGTAGTGGTAGGTACTTGGGTAGTTGTGGGTGCCTCGGTTGTGGTCGGTGCTTCTGTTTCGGTGGTTGACTGCTCTGTTTCAACCTGCGTTTCGGGCTGTGTTTCCACCTGCGTTGTTTTGGTTGCGGCGGTTGTTACAGCCTCGGTGGTTGTTGTTTCATCGGGAATTTTGTTGTTATTGCAGGCAGCCGCGGTTAACAGAATTACCGCTGCGGACAGAATTGCCGCAAGTCTTTTTAAAGCATTCATAATCAAACCTCCGTTTAGCCCAAATCAGGCTCATCATCAAGCAGCATTTCGGGGGATTCAAAGCCCTCAAGCTCCAAAACCACAATTTCGTTTTTGCCGTTTTTGAGGAAGGGTGCGGGAATGTATGCCGACCTTTGCGGGCCAACCTCCCAATGCCTTGAAAGCACCTTGTTGTTTACTATAATAATACCTTTTTTAAATCCGGGCAGCTTGATGAAGGTGTCACAGCATTCGTCAAGCTCGATTTCCGCTTTGAGAAGCACGGGGGTGCCGTCAAACGCTTCAACGCCCTCTTTGAATTTAACGCCGGAAACATCCGTCAGGGGCAGAGGATAGTTTTTCCAATGGTAAACAAAATTATTGCCGAAGCCGATTCCTTGGGTGATACCCTTTGCATCCTTGAGCTTTGCTCCGTAGTTAACCCTGCCCATATTTTCAACAAGCACGGAAAGCTCCGCACCCTCTTCCTCGATTGCAACAATATTCTGAGGCTTCTCATCGTTTCTGTACTGAATTCCGACAAATTCACCGTTGAGGTAGATATATCCTCTGTCGTGAACATCCTGAAGCCTTATCGGCTGAGGACCTCGCGGACCTCTTACAAAAGCTTTGTAAAGCACAAAGCCGTAGCCTTGATTGAGCTTCTCCATAGTTAAAGGCATAACGGAGTCAACGGGAGTCGAAAGCGCATCGAGGTTGTCAAAAAGCTTTGCGGAATGGGTGAAGCTGAATTTACCGTATTTTTTCTTTTTTATAGGTGCAGGCATCTCAAGATTGGGAATCGGGGCATATTTTGAGATAACCTCTTTAAATTTATAGTATTTTTCGGTGGGCTCGCCGTTTTCGTTGAGCGGAGCATCGTCATCATAGCCGGAAACGGTGGGCTCGTATTTATCATAGTCGTTTGCGCCGTTCATGTAGCCGAAGTTGGTGCCGCCGTGGAACATATATGCCGAAAGGCTTGCACCCATTGAAAGAATTTCATCCATTGCATTTGCGGCATCCTGCGGGTCACGGCTGTGATGCTCCTCTGTCCAATGGTCAAACCAGCCGTTCCAGAATTCGGTGCACATAAGCGGCCCGTCGGGCTGATACTCCCTCAAACGCGCAAACTGCTCCTTTGCTCTCGAACCGAAGTTGGCTGTTTTGTGGATTTCGGGAACTGTTCCGCCGGTAAGCATCTGATATTCCGCGCCGTCGGATGTAAAGAACGGAACGGTGATTCCCCTGCGCTTCATGCCGTCGGCAAGATAGCGGATATACTCGCTGTCGTCGCCGTAGCTGCCGTATTCATTCTCAACCTGAACAAGGATAACATTGCCGCCCTCGGTTATCTGGCGGGATGAAATGCGGGGAATAAAATCGTCAAAAAATCTGTCAACCGCAGCAAGATAGTCCTTGTCCATGCAGCGCAGAGCCATCGAGTCATTTTTGAGAAGCCACCAGGGCAGACCGCCGAAATCCCATTCGGAGCAGATATACGGGCCGGGGCGCACTATTGCATAAAGCCCGAGCTCTGCGGCGATATCGAGAAATTTTTCGATATCGAGCATGCCCGAATAATCGAACTCGCCTTCAGTAGGCTCATGCATATTCCACGCAACATAGGTTTCAACCGTGTTGAAGCCGCACGCCTTAAGCTTTGTAAGTCTGTCGCGCCAGTATTCAGCGGGAACGCGGAAATAGTGAATCGCACCAGCAATTATTCTGAACGGCTCGCCGTTTAACTTGAAGCCGTCTTTTTCAATGGTAAACACACCCATTTTTATTATCCTCCTTAATCGGGTAATTCTTCTCTTTCATAAGGGAATTCGCTGAAAACCTCGAACTTTCTCATACGCATCCAGAGCGAGGGATTGATTTTAATTGTGAAGCCGCAGCCGCTCGGAGCCATCCACTCGTGCATGGGAAGCTCGGGTATTCCGTATGCGGAAAGAATAGCCATGATTACGCCGCCGTGGGTAACGATTGCGGCAGAGGTTATTCCCGTTTTCAAAAGACCGTCGGTGATTTTTTCAATGGTATCGCGGACACGGTTTTCAAAATCCTCGTTACTCTCGCCAAACGGAGGCTGAACACCCGGCTCGCCTGCAAGCCACTTGGGGAAAACGGGACTTTTTTCAAGCTCTTCGGCGGTTTTGTTTTCAAATTCGCCGAAATTATATTCAATAAGGCCGTCAATTATGAGCGGCTTGTTTTCGGGATAAAGTATCTTCGCGGTTTGAGTGCATCTTTTAAGAGGGCTCGTGAAAAGAGCCTCTACGGGGGGATAAACAAGCTCATCCTTCATCTGAAAAAGCTGAGCCTTGCCCTCCTCGCTTATCTCAACATCGGTGTGACCGATATAACGCCCCTCCAAATTTTCATCCGTGAGTGCGTTTCTTATAAGGTGAATGGTATAGGATTTCATTTTTCCTCCAAAAATCGGACTTGAATTTCGTTTAATATGACAATATACAATCTGTATAAAATATTGTACAATTCTTTTATTATTATACAAAAAGGAGAATACTCTGTGGAAAGAAACTTTCCCGTAATTCTTTGCGAATTAAGAAAAGAAAAAGGTTTAAGCCAAAAAGATGCCGCCGCAAAGCTCGGCATTTCCCAGGCTCTTTTGTCGCATTATGAAAAAGGCATTCGCGAATGCGGCCAAAGCTTTTTGATAAAGGTTGCGGATTTTTATGACGTAACATGCGACTATCTGTTGGGAAGAACGCCTGAAAAGAATGACCTGACTGCCGTAGCGGCAACGATTTTTGAAAGCAGCGATGATGATAAGAAGCCAACCTCGCAAACCTTGGTCAAGGCATCGCTTTTGGTAACCCACGCTATGCGTCAACCGGAAAAGCTTCACGGCATTCAGCTTGAAATGCTTTTTGCAATAGCTCTTTATAAAATCATTCTGCTTCAGGCAAACGCAGGAAATCTGCCGAAAAACTGGGCAGGCAGAGCATATGTTGACGGCAAAATTTGCTGCAATTCAACATACCTTGGCGGCATTGAGCTTGTTGCTTATAATGCCATCAAGCCCCACTTAAACCCGCATCCCGACGAAGATGCTCCCGTACCGGAAGCAATCAAAACACTTGTCAGCTTTGCGGAAAATTATATTTTAAAAAATCTTGCAGACTCCATGCCGCCCATGCCGCCCGAATTTTTCAGATAAAATTCAAAAAACATTTATTAAAGCAACGCATTGCCGAAACAATGCGTTGCTTTTCTTTATAATCAAACTAACTCTTCATAAAGCTTGATATATTCTTTTGCAGATTTGCCCCAACTGTTGTCGCATTTGAGGGCTCTTACAACAAGCTTGTTCCAATACTCCTTGTCGGCATAAGCTGCCAAAGCTCGTCTTATCGCATCAAGCATATCATAGGCATCGTAGCTCTTAAACGTGAAGCCGTTGCCCTTGCCGTCGCCGCTGTCGGTGATTGTGTCTTTAAGTCCGCCTGTTTCGCGAACAATGGGGATTGAGCCGTAGCGCAAAGCAACCATCTGCGAAAGTCCGCAGGGCTCGCTTTTTGAGGGCATAAGGAACAAATCGCTGCCGGCATAAATCTTTCTTGCCATGTCGGGGATAAATCCGATGCGCAGACCGACCTTTTCGGGGAATGCGGCGGCAAGCTCCTTGAAGAACGCCTCATATTCCCAGTCGCCCGAGCCGAGCACTACAAGCTGCATGTCTGTGGAACTCAAAATTTCCCACATAACGCGCTTGATAAGGTCAAGTCCCTTGTGAGCAACAAGCCTTGTTACAATGCCCATAACGGGAGTATCCGCATTCACGGGCAAACCGAAAAGCTCCTGAAGCGCAGCCTTGTTTTTTGCTTTGTCGGCAGGCTCTTTTGCGGAATAGTTATAGAATATGTCGGCATCCTTTTCGGGGTCATAATTCTTTGTGTCGATGCCGTTAAGAATACCGCTGAGTTTATAGCTTCTCTCTTTGAGAATGGGGTCAAGTCCGTGGCTGAACCAGGGGTCAAGAATTTCGCCCGCATAGGTGTTGCTGACGGTTGTGACCTTGTTTGCGCATTCGATGCCACCCTTCATGAGGTTAAGGCAGTCACCGAACTGAAGCAGAGATGCGCACTCCTCGCCAAGGCCGAAAAGGTCGCCGAGGATTTCGTTGCCGTATTTGCCCTGATACTGAATGTTATGGATTGTAAACACGGTTTTGATGCCCGTGTAGCCTTCCTTACTGCCGTAAAGCGTTGAATAATAAACGGGAACAAGAGCACTCTGCCAATCGTTGCAGTTTATGATGTCGGGCTTGAAATCAATATGGGGCAGAATTTCAAGCACCGCTCTTGAAAAGAACGCAAATCTCTCGCCGTCATCATAATGACCGTAAAGAGCATCTCTCTTGAAATAATACTCGTTATCAAGCAGATAATAGGTAACTCCGCCTGCTTTTGCTTCGAAAATTCCGCAATACTGTCTGCGCCATGAAACGGGAACCATGATGCTGGTGATAAACTTCATTTTTGCGCGCATTTCATCTCTGATTTTATTGGTGTAAAGAGGCATTACCACTCTGCAGTCCACCTTGCGTCTTTTGAGCGCTTGGGGAAGCGAGCCTGCAACATCGGCAAGACCGCCGCTTGCGGCAAAAGGCAGAGCTTCACTTGCAACATAAAGAACTTTCATATTATCATTCCTTTCTTTAGAATGAAGATTTCGGAATATTCTATCCGAAGATAACCGTTGTGTAATACATATCGTTATACTCGACCACGCCTACACCTATCTTGGTAACGCTCTCGCTCATTGCCTTGTCTGCAATAGCGGGAGCAACGGCATTGTTATAAAGCGAATTGCCGCCGTATTCCGTTTTGAACGTATAGGCGCCGCTTGCCGTCGCTTCGCCGTAAACATTGGGCAGGGCAAGAGACATGCAGTTCATTTCCGCGTTGGTTTTAATCTCGCTTGAAACCTCCAGAGGAACAAGACCGCTGTTATATCTGTTAACATTTATCTGGTCAACAATCGCCTGCGCGAGAGTCTGATTCCGCTCAGGTGCCGCATTCGGGATTTCAAACCTTGAGGTTGTGCCGGGCTCGGCACTTTCGCTCCAGATATCACCCTCTGTGGGCACGGGAGGACCGATTCCGACAATCTCGGTAACGGGGTTGCCGTTTTCATCAAGGCTTGTGTGACCCCATCTGTCGGTAACGATAACCGATGATGTGGACTGAACATATTTCGTTGTGGGCGGCGCGGTGGTCGGCTCTGTTACGGGCACGGTGTAGGTTACAAGCTCTGTAACGGGCTGACCGTCTTCACCCGTAACGGGCACACCGCTCGGGTCAGTCACCTGAACTGCGCTGGACTCAACAACAAAGCCTTGCGTTGTGCTCACCTCAGTTGATTCTTTGGTTGTTGTAGGCTTCTTCGGGTATGTGTGGAAGGTAGAATACTTCGGGCGGGTATATGACACGGGCACGGTATACTGAAAATCGTTACCGTCCGCATCGGTGCCCGTAACAACCATCATCGAGGTTTCAACAATCATTTCCTGCTCGGTTGTTCTTTCTTCGCCGTTGAATACGCCTGTTTTAACAAGAATAACAACAAGCACAAGCACAAGCGCGAGCGCGGCAACAACGCCGGTCAAGATATTTTTAGTAGACATTTGCATTCACACTTTCTTAAATGACAATTCCCTTTCCGATATAAACGGGGTAGTTTGATGCTCCGCACAGCATCTTGTTGGGCTTAAGAACAGCCTCTTTATCGATAATAACGCAGTCAAGTGTTGAGTTTTCGCCGATAAATGAGCCCTGCATTACTATTGAATTCTTAATCTTTGCTCCCTTGGCAACGGTAACTCCTCTGAAGAGGATGGAGTTTTCAACCTCACCCTCAATTCGGCAGCCGTCGGCAATGAGTGAATTTTTAACGTTTGCGCCGATGCCGTAGGTTGCGGGCACTTCGTCCCTGACCTTTGTATAAACGGGTCTTTCGGGAGTAAAGAGCTTCTTTCTGTTTTCAAGCTTGAGAAGCTCGAGGCTGATGTCGTAATAGCTCTGGAGCGAGCCGAGAACGCGGACAAATCCCGTTTCTTCGTAGCCGTAAACTCTCAAATGCTGAACATTTTTGGAAATAATGGTTTCAAAGTCATCAACCTGCGCGCTGTGCGCTTCGTGAAGCAAACGCTCAAGCAGAGTTCTTCTGATAACCATAATTTTAAGCGAATAGTTAACCTCGGAGCTGTAGCAATCCATAATCTTTGTGTCGGTTATGCGTGCATTCTCGTCAATAACAAGCTCCGTGTTAGCCTCCATTTTGGGAGGAATACCCTTTGCATAGGCGATTGTTACATCGGCATCCTTTGCAATGTGAGCCTTGACAAGGCTTTCATAATCCATGTTGCACACAACGTTGCAGTCGGTGAGCAGAACATGGTCTTTGTTTGAGTTTTCTATGTAGCTGATGCTGTTATAAAGCGCATCCGCCTTACCCTTTATCATGCTTGTGCCGGGAAGATTATAGGGCGGAAGAATGGTCATACCCTCTCTTTTTCTTGAAAGGTCCCATGCCTTGCCGGAGCCGATATGGTCCATAAGCGAACGGTAGTTGCTCTTTGTGATAACGCCGACCTTGGAAATGCCCGCGTTAACCATATTTGAAAGCTGAAAATCTATCAAACGGTAGCGGCCCGCAAACGGGATTGAGCCCATTGTACGGAGCGCTGTAAGCTCGGGTATAACTTCATCGTTGGCATTTGAAAAAATAATGCCGAGAACACTGTTTGCTGCCATTATTCCGCACCTCCGATATCGCTGTCAATCATGGCACAGGGTTCAACCTTTGCACCCTTGCCTATTTTAATGCCGTTGCCGATAACCGCAACGCCCCAGTCATTGACATCCGCCATGTTTTCGGGGCTTTCACCGACAACCGCGCCCTCTTCGATAACCGCGTTTTCGGCAACTATCGAATACTGAACAACCGCGCCCTTTTTGATAACCGTGCCGGGCATAACGATTGAATATTTAACCTCTGCGCCCTCCTCAACGGTTACGTTTGCAAAAAGAACAGAGAAATCAATATTGCCGCCGATTTCACAGCCCTCTGTAATCATTGAATTTTCAACCTTTGCGTTTTCGCCGATATAGTGAGGCGGTGCAGCGGGAGACCTTGAGTAGATTTTCCAGCTGTCATCGTTCAAATCAAGGTCAACCTTGGGATTGAGAAGGTCGAGGTTTGCATCCCAAAGGCTGTTGATTGTTCCGACGTCTTTCCAATAGCCGTCAAACTGATAGGCAAACATTCTTTCGCCTGCAGAGTGCATGGCGGGAATAACGTCGTGGCCGAAGTCGTTGCCCGAGCCTTCTTTTGCCTCATCCTCAATAAGATATTTTCTGAGCTTCTGCCAGTTGAAGATATAAACACCCATCGAAGCCTTGTTGCTTCTGGGATTCTTCGGTTTTTCTTCAAATTCGCTGATTGAGCCGTCGTCATTGACAAGCATCAGACCGAAGCGGCTTGCCTCATCCCAAGGAACTTCAAGCATTGCGATTGTGCAGTCTGCATTCTTTTCCTTGTGATAGTCAAGCATCTTGGAATAATCCATTTTATAGATGTGGTCACCCGAAAGAATAAGAACATATTCAGGGTCATATCTTTCAATGAAATTTATGTTTTGATAGATTGCGTTGGCTGTGCCCTTGTACCACTCCGTGCCCTTTATCTGCTGATAGGGCGAAAGGATATGTACGCCGCCGTTGGCTCTGTCCAAATCCCAGGGCTGACCGTTGCCGATATAATCGTTAAGCTCAAGCGGCTGATACTGCGTAAGAACACCGACGGTATATATGCCGGAGTTTACACAGTTGGAAAGAGGAAAGTCAATGATGCGGTATTTGCCGCCGTAGGGCACGGCAGGCTTTGCGATGTTTTTTGTCAGAATGCCCAGACGGCTGCCCTGACCGCCTGCGAGGAGCATTGCTATGCATTCGGGTTTAACTGCCATAATGAGTCCTCCTTGTAGGTTAATGGAACATGGGAACACATTCCGAATTTTTGATTATTTATTAAAAAGCGCTGAATGGCTTGCAAGAAAAACGGCAAATAAACATCATATTATTGCGGGCGATTCGTGAATCGCCCTTACAAAAAGATGTTTATGCTGCGGCGCATTTATTGCAAGTCAGGAGCGTTTTTTTTTGCGGGAAGTGTTTTTGATATACAGACAGCTGAGGCCTTCGATATCGACCTCAATGCTGTAATCATATCCGTGCATGGGTTTCTTTTTTGCTTTAACAGAGCCGACGGTGCTTTCACCCTTGCCGCCGTATTCCGGCAAAGCGGAGCTGAAAACAACTCTGTAGGTGCCCGCCTTGGGAACACCGAAGCAGTATTTCTTTCTGGTGACATTGGTGAAGTTGCAAACAGAAATAATTTCGTTTGCCTCCTTGTCACGCCTGATATATGCAACAACGGAATTTGCGCTGTCGTCGCTGACTATCCAGCTGAAGCCGTCCCAACTGTAGTCAACCTCCCAAAGCGCGGGAGTTTTGTTATAGAAAGCGTTAAGCTCCGCAACATATTTTTTGAGCTGTCTGTGAGCGTCATAATCGAGAAGCAGCCAGTCAAGCGGCTGTTTATAATTCCATTCGATAAACTGACCGAATTCGCTGCCCATGAATAAAAGCTTTTTGCCGGGGTGCGACATCATATAGCCGAGGAAGGAGCGCACACCCGCAAACTTTTCTTCGTAGCTGCCGGGCATTTTGTTTATCAGAGAGCATTTGCCGTGAACAACCTCGTCATGCGAAATGGGAAGAACAAAATTCTCCGAAAACGCATAGAAAAATGAGAATGTGAGGCAGTCGTGATTATATTTTCTGTAGATACCGTCAAGCGCAAAATAACGCAGGCAGTCGTTCATCCAGCCCATATTCCACTTGAAGTTGAAGCCCAGGCCGCCCATGTAGGTCGGCTTTGAAACCATCGGCCACGCCGTGCTTTCCTCGGCAATCATCATAACATCGCCGTGCTCTTTGAAAACGGATTCGTTTAGTTTTTTAAGAAATGCAACCGCTTCAAGGTTTTCTCTGCCGCCGTTGACATTGGGCATCCAATCCGTTCTTGCATAGTCAAGATAGAGCATGGAAGCAACAGCGTCAACGCGCAGCCCGTCGATATGGTATTTATCAATCCAAAACATTGCGCTGGAAATCAGGAAGCTTTGAACCTCTGTTCTGCCGTAGTCGAAAACTCTTGTTCCCCATTCGTAGTGCTCGCCCTTGCGCGGGTCTGAATATTCGTAGCAGGGAGTGCCGTCAAACTCATAAAGCCCGAAAGCATCCTTGGGGAAGTGGGCGGGCACCCAGTCAAGGATAACGCCGATATCCATGCTGTGAGCCTTGTCAACAAAATAGGCAAAATCGGCGGGGGTGCCGTAGCGCGAGGTGGGCGCAAAATAGCCCGTTACCTGATAGCCCCATGAGCCGTCAAACGGATGCTCCGTTATCGGAAGCAGCTCAATGTGGGTATAACCCATTTCTTTGACATAGGGAATCAGCCTGTCCGCAAGCTCGCGATAAGGCAAGGGATTGCCGTCATCATATGCCTGCCATGAGCCCGCATGAACTTCGTATATATTAACGGGAGAAGCGTAAATATCTTTTTTCTTTCTCTTTTTAAGCCATGCCTTGTCGCTCCACTCAAAATCAAGCGAGCTGTAGTATTTGGAGGCTGTGTCAGGTCTTGTTTCGCAATGAAACGCATAGGGGTCGCTTTTATAAATCGAGCGTCCGTCGGGGGTTGTTATCGAATACTTGTATGCATCATATTCTTTAACACCTTCAACCGTGCATTCCCAGACACCGTCGCTGATTTTGTGCATGGGTGCACTCTCCGCCTGCCAGCCGTTAAAATCGCCCGCAACGCCTACCCATTGCGCATTGGGTGCCCATACTCTGAAAACGGCTTTATTTTCGCCGCAGGGGTGAGCTCCGAGGAACTCATAGGTCTTGGCGTTGGTGCCCTCATGAAACAGATAAAGAGGAATTGTATTATCTTTTTTAGGCATAAGCGCAGTCCTCCATCGTTTTATATATAAAGTATTATATCAATTATGGATTTTATTTTCAAGTATATCCTTAAAGAATTAGTGCCAAATTATTCCGCCGATTATTTTGCAATTTGACGATAAAGGTTACAATAATGTCACCTTCATTGACAAAAACGCTTACTTTTGCTATTATTTATGTGTTTATTATATTTGCAAGGAGTTTCTGAAGCATGATAAGTTCAGATAATTTATGTATGAGCTGCATGCGCGAGATTGGCGAGAGCAAGCAGTGCCCCTACTGCGGCTATCACGCCGATTCCACGCAGATTCCGCCCTATCTGCCCATCAGAACGGTTGTTGCCAACCGCTATCTTGTAGGCAAGATGCTCGAATATAACGGCGAGGGCGCAACATATATCGGCTGGGACCTTGCCGAGAAAAAGGCAGTTAAAATCAGGGAATTTATCCCCGATTCTTTCACAACACGAACAACATCAAATCTTAATCTTCAGGTTATGAGAGGCAGCGAAGCCGTTTTTGCCGAGCTTCGCCAGGCTTTTGTTGAGCTTTGGACAAAGCTTGCGAGGCTCAAGGGTCTTTCCGCGCTCATCAGCGTAACCAATGTTGTTGAGGATTACGGCACTTCATTTGCAATCTATGACCATTTCGAAGGCATATCCCTGCGCGAATTTCTTCTTAAAAGCAAAACGGGATATATCCCTTGGGAAAAGGCAAGGCAGCTTCTCATGCCCATCCTTTCAACCCTCGGCACTCTTCACTCCTCGGGAATAATCCACAGAGGAATTTCGCCCTCAACGCTCTTTATCGGCAATGACGGCAAAATCAAAATAACAGGCTTTTGCCTCGGCGCTGCAAGAACATCGAGGAGCGACCTCAACAGCCAGCTTTTTGACGGCTATGCCGCCATTGAGCAATACGGCTTTGACGGAAGCCAGGGCACTTGGACCGACATTTACGCTTTCGGTGCCGTGCTTTACCGCACTCTTATCGGCAGTGACCCGATTTCCGCAAAAGAAAGAATGACCAACGACAGGCTTATGGTTCCCGGCAAATTTGCAGAAGCCCTGCCTGCATATGTCATAAACGGACTTATCAACGCTCTCCAGATTCTGCCCGAAGACAGGACGAGAACGGTTGAGCAGCTTCGCGCCGAGCTTTCTGCTTCGCCCGTTGCAACGGCGGTCAGCGGTCAGTACCAGCGCCCCGCGGAGCCTGCAATCCCCAAGGTTAAGCAGACATCGCAAAAAGATACCGCGCCCGCAAAGAAGCCCAACAAATCAAAAAAGGGCAATGCGCAGATTATCGTTACAACGGCGGTTATCAGCCTTGCCGTAGGGCTTATTCTTTTCATCGTTCTGTCGCTGACGGTTTTCCGTGACAGAATCAACTTTAATTTCGGCTCGGCGGGAACAACAGACAGCTCCGTTTCTCAAACGGATGCTCAGCCCGTTGTTGTGCCCGATTTCACGGAAAAGAGCTATCTCTCCATAACATCAAACCCCGTTTTCATCCAGAATTTCAAATTCCGCGAAGAGGGTGTTTATAACGACGAAATAGCAGTCGGTTATGTTGTAACTCAAAGCATTGCGCCCGAATCAACGGTTGTGCCGGGCACGGAAATTGTTCTGTATGTAAGCAAGGGTGAAGAAAAAATCGTGCTTCCTGATGTTACCGGCTCCGACTTTGAGGAAGCCAAAGCACGCCTTGAGGGGCTTGGCTTTAAGGTTGAAAAAATTGAAACCTCCGACGGTGTATACAGAGAAAACGAGGTTGTTTCCGTTGCACCCGTTACGGAAAAAACATATACAAGAGGCACAACAATCTATCTGCGCGTTTATGTGCCCGAAACTCAGCCCGTAACAAACGAATTCGGCGAGATAATCGAGCCCGAAGAAACAAGCACAGCCCCTGCCGATATTATCGGTCAATAAACTAAACACAGGGTGACGGAAGTTGAGCTTCTGCCGCCCTGTTTTCGGTGTATCACTATGATAAATACATTCCCCTCATACTACCAAAAATTCAAATGCATGGCCGACAAATGCCCCGACACCTGCTGCGCGGGCTGGGAGGTTGTTGTTGACCCCGAAAGCCTTGAAAGATATAAAGCTTTGAAAGGCGTATATGCAGATAAAATCAACCGTCTTATAACGGTTGATGAGGACGGCGACTGCATTTTCATCTCAAAAGAAAAGCGTTGTCCGTTTCTTCTTGAAAGCGGACTTTGCGAAATGCATATCAAGCTTGGCGAAGAGTCACTTTGCCGCACCTGCAGGCAGTTTCCTCGCCACAAAACCTATTTCGGTGCAAGGGTTGAAACGGGCATTTCCCTCTCCTGCCCCGAAGCTGCAAGGATTATCACGGAAAGCCCTGACCCGATAACATTTGAGTCGGAGGAAATTCACGCGGAAATATTGCCTACGGCTATTGACCCGAGCAATTATTTTACTCTGCTTGAAGCGCGTAAAACGGCGATAAACATACTGCAAAGCAGAGATTTTTCAATAGAAAAACGCATCATCGCTTTTCTTGAATTTTCGCAAGCTGTTCAAACTTGTCTGCGCAAAAAAGAGTTTGAAAAAGCTCATAAAATAAACGGAAACGACTTTTTGAATGCCGCTTGCCGCGAACATTCGCAAAAAAGAGCGGAACGCGCACTCGGCAGATATTTTTCGGATTTCAAGAGCCTTGAAATGCTTGATACAGCTTGGCTTTCGGAGCTTGAAAAAGCAGAAAACGCCCAAATTCAAAGCTGTACGGAGTACGAATGGGAATTTGAGCACATGATGATATATTTTGTTTTCCGATATTTCATGACCGCGGTTTTCGACGGCGATTTGCTCACAAAATCAAAGCTTGCCGCCGTTTCTTTTATCATCATCCGCCGCCTGCAGGCAGAAAACGTTTCCGACAAGCAAACAAGAATACGCGCAATGCAGAAATACTCAAAAGAGGTTGAGCATTCCGCGCAGAACATGGAATATCTTCGCACCGCAATGAAAAAAAGCCGCTTTTACAGCGTTGAAAACATAGTTAATGTCCTTTCTTTGAAGGAGGAATAAAATGAAATACTGCAATTATGTCAACACCAAGCAGGGCAGCAAATCCGTTCACCGTTATTCAAACGGCAACACCCTGCCCCTTGTTCAGCTTCCTTTCGGCATGGCGGCATTTGCTCCTCAGACCGTTGAAAACAATGTCAGATGGTATTACCACCCCGACAGCCGCAGCTTGGAAGGAATAAGGCTCACCCACCAGCCCTCGCCGTGGATTGCTGACTACGGCGCAATGATTTTTATGCCGCAAAATAAGCTTATGGGCGGTGCAGACGGCGAAGAACGCTGGTCAGGCTTCAGACCCGAAGATGCCGTTCTCTCACCCTATTATCTCAAAATCCGCCTGCTTCGCAGCAGATGCGATTTTGAACTCGCTCCCACAGAACGCGGCGCAGCGGTTAAAGTCACATTCGACGAGGACGGCGGCAATTATCTTTCCGTGCTCCCCGTCAAAGGCAACTGCTCCTACAGATTCAACGAAAAAACGAATACTCTTTACGCTTCAACCGACATGCACATGAGCGGCGAGGCGGTTAAATTCAAAAACTATATTGTCGTAAAATTTCCCGACGGAAGCGTTGACGCGGATAAAACTCTCGTCAGCAGCGGCGAAAAATTCAGAAGCGGAACAAAGTGCAGGGGCAAAAAGGCGGGAATCCACATTGCTCTCAAAAACAAAGAAACCGAAATAAAAATCGCCACCTCATACATAAGCTTTGAGCAGGCAATGCTCAACCTCGAAACGGAGCTTTCGGGCAAGACTTTCAATCAGATAAAGAACGAAGCTGAAAATATCTGGGAAGGCTACCTTTCAAGAATCAAGATTGAAACAAAGGACAAAAAGCTTTTCAAAACATTCTATTCCTGCATGTACAGAGCGTTTCTTTATCCGCACAAATGCTATGAATACGATAAAAACGGCAATCCCGTTCACTACTGCCCGCACGACGGCTCAATACGAAACGGAGTAAGATACACCGACAACGGCTTCTGGGATACCTACAGAACGGTTTACCCGTTCTTTGCTCTTGTTGCAAAGGACGAGCTTCGTGAAATGCTCCGCGCTTTCATTATGGAATATACCGAAAGCGGCTGGCTGCCACGCTGGCTTTCAATCGGCGAATGCGGCTGCATGCCGAGCACCCTTGTTGATGCAGTTATCTGCGATGGAGCTGTAAAGGGCTTCATCGACAACGATTTGCTTGAGATTGCGCTTGAGGGCATGATTAAGCATTCCGTAACAAACGCACCTCACAAACGCTTCGGCAGAAACGGCGCAGAGAGCTACTGCAAGCTCGGTTATGTACCCTACGAGGAAGAAAAAGAAACCGTTAATCTTACTCTTGATGCCGCCTACGGTGACTGGTGCATTGCCGAAGTTGCAAAAATCCTCGGCAAAACCGACATTGAAAAAGAATACAGAAAACGTGCACTCAACTATAAAAATCTTTTCGACCCCGAAACCGGCTTTATGCGCGCAAAGGATAAAAACGGCAAATTCCGCCCCGATTTCACTCCCATCGGCTGGGGAAGAGACTATACCGAAGGAAGCGCATGGCAGAACTCCTTTGCCGTACCTCACGATATTGACGGACTTGCCGAGCTTTACGGCGGCAAGGAAAAGCTTATCAAAAAAATCGACGAGCTGTTTGCTGCACCGCCTCACTATGAAATCATCGGATATGACTGCGAAATCCATGAAATAACCGAGATGGCAGCGGTTGATTTCGGTCAATGCGGCATGAACAACCAGCCCAGCTT
Organism: Clostridia bacterium; assembly: GCA_017623615.1. Classification (GTDB taxonomy): domain Bacteria; phylum Bacillota; class Clostridia; order Oscillospirales; family Acutalibacteraceae; genus CAG-177. Next base: position 49,629 of record JAGAOT010000021.1, on the reverse strand, counting down.
CCATATTCCTTATATCTATTCCGCACTCGGCAACGTTGAAAAAACCGCATACTGGGTAAAGAAAATCTGCGATGAGCTGTTCTCATTCGAAGATGACGGCTTCCCCGGCGACGAGGATAACGGCACAACAGCGATTTGGTATATTTTCGGCGTACTCGGTCTTTATCCCTTCTGCCCCGGCAGACCCGAATATGTAAAGGGCATAAAGCAGGTCGACAAAGCATTTGTCGGCGAAAAAGAGCTTGATGTCAACAAGTTTGACGGCAATAAAATCCAATTCAAAGATTTAATATAAAGGAGAAAATAAAATGGACAGATATCTCATTATCAATGCAGACGATTTCGGCATGTGCCGCGGCGCAAACCTTGCTGTTATGGAGCTTCTCAAAACTCCCGAAAGCGCACTCACATCATCAACCATCATGGCTCCCTGTGCATGGGCACCCGAAGCTTGTAAATTCGCGGGCGAAAACCCCGAGCTTGCAATCGGCGTTCACCTCACTCTCACCAGCGAATGGTCAAAATACCGCTGGGCACCCGTCAACACAAGCAACACGGATTCTCTTCGCGACGAAGAGGGCTTCATGTGGCATGAAAGCGACCAGGTTGAAAAGAATGTTGATATTGACGAGGTTGAGGGCGAAATCAGAGCGCAGATTGAGCGCTGCAAAAAGCTCGGTCTTGTAAATCCCTCTCACCTTGACAACCACATGGGCTCGCTCTACGGCATCGAAACCGGAAGATTTGAGCTTCTTCAGCTCACCCTTTCCCTTGCAGGCGAATACGGTCTGCCTTTCCGCATGCCCGGCAACATGACCGATGCAATGCTCGGCAATTCCATGCTTGATATCAACGTTGACAAGAGCCTCATTGACATGGTATTCGGCAAAATAGTTGCTTTCGCAAACGCCAACAAAGTTGCAATCCCCGATTACCTTATTCCCAACGAGTGGGGCGGCCCGCAGGATGAAAGCTATGAAAACTTCAAGGAATATCTCTATGACCTTTACGCCAACATTCCCGACGGCATCACCGAAACCTATCTCCACCCCTCAATCGAAACCGATGACCTTAAGGGCACAACGGGCGCATGGAACCGCAGAGTTTGGGAATATCAAATCATGAAAGACCCCAAAACAAAGCAGCACATCGAAGCTCACGGAATCAAGCTTATCAACTACCGTGACCTTGCGGCAATGAAGAAATAAGGAATATACAAAGCTAATCCCCTCCGCCGATTGACGGAGGGGATTTTGCTTTTTCGACAGCATTCCGCTTGATTATTCTTATATTGACAATATTTGATGTTTTGTTATAATATTCATGTGGAAAACCGCCGTCAATGGCGACTTTGTATCTTCATGGACGGTTGGCGGTTAAAGACGGTTGCCTCTGTCACCCGCGAGAGCGGAACGGAGGCGAATGTATAGCTCTCACGGGATTTCTCGAAGGGAGGCTGATACATGGACGCTTTATCTTTTATAGGTAGTTTATGTAGCATATTTGGACTTGCGTTTGCAGTCTATGCTTACTTAATAACCAACAAAAATGAAAAGTGAGCCGTCTGCTGCAACAGGCGACTCACTAATTTTTGAGGTTTAACCTCAATAACGTGAACAAACTTGTATCTGTGGCAACCGTTCGGTTTTCCACACCTTTATTATAGCGATGCTATCATGTTTTGTCAACGAAAATTGTGACTTTTTTGTATTTTTCGTTTTATATCGTATGTTTTTACAGTTGTTCTTGGACAACTGTTTCTTTTTTTACCTGAACGCTACATAAAAGTATGTTGTACCCAATTCGTTAAGGCGCGGATAACAGCTTCGCACCGGGTCGGAATCGGAGTTTCTGACCTTGAAGCCCGTGGTTGTCAGCTCTATGCCGAGAGTTTCGCCTCCTCGCATTCCCACCGCCGCCAAAGCATAATTCGCTCCCGCGGCATGGTTAACATACATCAGCGGCAAGCCTCTTGCAACAACAATAACAACGCTCGGCTGAAAGCCCAGAGAAATGCTTTTACTGCTGTCGCCCGTGCCGAAATATGTTCCGCTTTCAAACGGGGTGTTAAGATATGTCTGCTGTGCTGCCGACAGATGAATGTTTTCATCGTTTATATGCGAAGCACACAGATGCTCCTTGCTGAAAAATGACGGAAAATCAAGGCTTGAGCTGGATGCGGGGCAGAGCGAAGCGTTAACCGTTGCCCATGCGCTGAGCACAAAAGCATCGGTATCTCTGTCGGAAACAATGCTGTCACAGCCCGATGTCAGAATATCCAAGCCCGATGCAAAGGTCAGGCAGTCGATTATATCCGTGAATGCCGAATGGCACGCCTCGCCGCCGGATGAATACGGCGCATGAATAGACAGCCTCAATTTTATTTTTGCCTGCCTGCAATATTCATTTTCAACCAGAACACCCTCATCATTTTCCGTAAAAGAATCAACAATCTCCATGCTTTCAATGCCGACTGCAACGGTTGTATGCTTTAGCGGAACAGCCTTTTTTATTGCGGGATATTCTGTTAAGAATTTAATATATGTAAGCTCCTCGCGGCCTTTCAGCCATTCAACTATGCTTGCGGGGAGCGCGCTTATTTCGCTCAATTTTCAACACCTCATTCCGTTTCAACAATAACTCTGATTATCGCCCAGATATAGAACACATCTTCGCCTTTATAAACCTTTTCGGCTCTGTCAATTCTGTATTTTTCGCCCATACAGCTTATATATTCGCCGTCCTGCGCCAAGGTCAAATCGGGGTCGGGCGGTCCGATATAAAGATAATGCCCCTGCGAATTGTAACCGATTTCGGTATTAACACCGTAAAGATACATTTTATTTTTATATCGGAGCGGGCTGATAAATGCACGCATTTCTTTGAGAGTTTCTCCGTCCTTTGACGAAAATTCCGCGGGTCTGCCGTAGCTTTCAAAAACAGATGCAACATTCATATGCTCACCTGCCTGAAAACAAACTCATCGTCATTAAGAAGCGGAAGCGCGGCAAGCATTGCCTCGCTTTTCTCTTTCTCCGCTCTGTCAATGAGCGCGGAGGGAGAAATGCTGACGGTCACATCACCCGCTTTGAATGACGTTACGTTTTCATCCGTGTTCATCTTTTTTACGCATAGGCGATAGTTAACCGAAGCCGCCGCGGCATTGATTAAGCGGATATCCGTGCAATCTGCATTTGCTCTGACCCTTGCCGCAAGCTCCGCCGCGGCGGCGGAGCACATGGGCATCAGCTCCTCGTCGGAGCCTTCGGGTGAATAGTTTCTTTTTAATGCTTCAAGAACATTCCAGCTGTCAATCAAAGCAATCCCTCCGTTAAACGGAAAGCACCTTTGATGCGCCGTCAAAGATTTTTGCAAAACCTGCGGTGCAGCTGATAACGGCGCGTTCAAGCTGGCGGTCAATGAGCTTGTCATATTCCGTCATAACATCGCCCGCCTTAACCATTTCGAGAGCCGCAGACTTATCAAGACCGATGAGAGTGCCCTGACCGACAGCGTTTGATTTGAGGAGCTTTGCGCCGAGAGGTGTTACCATTTCGCCCTTGCCGTGGAAATTAAGACCCGCAGCAGCATCCCTGAACTGCTCCATGTTGAGCATCTTTGCCATAACCTCGGGCTCGGCAATGATTGTGTTAAGCTCATAGGGGTCAAAGCCGTTCCAGAAGTTGACAAGGTCGGAATATGTAAGTGTGCCTGCGTTTTCGCATTCAACAATCTGCGCCGCGTTATCCGCGCCGTCGCCGTTAACAATAACCGCAATGGCATCCTTGAGAAGCGTTCTGGCAATGTATGCACCAATCTGGCGAAGAGTTACGGTGAAAAGGTCAAGACGCTGAAATCTTATCGCTTCATATGAAGCAACAAGGCTTCTGCCTCTCTTTTTAAGCTTCACAAGATTTTCTTTTGTGCGGATGTTGGTTTCAGGGATAAACGCACCCTCTCTGACCACCTTAAGCTCCTTTTCGTCCTCGGAGGGGATTGAAGTAATGGAGCGGTAGTCCATGCCGTCAATCACGGTTGTTGAAGCAATGATGCCGGGCAGGATATCCGCCTGCTCAAGACCCTGTCTGACCGCTCTCGAAACATATTCGGGGAAAAGCACCGCGCTGTCGGAGCTCTTGAAAAACTTGTCAACAACGTCGCTGTTGCTGCCGCCTACCTTGATGCCGAAGCGTTTGAGCTGGCGCTGATATGCGTCAAGCCCTTCAAGCGAAGTGCCCTTATAATTTTCCGCAGGGTCAAGGCTTTCAAGAGCCTTTGTGAAATTACCTGAGGCATAGAGCCCCTTTTCAAGCTTTATATTGTCATAATTAGCCATGTGTGATTACTCCTTTCTTACATCAAAAACGTAACTGTTGATGCCGCTTCGTCAACAGCAAGAACAAGGTATTCTCTGCCGCTGTCCGATGCCTTGACTCCTGCGCCGTCGGAAGCAAGCTTTGAATAACCGACTGCGGGCGCGCTGCCGGAATATACAGCAGTCACCGCGCCGATGAGCTGAACGGAAGCATAGCCGTTATCGCTGCCCGCCGCAATGCCGCAGAATGCCTCGCCGTTTGCGCAGGCTTCAACCGTGTTTGATTCGCTGATTTTAACGGGGCAGCCGTTTTCAAGGTCTGCCGCTGTTTTGAATGTTGCGGTGTTTGAATTAAAACCGCCGAATGATACTGACATAATAAAATCCTCCTTAAATTTTATACTCGGAATTTTCGTTTTCACCGTCTGCCTTCTTACAGTCAAGCTGTCTTACAACAGGCAGATTTTTTCTTGCGCTCATGTCAAATGCGCTTCTCATTTCGCGAAGCATGTCGAGCGAAAGGCTGTCACAGATTTCGTCAAGAGCCGCGCTCTTCATTTCGGGTATTACCGAAGCCGCCGCACGGATAATATCCGCTTTAAGCTCGTTTTTGTATTCATTTGCCCACTCAGCAAGCTTTGCGGTTTCCTGAGCGGGATTAAACGATTTTATAACGCCCGCATTCTTCTGCGCAGGCACGGCAACAAACGACCATTCATAGGCATCTGTAGGTTCGGAAAGCAGATAACAGCAGAGCTTGCCGCCGTAAACCTTGCCTTTCTGATGCTCACAGCCCTCTGTTTTTATGTTTCTGCCGCAGATTGAACAGCTTATGTCCTTTATGCAGCAGCCGACGCTGGTTTCTTTCTTGATACCCGCATCTATCTCGGCAATAAGGTCCTTGTTTTTCTCCGTTCTGACCATATATGCCTTTGCTTTGATATAGGTATAATCCTCGCCGTCAGCGGTTTTGCGCTGCGGGTCGGTCATGACCTCGGCGGCATAGATTCTTGCCGTCTGGTCCTTGCTTTTCATGTTGTGGTCAAAAATACCCGTTTTGCCCACAAAAAGCTTTGCAAGAGTATGGAGCGCGGAAACGGTGAACTTTTCGCTGTCTCTGTCAATCTCGTTGTCGCAAAGAATAAGCGAAAAAGTGTAAAGCTCGTCCGCGTTAAGCTTTTTTCTTGCAAACTGCCCGATAAGCTCAAGCTCCTCCTCGGGCAAAATGTTATTTTCTTTTTCCGTAGTTATTCACCTCTTTGAATTTTTTCTGCCTGCGCTCTGTAAAGAAGCGCCCTGCTCTGCTCAACCTCGTCCTGAAGCGTTATATCGTCCCAAACGATTTTTACATCGCATGCAAAGCCCCTGCTTTTCAAAAAAGCATTGCAGATTTTGCCGATTACGGGATTTAATATGCGTCTGTAGGCTTCAAGCTCGCTTGTGAGCACATCCGCCTGCTGTGATGACATTCTTTCCGTGCTTGACCATGAAAGGCCGAGCATGAAAGGCGGTATGCCCGTTTTGGCAACAATCTGTTCAAGCATCTGGCGCACGGGCACCTCGCTGTCGAGAATTTGATTATCCGCTCCGATGACCTTTATCTGAACATCACCAACGGCAACAAAATCCCTTATCTCCGAGCCGCTCTGCATCGCCTCGCCCCATTCCTTTGCCACCTGCAGTGCTCTGTCCTTGGCATAAGCTCTGTCGACGGCATCGTTTTTGGGGTTATATGTGACCGCGAAGCGCAGGTTGCCGACCCTTTCCCAATTCGCGCCGATGCTCTCAAAAATCTTGAGCAATACCGAACTGACAAAGGGCAATCCTTTAAGAATTGAACAGCCCGTGAGCGCACCAGGTTCAGGGTTGAGCACGCTCAAAAGGCACATTTCGGGTCTTGTGACCCTGCGCAGCTCGCCGCCGTCCCTGATAAAAATATCAATATCAAAGCCATTCTTGTGGCGTTTGAGCTCAATATTTTCAAGCGGAGCGTTGAAAAGCGCTCTCGGCATGCCCTCTGTGTCGGTGACTATTTCGCCCACTGCCGTGCCGCAGGTCAAAAGCTGTTCAAGATAGCTTGCAACAAATTCCGAAAGCCCGTGTCTGTTGCCTCCCACGGGCACATTCATGATAAAACTATCCAGTGCGGTCTGTGCCGCGCTGTTGCTGCATTCCGCCCGAAAGCCGCCCGTCAGGCGAACTGTCTTAAAAATCGCCGCGTCAATCACGGGCACTGCTTCGCGCAGAGCGTAATAGAGCCTGATTTGCGGCGCTCCGAGCGGAACGTAGCCGTCAAGAATGCCGAAGGGGTGCCTGTTTTTTGTTTGAACAGCCGGAGCGGCAATTCTTGATGCCTTGGTTTTTTTGAATATTCCCATTCATCTTCTCCTTTTTGCGGCAATGGCAAAAAATCCGCCGTCCTCCTGCCCGTTGACAACAGTTGAAACAAAATAACGGATATCATCCATTGCATGGTCATTTTCTTTTCTCACCGCGTCCTTAACCGCGTTTTCCTCCCATCTGTAAAGCCCGAATTCCTTTATCGCATCACGGCATTCGGGAGAAAAAAGAATTTTCTGCTCTTTCAGGCAGTCGGATACGCGTCTTATGCCGTCAATAACATCGTTCTGCGCGGGGATAACCTTGAATCTGCCGCCGCGCCTTATGCATTCGATAAAGCTTGCCGCAGAGGGGTCAACTATAACCGCCTCAATCGGCAGAGTGCCCGCAAGGTCGCAAAGCGCACTGTAATGCTCGCTGTCGGTGCGCTGACTGCCCTCAACGCGGGAGTTGAAATAATATTCCTTTATCCTGTACCACTTGCCGCCGTTTTCACCCCACAGCCCGAATGACGAGGGGTTGACCGTGCCGTAGTCGCAGGAAATGTAATATCTTTCAAAGCAGTCGGGCGGGTCAACAACATGCTTTTCTTGCGAAAACATGGGATAAACGCAGCCCTGCGCCGCCACCCATCTGCCAAGCACAAAGCGTTCATAGAATGCGCCGGAATAAAGCTTTTCGTAGCGGCGAATGATAGACGGTGTGAGCGACGGATTATCCTTCATCGTGAAATGAAGATAAAAGCAGTTTTTCTCGCGGTGCTTTTTGACCCATTCCTCATGGAACCAATGCATGGGATGCTCGGGGTTGCAGTTGAACCAAAGCTTTGAGCCGTCAACGGAGCAGCGCGCAAGAGCCTGCTCAACAAAGGAGCGGGGCATCAGCGTGACCTCATCAAGCAAAACGCCTGCCAAGGTCATGCCCTGAATGAGCGCAGCGGAGCCCTCATCCTTGCCGCCGAAAAGCCAAAATCTGTTCATCGCGCCGCCGTAGGATATCTCGATAAGATTGCGCGAATGCTTTTCGCTGCATTCAAAACCGAGCTCGCGCAAAACGGGCAGAATGACCGTAACGACGTTGCGCCGCAGGGATGCAATGGTTTTGCCGCAAAGGGCAAACGAGCAGTCCGAAAAAGCGGAAAATGCCCATGTTATAAATGAAACGGACATGCACAGCGTTTTGCCCGAGCGCACCGCGCCGTCGCAGATAATGGCATCATAGCCGCAAAACGGGCTTTCGGGCATCCACCAGCAGAGGGCTTTCATCTGTTTTTCGGAGAATGCGGAAAAGCCCTGTTTTTTTGACTTTGAACTCACTCGCCTTCATCCCCCGAAAGCATTTTCGCGCCGTCCGAAAGCGCTTTAATAAAGCTGCTTTGCGTATTCTCCTCTCCGCCGCCGAGCTTTTCAAGGCGTTCAAGAGCTTTAATTCTGTCAAAGAATTTGATTTCCAAGCCGCCGCCCTTGGGGCGTTTTATCTCGGAAACATTAAAAAGGTCCAGCCTTTCTATTTCTTCGGCAGTCATGCAGTTTTCGCTCATCATCAGCTTCATTGCATCCGCAACGGAGCCGAAAGCCAAACGTAAAAGACCTTTTTCAACGGAAGCAACTGCCCTTTTCTCTTTTTCAAGCCTTGAAATTTCGGCGCGGATATCCTCCCTTGCAAGCAGCCTTGCCGCGCTTTTTTGCGGCATAACGGAAAAACCCGCCCTCGCCGCGCAGCCTCTTGCATCGCCGCCGTCTGCATAATATGAGCAAAACAGCAGCTCCTTTTCGGTCAGCTTTTTCGCCAACAAACCAACTCCTTTCCGAAAGGATTTCTTTCAATCCTCTCAACCAAAGCGGGAACAGCGTGTTTTTTTAACCGAAAAAAGTTAAGCTTTCGTTTTGCGAGCAGCAATTTATTATGCATTTCCGCTCGATTTTGACCATTTTCGCCCCCATATCGCCGTTTTTCTCCGATTTTATCAAAGATTTTTATTTTTTGGATTTTTTTGCAATTTTACTTGACTTCATGCGTTTTCGGGTGTACCATATAAAAGCAGAAAAAATTTTTGAATGTGTGGTGAAAATTTTGGGCAGTTCCGATATTCCCAACCCTCGAAGTAGATTCTCAACTACATATTGCCGCATTGCGGAGCTGTGCCGAGTGATTTAAGCCACATTGGGTGAGTGCATTCACCTTAACCTTATAATCGCTTTATATTTGCGTCGCCTTGCGGTATTGCGAAAGGCGGCGTTTTTTTATGGAAAATTTTGAAATTTTGCTTGAGCAGATTGCAGAAATGCTCAAAAACGGTGAAATTTCCGCTCTGCGCGACTTGCTCACGGAGCTCAACGTTGTTGACACGGCGCAGATTATAGAGGAGCTTGATTCGGCAAACCAACTCCCCGTTTTCAGAGTTTTGCCTAAGGATATTTCAGCAGAGGTTTTTGCCTATCTCGAGCCGGAAACGCAAACCGAGCTTGTGCGCAGGATTAACGACACGGAGCTTGAGCGTTTGCTTGACGAAATGTTTCTTGACGATACGGTTGACTTTCTGGAGGAAATGCCTGCAAACGTTGTTACCCGCGTTTTGGCGCATTCCGACCCCGAAACACGAAAGCTCATCAACAGATTTCTCAAATATCCCGACGACTGCGCGGGCAGCCTGATGACCATTGAAATGGTGCATCTTCGCACAAGCCTCACCGCAGCGGAGGCTATTGAAAAAATAAGAAACACAGGCGTAGACAAAGAAACAGTCTACACATGCTACTGCATTGACAGAGAGCATCATTTGCTCGGCAGCATTCCCCTGCTTTCGCTTTTGCTTTGCGATGCCGAAACTCTTGTGGGCGACATCATGGAGGATGATGCACAGCTTATTTCGGTTAACACCCATGATGACAGAGAATATGTTGCGGATATCGTTAAAAAATACGACCTTTTGAGCGTACCCGTTGTCGATAACGAAAACCGCCTTGTCGGCATTATCACGGTTGACGATATCGTTGACGTTATCGAAGAAGAAACCACCGAGGACTTTGAAAAGATGGCTTTGCTTGCTCCGTCTGATGATGAATACCTCAAAACGGGCGTTTTCAAGCTTGCGCGAAACAGAATTCTCTGGCTTCTCATTCTCATGATTTCGGGCACTTTCACGGGCAAAATCATTGAGGGCTACGAAACATTGCTTGCGGGCTTCGTCGCCTTGACGGCTTCAATGCCCATGCTTATGGGCACGGGCGGCAACGCAGGCAGCCAGGTTTCAACCCTTATCATCCGCGGCCTTGCCGTCGGTGAAATTGAAATAAAGGATTATCTTAAAATCGTATTCAAAGAGCTTCGCGTGGCGGCGATATGCGGCGCCGTGCTCGGCATTGCCAACATTTTGCGAATGTATCTTTTCTGCGAAGGAACAATAGAAGTTTTTCTTGTTGTTTCGCTTGCAATGTTCTGCGCAATAGTTGTTGCAAAGCTCATCGGCTGCTCACTTCCGATTTTCGCAAAGATAGTTAAGCTTGACCCCGCTCTCATGGCAGGTCCGATGATTGCAACGCTTGTTGACATCGTAACGCTTGTTATTTACTTCGGATTGGCAAAAGCATTTTTAATATAACAACACAAAAGGGGCGATGCCGGCATCGCTCCTTGTTTTTTATTGCTTATTGACTGAATTAATTCAAAATGTTATTATAGAATCAGAGTAAACTTGGGTTTACATAGCTTTTGTAAACCTCTATTTACATAAAAATTTTTGTTTTTTATAAATGTACACCCGAATTGGTTGAAATACGGCGGAAAAAGGGCTACAATTTCGTCGAAACACAAAGGAGGCCAACCATGAGTATTGCAGAGAAAATAATCAAACTTCGAAAAGAAAAGGGTCTTTCACAAGAGCTTTTTGCGGAAAAGCTGGGAGTATCCCGCCAATCCGTTTCAAAATGGGAATCCGGCAGCGCGCTTCCCGATACAGATAAAATTGTTGCAATAAGCGAGCTTTTCGGCGTTTCAACCGACTATCTTTTGAAAGAAGAAGTCAGCGAAAATATAACCGATGATACCGATTATATTCCCGAATCACCCGCATCGGAAAGCGACAATTTCATCTATGAGCCCGCTCCCTCAGAGCCAAAAAAACGCCGCGGAAAGATTGGCAAAATAATTGCGCTTATCCTTGTTTTGTGCATTGTTGCGGTGTCTGTTGCCGTGCCCGCTTATTACGGCGGAGTGCGCGAGGCGTGGTGGGAAATTAACGGCGGCAAGATAAAATATCCGTTTGTTCTTGTTCACGGTCTCGGCGGCTGGGGCGAGGGCGACGGCGTTAACGAAACCATTCAGTATTGGGGCGCAACCGCCTGCAATTTAACCGAATATCTTACCGAGCAGGGCTTTGAGGTTTATGCGCCGAGTGTTGGTCCCGTTTCAAGCGCATGGGACAGAGCATGTGAGCTTTATGCTCAGCTTACGGGCACAACCGTTGACTACGGCGAAGCGCATTCAAAAGAGCATAACCACGAACGTTTCGGCAGAACATACGACACCCCGCTCTTTGCAGGCTGGGGCGATAAGATAAACGGCGGACAGAGAGTTAAAATCAACCTCATCGGTCACAGCTTCGGCGGCGCAACCGTCAGACTGCTCACCTCTCTGCTTGAATACGGCAGCGAGGCGGAGGTTGCCGCAACGGGCAAAGAAACCTCTCCCCTCTTTGAGGGCGGCAAGGGCGACTGGGTTAACAGCGTAACCGCTCTTTGCGCTCCGCACAACGGCTCCTCTCTCACGGAAATACTCAATTCCGTCGGCGGACTTGTAGGCATAGGCGACACAACGCAGATGCTTGCAGCACTCTGCTTCGGCGTTGCGGGCTTAACCTACTCCGCAAACGAAGCATATGACTTCAAGCTGGAGCATTTCGGAATAACCGACACCAATTTTAACACGGCAATCAAAGCCATAACCGCCTCGGGCAACGACCACGCGGCATATGACCTGACACCCGACGGCGCGGCAAAGCTCAACGAAACAATTCAAACGGTTGAGGACGTTTATTACTTCTCATATTCCTACAGCACAACCGACCCCGGCTCAATATTCAAGGGTCATGTTCCCAACACACACACCCTGCCGGTTCTTTATCCCTTTGCGCTTGCAATGGGCTCTTATACGGGCACAACCGACGGCGGCATATCCATTGACGAAACATGGCAGGAAAACGACGGACTTGTCAGCGTTGTTTCCGCAAAGTATCCGTCAGGCGAAGAATTCACCGCAATGCCCGCAGAGGGCGAAGAAATTCTTCGCGGCATTTGGAACGTTGCCGAAACCAAGGACGGCGACCACGGCTATGTTATCGGTCTTAACGCTCCCGAAGACGCCACAAAGAGCTTTTGGGTTGACCTTATGACAAAGCTTGATGCGCTTGAAAGATAAGGAGTGATTTTGTGGGAGCCGTAACAATCATAGTTATAATTCCGCTTTTCATTCTCTATATTTTGGGCTCGTCAATCGTGGGCATCTTCACGGGCGGCGACAAAACCGAGGTTGTTATGCCCTATGAGCCCGAAAAAGGCATCGTTTGGGAATGCGACATTCCGTTGGGCAGCCTTGAACTTGTCGAATCGGAAATCGACGGCAAAACGCAGGTGTTCACGTTCAAGGGTGACATGCTCGGCTATCTTTGGAGCATGTATGAAAATGAAGGTGAATACACCGACGGCGAGGTATACAGAATAGTTTTCACCGACCAAAATGAAAACGAGCTTGTGTATTACGCAAAATCCGACGTTGACTCCAAGTATCCGAACAAAATGAACATATATGCCCCGGGTGAATATTTTGCATTCGATTACACCCTCAAAACAGAGCAGGACGGCGGTGAGGAATACGCATGGCACTATCTCGGCTATTCCGACCAACTTGAATGCACCGCAATAACGGCATCACCCGAAAAAACGGTTACCGTTGTTCTCACCGAGGGCTATGAAAACGGCGAAACAAACTCGTTCGGTTTTAAATACGCAACAAGCAGCAGCGTAAGCGCAGAGAAACTCGACAGTATTTATGAGGAATATAAAATAATCAACGGCAAGGTTGTTTTCATCGAAGAAGAATAAATCATCAAAGACCGCTTCGGCGGTCTTTTTTGCTGTCTGCAATTCACACGAAGTTAAACGGGCGGATAATATCCGCCCCTACCCTAATCCTTCCCTAAAATCATTGACATTTCTCTCCGCGGTATGATATCATTTTAATGTGAGGAGTGATAAAAATGAAATGCAGTTTTTGCGGTGCTGTTTTTGATGAATCAGAAGAGCTTTGCCCCGAATGCGGTAAATATATCTCCGAAAATCTTTCGCAAGAGCCCTCTGAAGATAAAAGTGAAGAAAATCCTCTCGGGAAATTCATAGACAGCTTTGATTATAAAGACTCTTCGGTTATACGCTCGGTTTGCTTTGCCATACCGGGTCTGCTTCTTGCCGCACCCATGATTTTTGAAATAATCAAACTCTTTGTTCGCCCTTATTACAGCATGTTTATGTATTTCAGCAAAAGCGACATAAAAATTATCGTATTATTCGTTTTGGGCATGGCGATTATTATTGCAAGCATCGCGTTGCTTTTCACATCGAAAAAATGCTTTGTTTCCGTTTATGAAAACGGAATAAGCGGCATTGTTCCGAAAAACCCGTTCAAAGCTGTTCCCTTTGACATAATGTTTAACGATATAAAAGAACTCAAACGCATGGGATTTTATTCCTTAAAGGAAGCAACACCTGTAATAACAGTAAAAACGGCAGATATAAAAATCCGAATTTCACTTCCCGAAAAGAAATACACAATAAAAATATCCGATTATTTTTACAATCTTTGCGACAAATAAACAGCAGGAGTGATAAAAATGAAATGCAGTTTTTGCGGTGCAAGAGTCAAAAAAAGCGAAGAAATATGCCCTGAATGCGGCAAATTCATAGCTGCCAAAAAAGAGCATATTCCTGCCCCTGCCGCGCCCTCAATGGAAGAGATAAATTATGATGCATTGGAAAAGGCTGAGGAGATAGTGAAAAACCTCGATTTTTCCGATTCGCAAGCCCCCAAAACCGAAACCTTTATGTTCAAGGATTATCTTCTTTTACCCTCGGTTATAAAATCAATCGGCGGCATTATAGTCTTTGTTGTCTGCATTTTCTCGTTTGCGGATACGCGCAGTTTTGTTCGCTCCTCTTCGATTGCAGGCTCGGCACTTATGCTTATTTTTGCGTTTTTTCTGATTTTCGACACGGTTGCCGCCATCATCCGAGAGAAAAACTGTTTCATTGAAATAACCGATGAAAAGGTCAGCGGCGTAATCCCCGAAGGCACCTTCGGCACGCAGGGGGTTGATATCAACATTTCGGACATTGTTGCGGTTGCAAAAGACGGCTTTAATTCAAAGTATTCACACCCGAAAGTAATTATCAAAACCAAAGAAAACGAATTTAAAATACGCGCCACATCTCAGAATATGCTCTCGGATTTGGCAGATGCGGTTGAGAGGCGAATTAAATAAAATTGATATACATATTAAATGGTACATTTAACCAAAAAAGACCGCTTTTCGCGGTCTTTTTTGTTGTGTAAAACATTGACTTTAAAATGTATTTTGGTTATCATAATAGAGTAAAATATTATAATGGCGGGAGTTTTGGAAATGATGAAAAATACCGACAAAACCATGGAAAAAATCGTCGCTTTGTGTAAAGGCAGAGGCTTCATTTTCGCCGGCAGCGAAATCTACGGCGGTCTTGCAAACACATGGGACTACGGCCCCCTCGGCGCAAGAATGAAGAACAATGTTAAGGACACATGGCGCAAAAGATTCATTCAGGAAAGAAAAAACAGCTACGAGGTTGATGCTGACATCCTCATGCATCCCAGAGTTTGGGAAGCAAGCGGCCACGTTGCCAGCTTCTCCGACCCTCTGCTTGACTGCAAGGAGTGCAAAAAGCGCCACAGAGCAGACAACCTTATTGATGATTTCAACCCCGATGCTCATGCAGACGGCATGACCAAAGAGGAAATGTTTGAATACATCAAGGCGAACTCAATCCCCTGCCCTCATTGCGGCAAGCATGATTTCACCGATATCAGAGAGTTCAACCTTATGTTCCAAACATTCAGAGGCGTTACCAACGACAGCAAGAATGTTATCTATCTCCGCCCCGAAAACGCACAGGGCGAATACGTTAACTACCTCAACGTTCAGAGAACAATGAGAGCAAAGCTGCCGTTCAGCATCGGTCAGATAGGCAAGGCTTTCAGAAACGAGATTACACCCGGCAACTTCACATTCAGAACAATCGAGTTCGAGCAGATGGAGTTTCAGACCTTCTGCAAGGAAGGCACGGACACAGAGCTTTACGATTACTTCAAGGAATACGGCATGAAGTATTATCAGGATTTGGGCATTAACCCCGAAAACCTGCGCTTCCATGACCACGAAAAACTTGCTCACTATGCAAAGGCGGCGTGCGACATCGAATTCCTTTTCCCGTTCGGCTGGGGCGAAATCAACGGCACCCACAACAGAACAAACTTTGACCTGACAAGACACCAGGAATACAGCGGTCAGAAGATGGACTATCTTGACCCCGAAACCAACGAAAAATTCATTCCGTTCATCATCGAATCCACCTACGGTCTTGACAGAACAGTTCTCGCTCTTCTCTGCGAGGCATATGACGAAGAGGTTATCGACGCCGAAAAGAACGACACAAGAGTTGTTCTTCACCTGAGCCCCGCAATCGCTCCGTTCAAGGCGGCGGTTCTTCCCCTTTCAAAGAAGCTTTCCGCAGACGCTCTCAAGGTTTATGAAAAGCTCCAGAAGAAGTTCATGATTGACTTTGACGAAACCGGCTCCATCGGCAAGAGATATCGCCGCGAGGACGAGATAGGCACACCTCTCTGCATCACCTTTGACTTTGACTCACTCGAAGACAACTGCGTAACCGTGCGTGACCGCGACACAATGCAGCAGGAGCGTATTTCAATCGATGCTCTCGAAGATTACATCGCTGCTCGAATTGAGTTTTAATCAGCAAAAATTTTCATTCATATAGAAAGGAACATGTGTTTTATGAAAGTTAATTTCACCGAAACCGTGCTCAGAGACGCAAACCAGTCTTTGATTGCAACAAGAATGCCCTTTTCGGATTTCAAGCCCGTTCTTGAAAAGCTTGACAAAGCAGGCTATTATTCACTCGAATGCTGGGGCGGCGCAACCTTTGACTCCTGCCTGCGCTACCTCAACGAAGACCCGTGGGAAAGACTCCGCAACATCAAAAAGGCTTGCCCCAACACCAAGCTCCAGATGCTTCTGCGCGGTCAGAATCTTCTCGGCTACAAGCACTATCCCGATGACGTTGTTCGCGCATTCATCAGAAAGAGCGTTGAAAACGGCATCGACATTATCAGAATTTTCGATGCGCTCAACGACGTTCGCAACATTGAGGTTGCAGTTGACGAAACTCTCAAATGCGGCGCACACGCATCAGGCACAATCTGCTACACGATAAGCCCCATCCACAACCTTGAAAGCTATGTTAAGCTTGCAAAAGAGATTGAAGCCCTCGGCGTTCAGTCCATCTGCATCAAGGATATGGCGGGCATCATGAGCCCCAAGGAAGGTTATGACCTCGTTAAGGCTCTCAAAGCAAACGTTAAAGTTCCCATCGTTGTTCACACCCACTCAACAACGGGTCTCGGATTTATGACACTTCTCAAGTGCGTTGAAGCGGGCGCAGACGTTATCGACTCCGCAATTTCCTGCTTCTCGGGCGGCACATCACAGCCCGCAACCGAAACACTTGTTTACACTCTCAAGCAGTACGGCTACGAGGTTGACGTTGACGAAAACGTTTGCAAGGAAATCAACGATTTCTTCAAGCCCATCCGTGCAAAGGCTCTCGAAAGCGGACTTCTCAACCCCGTTGTTATGGGCACTCAGACCGATGCTCTCATCTATCAGATTCCCGGCGGCATGCTTTCAAACCTTGTTGCGCAGCTTACAGCGCAAAACAAGCTGGACAAGCTTGACGAAGTTCTTCTTGAAACTCCCAGAGTCCGCGAAGACCTCGGTTATCCCCCGCTCGTAACTCCCATGAGCCAGATGGTCGGCGTTCAGGCAACAGCCAACGTGCTTGCCGGCGAGAGATATAAGAACATCTCCAAGGAAGTCAAGAGCTACATCAAGGGTGAATACGGCAAGGCTCCCGGCAAGGTCAGCGAAGAGCTCCAGAAGCTCGTGCTCGGCGACGAAAAGCCCATCACCGGCAGATTTGCAGACACTCTTGCCCCCGGCATGGACGAAGCAAAGGCTTATCTCGGCGACAAGGCAACATGCGAAGAGGATGTTCTTTCATATATTGCATTCCCTGCACAAGCAGAGAAATTCTTCGAGAAGCGCGAGGCTGACAGAAAGAACACATTCTCATACACAATCACGAGAATTGACTGAGGGTGACGACTATGTTTGCAGATAAAGAATTTTTAACCATGCCCGAAACGCTGCTTGTTGCAGTTGCAGGCATTTTAGTTGTTATAGCCGAGCTTGCCCTGATTACCGTTCTCATTCTCGGCATTTCCAAAATAATGAGGTCAATCGAAAGCAAGCTTTCAGGCACAAGCGAGGAAGCTCCCGAAGCGGCTGCTCCCGTTGCAGTTCCCGCTGCCACCCCCGTTGCCCCCGCTCCCGCAGTAGCACCCGTTGCTTATGCACCCGGCAGAGTTCAGCTTGTTGACGTTGATGAGCCCACAGCGGCAGTTGTTATGGCTCTCGTAAGCAACCAGACAGGCATCCCCCTCGAAAGACTTTGGTTTAAATCCATCAAAGGCAAAACCGAGCTTAAGGATGTTGACGAGCGTACAGCGGCAACAATCATGGCAATCGTAAGCAAAGAAAGCGGCATTCCGCTCGACAGGCTCAACTTTAAATCAATCAGAAAAGTGGAGGAATAATAATTATGAAATACGTTGTTAATCTTAACGGTAAAGCATATGAAGTAGAGGTTGAAGAAACCCAGGCAGTTATCATGAATGTTTCCGATGCGCCCGTTGCAGCAGCACCCGTTGCTCCCGTTGCGGCTCCCGCACCCGTTGCAGCACCTGCAGCATCTCCCGCTCCCGAAGCAGCTCCTGCACCCGCAGCAGCTCCCGCTCCCGCTGCTCCCGTTGCAGGCGGCACAAACATCACAGCTCCCATGCCCGGCACAATCCTTGCAGTTAACAAGCCCGCAGGCTCAACAGTTGCTGCAGGCGATGTTATCATCGTTCTTGAAGCTATGAAGATGGAAAACGAAATCGTTGCTCCCTGCGCAGGCACCGTTGCTCAGGTTCTTGTTTCAAAGGGCTCAACAGTTGAAACCGACGCTGTTCTTGCCGTTATCGCATAAGGAGAACACGCATGGA
This sequence comes from Clostridia bacterium, assembly GCA_017623615.1. Lineage (GTDB taxonomy): Bacteria > Bacillota > Clostridia > Oscillospirales > Acutalibacteraceae > CAG-177. Next base: position 31,547 of record JAGAOT010000021.1, on the reverse strand, counting down.
GTTTATCACAGAAATACTCAAAGGAATATGGGAAAGCTCAGGCTTTGCTCTGCTCACATGGCAGAACGCCGTTATGATTCTTGTTTCCGTTGTTTTCCTTTATCTTGCCATTGTCAAGAAGTTTGAGCCGCTTCTGCTTGTTCCCATAGCATTCGGCATTCTTCTTGCCAACATGCCCGGCGCAGGTCTTATGGATGACCCCACGGGACTTATGGACACATCAAACATCGTTGAGGGTGCACATTGGTATGATTCGGGTGTTTTGAGGCTGATTTACGCAGGTGTTAAGAGCTCAATCTTCCCTTGCCTCATCTTCCTCGGAATCTGCGCAAGGACGGACTTCGGTCCTCTGCTTGCAAACCCCGTCATCCTTCTTCTCGGAGCGGCGTCACAGATTGGCATTTACATTGCGTTTGTTATTGCAATCCTCCTCGGCTTTACTCCGCAGGAAGCTGCATCAATCGCAATCATCGGCGGCGCAGACGGCCCCACGGCAATCCTTGTTGCCTCAAAGCTTGCAGGTCACCTTCTCGGCCCCATCGCTCTCGCTGCATATTCCTATATGGCTCTTATCCCGCTCATTCAGCCGCCTCTCATGAAGCTTCTTACAACAGAGAAAGAGAGAAAGGTTGAAATGAAGCAGCTTCGCACCGTAAGCAAAACAGAGAAGATTATCTTCCCCGTTGTTGTTTTCGTTGTTGTTTCGCTTCTCATTCCAGATGCCGCTCCTCTTATCGGCATGCTCATGTTCGGCAACCTTCTCAAGGTTTGCGGAGTTACCGACAGACTCAGCGACACCGCGCAGAATGCACTCACAAACATCGTTACCATCCTTCTCGGTGTAACAGTTGGTGCAACAACAAACGGTACGGAGTTCCTGCAGTGGAGTACAATTAAAATTGTTATTCTCGGTCTTGTCGCATTTGCTTTCTCAACAATCGGCGGTTTGCTTCTCGGCAAGGTTATGTATCTTGTTACAGGCGGAAAAATCAATCCCCTTATCGGCTCGGCGGGCGTTTCAGCCGTTCCCATGGCAGCTCGCGTTGCACAGACCGAGGGCAGAAAATACAATCCCACAAACTTCCTGCTCATGCATGCAATGGGTCCCAACGTTGCGGGCGTTATCGGCTCCGCAGTTGCGGCAGGATTCCTGCTCATGATGTTCGGTAAATAAAGGAATTGTCTCACGAAGCGAAGAACAAAAGAAACAAAACAAAAAAAGAATTGGCTTGTACAGGGAATTAACCTGTACAAGCCAATTTTTATGCTTTCTGAAAATTCAGAAGTGCTTTTTATGTTTCTTTTTAGCCGTTTTTCCCGACTCGACGTACCTTTGTACGCCTATCGTCGGGAGAAAACGACTTCTTCATCTTCATGAAACAATTCCTCGCAACTTATTCAGGCTTCTTAATCTGATTAAGCTGTGCGTTCATTTCAAGAAGCTGTTTCTTTGTGAATTTAATGCCCGCAGTACCGAGGAGCGATGTGAGCCTGATAACGGTAAAGCCGTTCATCATCTGCATTATGCCCTCGTTCATTTCAAAACCTGCCGCCATTCCTTCACCGCCGTCGCCGACTGTCATAAGCTTGCCCATAATGCCCGCAAAGAGCTGCATTCCCTCGGGGGAGCTCATAACATCACCCATTTTGTCATTGAGTGAGAAATAGCCCTCGCGCTCCGTTATGTCAAACCAGTTGAGAACAGCACCCTTTTCCTTGAGCCTGTAATCCTCATTAAAGACTTCAACCTTGCGGATAAGGCTTTCGTCCCTGCAGTCACCAGCAGCGGCAACAAGCTTGGTTTCAGCACTTACGGGAACATCAAAATAGAAGAAATGCTCCGCGCTCGCCTTTTTACCGAGGCTATCGCCGTTAACAAAAAGCTCGACCTCAGGCTGATTGGAATAAACCGTAACCTTTGTTATCTCCTCAACGCGGTCAACATATCTCTTGCCGCAGATGTGAACAAACGGGTCGTCGGAAAGCCATGCCTTGTATGCATAGAAGGCATCCTTCTTGTATTTGCGGTCAAATGTCATAAGTCCCTTGTGATTCTGACCGTTTTCGCCGCCCTCGCTTCTTGCATCCGCACCGAAATCAAACATATTCCAAACGTGAGTTGCCCAGATATAGGGTCTTGTAAAGAGCTGCTTAATAAGCTCTTCGTGATAATATGCCTGATATTCCTCGGTGTAGTCGCCCTGTGTGGGATTTGAGGTGTGCCAATTAAGTGCTTCACAGCCGTATTCGCTCATGCCTACGGGGATGTTGGGGAACTTTGCGTGGAAATTGTCAAACCACGGGCCGTTCATTGAGGTGTCACCGCCGTACCAGCCGAAATAGTGGTTATGCGAAACAACGTCGGGAATCTGAATATAGGGGTCATCAAGGCTACACATGGAAACAACCGCAACGGTTGTGAGCCTTGTTTTATCCATTTCGTGGCAGAGGTCATTGAGAATCCTGTGGTTTTCAAGCAGGTCATCATCGGAGCCGGACATGGAAATTTCGTTGGAAAGACCCCATACAACGATTGATGCGTGGTTATAATTCTGAATGATAAGCTCTTTCATCTGCGAAATTGTGTTTTCGCGTCCGCCGGGCATGTGCTTTGAAATATAGGGAATTTCTGCCCAGATAACAAGACCCTTTTCGTCGCAGAGGTCATAGAAATACTGGTCATGCTGATAGTGAGCAAGGCGGATTGTTGTTGCTCCAACCTCGCAGATAAGCTCAATATCCTCTTCATGATGCTCGGGAAGCAGAGCATTGCCTATGCCCCATCTGTCCTGATGGCGTGAAACGCCGCGCAAGGGATATGATTCGCCGTTGAGGATAAATCCCTTTTCGGGGTCAATCTCAAATATGCGGCAGCCGAAGCGTGCGCTGACGTTATCGAGCACATCTTCGCCTGCAATAAGCTTGATTTCGGCGGTGTAGAGGTAGGGATTCTTCCTGCCGTGCCAAAGGTTAACGTTTTTGATGTCAACAACTGCCTTGGTTTCGCTAACATCCTTGGACTCCTCGGCAACGATATTACCCTCTGCATCCTTAACGGTATAAACAAGGGTCTGTGCCTCCATGGCATCTGTTACAAATGCTTCAATTTCAACCCTTGCATTTGCGCCGTCAACAGCGGGAGTGACCTTAATGCCCTTGCCGCCGTAATAATCGAGGTCAAAGTGCGAATTGCTGACTGCAATGATGTTGACATCTCTGTAAAGACCGCCGTAGAATGTGAAGTCCGCCATCTGGGGATAAACTTCCTGATTGGGGCTGTTGTCAACAAGAATTGCTATCATCGTTTTAATGCCGATTTCCTCGGTGATATCAACTCTCCATGTGGAATATCCGCCGTCGTGGTGAGCGAGCTTCTTGCCGTTAACATAAACATCTGCCGATGAGTTTGCACCGTTTATTTCAAGATAATATTTGTCAGCTTCGGGGATATCCTCTCTGTCAAGCTCTTTGATATAACAGCAGGTGCCGCGGTAATAATCGTTGCCGCCGTCCTGACCGTCGATTGCGTTCCAAGTGTGGGGCAGGTTGACAAAATTCCACTTTTCGGGGATTGCCGAGGGAATTTCAGTCTCCTTTGTAAAAGCCCATTTTCTGTTAATATTAATTACTTTTCTCATTTGTTTATCTCCTTGATAGTGAATAAAACAGCCGGCATAAGCTGCCGGCTGTAAGGCTGCTTTTTAAATTATTCTGTGACTGCTTCCTGTGCTACTGCCGAATGCTTTTCTTCAAGCTCTGTTGTCATCTTTTCAAGAGTTTTCTTGTCGAGGTTGTAAATAATCGCAACACCGATAAACTGAACAACTGCGCTGAAAAGATACAGACCCGCAACAAGCCAGCACATGTTATGTGATGTTTCAAAGCTCTGACCGATTGTGCCGAGCTCCGAATTATATCCGAGAACGCCCATTATCAAAAGAACGATTGAGGGACCGATGCCCTGCGCAAGCTTGCGGAAGAATGAGTGAAGCGAATAAACCGTTCCCTCTTCGCGCGTGCCGAACTTCCATTCGTTATAATCAATCGCATCAGCCATCATTGCCCATGAAACGCAGGTGTAAACACCCATGCCTATTCCGAATGCAACAAGACCCGCAAGATATACGATAAGAGCGGTATCTCTGTTTTCAACCATCGGGAATATCATCATAATAACACCGCCGACAATCGAAACGAGTGTGCCTGCAACAGAAGCTTCTTTTTTGCCGAACTTATTAACAAGCTTTTTGATGAAAGGCAGAAAAATAACCATCGGCAGGAAGCCTATCATCTGAACAATGCCTGACATTGATGCTTTATTGAAATAGGTAGCAAACATAATTGTGTTTGCGGTTGTTGCAGACTGCATGCCGAGGAACATACCCATAGCCGCAATGGTGGCACCTACAGCGGGGCGGTTCTTCATAAAGTTGCCGAAAGCTTTTATAATGTTGAGCTTTCCGCCGCCTTCGTTTGTTTTAACTGTGTTTTCGTCAACACGAATGGTAATCTTTTTAATCATGAACATAAAGGCGACAAAGCCCAAAACGCCCATGATAAGTGCCGCCCAGAAAACGCGTTCACCGAGCAGGGTTTCAAACTGCTTGCCGGTAAGAGGGTCAAGAACGGGGTCGCCGATTTTATAAGCTTCGCCCGTCAAGGGATTGGTGTGGTAATCGCCTGTTCCGTCATAAGTAACCTTCTGCCAGATAAGCATGGGGAGGATAATCATGGGGATTATATTACCGAACATGGAGCCGATGCTGCGCCATGTCGAAAGCTGTGCGCGCTCACCGCTGTCTTCGGTGATGAGCGAAAGCATTGAGCCGTAAGGAACATTTGCAACGGTATAGCAGGCATCCCAAACTATATAGCCGAGAACAAAGAGGATTGCCTTAACCACAACACTTGCATTGGGGAAAGGAAGAAATACCGCCGCACCCGCAACAAGCAAACCGCAGGCACCGACAAATATGTACATCTTGAATTTTCCCATTTTGTATTTTCTCTTGTCATTGTCAATCAAGCTGCCGATAAGGGGGTCGTTAATTGCGTCCCATGCCTGAACAAGCAGCAGCAACGCTGACAAAAGTCCGGTTTCCATCATCATATAAACCAGCCAGAAGGTTTGAACCGTGCCCTTAAGCGCAAAGCTCATGTTGCAGCCGAAATCGCCTGCTGCATACGCAAGTTTGTCAAGCATGCCAAACTTGCGGTAGCCGTTTGAATCCAATGCTTTTTCTTTCTTCATTGAATTATCCCTCATCTTTCATAATTTTGGATTAATTTGCTGAACTTTATTTGTTCGATTTGACGAACATCTTCGCTATTATAATAAAGGATAAAGAGTGTTTTTTGTTATAATTATTTTTGCTATTTTGAGTATTTTTTTTATTTTAATCTTGAATTTTTCCAAAAATTGTACAATAATATAAATGCAAGTGCCATACAAATCCAAAAAGGAGATTTTAAAAATGTTTTATGCATCCGAGCTGGAGTTTTTTCGCCGCATTCTCGGCAACCTGCATATAGACACCTGCATTTTTCCCATCAACGGCAAAATCCCCGAAAAAATCGACAGAGGCATAAGAAGCTTTCTTGGGTTGGAGTCGGAATATGAGCGTTTCTTTTCCGAATCGCTGAAAAGAGTGAAGCCAAACAAAATATTGAATATTTCGGATGATTTTTTCAGCAATTATATTTTTATTTCTTTGCCCGAAAGCGAACCCGAATCCGTTTTTATCGCGGGTCCTTATGTTTATGATGATGTAACCCATGAAATGCTTGAAACGGCAGCGGAAAAGTTTCATCTGCCGTCCGCCTTTTTTTACCAGATAGAAAAATATTTCAGTTCACTTCCCACAGTAACAAATGAAAATGCACTCAACAGCCTTTTTGACAGTTTAGGCGAGCTTTTATGGGGCAGCCTTGACAGCTTTTCTTTTGAAACTGTCTGCCTGCACCTGCCCGAAAAAACAGACCTTGCCCATCTGCCGCCCTTAAAGGAAAAGCCCGATAATCCGATGCTTGCCATTCACATTCTGGAGCAGAGATATGAAACGGAGCGCAAGCTCATGCAGGCGGTGTCGCAAGGGCAAACCCACAAGGTTGAGCAGATAATCAACGGCATGTCAAGTCTCGCTTTTGAAAAAAGGACAGACAACCCCGTGCGCAACTTCAAAAACTATCTCATTGTTACCAACACATTGCTGCGAAAGGCGGCAGAATACGGCGCGGTGCACCCGTTTTATATTGACGCCCTTTCAACCGATTTTGCAATAAAGATTGAGAAAATACGCACCCTTTCCGAAGCATCGGATATGATGAGCGAGCTCATGCATAAATACTGCACTCTTGTTAAAAAGCACTCAATGAAAAACTACTCACTCCCCGTGCAAAAGGTTTTAACGGCGATTGATTCCGACCTGACGGCGGATTTGAGCCTTCACAGCCTTGCCGAAATATTCAACATCAACGCAAGCTACCTTTCCTCTCTTTTCAAAAGAGAAACGGGAAAAACTCTCACGGACTATGTTGCACACAAGCGCATTGAGCATGCCGCCTACCTTTTGCAGACGAGCAACATGCAGATTCAGGCTGTTGCCCAGCATTGCGGCATTTTTGACGTTAACTATTTTGCAAAGATGTTTAAAAAATATATGGGTAAAACGCCTAAGGAATACAGAGAAAAATCATAAATCAACGGGTTGAAGGCATTGGCTTTCAACCCGTTGATTTTTTTAGAATTTATACTCACTTAATGCTTTAAAAACATAGCCGTTTTGCTTTGCCCAATCGATTATATCGTCAAGAGCCTCGGCGTTATCGGGCGAAACGGAATGTAGAAGCACAACCGCGCCCGGATGCAGACGGGAGGTTACTTTTTCAAACGCATAATCTCCGCCTTTCGCTGCATTCACATCCCAATCCGCATAGGCGCACGACCAGAATGCCGTTGTATATCCCATGGAGTTGACAAGCTCCAACGCATTTTCGCTGTATGCCCCCTCGGGGAAACGGAAAAATGTTGTTGAATAGCCGAAGTTTTCTCTCAGGTAATTGTCGCATTCAAGAATTTCGTCCGCCATTCTCTGCCTTGATATTTCCGCGAAATTCGGGTGCTTTGCCGAATGATTGCCGACAATATGCCCCTCATTTATCATCCTTGCGATAAGCTCGGGCGAGGATTTGATGTGGTCAAGCGTGCAGAAAAATGCCGCAGGCACCTGCTTTTCCTTTAATATATCAAGCACCTTATCCGTGCAGCCGTTTTCCCACCCACAGTCAAAGGTCAGATACAAAACCTTTTCGGTTGAGTTTGTGTCATAGCAAAAAACTTTATAACCCGTGCTTTCAAAGTATTTTTGCGCGGATTTTGAAATATCGTGCGGCTCGCCGTTTTTTGCAACGCCGTAGCTGTGTTCGATTTTCTGCGTTGAAAGCCCTCTTGCGTTTTCAGGGTCATTGACCTTGAACGCGGCGGGCTTTAATACTTCTCTGCCCGTCAGAGGTGAGGTTGCGCCGATTTTTGCGGTTGCTGCCGCGGTTGTTCTTTTATCCTCAACTGAAACGGGTGCGTTTGCGTCTGTTTCCTCCAAAGTGCCCCTGCCCGTGCAAGCAGAAAGAAACAGCGTTAATAATACTAATGTAATACACAATGCTTTTTTCATGTTTAACACCTTGCTTTAAAGATATATTTCATGTATAGTATATCCTGAAGTTTTGTTTGCCGACAAAGAATGAAAAATTTTTTTAAAATCGATGCAACAAAAATGCAATTTGCGAACACTTATATATTGAGAGTGGTAAGGAGGGTTATTTTGAGCGCTCAAATAAACGAACTCGTTACTATGGCAAAAGACGGAGACGCCGAAGCTTTCGGCGAGCTTTACGAGCTTTATTATAAAGAAATGTATTGCTATGCCTGCTACATAACAGGCAGCGAAACGCTTGCCCAAGACGCGGTTTCCGATGCGGTTTTATCGGCTTTCAGGCAGATTAAATCTCTCAAAAAAGCAGAGGCGTTTAAGGGTTGGCTGTTCAAAATTCTCTGCGCCGCCTGCAAAAGATACTACACAGAAAATCAAAAGAAAAAGGATTTGGTTTATCTCGATGACGAAAACGGGGGACATTCCGAGCCCGCTTCCTTTGAAAGCATAGAGCTTTCATTCGAGCTGAAACGGGCATTGGAGGCTCTTTCAAGAGAAGAAAGAGAAATTGTTCTGCTCAGCGTATTGGGCAGCTACAAAAGCCACGAGATAGCCGAAATGCTTGATTATCCGCCGTCAACGGTGCGTTCAAAGCTTAAAAGAGCTCTCAAAAAGCTCCGCACCGCACTCGACGGCGAGAACGAAACAGAAAGGAGGGTGAAGAGATGAGAAAAGAGGACAGGCAGATTCTGGATTTGCTCGAAAACGAGCTTAAAGCAAGCACCGAAACGGCAAATGTGCCGCTTCGCCTGCAAAAAGAAAGCATTGTTAACATGCTTCAAAACGAAGAACGAAAAGAAACGGATTTTTCCGATAAAACGGGGACTAAACACAATAAAAACATCATTATTCTGCGCAGACTCACCGCTGCCGCCGCGATGCTTTCAATCGTTGTTATCGGCACTCTTGCAATGAGAATGCAGGGCGTAAAAGTTATTAAAACGGACTCCTTCTATGAAAGCTACAAGAGCAGTGACGCGGTTAAAAACGCAAGAAGCTACAGCGAGGTTGAGCAGGCGGTCAAAGAAATTCTCGGCGAAAAAACGCCGCATGCTCCCGCAGTTAACGTTACTGCAACTCAAACAAATCCGTCGCAGTCCGTGGGCAGCACAGCCGCTGCGGAAAAATTGCCGGCTTCAAACGGCTACGAAAGCTTTGTTGCCGCCGAAAACGGTGAAGCTGACACTCAACCCATCTACAGCGCGGGTTATTCTTTCAATAACACAAGCGGTGTTTCGGAAGTCAGCGGACTTGAAGCGGATATAGTTAAAAACGACGGGGAATTTTTATATATTGTCACAACAGACAAAAACAGCGAAACGGGCAAAACCGTTGAACAGATAAAAATTGTTAAAGCTGTGCCTGCCGATAAAATGGAAATCATCTCAACAGTCACCCTTTCGGAATACAGCGGCTCCGAAAAAATTAACGAATGCCTTGAAATTTATCTTAAAGGCAACACACTGATTGCGCTGATTAACAAGGGCAACGGCGCAACCTCGGCTGTTTATTATGATATTACACAGCCTGAAGCTCCCGCAAAAATTCGTGAGCATGTTCAGGACGGCAAATACGTTTCCTCCGGTCTGCACGGTAACAAGCTTTATCTTGTAACGGACAAAGCAATCACCGCAAGCAGCGGCGAGGGTTTGATTCCGTCATTCAGCGTTGACGGCTCTGCGATAAGCCTTGGAGCAAAGGATATTTTCCTTGCAGTCAATGACCCCGACGCATCATATATATTCATAACCGTAACCGATATTTCGGACATCACCCTGCCCGTCGGTTATCTTGCAATCCTCGGCAGCGGCAAACAGCTTTATTGCTCCGAGAGCGCAGTTACTGCGGCTCGCGAATTTGTTTCGGTTGATGCGGATGCATCCGGTGCGCACAGAAGCCTGACAGAAATATACCGCTTCAATCTTAACGGCAACGCGCTTGAATTTGCAGGCTCGTATGTTGTTGAAGGCTCTCTTGTCAGCGGACTTTCGGTTGACGAAAACGGCAAATATCTGCGAATTGCCTCTGCGTGCATCGACTCAAACAACATTTATATTCTTGATGAAAACATGCAGTTTGTAAGCGGGCTTAAAAAGATTTTGTCGGGTGAAAAAATCAGCGGAGTTAAGTTTATCGGCAACAATGCCTACCTCACAGCGGGCAGCAAAACCATGGCGGTTGACCTGTCCGACCCGTTGAAGCTCGGCTTTGCGGGCGTGATTTCAACAGTCGGCTTTTCCGACAAGCTTTATTCCGTTTCCGACACAACGCTTCTCGGCATCAGCTCAGAAAACGGCAAAACCAAGCTTTCGCTTTTCGATGTAAGCAATCCGAACAGCCCGAAGCTTCTTTCGGAATATGTGCTTGACGGCACACACAGAATGCTTTCAAACAGCGACAGCCGCAGCGTTGTAATTATCTCCGATAAAAACATGTTCGGCATTCCCGTTGCAATCGCAGATAAAGAAAATCAGTCCGAAGCCTCGGCGTATATGCTTTTTAAGGCTGACGGCGAAAAGATTGTTCACCATAAAACGTTTATTCATGACAATGCTTATGTAGGCGATGCCGCTGTGAGAAGCGCATGCATCGAAAACATTCTTTATACCGTTTCGGGCGAAAAGGTAGCGGCATTCTCCGTTGACACGGGCAACGCCATTTCCGACAAATCGCTCAAATAAATCGCTTGAATTTCCCGAATCTCATGGATGGATGGGGTTCAAACGGAATTCTTATATAGTGACCTGTTCTTTGGGGAAAGAACAGGTCACAGGGGCACAAAAGATGTGGTGGAGGGTTGAGCGCATCGGCACAATGCGCTCAACCCCAAACACAAAAACTCACAAATCGTCCGCATCCTGCACGGGGTGCAGGTCATCATAAGGCGTGCCGGTGTAGCTTCCGAGAACATCGTTGTGGATTTCATCGTCATTCAGCTCATATCCGCGGTTGTTCTTTTCCTTGGCAAAATGCCATTGCGCCTTGTTTTTCTTTTCATCACTCGGAAATTTAAAGGGCATAACAAAGCTCCTTTCAAATATATTTGATTGTATTTTTCCTCTCAAGAGATATAAAAATACAAGTTATTTACAAATATTGCGGATTTTACGCCGACTTATTGGTAAATATATCGACTTGACAAAGGTGCATTTTATGTGTAAAATGAATATTGTAATTTAGAATAGCAAAGAATGCACAAAATTTATTAAAAGGATGGTAATCGAAATGAAAAAGACAGTTTCCATGCTGCTCGCAATCCTCATCGCAGCAATTTCTCTTTGCACACTTGCTACATCAGTTTTTGCAACAACAACCACAACAACTGCAGAAACAACAGAGTTCACTCCCGATAACCCCACAGACTCAAGACTCACAACTACAGCGGCTTCCACAACTGCTACAACAAAGGTTACAACAACTGCTACAACAGCAGCTCCCACCACAACAACCACTACAACAGCAGGCACAACAGCTACAACAGCTGAAGCTGCCACAACAACAGAAGTAAGCACAACTGACGAAGTTGCTACCCGCAAGCCCGGCGAAACCTACATCGATGACAGCGACGAAACCACAAAGGCTCCCACCACAAAGAAGCCCGCAAAGGTTGAATCCGTTATCCCCTCAACCGGCAGCAGCATTGCAGTTCCCGCAATCGCTCTCCTCGCTCTTGCAGCAAGCACAGTTGCAGTTATCAAGTCCAAGAAAGATAACTAATTTTTGAAGCTCACCCCGTATCTTCGGATACGGGGTTTTTGTTTTATGGTTGAAAATGTTGTTGCGGTGTGGTATATTTAAGTGAATAGTGAAAAACGAAAAGTTAAAAGTTAAGGATAGGCTCCGCCTATGACCGTTTTATATAAATCGGGTGTGGGCAGTACCCACCCGAAACTTTTCACTCTTCAATTTTAACTCTTCACTATTTTGAGGTTTTAATATGAAGCGAAAATTCTCTCAAACAAGAATAATTGCAATGGGCTATATCGCAATTATAATAATCGGCACTCTTCTGCTTATGCTCCCGTTTGCATCTCAAAGCGGTGAAAGTGCAGGATTTGTGCCCGCCCTCTTTACCGCGATTTCTTCCTCCTGCGTAACGGGGCTTGTTGTGCTGGACACAGCCACAAGCTGGACATTATTCGGTCAGATTGTTATAATCTGCCTTATTCAGATTGGCGGCCTCGGCTTTATGACCGTTGCAACAATGTTTTCAATGCTTTTAAAGCGGAAAATGGGGCTTCGCGAAAGAGAAATAATGGTTGAAAGCATCAACACCGAGCACATAGGCGGCATTAAAAATCTTACCCGAAAAATTATCGCAGGTACGGCGATTTTTGAAGGACTCGGTGCCGTTTTGTTTGCTACAAGGTTTATTCCCGCATTCGGCTGGGCAAAGGGAATATGGTATTCCGTGTTTCATTCAATTTCCGCTTTCTGCAACGCGGGCTTTGACCTTATGGGCATCACCGAGCCTTATGCTTCGCTGACGGGCTTTGCGAATGACGTTATTGTTAATCTCACGGCATGCATGCTGATTATTGCAGGCGGCATAGGCTTCCTCGTTTGGGACGATATCAGCAAAAGAAAGCTGAAATTTAAATATTATCAACTGCACACGAAGCTGGTTTTGTCTGTAACGGCAGCCCTGCTGATAATCCCGACAATCCTTTTCTTTATTTTTGAACGTAATTTCACAAACGAGGGTCTCGGCTTCGGTCAGAGCCTTTTGAATTCTGTTTTTGATTCCGTAACGGCAAGAACCGCAGGCTTTAACACAACCGACACAGCCGCCCTCTCCCCCGCAAGCAAAATTTTAACGGTGTTCCTTATGTTTATCGGCGGCTCACCCGGCTCAACGGCAGGCGGCATCAAAACAACCACTCTTGCCGTTATTGCAATTTCAACCTTTAACGGCATAACCCGCAGGCAGTCCAAGGGCGTTTTCGGCAGGCGGCTTGAAAAGGATGCAATCCACAAGGCAAGCTCCGTTGTTTTCACAAACATGAGCCTTGCAATTTTCGGAATTATTGCAATTCTTGCAATCCAGCCTGATTTTGATATAGGCGATGTTATTTTCGAATGCGTTTCGGCAATCGGCACGGTCGGCATGACAACGGGCATAACCCGCGACCTTGCAACGGCATCAAGGCTGATTGTTGCATTTCTCATGTTCTGCGGCAGGGTCGGCAGCGTATCATTTGCCCTTGCACTTATGGAAAAGAAAGCGGCACCGCCCGTTAAAAATCCCAGAGAAAAAATCACAATAGGATAAGGTGAGTAATATGAAATCATTTTTAATCATCGGCATGGGTCACTTCGGTCATCACCTTTGTCGAAGCCTTGCAAAGCGTGACTGCGAAATAATGATAGTTGACGAAAAGGAAGAGGCCGTTGAGGATATGCTTCCCTATGTTGTGAGCGCAAAAATCGGCGACTGCACCAACATCGAGGTCCTCAAAACCTTTGACATACCCTCTTTTGACACCTGCTTTGTCTGCATCAGCGAAAACTTTCAGAACAGCCTTGAAATAACAAGCCTGCTCAAGGAATGCGGCGCAAAAAAGGTTATCAGCAAGGCAGATAGGGATATTCAGGAAAAATTTCTTCTTCGCAACGGCGCGGATGCCGTTATCTATCCCGAAAAAAACATGGCGGAGCGTTATGCGGTCAGAGAAAGCAGCGAGCATATTTTTGACTATATCAACCTCGGCAGCGAATACTCCATTTATGAGATTGATGTTCTTGACCGTTGGGCGGGCAAAACCGTAAGAGAACTGAATTTCCGCGTTAAATATAATCTCGCCGTGCTGGCAACAAAGAAAAACGGCGTTGTAACCCCCGTTATTTCGGGCGAAAGCCACTTTGAAAAGGATGAGCATCTGCTTGTTCTCGGCAAGGAAGAGGACGTAAGAAAGGTTACAAAGTAAAAATAAATCCGTTGACAAACTCTTATTAATAATGTAAAATTTATTTATCAAATATTTGGAGGTAATTAAAATGGTTTTAGCTGCTGTCGGCAAAAACGGCACAGGCAAGGATTTCTTCCTTGAATATGTTGCAAAAACATACGGTTTCCCCATGATTTCAATCGGCGATGTTGTAAGAGAGCTTGCCGCTCAGGACGGTCTTGAGCTCACCCGTGACAATCTTCACGCAACCTCAAAGAAGTATATGACCGCTAACGGTCAGACCTTCTTCCCTGAAATGATTGTTAAGAAGATTAAGGAATCAGACAGCCCCAACTTCCTTGTTTCGGGCATCCGTCCTCCCTCAGACATCGAGGTTTTCAAAAAGGCATTCGGCGACAAGTTTGTTCTTGTTGACGTTGTTATCAGCGATGACGAGGTTCGTTATCAGAGAATGCTTGCCAGAGGCTCCGAAAGAGATGGCAAGAGCATCGAAAAGCTTCGCGAAAACGACCTTCACGAGGAAGAGATTTTCCACACCAGCGAAAGCGAGAAAATGGCTGACTACATCATGAAGAATGACGGCACCGTTGACGATTTCTACGCAGGCGTTAAGGATTTTTACGACAATTATCTTAAAGCAAAGCTTGACTGATAATAACAAAAGGGCACTTTTTATAACAGTGCCCTTTTATTTATAACACTATCGGAGGTAAAAAATGAAAAGATTTCTTTCGGTTATACTTTCACTTTGCCTTGTTTTCGGCATGGCAATGCCCGCATTCGCGGCAAAAAGCAGCACTCTCCGCTTTGATGAAAACGGCGAGTTCAAAATCCTTCACATTTGCGACTGCCAGGACGGCTACCCCGCAAAAGAAAACATGTTCAAATACATAAACCATATGCTCAAAACATATAAGCCCGACCTTGTTGTTCTCGGCGGCGACAACTGCGTTTGCCTTAAGGAATACAAGCCCGATGCAATAAAAGAGCTGGTTACTCCGTTTGTTGAAAATAAGGTTTATTTCACCCTTGTTTTCGGCAACCATGACCACGAGCAGGGCGTTGACAAAGAAACTCTTCTCAAATATTATCAGAAATTCGGCGGCAAATACTGCCTTGCATACGATGCAGTGCCCGAAATGAGCGGCACAGCCACCCACAACCTGCCCGTTTACGCCTCCGAAGGAAGCGAAGTTAAGTTCAATGTTTGGCTGTTTGACTCCGGCTCATATGTTGAGGACGAAAACGGCGAAAGACTCGGCTATGACTGCGTAAGAAAAGACCAGATTGAATGGTATCAGAAAACGAGCAAGGCTCTTGAAGCCAAGGCAGGCGAAAAGGTTCCCTCGCTTGCATTCCAGCACATCATCGTTAAGGAAATTTACGATGTTATGTTCCCGAAGGCTCTGTTTGAAATTCCTTTTGTTACCGAAACCTATGACGGCACAACATATTCCGTTTTCAACCCCGATACAAGCTCATTCATTGGCTTCATGCTTGAGCCCCCCTCGCCCGGCGTTTTTAACCACGGTCAGTTTGACGCAATGGTTGAAAGAGGCGATGTTCTCGGACTTCTTGTAGGTCATGACCACATCAACAGCTATGAAGCAGAGCTTGATGGCATTAAGCTTATCAACACACCCGGCGTTTCAATGAATGCATACGGCAATGAATTTGTAAGAGGCAGCCGCCTTATCACCATCAAAGAGGATGACCCGTGGAATTTCACTTCAGAGGTTATCACGGTTAATGATGCCGCAGCAGCAGACCCCGAATTTGCTGCTTCCATCGGCAGAAGCACTGCAGAAGCAAAGGCTTGGATTGCTCTCGGCGATTTCCACATCTTCCTCAAAATGCTTTCAAAAGCATTGGCATGGTTAATCTATTAATAAACACGGAGAATTATTATGGCTGAAAAATCCGTTAATTACAACATAAAAAATCCGTATGAAAGCGTAGAATCGCTTATCGGCAATGCGGATAACCACTACAAAACAAATCTTCACACTCACTCCACCTACAGCGACGCCAACAACACAATGACCGAGATGGTTGAGGGCTTTTATGACCTTGATTTTGACATTCTCGCCTTTGCGGAGCATGGCATTCTGGGCAAGGAGTGGGACCAACCGCCCTCAATAATCCCCCTTTTCCTTTTTCAAAATCTTTGGCACGGCAAACGTGAGCACCCCTCAACGGGTCAATACCATGCCATTCAGAGCGGCATTTACAAAACAACCGCAAACACACGCACAAAAAAGCGCGGGCTTGAGTGCGTGCCCGATGCCATTGAAGCCAACATGTTCACCCTTATGAAAAACCATGTCAACGGCTATTTCACGGATGCGGCATGTGAGGGCATTTGCGGCAAGGAAAATGATTTTGAAACTCCGCTGAAAAAAATCGAGGCGAGCGGCGGTATTTCTCACATCAATCACCCCACCGACTGGCTCGGCGCATATAAAGACCCCTCCTGTGCAAAGGTGCCTGAAAACATTGCATTCTTTGCGGATTTGCTTCGCAGATATAAGTCCTGCATGGGCATCGAGGTGCTCAACATGTATGACAGACCCAACAGAAGCGACCGAATTTTGTGGGATGAGCTTTTGAAAACTCTTATCCCCGAGGGTGAGCGCACGGTTTGGGGCTTCGGCAACAGCGATGCGCACAGAGTTTGCGAAATCGACACGGCATTCATGGATTTCATATTGCCCGAATTTTCTTTGAGCAATCTTCGCGATGCAATGGAAAACGGCAGATTTTTTGCCGTTGCCCGCTATGCAAAAAATGAGCTTGGCGAGGATTTCAAGGGCGAGGGTGCATGGCCCGTTGTTACCCAAATCAAGGTTGACGACGAATCCGACACAATAACCCTGAGCGGCAAAAACTGCAGCGCGATTGAGTGGATTGCCGACGGCGAAATCATTCAAAGCGAAACACTTGATGCTGACGGCGAAATAACCTCCGTAATTCGTCTGCGTGAGCACAGCGATAAAATAAGCTGCTATGTTCGCGCTCAGCTCAAGGGCAAGGGCGGCATTTGCATGACACAGCCGTTCACCTGCGACGACGGCGATATGGCAAGATTTATCACCAAATTGCCCGAAGCAAAGCCCCTGACAAAACAGCAGGAACTTAAAAAGAAGTTCGGCGATACCCGCCTGGGTGTTATCGTAAATAAAATTGTCAACAAATAAAAATAGCGGTGTACAGAAATCTGTACACCGCATTTTTTATTCATTTTATTTAAGGTCGCCGCCGACTGATCCGTCCCATGTGTCAACATGCTGGGCTTTCATTTCTTCCTCGTCAAACCAGCGGGTTGTAACAGCCTTTGTTTCGGTGTAGAAACGGAAGCCGTCCTTGCCGAGGCAATGAAGGTCGCCGAAGAATGACTGCTTGTGACCCGTGAACGGGAACACGCCGACGGGAACGGGAATGCCGACATTAACGCCGACCATACCGCCATCCGTTCTCTTTGCAAACTCTCTTGCATAGTAGCCGCTCTGGGTGAAAATAACGGAGCCGTTTGCAAAGGGATTGGCGTTCATAACCGCAAGACCCTCTTCAAAATCCTTAACTCTCTTAACGCAGAGAACGGGTCCGAAAATTTCTCTCTGACCGACAGTCATATCCTCTGTAACATGGTCAAAGATTGTGGGGCCTACATAAAAGCCGTTTTCATAGCCCGGAACAACGGGGTTTCTGCCGTCAAGAATAAGCTCCGCACCCTCTTCGATGCCCTTTTCAATCCACTTGTGAATGGACTGTCTGTGAGCCTCGGTAACAACGGGGCCGAGAGTGGATTCTTTATCATATGCAGGGCCGAGCTTAAGCTCTTTTGCAAACTTAACAAGATAACCGACAAGCTCATCGGCAATGCTTTCCTGCGCAACGATAACGGGCAGAGCCATGCAGCGTTCACCCGCGCAGCCGAATGAGGAGTTGATAATGCCTCTTGCGCTTCTTTCAAGAGCGGCGTCTTCAAGAACAAGTCCGTGGTTCTTGGCTTCGCAAAGAGCCTGAACTCTCTTGCCGTTTGCGGCAGCTCTTGAATAAATGTGAAGACCGACGCTTGTTGAGCCGACAAAGGTGATACCTTTAACATCGGGGTGGTCCATAAAGATTTCAGCTTCGTTTCTGGAGCATGTAACGATATTTATAACGCCGTCGGGCAGACCCGCCTCCTGCCAAAGCTCTGCAAGCCTCATGCAGGTCATGGGGGTCATGGAAGCAGCTTTGAGCACGATTGTGTTGCCGCAAACAATGCAAAGCGGTGACATCCAGCCCATGGGAATCATGCCGGGGAAGTTAAAGGGTACAATGCCCGCAAAAACGCCTACGGGCTCTCTGTAAAGAGTTGTATCATAGCCGGATGAAGTATCTCTCATGCTTTCGCCCATAAGAAGCGAGGGCGCGGAGCATGCAAGCTCAACGGGCTCCTTAACCTTGAGGATATCGCCCTTTGCTTCGCTCCATACCTTTCCGTGCTCTCTTGCACAGATTTCCGTAAGCTCGTCCATATGTTCATCAAGAAGCTCGCGGAATTTAAAAACTATCTGCACCCTTTTCATAACGGGCACATTTGACCAGCTTTTGAAGGCTTCCTTTGCGCATTCAACGGCGTGGTTAACCTCGTCCTTTGTGCAGCAGGGTGTCTGAGCGATAACCTCACCCGTGCTGGGGTTATAAACATCCATGTATTTTTCGCATGTGGAATCAAGCCACTTGCCGCCTGCAAAATACTTGAGCTTTTTAACTGCCAAATCTAACACTCCGTTTCAAAAAATATTAACAATTTATTTTATAACTTTTCGCAGAACATGTCAACCGAAAACGGAAAAGTCCGCTAAATAATTACAAATAACGTCTCTTTCGGTTGACATCATTTTGGGGTTGTGATAATCTAAAAATATATACTTGTTAGGGAGGAATACCATGAGTTACGTGTTTAAAAAATTAACCGCGCTGACACTCTGCCTTTGCATGCTTCTCGGTGTTTGCGTTACGGGAGCTTCTGCGGGTCAGGCATCCGACACAGTCACCGTTTCGTATCAGGAGAGTTTAAAAAATCTTGAATACGATGCGCCTGTTATTCTTGTTGAAGGTATGGGCGGCTCATTCTATAAAGCCATGTCAACAGAAACGCCCGACGACGATGTTCGGATTTGGGGCATGCCCGCCGACCTCATTGTTGACGTTATTTTCAGCAACATCGGCAAGCTTCTGCTTTATCTTATCATTAACGACTACGAGGCAATCACAGAGCTTCTGGCGGATGTTGCGGGTCAGCTTTTCGGCGATTTTGCATGCGACGAAAACGGAATCCCCGACCCCGACACATATATCGACAGAAAAAGCAACTATGCGTTTCATGACGGCACAGGCTATGAAAATGCATATGTTTTTGTGTATGACTGGCGTTATGACATGAGCACAATCGCGGCACAGCTTGATGAATATATCAAATATATCATGAGCATGACCGGCTCCGACAAGGTTGTTTTAGCCTCGATGAGCATGGGCACAGCCGTTCTTATGACATATCTTTTTGAATACTATTACAACACGGAGGATTATTCCGAAAGCAATCACATTGAAGCCGTTGTTTTCATTGCAGGCGCGATGAACGGCGTTGCATGCTGCGGCGACCCGTTTTCGGGCAACATCAAAGCGGACAGCACCTCGCTCATGCGCTTCCTTTCCGAAATAATGAGCGGCAATCCCACCACCGAGGCAATCTGCAAAATCCTTGACCTGCTTTATGTTGTGGGCGCGTTTGACCCCGTAGTCAATTATGTTAACGACCTTAATCAAAAGCTTGTTGAAAACGGCTTCGGCAACAGCGTTCTGGATAACATTGCAACAATCCCCGGCTTCTATGCTCTTATGTCGCAGGAGGAGTATGCCGCGGCAAAAGCTCTTATTTTCGACACTCCCGAAAAGCAGGCGAAATATGCCGAAATAATCAGAAAGAGCGACTACTATCACGAATGCGTTCAGGCAAACGGCACGAAAATCATTCAGTCGCTTCTTGATGACGGCATCAACACGGCGATAATCGCTGAATACGGCTACACAATGATGCCTCTCACCTCCGACGGAGGCAGAATGAGCGACGGCACGATTCTGACCGCGGACGAAAGCTTCGGAGCAACCTGCGCCGAGGTTGACGGCACTCTCGGTAGCGGCTATGTTCAGGCAAAGGAATGCTCCTGCGGCAAAAACCACGTTTCCGCCGATAATCAGATTGACGCTTCAACCTGCGCATTCCCCGATATAACATGGTTCGGCAAAAACCTGCGCCACACCTGCGCTGAAGAATATATCGCGGATTTGGTTAACCTTGTTGCCTTCAGCGATGAGCAGATAAACGTTTGGAGCTATTCCGACCTCCCGCAGTTCATGGTTAATCTTGACGGTGAATCACTTGTTCCCCTCACCGCCGAGAATGCCGCACCCGTTGTTCCCTATGAAGAAACCGTTATTTTCGGCAAGCTCAAATCAAAAATAAAATCCGTACTTAGATTTTAATAAAAACTTTTAAAGGAGAATTTTTATGTCCGCTGTTATCCCCCTTTCATTCTGGCTGCTTTTTGCCGCCGCAATGCTCATCAGTTCGATTGGCTTTTATAAGTATGTTTATTTCATCTCTCTCGGCTACGGTTTTTCAATCGCGGGTCTTGGCGCGCTCATGCTGATTCTTTTCCGCGAAACATTAAGCATCGGCACCATTATCGCCTGCATTCTGTTTATGATATACGGCTGCCGTTTGGGCGGTTATCTGCTTATCCGCGAGCTTAAAAGCGCGGCATACCGCAACACAATGAAGACCGAAATCAAAGACGGCAAAACAATGCCTTTCGGCGTTAAATGCGCTATTTGGGTAACCTGCGGTGCTTTGTATGTTACGCAGGTGCTCCCCGTTTTCTACCGCCTGCTTAATGAAAGAAAAACCGACGGTTGGTGCATCGCGGGAATTATCATCATGGCATTCGGCATTGTTTTTGAAACTGTTGCCGACATGCAGAAAAGCAAATCCAAGAAAAAGAATCCCAAGCGTTTCTGCGACACCGGCTTATATAAAATTGTTCGCTGCCCCAACTATCTCGGCGAAATGATTTTCTGGACCGGCGTTCTTGTTTCAGGCGCAAATGCCCTTACGGGGGTCGGTCAGTGGGTGCTTGCCCTCATCGGCTACATAGGCATTATCTTTGTTATGTTCAGCGGTGCACGCCGCCTTGAGCTTCGCCAGAATAAAAACTACGGCAACGACCCCGAATATCAGAAATATGTTAAAACAACGCCTATCATGGTGCCCTTCATCCCCCTCTACAGCGTTGCAAAATACAAATTCCTTGTTGCATAGGAAGTGTAAATATGAAAAAAATTATTGCTCTGTTGATGACCTTCGTTATGCTTGTGCTGTTCGTTTCTTGCAATAACGAAAGCAAAGACCCCGCCCCTACAGCAAAAAACGATTCGTATTCGGGAACAGCAACATCATCTGTTTCCGACGAAGTAACCGAAGTTGAAACAACTGTTGAAGCATCAACCGCGACTTCGGTTAATGCGAACGAAAGCTTAACTGAAATTTCAACCGCGCCCGCCATTGAAAATGACCCTTCAACATGGACAAACGAAGAAATCATAGATTTCTATAAAAAAGCAGCAGAAAAAACCAATCCCACCGCAAAATCAACGCAAATTATGGTTTTGGATGAGCTTATCATCAACGACGGTGACGGTGCGCTCGGATTTTTCATCAAAATACTTGAGCCTGCCATCGCTTCCGTCATTGAGAAAAACGCGTTGGATTTTGACGGCATAACGGGCGGCTTCAGCGCACTCACCGCTTCCGACGCCAAAAGCATCAAAGCATACAAAAGCGGCAAATATACCGTTGTTGAAATGACAATGAAAAACCAAACAGACGATATTCATGCTGACCCATATGCAGGCACGGTAGGCCATGCAATAACCGTTCTCGGCGATATTTCAAAGGTTCTTGCGGAATTTCCTCAGTTTGATGTCGATGTTGAAAATGCGGATATCGCGGTCAACTATGTCAATGCCACATTAAAGGTTAAAATAAACGAAAGCGGCATTATCGAAAAAGGCACATGGAAATACACTTGCGACCCCGAAATCAGGCATCTTTACATCAGCGGCATTATGATTAACAAAGCCGACGCAAAAATTGATTATATAATTACCGTCGGCGGCGGATTTTAAAAAACAACAGAAAATCGGAGCAGCTCTCTAATGGAGTTGCTCCGATTTTTTTAAAGTAAAAGCTCGTCAAATGACACCTTAAATATCTTTGCAAACGCAACAATTTCGATATCGGTAACATAACGCTTGCCGCATTCAATGCGCTGGATTGCGTTTTTGTCAATATCAATCCCGACAAGCTGCATCATTTCCGCAAGAGCCCTTTGGGATATTTTCAAATTCATACGCAGCCTTGCAATATTCTTTCCGCAAGCATTGTTAAGCCCCTCGTTTGTTTTGTTTATAAACATAAATTTCCTCTTTTCTTGACATTCAGTGCTTGTCAACAAGAAAATTATATGCTATAATCACAAATAACATGACATTTAGTGAATGTCAATAAAAGTAAAGGGGTTTTGTTTCATGGAAGAAAACATCATCATTAAAAGCGAGCAATATAAAGTCAAAAAATTGTTCAGAGCATTAATAGCAATCGGTGCAATATTTCTATTGATAGTTCTTATTTATGAAATATCGGATTTGTGCAGACGATACGACGTTTATAAAGAACATACTCACAGCTCCTACTGCTATGACACCGAGTATATTTATGATTACCAATACTCATATGAAACCGGCTATATTGAGAAATCTATTAAAGATTCGTTCGAAAAACTTAATTGCGCGTATATGAATCCTCCGAGATTTAATTCTTTGGAATTTTTTGTTGTAGGTTTTTGTCCTTTCGTGCTGTTGGCTCTTTTGGCATTTTTAATCAAATTTTGGCTCTCATCATATGAAATGGTTGTCACCGACAAAAGAATTTACGGCAAGGTTGCTTGGGGAAAACGAGTTGACCTGCCCTTTGACTCAATTTCAGCAACCGCCACATTGCGCGCATTCAAAGGCGTTGCCGTTTCATCCGCTTCGGGAAAAATCAAATTCCTGCTTATCAAAAACGCCAATGAAATGTATAACGAAATCAACAAGCTTTTGATAGAAAGACAGAAAAAAGAAGCTCCCGCCGTAACCGAAGAAAAGAAAACCGACACTCCCGATGATTTAATTAAACTCAAGGAGCTTCTTGATATGAACATAATCTCACAAGAAGAATTCGATGCAAAGAAAAAGCAGATTTTAGGATTATAATTGGTTTGACCTCACCTTGCATAGGGTCGTTTTTTAAAAGAAAGGGGGCTGTAAAACAGCCCCCTTTTTGTGCTTAATTAAACAATCCGTTTTCTATAAGCTGCATCAAAAAATCCTTTAAATCCGATTCAGCTTCTTCCTTTGAAACATCGTAGTTTTTCAGCATTGCATCAAGCAATTCGTCAAACGACTTTTCTTCTTTGAGCTCTTCCCAAAGAAATTTGCTGACGGGATTGAGAACCACTATGTTTGTGCCGCATGAAGAATCAACGGGTACGGCGATATATTCTCCCGCAATTTCTCTGACAACAAAGCCTTGCTTTATACTGTATTTCTTGTTTTCCATAATATCTCCCCAAATCACATATAGAATTCTTTATACCACTCTGCAAACTTACGAAGTCCTTCACGCAGAGAGGTTGAGGGCTTGAAGCCGAAATCTCTTTCAAGTGCGGATGTGTCAGCATATGTAACGGGCACATCGCCTGCCTGCATGGGAACAAGCTGTTTGTGCGCCTCAAAGTCATAATCTTCGGGTAAGACATCAGCGCGGATAAGCTCCTGCTGAAGAATATCAACAAAATCAAGCAGATTTTCGGGGCTGTTGTTGCCGATGTTATAAACTCTGTATGGCGGCACGGGAAGCCCGTCCTCGCCGTTTTCTTTTTCAGGAGCACACTGCATAACACGCTTCACGCCCTCAACAATATCGTCAACATATGTAAAATCTCTTTTGCAGTTGCCGAAATTGAAAATTTGAATGTTATCCCCTGCCCTGAGCTTGTTTGTGAAGCCGAAATAAGCCATATCGGGTCTGCCTGCGGGTCCGTAAACGGTAAAAAAGCGAAGACCCGTTGAGGGGATGTTATAGAGCTTCGAATAAGAATGAGCCATAAGCTCATTGCTCTTTTTTGTTGCCGCATAAAGGCTGACGGGGTTATCAACCTTGTCGTCTGTGCTGTAGGGAATCTTTTTGTTTGAGCCGTAAACGCTTGAAGAAGAAGCGTATACAAGATGCTCGACGGGATGATTGCGGCAAGCTTCAAGGATATTATAGAAGCCGATGATATTGCTTTCGATATAAACATCGGGGTTTGTGATTGAATAGCGAACACCCGCCTGAGCGGCAAGGTTGACAACAACATCAAATCCGTATTTTTCAAAGCATTCGTCAATCAGCACTCTGTCGGCAATATTGCCTTTTATAAAAGTCCACTCACATCCGCTTTTCTCTGCGGCAAGCTTTTCAATCTCGCAAAGTCTGTATTCCTTGATTGAAACATCATAATAATCATTCATGTTGTCGATACCGACAATCTTAATTCTGTCAACGGTTTTCATAAGCTCGGCAACAAGATTTGAGCCGATAAAGCCTGCCGCGCCGGTAACAAGCACGGTCTTTCCGACAAGATTTACATTCTGTGTCAACATATATAATCACCCGTAAATTATTTTGTTTACTCTTCTTGCGGCATCATTGATGTCAAACGAAACAATCGCCATGCCGTTATAATACTTATAGGTATATGCATCGCTGAAAGGCACGTGATGCGACTCCATGTCAAGCCCGTTTTGAACGGCATCCGATGCAACGTTACCTATAACCGATGTAAGTTCGGAAAGACTGATGTTTGTTTTGACAAGTCCGAATGCGAAATTGGTTAAATCATATATTTCGGAAAGGCTCTTTTCGCTGATTATCTTTCGCGCAAGGGTCTCAATAACTTTTCTCTGCCTTTCGGTGCGCTTAAAGTCGCTGTCAATCTTACGTATTCTCATATAGGCAAGCGTTCTGTCGCCGTTGAACTTGTTCGGGCCTACCTCATAATGCACCTTGCCGCCGCTGTAGTTTGTCAGATAATCAACCTCTTTCTGCGTGAGGCTGATTGTCACCCCGCCCGCCTTGTCGATAAAATCTGTAACGCCGTTAAAATCAACAACAACAAATCGCTGAATATCCAAATCAAGAAGCTGGTTGACCGTGTTTACGGCAAGCCCTACACCGTCAAATGAATAAGCCGCATTGATTCTGTTCCAGCCTCTGCCCTCAATGGGAACAAGCGAATCTCGAAGAATGGAAATCATTTTGACAGAGCCTGTTTTTTTGTTGTAGGACACAACAATCATGGCATCGCTTCTGCCGCGTTCCTTGGTAACATCTCTCGAGTCTGTTCCGAGCACAAGAATGTTTTCGATATTCGGGTCTTTCTTTTCAACTTTATAAATAGGTGTTTTTCCGTAAACACTCTTAACATTTTCTGTTCTTCCGAAGGATGCGTTTCTGTCAAGCCCGTCTCCGACCTGACCGTTGCTTCCGCCCTTGTTAACATTGTTTGCAAGAGTTTCACCCGTTGTTATATCTCTGCCGACATCTTCTTCTCTGAGAGTAACATCTGCCCATTCCTCAGGCTGCGGGTCTGTTTCTGGCACAACGTATTCATCGCTTCTCTCAACAATATCCACATCTTCGTAGGCGTTGTTGTTATAGCTGATTATCAGAGGCAGGGCAATGCCTGCAACCGTGCCGATTATCAGCACAAAGGGAATCAGCAGGAGTAACGCAAGTATTCTTTTTTTCTTTGATTTCTTTTTCATCAAAACACCTGTTTCAGAAAAAAATAAGTCTATTTATTATATTTTACCATATCATTATAAATAATACAACAAAAAAATGCTCCTCGATTGGGCGACATTTCATAAGGAAGTTAAGGCTTTAATCACTGACTTTTTTCTTTAATATTGATAAAATTAATCTGTCACAAACAACAGACCATATACACAACCTTTCGTTTTGGGAATTTGTATGATATCCGTGTGCCATGGTGTTATTTTAACATCATCGGGTGCCATTGCCGCACCCATGTTGTTGGGGTCTTTGATGCCGTAGTCCTGAATTCTGCCGATGATTATTTTCTCTATTTTGGCTTTGCCTTCGCGTCTGCCGACCACCGCCGCCCCCGCGCCCGTAACTGTCCATTGCGCGGTCGGTGTGCGCTGTCCGCCGTATTCAAGAGGCATGCGAAACTGCTTTTCGGCAGAACAGAAATGCGATGATGTGGAGGCAACGGCGATATCGGCAATTCTGCTGTCAACGCAAGCGGCTGCCGCCGCCATGGTAAGAGCCATCGTAGAGCACGCTCCGTACACTCCCGCAAACGGAATACCGAGCTCCCTTATGCCGAAGGTTGTGCCCGTACATTGGTCAAGCAAATCGCCCGCAAAAATAACATCGGCATCCTGCGCGGAAATGCCGGCTTTTGTTATGGCACGCGAAACGGCATCGCGGTGGATAACGCTCTCCGCCTTTTCCCATGACTTTTCCCCTGCGGATGCATCACCGTAAATATAATCAAACTCCTCGCCAAGAGGTCCCTCGCTCTCTTTTTTGCCCGCAACCGCTGCATACCCCTCAATTCTCGGCGCAGACGGCAAAAGCAAGGTATATCTTCCCTGTCTGACAGGCATATAATCACCTCAAAACGTAATTTAACTTTATTATCTGCGGCGTTTTCATTAATATTCTTTTTTCGTTGTATTTTGGGCTTTTAATGTATACTTTATTTAATAGAAATAATTGCCCCGCGCGAAAGCCAAGCAAAATCTATTCTATAAAAAAGAGCCGACTCACTTCATTCGTGAGTCAGCTCTTTTTGCGTTCAACATTATTAAATAAACGATTAAATTACATCTGCTCTAAAATATATTGCTTAACGTCTTCAAGCTTGCTTTTTTTCCATTCGCCCGCTTCTGCTTTTTCGGCAAGAGGGCATAGAATGAAGAAATCCAGCGTTTCGCCCGGCACGCGACCCGTGCGGAGCGGCTCTGCAAAGTGTTCCGCCCATTCTTCTTCGGTTGCAGCCTTGAATCGTTGAGGATTCAAATATGTCATCTGTCGCTTTGTTGCGGCAATATGCATTTTGGCTGAAAGCGGTGAAAGAAGATTAAATTCTTCTTCCTGCACATCAACAAAAATCCTCGGAAGCGGTGCTTTAACTACATGCTCGCAATCGCGGAGAATCTCCAATCCCATCGGCTCCCAGGAAAACTCGCTTTCGGTGAAATTAATTTTCACAAGCAGACCGAGCTCGGTGTTGAACTGCGAACGCTGATAATCCGTGTCGAAAATAAAGTTGCCGAGCGAATAAAAAATCACCTTGTCGCCAACGGTTTCATAATTCATCGGCACATGCGGATGATGACCTATAACAATATCCGCACCCATTTCAAGGTATTTGCGGTATCTCTCCCTTGTATAAGGCGACGGCAGCGGAGTAAATTCCTCGCCCGCATGGGCAACAACCACGCACCAGCGGCATGTCTTTTTTATTTCATTTATTGTATTCTGAATTTCTTCAAGGTCGCTCCAACTGTAGCAACCCGCCTTGTTTTCATCGGCTTTTCTGCATGCACGCTGATATCCCACGCCAAACATGCCTATTCCGCCCGCTTCGTCAAGAAGCACGGGTCGCCTTGCCTCGTGTATATTCATACCCGCGCCGATGGTTTTCACTTTGTTTTCGGCGGCAATTTCAAGCGTGCTTTTAATGCCGTATTCGCCGGCATCCATGATATGATTGTTACAGATATTCCAAATATCCGCATTCATTTTGTTGAGCACTTTCACAGCTTCTGGGTCGATTGTGTGCAAAAGCTGCTGCACGCCGTCTTTGGTTGTGTTTTGCTCAACCGGCGCAACGGGACCCTCAACATTTGCAACAACATGGTCTGCGCTGTGCAAAAAATCAAGAACTTC
This sequence comes from Clostridia bacterium, assembly GCA_017623615.1. Classification (GTDB taxonomy): domain Bacteria; phylum Bacillota; class Clostridia; order Oscillospirales; family Acutalibacteraceae; genus CAG-177. The sequence goes on along the minus strand of JAGAOT010000021.1, from coordinate 3,813 downwards.
GGATGAAAGAAGCTCATCGTCATTCCACTTGCCGTACATATATCTGTCAAAACCGATGTCACCGGTAAAGACTATCGTTGATTTGTTTTTCATTGTGATATCCTCTCAAGCTAAAAAATAAAGAAGAGATAATAAAGAATAGATAATAATACAAACAGCGCCCTTTTTTCGTTCACTATTATCTATTATTTATTCAATATTATCTCTTATCTTAGCCTCGCAAGAGGCACTGTTTGGCCCGCCCGAAGGGATTCGAACCCCCGTTCTTCAGAATCGGAATCTGCTGCGTTATCCAACTGCGCCACGGGCGGAAATATTATATTTATGCAAGGGTCGATGCGGGCATCGACCCCTACATTTAAAAATCACTTGATTTTTTCAATAACCTCTCCCGACGTGGGCTTGGTTTTGTCGATAAATTCCTGAACAGCCTGTGCCGAGGGCATTGCCGCAGAGCAGCTGTGGGCAGAAACGAGCATCGAAGCAGAAGCCGTTGCAAATTCAAGCGCATCGGGAACGCTCTTGCCGTTGAGGAGCGAATAAATAAATGCGGAAGCATAGCCGTCGCCGCCGCCAAAGCCCTTGAGCATCTTTACGGGGAAAGGCTTAACCTTATATGCCGAGCCGTCGTCAAGATAGGCAACGGAGCCCTCCTTGCCGTGCTTGATAATTACAATCTTGTTGCCATAGGAAAACCAGCGTGCCGCGGATTCCTCGTCGCTTGCGCAAACGCCCTCAACTGCCTCGGTGAGGTCAAATTCCTCTCTGGAACCGAGAATTATGTCGCTGTTCTTTGCGGCGATTGAATAATAGAGCGAAATTTCGTCTTTGTTTTTCCATGTATAGCTTCTGTAGTCGATATCAAAAATAACGACTACACCGTTTTTCTTTGCAAGGAAAAGTGTTTTGAGAGCGGCTTCTCTTGACGGGCTTGCGCAAAGAGCCGTACCCGAAATAACAACAGCCTTTGCGCTCTTTATATATTCCTCGTCAACATCGTCAACACATACCTGCAAATCCGCAACACCCTCGCGATACATAAGAATGCTGCTCTGTGTGGGGCTGAGGATTTCGGTGAAGGTCAAACCGAGGTTTTCGCCGTTTTCGCATCTGAAAACATGAGAAACGTCAATGCCGTCTGCCTTGAAATAATTCTCAACATAGTCGCCGAATTGGTCATCGGAAACCCTTGCGATAAAGCCGCACTTTGCACCGAGCCTTGCAAGACCGACTGCTATATTTGCGGGTGAACCGCCAACATATTTGTTGAAATTGCTGCTCTGTGAGAGCGGCATGTTCATATCGGTAGGGTTAAAATCAATGGCGATTCTGCCGATAGGGATAACATCGAGTGCCTTGGTTTTATCAAATTCAATATAGCTCATTTTATTTTGTCCTTTCTTATGCTTTTCCTGCACATCCGAAAATATCTATATGTTTGAGTGCGTTGCGGTATGCGCCCTCAACCTCTGCAGTCTGCAAATCGTAATAGCCTTTTATTGCGCCGTTTGCATAAGCTTCCCTTGCGCTTTGCTCAACGGAGTCAAAGGTTGCGGTTGCTATGTTTATTTTATTTATACCCAATTTTATGCATTTTTTGAAGCCCTCGGGAAGTATTCCCGTGCCGCCGTGAAGCACAAGAGGGGATTCAACAAGGCTTGCGGTCTGTTCAAGGATATCAAAGCGGAGCTTGGGTGCCTGCTTATAGTTGCCGTGAGCGTTGCCTATTGCAACGGCAAGTGCGTCAACTCCGGTTTTTTCATAGAATTCAAGTGCCTGCGCGGGTGAAGTGCAGTTTATCGCTATATCCTCGCTGCCGTCCTCGCTGCCGCCGACACAGCCGATTTCACCCTCACAGTCCGCGCCGTATTGCGCGGCAAGCTTCTTGATTTCTGCCGTTATTCCGACATTTTCTTCAAACGGAAGATGCGAGCCGTCCAGCATAACGCTTGTGAAGCCGATATCGAGTGCCTGCTTTATCTTTTCGGGCGTTTTGCCGTGGTCAAAATGAACGGCAACGGGCACGCTGCTGTTTTTTGCCGCAGCTACCATTAACGGACCTATAAGCTCCAAGGGCGAATGGTTGAGCCTTACTTCGGCTATCTGAATAATGGCGGGGCTTTTTGTTTCTTCAACCGCTTTGAGCACGCCGAGCACCATTTCCATGTTGGCAACGCTGAAGCTGCCGACTGCATATCCGCCCTCCCTAGCTTTTTTCAGCAAGGGACTCATTTTTACAAGAGGCATTATTTTTCCTCCTTAACGTAATATATAACCGAACAAATCGCGCTTGTTAGCGGAAGTGTGAGAAGCATTCCCAAGCTGCCCGCAAGTGCCTGCAAAATTTCCGCAATTATAATCTCTCTGTTAACAACCTGCTCGATGCTTGAATTATATGCAACAAGCAGCAAAACGCTTGTCAGAGAGCTGCCTATATATGCAAGCACAAGGGTGTTTGCCATTGTGCCCATCATATCCCTGCCGATGGTGAAGCCCGATTTCATGAGCTCTTTCGGACGGATATCGGGCGATTTGAGCCTTAATTCATAGAGGGATGAAGATATGGACATTGAAACGTCCATAACCGCGCCCACCGCGCCGACAATTATCATGGCAAAAATGATTGCTTTGAGGTTTATCGGATTATCCGGATAAAGCTGAAGAAGATATATGGACTCTTCTTCAAGCAGGCCCGACATGTTAAGAAATTTATCCGTCACAAGCGTTATCAGACCCGCGCACATAACGCCGCAAACGCAGCCGATGCCTGCACAGAGAGCTTTTTTGTTGAAGCCGCTGATTATTGCAAGGGTCATAACGGTTATAAATACACAAACCAGAATTGACCAAAGATAGATGTTGTGACCGTTAAGGATTGCGGGTATAAGCACGCAGAAAACGGAAACGCATGTAAATCCGAGTGAGATGACAGTTTTAAGCCCCTGCATTTTGGAAAACGCAATAACAAGGGCGCAGAAGATTACAAGCAGCCACAGAAGCGGAGTTATGCGGATAAAATCACCGAAATAAAACACCTGCTCACCGTTTTGAACATAGCTGTCAATCAACACCTTGTCGCCCTGCTCAACCTGGCGGGGGCTGAAAGCATAGGATTTGTCAATTTCCTGAACGGCATCAAGAGTTTTTCCGCGCAAATCGGAGTTGAGTGCCTGCGCTTTAAACCGCACGGTTATAAATTCGTTATCGCCGCTTGCATTCTGCGTTTGAACATCGGTAACGCGGATAACCTTGGCTTTGATTATCTCGCCGTCAAGCTCGCCTTTGAAAATTGAGCCGTCGCCGACAATATAAATATAGGAAACAAAAATAAGCAGAGCCGAAACAAAAACAGCAATTATCTGATATATGCCCTGCTTGTTTTTCATCTTTTCACCTCAAAAATTATTTCATAATAGTATATCATTATTTTAAATAAATCTCAATATTTTTATAAAAAATTTCCCGCCGCAAGAAAAATCTTACGGCGGGATTAATCATATCATGTTATTTTTTAACAGTTTGTGCTTTTCTTGCCTCAATTTCGGCAACCATATTTGCCTGCTTCTTCTCTGTTATTGTATAGAAGAACATGGGAACTGCACAGGCAAACATGCTGATAACGCCTGAGAGAACAAGCATATTCCAAAGGGTGTTTGCGCCCTCTGCGGAAATGAAGCCTGTTTCGGAGTTGATGCCTGCAGCTGAGAAGGAAATAACGCCGATGAATGCACCGACAGCCATACCAATCTTGTTGATAAGGGTCTGCATTGCAAAGCAGATACCTTCGCCTCTTTCGCCCGTTTTCCATTCAAG
>JAGAOT010000020.1 GCA_017623615.1 Clostridia bacterium | reverse complement strand
CGTTGGCATTGCCCGCCAGTTCCTTACAGACCCCGAATGGATTACAAAGCTTATCGAAGACAGACTTGAGGATATCAAGCCCTGCATCTGCTGCCACAGCGGCTGCTTCAACTTCTCATCCTCAAAGGGTCATGCAAACACTCAGGACCTTACAGACACAATGGGTCTTGCACGCTGCGCACTTAACCCCCAGACAATGCAGTCCAAGAAATATAACCTTAAGCCCGCCAAGAAATCAAAGAAGATTGCCGTTATCGGCGGCGGTATCGGCGGCATGGAAGCTGCAATCGTTTGCGCAAAGCGCGGTCACAAGGTAACTCTTTATGAAAAGAGCGGCGAGCTCGGCGGCGTATTCATTGCTGCGGCAGCTCCCTCATACAAAGAAAAAGACCGTGACCTTATCAAATGGTATATCCGCGAGCTTGCAAAGCAGCCCATCGAAGTTAAGATGAACACAGAGGTTAAGGATATTGCTTCTCTCGGTGCAGACGAAGTTATCGTTGCAACCGGCTCAAAGGCAAGAAAAATCCCCGTTAAGGGCGCAGACACCGCAATCGAAGCGGTTGATTTCCTTCTCGGCAAGGCAGAGGTTGGCGAAAACGTAACAGTTATCGGCGGCGGTCTTACCGGCTGTGAAATCGCTTATGAGCTTTATCTCAACGGCAAAAAGCCCACAATCATCGAAATGCAGGATGACCTTATCACAACTCCCGGTGTTGCGCTTGCAAACACAAGCTATCTGCGCGACTTCTTCAAGGCAAACAAAGTTCCCGTTCACCTTGAAACATCGGTTTGCGAAATCAACGAAGGCAGCGTAAAGGTTAAGGATAAGGACGGCAAGGTATTTGATATCCCCGCTGATTCCGTTGTTATGTCCGTTGGTTATGTTCCCACACCGCTTGCACCCAAGAGCAAGCATGTTCACGTTATCGGCGACGCCGCAAAGGTCGGCAACCTCCGCACCGTTATCTGGGGCGCATGGGACGTTGCAATGAAGCTGTAATTTAAAATGAATAAATAAGAATGGCATGTATAGGTTGATTCCTATACATGCCATTTTGTTTTGTATTAATCAAGGAAGTCGCGAAGCTTCTTGCTTCTGCTGGGGTGGCGAAGCTTGCGGAGAGCCTTTGCTTCAATCTGGCGGATTCTTTCGCGGGTAACGCCGAATTCGCTGCCGACCTCTTCAAGGGTGTGAGGATGTCCGTCCTCAAGACCGAAGCGGAGTGCAAGCACCTTTGCTTCTCTGGGGGTGAGAGTTTTGAGCACTTCGTTGAGCTGCTCTTTTAAAAGAAGCATGGATGCCGCGTCTGCGGGGGCGGGAGCATCGTCATCGGGGATAAAGTCGCCGAGGTGGCTGTCCTCCTCCTCGCCGATGGGTGTTTCGAGCGAAACGGGCTCCTGCGCAACTCTCATGATTTCGCGCACCTTTTCAACGGGCATGCCGAGCTCTGCAGCAATTTCTTCCGCGCTGGGGTCTCTGCCGTTTTTGTGGAGAAGCTGGCTGTTTGTCTTTTTAACCTTGTTGATTGTTTCAACCATGTGAACGGGGATACGGATTGTTCTTGCCTGGTCGGCAATGGCTCTTGTGATAGCCTGCCTAATCCACCATGTGGCATAGGTTGAGAATTTGAAGCCCTTTGTATAATCGAACTTGTCAACCGCCTTGATAAGACCGAGGTTACCCTCCTGAATAAGGTCAAGGAACTGCATGCCTCTGCCGACATATCTTTTCGCAATGCTGACAACGAGGCGCAGGTTTGCTTCGGCAAGCCTCTGCTTTGCGTGCTGGTCGTTGTCGGTTATTCTTATTGCAAGCTCAATTTCCTCTTCGGGGGTGAGAAGGGGAACTCTGCCTATCTCTTTAAGATAAACCTTAACGGGGTCATCAACCGCCGCGTTTTTGTCGTCACCGCCGCCGATATCAAGGGATTTGGGCAGGTCAACATCAAAGTTTTCAATCGCCGCGCTTGAAAGGTCGTCAACGATTTCAATGTTATTGCTTTCAAGCGTTTCATAAAGCTTGTCAAGCTCCTCAATGTCGAGGTCCATTTCGATAATTACCGTGTCAATTTCCTGCGTTGTGAGCTTGCCTGCTGCCTTTCCCTTTTCCACCAACGCTTTAAACGGTGTTTTCTTTTCATTTGCTTCCATTTAAATCACATCCTACAAATTATTTTTTCTTGAAAAGCTTCATAAATTCCTCATCGCTCAAAGAAGCCACATTATCAACCTTGTTTGCGGTGCATTCCTTAAGCACGGCGATGCAATCCTCGCATTCCTTAACGGTGTTGCTCAGGTTTGCGCCGAGGAGCGATATTCTTGTTACCGTATCCATTTCCTGCGGGCTGAAATCCGCCGAAAACAGGCTCAGCGACGGCTCAAAGCCGCCCTGAATGCCGTTTATGAGGCATTCATAAACCCTGCGGTTAAACGCGGTAACAAAATTATCGGGAGAAATTTTTTCTTTTAATTTATTATAAAAATCGGGGTTGCGCATAAAGGAAGCAATCAGGGTTTCTTCCGCCTTTGCCGCCCTCAGATTCTTTGCCCTTTCAGGGTTGTTTTTATCCTCGCTGCTTTTGAGCAGCTTTTCTTCCGTTTCGGTGCGTTTGCGCGATTCTTCAAGCCGCCTTTGCCGCGCCGAAGCTGTTTTAAGCTGGGCTTTTATGCTTTCAATGCTGACCCCAAGCTCGTTTGACAGCCGCGTTGCATAAATATCCTGCTCAATGCTTCCGCAGGAAGCAAGCACCTGCGTTGCCGCCATAAGAAAGCGCAGCTTGCCGTCGTCGGTGTCGAGGTTATATTTTCCTCTTTCCTCAAGAAGCTTGTATTCCGTTTTGTTGGAGGCTTCTTTCAGCAGGTCTGCAAACCGCTCCTTGCCGTGCTTTCGGATAATCTCGTCGGCATCCTTGCCGCCCGCCATGCGCACAACGCGAAGCTTCAAGCCCGTTTTGCTCAAAACGCCCAAAGCCCTTGCCGTTGCGGTTTTGCCCGCTTCGTCGTTATCGTAGCAGATTATGATTTCCTCCGCGTAGCGCGACAAAAGGTTTGCCTGCTCATTGGTGAACGCCGTTCCGAGGCATGCAATGGCGTTGGTGAAGCCTGCCTGATGCAGGGCGATAACGTCCATATAGCCCTCAACAAGAATCAGCTTGCCGCCGTTGTTGCTTTTTGCAAAGTTCATGGCAAAAACGCCGTTGCTTTTCTTATAAACAAGCGTGTCGGAGGTGTTTATGTATTTGGGCTTTGAGTCGTCCATAACGCGCCCGCCGAACGCGATAACGTTGCCGCGCAGGTCGATTATGGGGAACATAACCCTGTTTCTGAAGTTGTCGTAGTAATTGGATACGCCGTTTTTTTCGGAACGCCGCGCAAGGTTGGCAAGCACAAGCTCATGCTCCGTGAAGCCCTTTGAGCGCATATGCTTTATCAGCTCGCGCCAGTCGTTGGGCGCATAGCCCAGCCCGAAACGGCGGACCGTATTGATTGAAAGTCCTCGGTTGAGGAAATAATCAAGCGCGGGTTTGTTTTTCGGGTCCATGAGGCAGGCGTTAAAGAATTTTGCCGCCTCTCTGTTTGCTTCAAGCAGCCTCATGCGCTGCTTGGAGAGCGTGTCGTCATAGCCGTCCTCGGGCATTGAAACGCCCGCCATCTGCGCCACCGCCTTGACCGCTTCGATGTAGTCAAGGTTTTCCATTCGGCGCACAAAGCTTATAACGTCGCCGCCCGCCCCGCAGCCGAAGCAGTAAAACGAGTTGCTTTCGGGATAAACCGTAAAGGACGGGGTTTTTTCGTTGTGGAATGGGCAAAGACCCACAAGAGTTTTGCCCCTGCGCTTTAGCGCAATGCTTGAAGAAATGACCTGCTCAATGTCAACCTTGTCCTGCAATTCCTGAATGAATCTTTCACTTATTCTCAAATTCCCGCCTCCTTTCGGTCATATTTATCGTTTCTTTTTGATAAGCAAGAATATCAAAACGCCTACACCTATTGCCGCTGCCGCGCACGCGGCACCCAGCGCAATCGGTGCAATGTTTGTTTTTTCAGACGTCTGTTCAGCCGTTGTCGGCATTTCGGTGGTGAATATGTAATTTTCCGTTACCTTAACCTGCAAAAATGTTACGCCCGCAACCGATGCTATCGGTGCCTGCGTTGCTGCCGTTGTTGACGGAACGGTAGTCTGCTCAACCGTTGTTGTTACCCTTGTTGTGGCAGGCTTTGTTGTTGTGGGCTTAGTAGTAGTGGGTTTAGTGGTGGTCGGCTTGGTTGTGGTAGTGGGTTTTATCGTTGTAGTGGGTTTTGTTGTGGTTGGTTGTGTGGCAGTTGTCGGCTTTGCCGTAGTAGTTGGTTTGGTTGTTGCGGTTATTTTCTCCGTGGTTGTAACCGCCGTTGTTTGAGTTGTTGTTTCCTGTTTTGAGCCGCCGAGAACGGGGTCGGGCTTTTCGCCTGCGCTCACGGGAGTGTAGAGGTGATATGAGTTTGAGGGGTATTTAAGTTTTCTTTCGACGCCTGCTTGTCCTCTGTAAACAACGTTTTGCTCAAACAAAACAAGATAGCCGTCTTCGCAGTATTTAACCAACGCCCAATGGTCGGTAGTGCCGCGCATTTCTGCGCTGACATAAACAATGTCGCCCGCTTTCGGAGCTTTGGGCGTGGTGAATTTGTAGCCCTCGGTTTCCATGCGGATTCCCGAATGTCCTATATGAACATCAAGCCCGTAGGCTTCTTTGTAAAATCTTTCAACAATTTCGCCGCAGTGGTAAACACTGCCGTCCTCATTATAAAGTGCATCAACTCCGTAAAAGGTGTCTGCCACAAAGTTTTTGCCGTGTATTTCAAGATATCGACCCGAGCTTATGTCATCATACCAATCGGCAGATGCGCTCGGCACAATTCCGCCCGCAAAAAGCAGAACGGCGCAGAGCAGGGCAAGGGCCGCTTTTTTCAAATTCATTTGATTGGATTACCTCCATGGATAAGTGAAAATATTATAACAATGCGAAATGCGTAATTGTAGGGGCGATTCACGAATCGCCCGAAAAATTTACGGAAACAAACGGGCGGATAATATCCGCCCCTACCCGAATTCGGGCTTCATTAATTGCGCATTACGCATTAAGAATTACGAATTAAAGAAATGCATCATTAATCTCGCTCCATGCCTTGGGGATATAGAGCTCGTTGAAAATTCGAACCGCGTATCTGTCCGTCATTCCTGCAATAAAGTCGCACGCCGCTGTGCCTATGCCGTCACGCTCCGCAATGGCTCTGAACTGCGGAGGCAGATTTTCAACCTTCTGCGCAAAATGGAAATAAAGCTTCTGAATAAGGTCAACCGCCTTTTTCTCCTCGCTTTTGCAGGCGGGGTTGGTGTAAACCTTTGCAAACATAAAGCTGTGAAGCTCGTCAAAAGCCTGCTGAATTCCGCTTTCCATCGCGATATCCTCGCCGCTGTTTTCGATGCAGCTTAAAACAAGGGTGTTTATTCTGCCGCTTTTCGAAGTGCCCAGCTCATGGCGGATTGCAAGGGGAATATCGTCCTCGCTCATTATGCCCGCAATGGTTGCATCGTCTATATCATGATTAATATAAGCAATTTTATCGGCAAGGCGGACTATTCTGCCCTCAAGCGTTGCCGCCTGCTCGCCGTTTGTGTGGCGTTCGATGCCGTTGCGCACCTCAAAGGTGAGGTTAAGGCCTTTGCCGTCCTTTTCGAGCACGTCAACAACGCGAAGGCTCTGCGCATAGTGCTTGAAGCCTGTGGGGCAAACGGCGTTGAGCGCTCTTTCACCCGCATGACCGAACGGAGTATGACCGAGGTCATGGCCCAAGGCGATGGCTTCCGTAAGGTCGCAGTTAAGGTTCAGCGCGCCGGCAATGGTTCTTGCAATCTGAGAAACTTCGAGAGTGTGAGTGAGGCGGGTTCTGTAATAATCGCCCTCGGGTGAAAGAAAAACCTGGGTTTTATGCTTTAAACGGCGGAACGAGCTGCAATGAATGATTCTGTCCCTGTCCCGTTGGAACGCCGTTCTGACGGGGCATTCCTCCTCGGGGCGCAGCCTGCCCCTGCTTTCGCTTGACAAAGCCGCATGTTTTGATAAAAATTCTTTCTCTCTTGCGCAGGTGGTTTCTCTGATAAAATCCATTCTTTTCACCCCTTCATATACTAATACGAAAATAAATCCGTCGATTCCTGCAATTTAATTGTGAACTTTTTGTGAACAATTTGTGCATATCAAAAATATACGGCGGGGGCAAGCCCCGCCATACATTATATATATTATATTATTTTCAATGCGCCCGTCGGGCAGATGTTTGCGCACTTCAGGCAGTTTTTACAGCCCGCGATAACCTCGGAATTTTCAAATTCGGGCTTGATAACGGTCTTGAAGCCTCTGCCGACAAGGCCGAGTATGCCTTTTTCTGCCTCTTCCTTACATGTGCGCACGCAGAGATTGCAAAGAATGCATTTACCCTGGTCGCGCTCAATGGAAACAAGCCTTTCTTCCTTGAAGCACTCGTGCTTTTCGCCCGCAAGCCTTTCGGGGTTAATCGGGTCAAGGTTTGCATAGCGGATAAGCTTGCAGTCCTCAAAATCATGGCAGCCGCATTCAAGGCAGCGTTTTGCTTCGCTTCTTGCCTGCTCCTCGGTGAAACCGTTGATAACCGCTTCAAAATTGCCTTTTCTGTAGTCGGGGGCTTTAACCGACATAACCGCTCTGGGTGCCTTTTCTCTGTCGGCAAGCATTTCAGCGGTCACTTTTCTTTCGGAATAATAGGGCTTGGGGAAATCCATGGGCATGCCGATAAGGTATGCATCAATGGCTCTTGCGGCAATATTTGCCTCGGCAATGGCATCAATGGCGATTGATGCGCCGTTGTTAGTGGCATCGCCCGCGGCAAAAACGCCCTCGATGTTGGTCATTCCCGTCACCTCGTCGGCAACGATTGTGCCCCACTTTGTCATGCCGATTTCTTCAAGACCCGTGGGCAGACACTTCTGACCGATTGCGGCAATAACCGTGTCAACCTCGATTGTTTTGAACGCACCCTCAACGGGCACGGGCTTTCTTCTGCCCGATGCATCGGGCTCGCCAAGCTCCATAATCTGGAGCTTTACAGCCTTGACCTTGCCGTTTTCGCCGATGATTTCAGCAGGATTTGTGAGGAAAAGGAACTCAACGCCCTCTTCCATTGCTTCTTCAATCTCTATATCCTCCGCGGGGGCTTCCGCCCTTGTTCTGCGGTAGATAACATAAACGTTTTCCGCTCCGCATCTTACCGCCGTGCGGCAGGCGTCCATGGCGGTGTTGCCGCCGCCGACAACCGCAACCGCCTTGCCCACATCGGGTCTGTTGCCCATGTTGACATCGCGCAGGAAATCAATTCCGCTCAAAACGCCTGAAAGCTCCTCGCCCGCGCAGCCGACTCCGCTGCCCTTCCATGCGCCGACGGCAACAAGCACGGCATCCGAGCCGTTTTTGATTTCTTCAAAGGAAATATCTTTGCCTATTCTGACATTGTTTTTCATAACAACGCCCGTTGCGGCGATTGCTTCAACCTCTTTTGCAAGAACTGCCTTGGGCAGGCGGTATTCGGGGATGCCGTAGCGGAGCATGCCGCCCATCTCGGGCATTGCCTCATAGATTGTTACGTCATGACCCGCAAGGCGAAGGAAATATGCCGCGTTAAGACCTGCGGGACCGCCGCCGATAATTGCAACCTTTTTACCCGTTGCTTCCGCAATTTCGGGAGTGAACGGTTTGTCGGATGCAAGGTCGTTATCCGCCGCAAAGGCTTTGAGATAAGCGATTGAAAGCGGCTCCTCAACAAGAGCGCGTCTGCAATGGCTTTCGCAGGGGTGGGGACATACTCTGCCTATCGATGCGGGAATTGAAATTTTTTCTTTAATGATTTTAACAGCTTCGCTGTCATTGCCCAGAGCGATTTGCTTTAAATAGCCCTGAATATCCGTGTGTGCGGGGCAGTTGAGCGAACAGGGACCGACGCAGTCGCCCTCATGGTCGCTCATGAGAAGCTCAAGAGCGATTTTTCTTGCTCTTTTAACTCTCGGAGTTTCGGTGCTGATAACCATTCCGTCGCTTGCAACGGCGGAGCATGCGCGCAAAAGCTTGGGGCTTCCCTCGGCTTCAACAACGCAAAGACCGCACGCACCGTATATTTTAAGATTGCCGTTATAGCAAAGGTTGGGGATTTCTATGCCGTTTTTGGCGGCAATGTTGAGAATTGTTTCGCCTTTGTTGCCAACGATTTCTTTGCCGTTGACCGTGATTTTAATCTGTTCCATTCTGCCGCCTCCTTATTCTACAATGATAGCACCGAAGCGGCAGGAATTTACGCACTGACCGCAGCGGATGCAAATGTCGGAATCGATAATATGAGCCTTTTTAACCTCGCCGCTGATTGCCTTGGAGGGGCATTTCTTTGCGCAGAGGGTGCAGCCCTTGCACTTGTCGGCGTCAATCGAATATGTGAGAAGCTCAACGCATTCCTTGGCGGGGCACTTCTTTTCGTTGATATGCGCCTCATATTCATCCCTGAAATAGCGGATTGTTGTCAAAACGGGGTTGGGTGCAGTCTGACCCAAGCCGCAGAGCGCGCCGTCTTTTATCGCTTCGCAAAGCTCTTCGAGCAGCTCGATATCGCCCTCTTTGCCCTCGCCCTTAACAATGCGGGTGAGGATTTCCTGCATTCTTGCGGTGCCTATGCGGCAGTGAACGCACTTTCCGCAGGATTCGAGCGCGGTGAAATCAAGGAAGAATTTCGCCATGCCGACCATGCATGTGCTCTCATCCATAACAACCATACCGCCTGAGCCCATGATTGCGCCCGTTGCGGCAAGAGCCTTGTAATCGATAACCGTGTCAAGCAAATCTGCAGGGATACAGCCGCCCGACGGGCCGCCCATCTGGACAGCCTTGAAAGGCTTATCTTCTTTTATACCGCCGCCGATGCCGTAGATAACGTCGCGCAGAGTTTTGCCCATGGGAATTTCAACAAGTCCGCCCTTTTTGATTTTGCCTGTGAGAGCAAAAACCTTGGTGCCCTTGCTGTTTTCCGTGCCCATTGCGGCAAATGCCTCGCCGCCGTTGTTCATTATCCACGCAACGTTGGCGAATGTTTCAACATTGTTGATGTTTGAGGGCTCATCCATATATCCCTTTTGAGCGGGGAACGGGGGCTTGAGCCTGGGCATGCCGCGCTTGCCCTCCAAAGATTCGATAAGAGCAGTTTCTTCGCCGCAGACAAACGCACCTGCGCCCGCTTTAATTCTCATTTCGCATGAAAATCCCGTGCCGAGAATGTTTTCGCCGAGAAGATTTGCCTCCTTTGCCTGCTCAATCGCCTTTTCAAGGTGAATGATGGCAAGGGGATATTCCGCTCTGACATAAACAATCATTTCGCTCGCGCCGATAGCATATGCGCCGATAAGCATGCCCTCAATAAGGCTGTGAGGGTCGGATTCAATAAGCGCTCTGTCCATGAATGCGCCGGGGTCGCCCTCATCGGCGTTGCAGATAAGATATTTCTGCTCGCTCACGCTCTGGCGTGCGGCATTCCACTTAAACCATGTGGGGAAGCCCGCGCCGCCTCTGCCTGCAAGACCCGATACTTTAATTTCTTCAATTACCTGCTCGGGAGTCATTGTTTTGAGCACCTTTTCAAGAGCCTGATAGCCGTCTGTGCTTCTGTAATCCTCAAGCGATTCGGGGTCGATAAGTCCGCAATGGCGCAGAGCGATTCTGGTCTGACGGCTCAAAAATTCCTCGTCCTCGGCGGAAATGATTATATGTTCAACAAGCGAAAAATCGTTTGCTTCAACCGCTTTTACGATTGCTTCGGCGTCCTTTTCCGAAACGCGCACAAGGCGGCAAGCAAGCTCTTTTCCGTCATAAATATCAACAATCGGCTCAAGGTAGCACATGCCTATACAGCCCGTGCTGCCGAGAGTGAAGCTTTCGTTTCCGTCCATGAGGGCGGCTATCGCGTTATGAACCTTTGCCGCACCCGCAGCAACGCCGCAGGAGCCTTCACCGATTATAATACGCATTATTTGCCCTCCTTTTCACGGATTTCTTTCAAAACGGCAACGGCGGAATCGGGGGTCAGGTTGCCGTAAGCCTCGCCGTTAATCATAATTACGGGAGCAAGCGAGCAGCAGCCGAGGCACGCGACGTTTTCAAGGGTGAAAAGCCCGTCAGCCGTGGTTTCGCCGCTTTGGATGCCGAGATATTCGGCAATAGCCGCGCTTACTCTTTCGCTGCCGTTAACATGGCAAGCCGTGCCCTGGCAGGACATTATGAGATATTTTCCTATGGGAGCAAGGCGGAACTGGGAATAAAACGTTGCAACGCCCATAACATCCGCGGGGGTTACGCCAACTTTTTCTGCGATGTGATACATAACATCCTTGGGCAGATAGCCGTAAATATCCTGCGCTTTCTGAAGAATTGTGATAAGGTTGCTCGATGAATCGCCGTATTTGGCAAGCACATCCGCAATCAAAGTAAAATCGCTTTGGGGGCCGCTGCAATTACACATAACATCTTTCCTCCTGGCTGTTTTAACAGTAGTCTTTATAACTATACCACAATATTATGTTTTGTTCAAGTGTTCGGCATGCTTATAGTGAGATAAAATAGTGGCAAAACAGAAAGGACTTTCTTCACTTCGGAAGAAAGCCCCATGTTTCTTATCCGCGGACTGTGCCGCCTTTCATTTTAATAAGCTCTCTGTAGCTGATAAGCTCAATGCCGTGGTCCTTGAGATACTTGTGAGTATAAGGGTCTTTCATGAGCTGATATTCCCAAACTCTGTCCTGCCATCTGCCGGTGATGCTCTTGAGCTCGTCGCTCTCAACAGAAGGATGAATAAAGGTTTCCGTTACGCCGTCGGGCAGGTCTGTCCAAATTTTGAGAATGGTGTCGCGGTATGTTTCGTAGCTTTGGCGCATATCGTCATTCCAATCGGGGAAAAGAAGATAATCGGGGATTACAACATTATATTTCTTGCCCCAATGCTTTGAAAGGAGCGTGATTGCCGCGTAGAGGAAATAGGGGGTGCCGTTGGGGCAGATTCTCTTATCATGGGCGGTGTAAAGGCGGTAAGCATAGCCGTATTCGCCGCAAACGCGCAGAGTCATTTTTGCAAGACCGAGGCGACCTGTGTAGTGACCGTAAAGCGAGCCCATGTGGTTATCCGTGTGAGAAGGCTTCATGCCCCAGCTGTGTGCAAGGTCAATTTGGGCACGGATTTCGGCTTCAAGGTCTGCATAAGAAGCGTTCTTTTCAACCTGGTCGCTCTCGTGCCACATATAGCCTTCTTCGTCGACAAGGGTTTTGCCGTTTGTGAGGGGCTTCCAACGGTATTTGCCCCATTCGCTGGTCATTGTCAGGTGAATGCCGATGGCGTGCTCGGGGTGGGCATTGGAATATTCAACCGCTTCCTTTGCCGTGGGGCAGGGCATCATGATTGTTGCGGATTTAAGAAAACCGCCGTCAAAAAGCTCTGCAACAGCCTGGTTTGCCGCGTGGCACATTCCGTAGTCATCAGCGTTAACAATAAGATATTTAGCCATATAAATTCCCTTTCGTTGCGAAATTTCAGTTTTTCTTTACAAATTAATAATATCACAAAAAACAAAATAATCAACAACAATTTTTGAGCGAGTGAAAACACTTTTATAAAAATAATTTTTAAATTTCGATTTTGTAAATTTAAACATGCTGCATTGTGGTATATTATCAACAAAACACAAAAAAGGCGTTTTAATGGGTGTTTTAGATAGTTTGCATGCGTTGTTCCGAAAAGTCACATTTAAAAATGTCTAAATAAAGAAGGAAAGTTGACAAATGAAATGTTGCTATTTACTGAAAGAAAGCATAATTTCTGATGATGACGGGAAAAAAAGAATTGTTTACGGTATAACGGTGACCGATGCCGAAGGCAACGATTTGAAATCATATACCGATATTTTCCTGAGCAAAGAAAAAGCAGAACGATTTGTAAACTTATGCAATAAAAATGAATTGTCCCTTTGCCATTTATCCGATGTAATTGAGGATATGTTCTGATAATTAAAAATTATTAAAAAGCAGCCTGCAACCGCAAGCTGCTTTGCCATAATCTATTCTGCGCTTTCCATTTCGTTAACCATCGGAGGTCTGAACATGTTGAAAGCGTGCTTTTCAACATCTATAACAACCTTGCTGTCGTCGCCGCCGTATTCGCCGTCAAGGGTCCAGGGGAGCGGGGAGCCGTCAAGGGTTTCGATTTCGATGTGTGAGCCCTGAATGAGCTTGATGTATCTCTCGTCAAAGTTGCGCGCAACCGCGCTTGAAAGGGTGCTTGCCCAGCCCTTGACCGTTTTGGGGTTTTCAACAAGCAAAACCTCAAACTTTCCGTCGTTGAGGCAAACATAGTTTCTGTCAAGGTGGATGAGTTTTGCGATTACATAGGAGTTGGAAACCGCACCGAAAACATATTCGCCCTCAAAAACCTGACCGTCAACAACGCAGCGCAGGGGAATGGGGTGGATATCCTTGATTTCCTTTGCCGCCTCATAGAAATAAGCAAATCTGCCTATCTTATTTTTAAGGCTCTGCGGTGCGGCATAGGAGCATTCCGTCAACGCTCCGAAAGATGCAACATATGTAAAATACCTGCCGTTGAATGTGCCGATATCGTAAGGCAGAGCGTTTTCTTTAACGATAAGCTGCGCTGCCCTGCGTGCTTTCATGGGCAGACCGAGGGTGTTGCCGAGGTCATTGGTAGTGCCTGCGGGGATGTAGCCAATCTGCGGCTTCTCGTCAAGAGCCATAATTCCGTTCATCATTTCGCAGAATGTGCCGTCACCGCCACGGCAGATAACGATATCGTATTTGTCGCCAAATTCGCGTGCATATTCGGTTGCATCGCCCGCTTTTGTTGTGTTGAGCACGGTTATGCCGTAGCCGTGCATGCCGAAAATATTGGTAGCCTCAAGTAAATCATCGTTGATTTTGTTTCTGCCGGAGCGGGGATTGATAATCATAAGGAGCATTTTTTTCATAATTAATACCGTACTTTCCCTCTCAAACACGAACTTTGCCGAATTTGAAACAAATTTTGTCTATTATATCACTAAAAGAATATAAACGCAATATTTTATTTTTATCGCCGTTTTTTTATCTTTTTTATTGTTGACATTCCTTGAAAAAAGATATATAATTCTTTTGCATTTGGGCCTGTAGCTCAGTTGGGAGAGCGTTCGGTTCGCATCCGAGAGGTCATGGGTTCGAATCCCACCAGGTCCACCAAACGGGCATTGGATGAACACCCGATTTTTTAAAGGCGGCTTTGCTGTAAGGGTTCCGATCTGATGCAAAACAGAAAAGAGAGTCAGGGTATAAAACCTTGGCTCTCTTTTGATTTTATTACTTATTCGTTTTCTTGCTGCCATTCCTCAAAAGCTTTCCTGCCTTCTTCGGATTCGTAATATTCCCTTATCTCCGGCACAAGAAACCTTGCGAATGAGTCAACCACCGACTGAGGTAACTCAATATCGTATTTGGAATTCTTCGGCGATACTGCGTTGTTTGTTTTAAAAATCTCCTTTCCCGCCAGATTGAACCCCTCGGTATTACACCTGAGAGAATTGTCTTTGTTCCTGCTATTTTTTCTTACGCACCTATATTATAGCACACAAAAATCATCTTGGGAACTACCTGAACAGACCTCCCCCTTGGGAGAAAAATTCAGTAAAATGTCCGCATGTAGAAGCCGATTTTGAAGGTTTTAGGGATATATCATTAAAACCTCAAACAAGGCACTTTGAACCCCTTATATATCAACGGTTTCAGGCTCCCGTTTTGCGGACAATTTGCCCTCGTATTTAAGCAAAAATCCGCAATTATTATTGAAAGGATAAATTATTATGAAGAATTATATTAAAAGTTGTGAATTTAATATCGATACTGCCTGTGTTGAAGTTAAACTTGCCAACGGCTTAATGGTATCAATCGACTGCATTGCCGTTGAAAACGAATATGCAAACAATATGTACGAAACATCCGAACTCGATTATCTTATCTATAACGAGCCGATGAGCTATGTCAGATTGCTACTCAGCGGTAAGATCGAAGAATATCTGCGTAATAATACAGATTATACTCCGCTGTCAGATATGAGATAAGCGTAAAACCCAAAACCATGCAAGTTGGTTTTGTGTCAGCTTGTGTGGTTTTATTTTTATAAATAAGATACTTAAAATCACAAATCGGTTCACAGTTTTTGAAAATTTCTGAAAATATATTTAATTCAAAAACATTGAACCATTACATTAAAATGTGATAAAATAATAAAAATATATTAGATTTTGAGGATTTTCCATGAACAAAATTGAAAATAACAATTTGACAAAACTTATTGCTGACGCACAGAACGGTGTTGAAGGTGCTTTTGAAAAATTATATAAAGAAACAATAAAATTTTCTTACAGCATAGCATCTTTATTATTGAAAAATGAAGAAGATATTGAAGATGCACTTCAAAACAGTTATATGTATGTTGCAAAAAGCATTAAAGATTTGAAAAATCCTGACAGCTTTGAAAACTGGCTGAGTGTAATAGTTAAGCATGAATGCCAAAAACACATAGCAAAACGTAAACGTGTAACCGATATTTTTTCAGCTGTTCTCAAATCTAAGGACTTTGAACTTCCTGTTGAGGAATCTCTGCCCTTTGATTTGATTGAACGCAAAGAAATCGGCGAAGCTGTCCAAAAAATTGTTAGCAATCTTCCTGATGATAAGCGTGCCTGCGTTGTGCTCTATTATTTCGAGCAGAACAGTTTGCCTAAAATTGCGGAGATTCTCGGAATTCCGGAAGGCACGGTAAAAAGCAGACTTTACAATGCAAGAAAAACTCTCGAGAAGGAGTTCAAAAAGCTGCAAAAGAAAGACGATTCATTGTTTGGAATTTCTGTTATACCTTTGGTTGCGGCACTTTTTGCGTATCAGGCAAAGAATATAGTTGTACCCGCCGCAATTGAAAAAGCTGCTTTAGGTGCTACAGCAGTAAACGGTGCTGCGGCGTTCGGAACAACTTCTGCCACAGCCGCAGGTTCAACCGCGGCAGGAGCATCCGTAACAGCAAGTGTGGAAACAAGTGCAGCAACTGCCATCACAACTAAAATTGCAGCCGTTGCTGTAGCTGCGACAGTGGTTACCGGTGGAACGGTGGCAACTGTAAATATTGTAAAAGAGCGTCATTCAAAGAAAACAACAACCACTACCGTCTCCGAAACTCTTACCGAGGAGTATGCGACGGTTGCTATGTTGTTCATTGAAGAAACTGCAACTGCTCCCGAAGAATTTTCAACAAAAATCCCGTCTGCAACAGAGAAGACAACAAAAAGAACTGCAACAAGCACCGCAAAATCAACAACCCATATAACAGAAGAATTTGTAACTACGATTAAAAGCACAAATCCGACCACTACAAGACGGGATTATTCTTTATACAACACAACAAAACCCATTGAAACAACATTACATACAACAGAACCCCCTGCAACAACTTTGCCTTCAACCACCGAAGTCACAACCACAGAACCTGAAGAAACTACTGAGGAAAGAACCGAAGAAGAAAAAACAACATCTTTGGCAGAGGTTTATGATATTTCAAACGGTATTATCAGTGGATATTCGGGAAACGAAAGTAATGTTTCTGTGCCTGCGTCCGTTGATTCAGAGACTGTGACATCAATAGGCGCAAGTGCGTTTGCCGGAAATACAGATATAAAATCCGTGTATATTTCTTCGGGTATAACCAGAATAGGACAGGAAGCATTTGCGGATTGCTCAAATCTCGGAAGTGTATCGCTTCCGCCATCGTTGCAGAGTATAGGTATCGGCGCTTTCTGCGGCTGCACAAGCCTTGCAAGTGTAAATATCCCGTCAGGGGTTACAACCATTGGAGATGATGCGTTTGCTGACTGCTCATCGCTTGAAACAGTCATGATTCCGGCAAGCGTAACTTCAATAGGTGATAACGCTTTCGGCGGGTGCGAAAATCTAACCGTTAAATGCGCCGAAGGTTCTGCGGCTCACAATTATGCTATTGAAAATTCGATAAATTATGAATTGATATGAGGTGCGGTATGAAAAAAGCATTATCATTAATTATTTCTCTTGTTATTGTTATGACAAGCTGTACTTTTATAATTGATTATGTTTCTGCCGAAACATCGGATATATTGGAGTTCCCTTGCGGATTAAACGCAACCGCATATCTCGACAGAACAAGCGGAACTCTGACTGTTAAAGGCACGGGAGAAATGAATTTTTTCTATGATGATATCCCTTGGTGGGCATACAGAAAGGAAATTTATTCTGTTGTGGTTGAAGAGGGTATTACCAAAATTGCCGAATGCGCTTTTCTCGACTGCGATATTACAAAAATAATTCTTCCTGCAAGCCTTGAAACGATTGATGCCGATGCGCTGAGCATGACCGATATTGAGGAAATTATAATTCCCGAAAACAGCAGGCTGTGCAGTTTTCCTGTTTCAAGTTATTTCAGAAATGATGTATGGTATCAAAGCCAGCCTGATGGTCCCGTGTATTTGGGAAATTTGCTTCTTGAATATAAGGGAACAATGCCGGCTAACACAACGATAACTGTTAAAGACGGAACATATGCCATAAACAGATATGCTTTCAATAATCAGAAGAATATGGTTGACGTTGCTGTGCCAGACAGCGTTGAAAGAATTGGATACAACGCTTTCTACGGAACATCCTGGATGGATTCGCAACCGTATTATAAGCCGGTTTATCTCGGAAAAGTTCTTTATTTCTATAATTTCCCTTGGAGAGCCGTGGAGGACAATGATATTACGGATGAGCTTGTTATACCCGAAGGAATAGTTTCTATTTCATCATCAGCTTTTTCGGGTCATTGCACTTTCAGAAACATAGTGTTGCCCGAAAGCCTTGAACATATAGGTTATCAAGCGTTTGCGAAATGCTTTCGTCTCGAAAAAATAACCGTTCCGCAAAACAGCCGTCTTAATCACATTGAAGATGCGGCATTTTACAATTGCAACCATCTCGAGGATTTTGATTTTCCGGAAGGCTTCAAACGTATCGGCATCAATACTTTCCTTTCTTGCAAAGCATTTAAAAACATCAATATGCCCGCAAGCGTTGAAAACATTGGTTTAACCGCCTTTGAACCCAATACGCTTGAGTCATTCACGGTTGATTCCGACAATCCGTATTACTGTACCGATGAAAACGGTATTTTGTATAACAAAGATAAAACAACGGTTTACGGTTCATATCAGATAATTACCGATGAAGAGATTGTTTTACCCGACACGGTCACAAAGATAGGCGCTCAGGCATTTGTATCTTCGCCTGTCAAAAAGTTCGTTCTTCCCGAGTCGGTAACAGAGATAGCTTTTGAGGCGTTCGGCGAATCTAATATTGAAAGCATCAACATTCCTTACGGGGTTAAAAGAATAAACGATTATGCATTTCATTACTGTGTAAGCCTTAAAGAAATTGAAATTCCGAAATCTGTTGAGTTCATTGATTCAATGGCTTTTGATTCTTGCCACAACTTACAAAAAACAGTCATTCCCGCAGAAGTCAAATATATAGCCGGAGATGCTTTTACGGATTGCGATGCACTTGTTATCTATTGCTACAAAGACACAACGGCATATTATTATGCCACCGAAAACGATATTCCCTATGTTATTCTTGAACATCCCGATATGGCGGAGCTTAACGCACTTCTTGATGAATATGAAGAACTCAACCGTGATAAATATTTTGAAGAATCTCTTGTTTCTCTTGATGAAGCTGTTTCAAATGTTGATATGACGATAACCGTAATTACTCAGGAAATGGTTGATAATTGGGTGTCAGATATTGTTAAGGCAAAAGAACAGCTAAAATATCTCCCTGCGGATTATTCCGAAATTGAAGCCGCAAAAGCAAGAGCAGAACTCGTCGATCGTTCTCTCTATACGGTTGAAAGTCTTGCCGCTCTTGACAAAGCCGTTGCCGCCGTTGATGAAACACTCAATGTATCAAATCAGGATTTGGTTAACGAATACGCAAAAGCTATCAATGATGCAATAGATAATCTTGAATATCTCCCCGCAAATTACGATAAAATAAAAGCCGCCATTGCCGAAAGCGAAAAGCTTGACCGAATTCTCTATTCGCAGGCAACGCTTGAAATTCTTGACCAGAGCATAGCAGCGATTGACTATACGCTTAACATCACTCAGCAGAGCATTGTTGACGGCTTTGCGGATAGGATAAATTCTGCAATTTCTGCTCTTGAATATGCCGATGTTGTTCTGCGTAATGAGCCGGGCGGCGTTATTGTCAGCGCAACGGCAAAGGAGATTTATCCCACTACCGTACTTACTGTTGATATGCTTGATCCGTCAAACTACGAAACTGCAAATTTTGCCGTCGGCGGCTATATAAAAAGTGTTAAGTATTATAATATCAACCTTATCCGTGACGGCGCAAAGGTTCAGCCCGATGGAACAGTATCCGTTAAAATCAAAATCCCCGATGATGTAACGCCCGAAAAATGCAGAGTATATCACGTTACCGAAGACCCCGTTGACCCGCTTGTGCGCTTTGCAAGCACGCTTGACGGCAACTATATTGTGTTTGAAACCGACCATTTCAGCGAATTTGCCGTTATCGAGGTTGAAACATATCTGAGCGGCATATCAATAACCAAAGCGCCGTCAAAGCTCACTTATGCACTCAATGAAAAGCTTGATTTATCCGATATGCAGGTAACTGCGTTAATGAGCGACGGAAAATCGCAGATAATAACCGATTACGATGTTTCAAATGTTGATATGTCGTCTGTCGGCACAAAAACAGTTACCGTTTATTACACTTATAACGAAATAACAAAAAGCGCTTCGTTTGAAATAACCGTTTCGGCGGATAAAATTGCCGCCAATATCACTCTTGACGGCAAGGATATAAACGAATACAACAAGAAAGTCAAATGGTATAAAGGCTATTCAAGTGAATCGCTTCAGCTTGAATGTAGCCTGCCCGATTCGGAAAACTACAATATCAAATGGAACTCGGATAATTCGAAAGTGTTTCTTGACGATAACGGAAAAGTAACAAATAAAGGCTTCTTCTTCCCGAGAAAAGCAACCGTAACTGTTACCGTCACAGATTCCGCAGGCAATGTACTCGCAACCGACAGCGTTATCGTGAGATTCTATAAATTCTCATTTCAACTTTCAGGAATTCAGACTGTTTTTCAGTCGCTAAAAAGAAACGGAATATTTTTCTTTTAACAATTGAATGTTAATTTGTAAACTCCGCTGTGTTTTAGTCCACAGCGGAGTTTTTGGCGTAATTATATAAAGAAACATTATTATATGATATTCTTCACATATATAAGACTTATTTTATTATTGAATTATGGTTTGTTCCGTGGTATACTAACAGTGCCAAACAAAATCCGAATATTGTTTTAAACACACTTAAGTATGTGTATTTTTATTATTTCAGGTAAAAATACAGATGCTCTGTTTCTGCATATACTTTTGTGTGTTATGTCAGGGATTTTGTTTGGCGACAGTTGGAGCTATGTGTTTTTCGTGCGCAGCTTCGGCTGCGCATTTTTTATTTTACGGTGAAATTTTTATTGTCATTTTTCACAAAATTTTCAAAAAATATGAACCGTCGCCCAAAAGGACGTATCTTTACTTATGTGAAGAACATACAGAGTATGTTCTTCGGGTCGGCAACAATGTCCGAATGTTTCGGATTTTATATAAATAAAATTTATGGAGGTTTTGAAATGAAGAAAATTTTTAAACGCACATTGGCAGTTCTCCTCGCAGCAGTGATGGTGCTCGGCGCAGCGCCGTTATCGGGATTTGTCGGTCTTGAACTGCCAAAAATCAACGGATTAGAAAAACTTTCTGCATCCGTTTCCGAATTCTTTGGCGGTTTTGCATTGAAAGCGGAAGCAGCAACAGAATACACGGAGGGATATTATACTTATACCGTTGATAATAACGGTAATGCAAAAATTAAGGATGTTGATACATCAATCAGCGGCTCAATTACTATTCCGTCAACACTCGGTGGTTATTCTGTGAAGTCTATTGATTATCGTGCTTTTCAGGATTGCACAAAAATGACATCAATTAATTTGACCGGAATAACCGAACTTGGATGGGAAGTTTTTAGTGGCTGTACATCATTGACAAGCATAACCATACCTAAGACATTAACAGACTGTAGTTCTCCGTTCAGAGGAAGCAGTATAAAGACCGCAGTTGTAGAAGCGGGAATTGAAAATATACCCGATTCCTTGTTTAGTGGATGCACAACGCTCACAAGTG
>JAGAOT010000019.1 GCA_017623615.1 Clostridia bacterium | reverse complement strand
GTTATCGCAGTTGCAGCTGACGTTGGTCAGCAGGCTGAGCTCGACGGACTTGAGGAAAAGGCGCTCAAGACCGGCGCAAGCAAGCTCTACATCGAAGACCTGAAGAAGGAATTCGTTGAAGATTACATTTTCCCGACCCTCAAGGCAGGCGCAGTTTATGAGAAAGAATATCTTCTCGGCACATACTTTGCACGCCCCATCATCGCAAAGAGAATTGATGAAATTGCAAAGGCAGAGGGCGCAGACGCTATTTGCCACGGCTGCACAGGCAAGGGTAACGACCAGGTAAGATTTGAGCTTACAATCAAGGCTTTCGCTCCCGAAATGGAAATCATCGCGCCCTGGAGAATATGGGATATCAAATCCCGTGAGGAAGAGATTGAATATGCTGAAGCACACAACATTCCTCTTAAGATAAACCGTGAAACCAACTATTCAAAGGATAAGAACCTCTGGCATCTTTCACACGAGGGTCTTGACCTTGAGGACCCTGCAAATGAGCCTCAGTATAACAAGCCCGGCTTCCTTGAAATGGGCGTTTCACCCGAAATGGCTCCCGATGCACCCACATACATCACAATCCACTTTGAAAAGGGTGTTCCCACCGCCGTTGACGGCAAGGAAATGGGCGGCGTAGAGCTTATCAAATATCTCAACGAAATCGGCGGCAAGAACGGCATCGGTCTTAACGACATCGTTGAAAACCGTCTTGTAGGCATGAAGTCCAGAGGCGTTTACGAAAATCCCGCAGGCTCAATCCTTTTCAAGGCTCATGATATTCTTGAAACCCTTTGCCTTGACAGAGATACACAGCACTATAAGGAAATCATTGCTCATAAATATGCAGAGCTTGTATACTTCGGTCAGTGGTTTACTCCTCTTCGTGAGTCACTTGCAGCTTTTGTTGACAAGACTCAGGAAACGGTTACCGGCGATGTTAAGCTCAAGCTCTATAAGGGCAACATCATCAACGCGGGCGTAACCTCACCCTATACCCTTTACAGCGAGGATTTTGCAACATTTGATGCAGACGAGGTTTATGACCAGAAGGATTCCGCAGGTTTCATCAATCTCTTTGGATTGCCGATAAAAGTAAAAGCAATTCTTGAGGCAGAACGCAATAAGTAAAAATAACAGAGCCGCCATATTGACGGCTCTTTTTCCCGTATTAAGGAGGAATAAATATGAAATTGTGGGCAGGCCGCTTTTCAAAAGAAGCGGATAAAAAAACCAATGATTTCAATTCATCAATAGCAACCGATTCCAGAATGTATGCGCAGGATATCGACGGCAGTATAGCTCATGTCACCATGCTTGCCGCAAAGGGCATTATTCCGCAGGATGATGCGGCGGCAATCGCGGCGGAGCTTGTTCAGATAAAGGCAGATATTGCAGACGGCGATTTGCTTATCGACCCCAACGCCGAGGATATCCACACATTTATTGAGCAGACTCTCACAGAGCGTATAGGCGATGCGGGCAAAAGGCTCCACACGGGCAGAAGCCGCAACGACCAGGTTGCCCTTGATGTCAGACTTTATCTTCGCGATGAGTGCGACCAGACGCTCGATTTGATAAAGCAGCTTATCAAGGCTCTTTCGGAAAAGGGCGAGGAATATCCCGATGCAATCATGCCGGGCTATACCCACCTGCAAAGAGCACAGCCCATAACCTTCAAGGCTCATTTGGCGGCGTATATTGAAATGCTCACCCGTGACCTCGGCAGGGTAGAGGATGCAAAAAAGAGAATGAACAGCTCTCCCTTGGGAAGCGGCGCACTTGCGGGCACAACCTACCCCATTGACCGCGCAATGACCGCCTCTCTCCTCGGCTTTGATTCATACACAAAAAGCACTCTTGACGGCGTTGCTGACAGAGATTTCTGCATTGAGCTTGCAAGCGCACTTTCAATCTGCATGGTGCATCTTTCAAGGCTTTGCGAAGAAATTATTCTTTGGTGCTCATGGGAATTTAAGTTTGTTGAGCTTGACGATGCATTCTCAACGGGCTCCAGCATCATGCCTCAAAAGAAAAACCCTGACATTGCGGAGCTTGTCAGAGGCAAAAGCGGCAGAGTTATCGGCGATTTGATGACTCTTCTCACCGTTATGAAGGGTCTGCCCCTTGCATATAACAAAGATATGCAGGAGGATAAGGACGCGATTTTCGATGCGTTTGATACCGTTAAAATCTGCCTTGTAACCCTTGTTCCCATGATTGAAACCATGAAGGCAATCCCCGAAAACATGCGCAAGGCGGCGGCAGGCGGCTTTATCAATGCCACAGACTGCGCCGACTACCTTGTTTCAAAGGGTCTGCCTTTCAGAGATGCTTATAAAGCAACGGGTGAACTTGTTGCCCTTTGCATAAGAGAGGGCAAAACGCTCGAAACTCTCACCATAGACGAATATAAATCCGTTTGCGAGCTTTTCGACAACGGAGTTTATGAAGCCATCAACCTTGAAAACTGCGTAAGGCGCAGAGGTATGTAACGGAGAGTATCACTATGAAAATTACGCGAAAGATAATTTCACTCATTCTTGCCACTGTATCCGTTTTTTCGCTTTGCTCACCCGCATTTGCGGCAGAAACTTCAGCAGGCTTCACAGCCGAGGATTTTCTCACAACCAAGGGGCAGAACATCGTTAACCAAAACGGCGAAAAAATTCAGCTTAAAGGTGTTAACCTCGGTGCATGGATGATATGGGAGGATTGGCTCTGCCCTTATGAGGGGAGCCTTGACCACTACACCGTGCTTGAAGTGCTCACGGAGCGCTTTGATGAGGAAAAAGCATACGAGCTTTTTAACATCTATATGGATAACTGGATAACGGAATATGACCTTGACCAAATCAAGGGAATGGGCTTTAACTGCGTGCGTGTTCCGTTTTGGTACAGAAATTTTTATTATGACGACAACGGCAGAAAAATCCTCGATAAAAACGGTGAGTGGGATTTTTCGCGTCTTGATTGGGTTATAAAAGAATGCTCAAAGCGTGAGCTTTATGTTGTTCTTGATATGCACGGAGCGGTCGGCTATCAGAGCGATGCTCCCCACAACGGCAAAAAAGGCTCCTGCGGTCTTTATGACGACACCGAGCAGGGTGAAAGATACCGTGAGCTGACCGACGAGCTTTGGACTGCAATCGCTTCCCGATACAAGGATGAGCCCGCCGTTGCGATGTATGATTTGCTCAACGAGCCCATGTGTGATGTTGAGGCGGGCGAAATTGAAAGAAGAAAAAACAACGAAATGATTTATACCCGCCTTTACGATACGGTGCGCGCCGTTGACGGCAGGCATATCATAACCATGGAAGCTATTTGGACTGCGATTGCTCTGCCCATGGCATGGACTAAGGGCTGGGACAATGTTGTTTATCAGGTTCATTTCTACAACAATTCCAACTTCATTTTTAATTTTTTTGCATGGTTTACTAAATTTATTTATGCCGATGTTCCGATGATGATGGGCGAGTTTTATCCCCATCAGAAAACAACATGGGAAAACTGCTTCAACACGCTTGATAAGGCAAATTACAGTTGGTTCCTTTGGACTTATAAGGCAACGGGTCACGGCATGTGGGAATCCGATTGGTGCCTGCGCGGCAGCAAAGACGGCTTCCACAGAGCTGATGTTTATAATGATTCCTATGAAGAAATTGCCCGCAAATGGGGCGAATGCATACGCACGGAAAACGGATTTCAGAATACGGGACATTACGACAATAATGTAAAGGATTACATTTGATTTATATTATTGTATTAACGGGAGGCAAAATGAAAAAAATACAGAGAATTATTGCACTGATATTGTCGCTGACAATCGGCTTTTCGGCGTTAACCGTTTCTGCAAGCGCAGCCGACAGCAAACCTCAAAACTTTGCGGAATACCGCGAAATGCTCGAGGACGGCGGATACCCCGCCATGACAACAAAGCAGTTTATGGGTATTGTTAAGGCGTTCAACACGGTTATCCGCTTCTTCACGGGCAGAGGGCTTATTGAGCAGGAGCATTTCAATTTCACCACCGATGAAATGCTGACAGAAATCTGCAACTATATGGCAGAGGAAACGGGTCTTGACCTTTTGATGATGCTTTCAAGACTGCCTGAAAGCAATCAGCTTTCGGTTTTTGTTAACGAAACTCTTAAAATTGACACAACCGTTTTGCGCAAAGCTTTTAATGACAAAAGAAACGAGTTTGATGCTCAGGGTAACACAACTGCGGCAATGGTTATGTATTTTTTGAGCGTGTATTTCGGCACTATTGATAAATGCGAAGCGTACTGTGTGCCGATAGAAGAAGAAATGGGCGCGGGCTATTATGAAATTTATCTTCGTCTTGATTTGCGTGACGGCACTCAGGAAATTGTGAGCACAGGCGTTGTTCTTGACACAGTTAACAATTTGGTTACCGGCAAGGATGACAAGGGAATTTTGGCGATAGGCTTTAATTTTTCGTATTCCGAGCTCTTGCTTTATTCTCAAATTAATGTGTGGATGCGAGATTTCGGCTTCACCTTCTTGTATGACCTTTTCAGCTACACAACGCCGTTTTTCTTCTATAACACCCGCCGAATCAAGTTTGACTATGACGGGCTGGAGTGGATGATTCAGGTCTGGAAGGGCAACTATCTTGTCAGCAACGGCGCAGAGGTCGGTATTTACACCCGCGAGCCGGGCAGCTTCGGCACATATTATAACTGCGCAAACAACGAACAGATGATGAATATGTCCATGGAGCTTTATCACGGCGATGAATTGCTCATGAGCCGCCCGAAACAGCTTCATTGGTGGCTGACCGGATTTAAAATCACCGACACGCTTTATCCCGCAAAATCACAGACCCTTAAATTTTCAATCGAAATGAAGGATGAAGAAATGCTCAACGCTTTCTGCAACGCGGTTGAAAATCACTACAGAGGCGATATGGAATATACCGTTGACGGCTTGACCGTTAATGTTGTTTGGTAAAAACAGAGAGAATCGGAAAAACCGATTCTCTATCTTTTATTTTATAAAATCTTCAATCGGTATTCCGTCAACGAATATTCCCAGGTAACGGAATTCACCTTTATAAACCGTTGCTTTTACGGTTATATCGTGGCTCGATTTCGCCACTTTGGTATCAAATATGCTCAAATACTCAAACTCAAAATCCAAAGCTTCATAGGCTTCGGGAGAAATCTCGGAATGGAACGGACAAGAGCTGATAGAAAACGGCTCATAGAAGCTTTTGATATAGGGCTGATTTCTCGGCTTGCTCTGCGATACTTCGCTTATTTTCGAAATGCCGTTTTTGTCGGTTGAAATTATGCCGTATTTGCCGATAACCGCATATTCCGAATCATATTCCGCTTTAATATCCGCATAAAAGTCTATAGTGCCGTGAAAATCGTCATAATAGACATGCATATGTGAGGCTTCAAAGGTGAATGTTTCTCCGAGATTATAAATCATCCACTCTTTAACGGGCTTAACCGCGGTCAGCGAAAGGGCAAAAACAAGCTGAACGGTGATAAGAATTATGATAGGTGCTTTTTTACGCATTTTTGTCAGCCTCCCTTTCTTTAAAGGATTTAGACAATGCTTTGTTAATCAACAGCAGGATTATGCCCATAACAGCGCAGGCAATTCCGCTGTAGATAAACTCAAATTCACCCATAAACAAGGTGATGAAAATGATATAGCAAATCATAATAAGACCGAGGTTTACGGTTGACAGCTTTGCGTTTTTTATGCCGCTTATAACAAGAATTATGCTTGCGGCAAGAGCGGCAAAAATAACAAACACCTGCAGCTCAAAATCAAGCGTAAAGCGGTTGAATAATGAGCATGCCGCCAATGCAACAGAAACGGCGGCACAAACCGAAACAAAAGCAGCTTTGAGCGGATTTTTCCTAAAGCTTTTTCTGCCCAATGCAATTCCCGCCGCAATTATTGCAAGCGCGGTTACCGCTTGAGGTATGCATGGGTAATTTTTGCTGTAGTCTGAAAACAGCCAGTCAATGTCATAGCACAAAACAGAAAGCACTATTGCGGCGGCGGGCACGCTCACGTATCTGAAAGGATAAGGGAAGTCGTTGCCCTTGTCCGTGGCATAAAGCGCGGTGAAAATTGCCAGCAAAAGATAAATAAAAACATCCCATGGGTATTTGCTGTTGAAACAGCAGGCGGAAACAACCGTAACTGCGGCGGTGATAACGGATACCCAAACTGAATATTTGTGTTTAATACTGTTGCTTCTTGATTTGAAAACATAGATTAGCCCTGCACCGAAAAGCGGAAGCATAACGAGTGAATATTCACATTCAAGCAGCATGTTCCAAGCGGTTATGCAGGCAAAATATGCCGTAAGCGGGAAAACCGCATCGAGAATAAATGCCATGGGCAGAATAAGCACAGCATCAATTATAAGCAGGCTTATAAAGCCGATATCCGCATTGAAATTGGCGTTGACAAGGGCATTTGTTATTGCAAGACCCGCCGCCCAAGCAACGGATGCACCCTCACACCAGGCAATGCTTTGCCGTTTTTTGAAATATGCAAAAAGTGCGGCGGCACAGCCGGCAAGCAGGGGGAGAAACATAAGCACAGCCAGCAGACCGTCGGGGATATGGTCCCATGAGGCAATGAAAACAATCAGCAGACCAGCAACCGTCAGCAGAGTGCCGAGAGTTGCAAAAACAACAGTCATCGTTTTGCGGCTATCGGATTTTGACGGCTCAAAACCGACATTGCGTTTTTCGCCGTAGATGATTTCTTCAAGGCTCACTTCGAAAACATTTGCAAGCTGTTCGAGCATTTCGATATCGGGCTGTGTGCGGTCATTTTCCCAGCTTGAAACGGTTTGCCTTGTGACATTGATTTTTTCGGCAAGGATATCCTGCGTCATTTTTCTTTCACTTCGCAGTTTTTTTATATTTTTTGAAACCTTTGCCATAGCTTCACCTCCATGCAGGAGTGCTTCCTGCAAATAAATTAAAGCAAAAAATCCGATAAAAGTCACGCAACAATGTGTTGCAACGCTGTTTTTAACATTTTTATATTTCAAAAACCGTGCCTGCGGAGATATATTCGAGCTTATTGCCCATAATTTTTTTCATTGACGCAAATTGCTCGGTGCCCGTGCAATGGCAGGTGTAATATTTTGCCCCCGTTCTCAAAAGCTCTTCTGCGGCGGTATGAAGTTTTGGGTCGCAGGGCTCAATTTTTGAAAAATGGAAGCCGCCTATAAGAATATCCGGTTTGAGCCAATTTGCAATGTTCAGTATTCCCTTGTGCGAGCATCCGCTTATGACAATTTTTTTGCCGTTTTCAATAACTGTCAGATATTGCTCGTGCCTGAAATCTTCGGGAATTATTATGCCGTTGTCAATCATATTCAGCCCGAAGCATTCGACGGAATGAAGCGGGGGATTACCGTTGCAGGAGCAAAGCTGCTTGTTTTCGGTAATTTGCAGAAAATCCTCCGTGAAAACAAGTCTTTTGCATTCTTGCAGCGATTGGTCAACCCCGATGTAACGCTCCGCGCCCGAATAATGCGGCTCAAAAGCGTGGCGGCTTAAATATACGGGTGCAGACTTGTTGATTTCAAGAAAGCGTTAAAAACCTCCCGAATGGTCATAATGCCCGTGAGAAAGAACGGCAAAATCAATTTCGGCAAGGTCAATGCCGAGCTTTTCGGCGTTTGCTTCAAACAGATTTGTTTGACCCATGTCGAACAGTATTTTGCGTTCGCCGCTTTCGATATATAAACTCAATCCGTGCTCACAGCCGAAGCTGTCGCACAGAGAAGTGTTTTCGCACAAAACCTTAACAATCATTTTCCGGTATCCTTTACAAGTATATTACATTTCTATATTAATATTGAATAAATCAAAAGTCAACAAAAAACGGTCTGCCGAAGCAGACCGTTTTGACTGTTGACAAAGTTGTCAGAACATAAACAAAATATTAAGATTATGGTGGGCTTGTTCTCACTTGTACGGATTGCAGGGGTGCGCCCTCGAAAATCCGTTAAGAGTCAGTCCCCAATGATTTTCTTCAGATATTCTTTGTCTTTCTTAGTAAGCTCTGCTTTCTGGAGCATGTCGGGTCTGCGCTCAAGAGTGCGTTTAAGGCTTTGCTCTCTCTGCCATTTCTGAATGTTGGCATGATGACCCGAAATTAAAACATCGGGCACCTTCTCGCCGTGCCATTCATAGGGGCGGGTATACTGGGGATATTCGAGCAAGCCCGAATAATGGCTTTCGAGCGTGAACGCATCCTCATTGGCAAGCACTCCGGGAAGCATTCTTGCAATGCTGTCCGCAAGCACAAGCGCGGGCAATTCGCCGCCGGTTAAAACATAGTCGCCGATGGAAATTTCTTCATCAACAATTTCGTCAATAATCCTTTGGTCAATGCCCTCATAGTGACCGCATAAAAGAGCGATGTTATCAAGCTGTGAAAGCTCCTTAACGCGCTCCTGCGTGAGGGTTTTACCCTGCGGTGAAAGATAAATCAAATGAGGCTTTGCCCCCGTTTCTTCACAAAGCGCGGCATAGCAGTCATAGATTGGCTGGGTCTGCATTATCATGCCCGTGCCCCCGCCGTATGGCGCATCGTCCACGCGGTTGTGCTTATCGAGAGTGTAATCCCTGATGTTGCGGCAGTTTATCTCAACGCAGCCGTTGGCGCGCGCCCTGCCGATTATGCTCTCGCCCAAAACGCTTTCACACATTTCGGGAAAGAGGGTCAAAATATCAATCCTCATCGTCAAAAATACCTTTCAGGGGTCTTATAACTATGCGGTTGTCGGCAACATTTGTTTCAACACATACATCGGGAATGGCGGGGATAAGATATTCCCTGCCGTTTTCTGCTTTAATATGCCAAACATCGTTTGCGCCCGTGGGGCTGACATCGGTCAAAGTGCCGTAAATCCTTTCGGGGCTGTCCGCATCGTAAACCGTGCAGCCTATAAGCTCCGCAATGAAATAGCTGCCTTTCGGAAGCTTTGCATCGCTGCGCTTCATATAAAGCACCTTACCGCGCATTTTCTGCGCCTTTTCAACCGAGTCAATGCCGTCAATCGTGAGCAAAACAATGTTGCCGTGCGGCCTCGCAGACCTTATCTGCGCCGCACAGCTTCCATTGCCGTCATAGTATAAAGTTTTGAATTTGGATACAAAATCGGGCGTGTCGCACCACGGGTTGAGCCTCATTTCGCCTCTTACGCCGTGAGTGCCGACAATTTCACCGATTTCAAGATATTCCTTAATCAATTTCTACAACTACCCTTGCGTCCTGACGAGTCGCGGCTGCGCGCATAACAGTGCGGATAGCCTTTGCGATTCTGCCCTGCTTGCCGATAACTCTGCCCATGTCGTCCTCACCAACATGAAGGTGATAAACAACTGTGCCGTCCTCTGCAGGCTCGTCAACTGTTACGCTGACTGCTGCGGGGTCATCAACAAGACCCTGAGCAATGCTGACAAGTAAATCTTTCATTGGATAACCTCGTTCTTTCCCGATTAAGGATTAAAGAACGCCTTCCTTCTTAAGGATAGCCTTAACAGTGTCTGTGGGCTGTGCGCCGTTTGCAATCCACTGCTTTGCCTTTTCAGCGTCAACCTTAACCTCTGTGGGGGTTGCAACGGGATTGTAGGTGCCGATTTCTTCGATGAATCTGCCGTCACGGGGATATCTTGAATCCGCAACAACGATACGATAGAAAGGAGCTTTCTTTGCGCCCATACGGCGAAGTCTGATTTTTACTGCCATGATAAATTCCTCCAAAAATAATATATGAATTTAATTATATATAATTCAGCGGGTGCTGTATTACATTCCGAACTGTGAAGGGTCGAAGCCCTGCGGTAATCTGAGCTTTTGCTTTCTGCGGCGTTTACCGCCTTTTTTGCCGCCCATCTGCTTAAACATTTTCTGCATCTGCCTGAACTGGTTGAGAAGTCGGTTAACATCCTCAATGTTCTGACCGCAGCCTGCCGCAATTCTCTTTTTGCGGGAGGGATTGATGATATCCGGGTTTGTGCGTTCTTTTTCCGTCATTGAAAGGATAATTGCTTTCATGCGGTCAAATTTGCCCTCGTCAACCTCAATATCCTTTGCTTTGTTGCCGATACCGGGAATCATTCCGAGAATATCCTGCAAGGAACCCATTTTGCGAATCTGCTCAAATTGGTCGAGCAAATCGTTAAGGTCAAACTTGTTTTGCATGAGCTTCTTTTCAAGCTCTTCCGCCTTCTTCTCGTCAATCGCCATTTCGGCTTTTTCGATAAATGAAAGAACGTCGCCCATACCGAGAATTCTGGATGCCATTCTGTCAGGGTGGAAAACATCGAGATTTTCGAGCTTTTCGCCCATACCGACAAACTTGATTGGCTTGCCCGTAACGGCTCTTGCCGAAAGAGCGGCGCCGCCTCTGGTGTCGCCGTCCATTTTGGTGAGAATAAGTCCGTCAATGCCGAGTGCGCCGTCAAACGCTGTTGCAACGTTAACCGCGTCCTGACCCGTCATTGCGTCAACAACAAGAAGGATTTCATGGGGTTTAACCTCGGCTTTAACAGCCTTGAGCTCGTCCATAAGCTCCTCGTCAACGTGAAGACGGCCTGCGGTGTCAAGGATAACATAGTCGTAGCCGTGCTCTTTTGAGTAGGCGATTGCTTCCTTGGCGATTGTAACGGGGTTGGTCTGACCCATTTCGAAAACGGGGGCACCGACCTGCTCACCGACAACCTGGAGCTGTTTGATAGCCGCGGGTCTGTAAATATCGCAGGCAACAAGCAGGGGACGGTGATTTTCTTTTTTAAGCATAAGCGCAAGCTTTGCGCAGTGGGTTGTTTTACCGGAGCCCTGCAGACCGCACATAAGCACGACTGTCGGCGGATGGCTTGCATAAGCAAGGCGGCTCTTTGTGCCGCCCATGAGGCTCACAAGCTCCTCTTTAACGATTTTGATAACCATTTGAGAGGGTGTAAGGCTCTCCATAACCTTTTCGCCGATGGCTTTTTCGGTTACGGTGTTTGTGAAATCCTTGGCAACCTTGTAGTTAACGTCTGCTTCAAGCAGAGCCATGCGGACCTCGCGCATTGCGGAGCGCACGTCGGATTCAGTAAGACTGCCCTTGCTTCTTAAATTTTTAAATGTAGACTCAAGTCTGTCTGAAAGACCTTCAAATGCCAATTCTTTCACCTCTTATACATTATGTATTATATAACGCGCATCAGCTCTCGAGCATTGTCATTGCCGCGGCTTTGATGCGCACGCTGTAATCGTTGATTTCTTTTGAAAGGCTATGGCGAAGATTGTGCTCCGCTATCATGTTGGAGCATTCGATGATTTCGGTCAAGCCCTTGCGCATTTCTTCAAAACGCTTTGCCATGCCGAGCCTGTTTTCCATATCCTGAAGCTGGGTTTCGGCTCTCTTGATAGCGTCGCGCACGCCCTGCCTTGTTATGCCTTCATTTTCGGCAATTTCGGAGAGAGAAAGGTCATCGTTATAATAATATTCCAAAAAATCGCGCTGCTTTACCGTGAGCATTTCGCCGTAAAAATCAATCAACACGGCCATTTCATAATTTTTTGCCAATTCTGACCCTCCTTTCTCATAACATAACACAAAAATAGCGGCATTTCCCGACCTTACGAAAAGCCGAAAAATAACCGACCTGTAAAGTGTCTCTGCTTTACAGGTCGATATTATACTAAAAATATCCGCCGTTGTCAAGAGGAATTTTGGCTGCAAAATTTATACTTTTCCACATTTTACTCACTATATTTTAAAAAACGCGTGGAAAAGGCTGCAATTTGTGGAAAAACGGTGGGCGAAGCACAAGATGTATTCACTTTTTCACATATCGAATGTGGAAAACTTTTTTTACACGCAGCCGGTGTTCAGTGCTTGTAAAGGTATATCGCTTTACAAGAGGGGTCTTTATGCGGGTGATTCGTGAATTGCCCCTACGGCTGTTATTTTAATGTAACAATAGTTACGCCGTCCTCGCCCTCGCCGTAAACGCCGAGCCTGCTTGTTTTAACATAGGGAGAAGCCTTCAGGTAGCGAGTGACCGCTGTTCGGAGTGCGCCCGTGCCCTTACCGTGGACAACGGTAAATTCGTTAAGTCCCGTGCGAAGCCCCTGGTCAATGAAGCGGTCAAGCTCAATGAGGCATTCGTCAACCGTCATGCCGCGAAGGTCAAGCCTTGTTGATGCAGCCATGTTAAGACGGCTTTCACCCTGGAACGACGCGGTTGATTTTTTCTCTTTTTTCTTGGGTGCATTTTCACAAAGGCGGAGATTTGCCAGCTTAACCCTTGTTTTGATTGAGCCTGCCTGCACCTCAACGTTGCCGTTTTTGTCGGCGGGAGAAAGCACCTTTGCCGTTTTGCCGATGTCGCGGATAATAACCGTGTCACCGGTAACAAGCGGACGGGGGAGCACATAGTTTTTATCGTCATCCTCAATGCCAATAATCGGGTCGGCAGCGGAGTCGATTGATTCAATGCCTTTTTTAACAAGCGATTTTGCGCGCCTTGCAAGCTCTGCGGCATCCTTTGTTTTCTGCTGTTCCTTTTTGAGCTTTTCGAGCTCCTGAAGCAGAGAATATGCCTCTCGCTTCGCCTGCTCAACAACTCGTAATGCCTGCGAGCGGGCCTTTTCCATTTCTTTTTCGCGCAGAGAAGCTGTTTCTTCACGCAGCTTTTGCGCCTGCTCTTTTTCTTTATCGGCTTTTTCAGAAAGCTGTTTTGCCCTGTCGTATTCATCCTCCATGCGGCGGCGTGTTTCCTCAAGGCGGTCAACAACGTTTTCAAATTCTTTGTTTTCAACCGAAACAAGCTCGCTTGCGCGGTTTATAACGCTCATGTCAAGACCGAGCTTTTCGCTGATTGCGAGAGCATTGGACTTACCCGGAACGCCTATAAGAAGGCGGTACGTCGGGCGAAGCGAAACAATATCAAATTCGCAGCTTCCGTTTTCAACCCTCGGAGTTTCCAATACATATGCTTTAAGCTCCGCGTAGTGAGTGGTTGCGGCTATCTTTGCGCCCTTGAAGTGGAGCGCTTCGAGAATTGCCATTGCAAGCGCCGCGCCCTCAACGGGGTCAGTGCCCGCGCCGAGCTCATCTATAAGAATAAGGCTCTTTTCATCGGCTTCGTTAAAGATGCTGATGATATTTGTCATGTGCGCCGAGAATGTTGAAAGCGACTGCTCAATGGACTGCTCGTCGCCGATATCCGAAAGAATTTTGTCGAAAACCGAAATTTCGCTTCTGTCGCCTGCGGGTATCATCATGCCGCACATCGCCATCATCGAAAGCAGACCGAGCGTTTTTATCGAAACGGTTTTGCCGCCCGTATTCGGGCCTGTTATGACAAGCGTGTCAAAATCCGCACCAAGCATGATATCAACGGGCACAACCTTTTTCGGGTCGATAAGCGGATGCCTTGCAGCGCGCAGATTGATTATTCCCTTGTCGTTAAGAATGGGCGGACAGCCCTTGATTTTATAGGCATACTGCGCTTTTGCAAAGATTAAATTCAGTTCAAGCGCGCATTCATAGCTGTTTTTGATGCTCTGCGCAAAGTCGCCCGCGCTTGCGGAAAGCTCGGCAAGAATGCGTTCAATTTCCTCGCGTTCTTTTGTTTGAAGAACGCGGATTTCGTTGTTTGCCTCAACGACAGCCATCGGCTCAATAAAAACGGTTGCGCCGCTTGACGAGGTATCGTGAACAAGACCTGCTATTTCGCCTCTGTGCTCGCTTTTAACGGGCACAACATATCTTCCGTTGCGCTGTGTAATGATATTTTCCTGCAAATATTTTGAGTGGGACTGTGAACGGGCGAATTTATCAAGCTGTTCACGGATTTTTGACTCCTGCGCCCTTATTTTGCGCCTTATGGCGGCAAGGGTGGGGGAGGCATTATCCGAAATTTCTTCCTCAGAAATTATTGCGTTGAAAATAGCTGTTTCAAGAAATTTGTTGGGAACGAGTGCATTGAATAACGAGTCCAGAACGCTCTGCACTCCCGCGTTTGAGGCTCTCCATTGCGACAGAGTGCGGATAACCCGCAAAACTCCGCCGATGTCGAGAAGCTCTTTTGTGTTGAGAACGCTGCCCGCATTTGCTCGGCTTAACGCATTGTTAACGTTTTTCAGCCCGCCGAATGACGGACCGCCGAAGCGCGCGAGAAGCATATGCGCATCAACTGTTTGGTTAAGCAAAGCTCTTGCAAGGTCAAGGTTAGTTTCGGGCTTTAAATGCATCGCGTTATAGCGTGCATCGTCACAGCTTGTGAAATCCGCAAGCCTTTCCAGCACCTTGTCAAATTCAAGCGACTTTGCATGCTTATCAAATGAGTTCATTAAAATTCTCCTGTTTATTCTTCTTCGGAGGTGGTATCTTCTTCGGCTTCTGTTACAAGCTCTCCGTTTTCGTCTGTAACGGCTTCCTCTGTCACAATTTCGCCGTTTTCATCGGTCAAAGGCTCGGTTGAAGCGGCAATTTCTGTTGTTTCGGAAACGGGCGGGAGAGTGGTTGCCTCTGTTTCGGGCGCACGGGTTTTATCCGTTGTGCCGATAATCTCCTGACCGTCAACCGCCTGAATTGATGAAATATACATGCCGCCGCTGCGCTCACGCAGGGTGATTTTCATATATTTATCGGGCTCCGGGGCGGTGTATTCGCCGTCCTCAATCTGAACCCACGCGCGGTTGCCTATGTAGCCCACGCTCAAAATAACGGAGCTGCCCTGCTTTTCAATATCATACACTTTGGGTGTGTATGCGGATTCAACGCCCGTGATAGGCAGAATATAGCTTTTAAGAGCCGCATCATAGGTTATTTCATATTCGCTCATGTCGATTGACGAATGGAGCGAGGCAAGGTCAATTTCCGTTCCGAAAAGGCTGACGAAATACTGCTCAATGTCCTCCTGCGGAACAAGGATTCCGAAGTTTTCACCCTCCGAATAGGGGTATTTGTCTGCGCCCTCGTCGCTCATAAGCAGAGCCCATACCGCGCTGTTGAGAAGCTGTGAAATGTCTGCCTGTGTCAGGTCGTCGAACGGGTCAGGGTCAAACATAACAACGGGGGAAAGCATTTTTTCATATTCCTTTTTCTCGGCGGTCTTGTCCGCAAGGTTTTGGATAGTGTCCGCGGAAAATCTTATAACCGTTATTAATCCGATAACGGCAAGAACGCCTGCAATAATGCCAATCGGGAAAGCGAGTCTGTTTTTTGCTTTTGCCAATTTTAAAACCTCCCGTTATCTTATCTGTCCGTTGCCGCTGATGATATATTTGGAGCTTACGATGTGCGCAACACCGAGGGGGCCTCTTGCATGAAGCTTTTGCGTTGAAATGCCGATTTCCGCGCCGAAGCCAAATTCGCCGCCGTCGGTGAATCGGGTGGAAGCGTTAACATAAACCGCCGCCGCATCAACCTCCGATTTGAATTTTTCGGCGGCAGCATAGCTGTCGGTTATAATCGCTTCGCTGTGACCAGTGCCGTATTGCGAAATGTGCGCTATGGCTTCATCAATATCCTCAACAACTTTAACACTTATCTTATAATCGAGATATTCGGTTGCCCAGTCATCGTCCGTGGCGGGCACGGCATAGGGCAGGATTTCGCAAACTGCCTCATCGCCTCTTATTTCAACATTTTTCCCTTTGAGCTTATCGCCGATTGCTATGAGTGCGATTTCCGCTATATCCTTGTGAACAAGCAGGCTTTCGCATGCGTTGCATACCGAAACGCGCGAAGCCTTTGCGTTTGCAACAACCTCAGCCGCCATGTTGATATCCGCATCGCAGTCAACATAGACATGGCAGTTGCCGACACCCGTTTCGATAACGGGTACGGTTGCGTTTTCAACAACGGAGCGGATAAGACCCGCACCGCCTCTGGGGATAAGCAGGTCAACATAGCCGTTAAGGCGCATAAGCTCTGTTGCCGCCTGCCTTGAAATATTGTCAATAAGAATTATGCAGTCCTCGGGCAAGCCTGCATCGGCAAGAGCCGAGCGCATAACAGCCGCAATGGCTTTGTTGGAATTTATCGCTTCCTTGCCGCCTTTGAGTATTACGGAATTGCCCGCTTTAAGGCAGATTGCCGCGGCATCGGCGGTAACATTGGGTCTTGCTTCAAAAATAACGGCAACAACGCCCATGGGCACGGAAACCTTTTCAATCTTCAGCCCGTTGGGTCTTGTTTCGCCCCAGAGCACCTTGCCCACGGGGTTTTCGCTTGCCGCAACCTGGCGAAGCCCCTGCGACATGCCTGAAATTCTGTCGTGCGTGAGTGTGAGGCGGTCAATCATTGCCTGCGATATGCCCGCATCCGCCGCCGCACGGATATCCTTTGAATTTTCTTCAAGAATGAACTGCGCATTCTTTTCAAGCGCATCCGCAACCGCAAGCAGAGCCTTGTCAATAACCGCTCCGCCCGCTTTTGCAAGAATTTTTTGCGCTGACTTTGAACGCGCGCCTATGTTAATCATTTCGCTCATTTTATTCACCTCTGTGTGCCTTGAAAAGGGTGCCAATCTGTCTGCCGTCAAGCAGTTTATATATTTCTTCGGGGTCGGAGCCGTTCATAACAACCGTGTCGATGCCCGCCGCGGAAGCAATCTGCGCCGCGTGGAGCTTGGTTATCATGCCGCCCGTGCCGCGGCTTGTGCCGCTGCCGCCCGCAATGGCAAGAATATCGTCGGTTATCTCGTCAACAACATGGATTAAAACGGCGTTTTCGTCCTCACGCGGATTTGCGCTGAAAAGCCCGTCGATATCCGAAAGGATTATAAGAGTGTCCGCATCAACTATTTCCGCAACATGCGCCGAAAGGCTGTCGTTGTCACCGAAAACAATTTCATCAACCGCAACGCTGTCATTTTCGTTAACAATGGGGATTGCACCGTATTCAAACAGCTTCATAAACGCGTTGTGAAGGTTGCGGTGCCTTTCTTCATTGTCAAAGTCATCCTTTGTGACAAGGAGCTGACCGGTTATGTTGCCGTATTCGCCGAAAAATTTGTCATAAAGGAACATAAGCTCACATTGACCAACCGTTGCCGCCGCCTGCCTGCCCGGAGTGTCCATGGGTCTTTCTTTAAGACCGAGCTTGCCTATGCCCACGCCGATTGCGCCCGATGTTACAAGCACAATCTCAATGCCCGCGTTTTTAAGGTCGCTCAAAACCTGCGCCAGCTTTGACATGCGGCGAATATTTATTTTGCCCGTGTCGTAGGTCAGCGTTGATGTGCCTACCTTGACAACGATTCGTTTAATGTCCTTCTTGTTAATCATTTTGCATACTTCCTTGGATAAATGAATTTATAATTTCCTTATATTTTTTCTTGCTTTTCACCTTGCCCGCAACGCAGAGAGCCATTTTTGAAATGTCAAAAATCTCCGAAGCGGTTTTGCGTATATCATCAAGCGTGACGGAGCGTATATTTTTGATAACCTCTTCCTCTGCAATGCTTCTGCCGTAAAACAGCAGGTTTCTGCCGTTGCGCGATGCGTGAGAGGAGATATTTTCCAAATCCATAACAAAGCCCGTAACGGCTTGCTCTTTTGC
This sequence comes from Clostridia bacterium, assembly GCA_017623615.1. Classification (GTDB taxonomy): domain Bacteria; phylum Bacillota; class Clostridia; order Oscillospirales; family Acutalibacteraceae; genus CAG-177. Next base: position 6,802 of record JAGAOT010000019.1, on the reverse strand, counting down.
CCTTGCAAGCTCTTTTTCCGTAACGGTTTCAGAAAATTCGGATATGATTTCGAGCGTTTCTCGGATTGCCTTTTCTTCCGATTTTGCGCTAAGTCCCATGCAAACGGTAAAAATACCTGCTTTTAAATGAGAAACACATGCGGTGTCGATTGAATAGACAAGACCGAGATTTTCTCTTATATGCTGGAAAAGCCTTGATGACGGTGTGCTGCCGAGGATTGACGAGATTAAAAGCGCATGCTCACGGCGGATATTGCCCGACTGAATGCCCTTAAAGCCGAGAATAAGCTGATTTTGCATAAAATCCTTTTTGATTGTTACCGTGCAGGGATTGAACTCCGCTGAGGTCGGATTTAATTCAAATCCCGTGTTTTCGGCATCGGCAAAATATTCCTTGCATATCTCAACGGCTTTTTCTCTGTCGAATTTGCCGCTGATGCTGATAACCGTTCTTTCGGGTACATAGAATTTTGCGATGTGCGCGGCAAGGCTTTCTTTTGCTGCGGAGTCAACCGTCTGCTCCGTGCCCAGAATATTTGAGCCGAGCATGCTGCCGCTCCAGACGTTTTCATAGAAAGTGTCGGCGCAGATGTCCTCCGGGCTGTCCTCATACATGGAAATTTCTTCCTTGATAACGCCCTTTTCAAGCTCAATGTCCTTTTCGTCAAGCCTCGGATTTTTCACCATGTCACAGAGAATATCCAAAGCCTTCGGCATATGCTCCGAAAGGGTGCGCGCATAAAAACAAGTTGCTTCACGCGCGGTATAAGCGTTGAGGTAGCCGCCAATCTCATCCATTTCAACGGCAATATCAAGGGCAGAGCGTTTTTTTGTGCCCTTGAAAATCATGTGCTCAATGAAATGCGAGAAGCCTGCCGTTTCGGGCGTTTCGTAACTTGAGCCGCTTGCAATCCATATTACAACGGAGCAGGTTTTTGCGCTTTCACTGTTTTCAAAAACAATGCGAAGCCCGTTTTCAAGTGTTATGATTTCTGTCATTTATCAACCCTGCTTGTTTTCAAAAATTAAAGTTATGCTGCCGAGAGTAATCCTATCGCCGGTTTTGAGAAATTTTTTTTTCTCAATCCTTTTTCCGTTGACGACAACACCCGAATCGGAGCGAATGTTTGTTATATACCAGCCGCCTTTTGCGCAAACTATAACGGCATGCATTCTTGAAACGGTGGAGTAATTCAGAATTATGTCGCAGTTTTTGTGGCGGCCTATGGAGGTTTCTCGGCTCACAAGCGGAAAAACGTCGCCGTTAACCGTGCTGACAAGCTTTGCCTTGCCCATTGATGACGGTCTGCGCCTTAAAAGAGCGGCGAAGCACAGCGCAACGACCGCAACCGCAAGCACGGGCAGCGCATAGTGCGAAATACGCAAAACAAATTCGAGCATATTCTCCTCCATTTTAATTATATTTATTAAATCATATCATTATGCGCTATAAAAGTCAAACAAATATTATGTAAATAATTTTTATCGAATATCTTAATAATTTATAGTGACTTTTAGACTTTGTTGTGTTATACTATGTTATAATTGAGGTGAATTTATGTTTGAACAGATTATTAACGTTGACAGAATGGAGCAGGCGGTCAGCCTTTTCGGCAGCTTTGATGAAAACATCAAGCAGATAGAAAAGGAGTTTTCCGTTTCCGTTATCAGCAGAGGCTCGGAGCTTAAAGTAACGGACGAAGCCGAAAACGTTCAAAAGGGCGTGAGGGCAATCAACGGATTGCTGACCCTCATCAACCGCGGCGAATCCCTGAGCGACCAGAATGTGCGCTATGTTATGTCGCTTGTCAACGACGGCAACGAGGATAAGCTTGTGCATATGGCGGCGGACTGCGTTTGCATCACCTCAAAGGGCAAGCCCGTCAAGCCCAAAACCCTCGGACAAAAGAAATATATCGAAACAATAAGAAACAACACAATAACTTTCGGCATCGGTCCCGCCGGCACGGGCAAAACCTATCTTGCCGTTGCAATGGCGGTTACCGCATTCAGAGCCAAGGAAATCAACCGAATTGTTTTAACCCGCCCCGCGGTTGAAGCGGGCGAAAAGCTCGGCTTCCTGCCCGGCGATTTGCAGAGCAAGGTTGACCCTTATTTAAGACCGCTTTACGATGCGCTTTTTGATATGCTCGGCGCGGAAAATTTCCAGAAGCATCAGGAGCGCGGCGATATTGAGGTTGCTCCGCTTGCATATATGAGAGGACGCACTCTTGATGACAGCTTCATTATTCTTGACGAAGCGCAGAATACCACCGCGGAGCAGATGAAAATGTTTTTGACCCGCCTCGGCTTTAACTCCAAAATGGTTGTTACGGGCGACGTTACGCAGATTGACCTGCCCGACGGCAAGCGCTCGGGTCTTAAAGAGGCAGTAAGGATTCTTAAAAATATCGAGGATATCGGTACTGTCCGATTCAGCGAAAAGGACGTTGTGCGCCACAGATTGGTGCAGGATATCATAAAGGCATATGAAAAACAGGATGAGGAGCGAAAAAGGAATGACAGGAAAGGTTAAGGTTGTTATTTCCAACGAACAGAATGAGTTCAAAATTCCCTCCGGTGTGCGGCTGCTTGTGCGCCGCTGCTGCACGGCTGTTTTAACAATGGAGGAATTTGAAGGCAAGGCAGAAGTGAGCGTTTTGTTTGTTGACGATGACATGATTCATCAGCTCAACAGACAGCACAGAAATATTGACAGGGCAACCGATGTTTTGTCGTTCCCGCTGGGCGAAAACGGTGTTTATGACATTAATAATGACACGGGCGCAAAGCTTCTCGGTGATATTGTTATCTCTATTCCCCATGCCATTGACCAGGCGGAGAGATACGGTCACACGCTTCAGCGCGAGATTGGATTTTTAACAGTCCATTCCATGCTCCATCTGCTCGGCTATGACCATGTTAACGGCGGCATAGAGAGCGTAAGAATGCGCGAAAAGGAAGAAACCGTTTTAACAAAGCTCGGTCTGAAAAGAAATTCAAGCTATTATATGGACGATGATAACGTATGAAAAATCTTGCCAAAAGCTTTGTTTACGCTTTCCGCGGAATTACATACTGCATAGCGCATGAGCGCAACATGAGAATTCATTTGTGCTTTACGGCGTTCATGTTCGGCTTTTTAACCGTTCACGATTTTTTTGAAGTCAGCCGAACACAGCTTGCGGTGCTTATCGCAACGTGTGCGCTTGTGCTTGCGCTTGAATGCGTTAACACGGCGGTTGAAAAAACGGTTGACCTTGAAACAAAAGAAAAAAATCCCCTTGCGGCAATCGCCAAGGATGCGGCGGCGGGCGCTGTGCTCGTTGCGGCGATAGGCTCTGTTGCGGTTGGAATTTCAATTTTGTATCAGCCTGCGGCTTTCTCCGCAATGGTTGAATACTATAAAGAAAATATCCCCGTGCTTATCGCTCTTATCATAAGCGTTGCGGCAGGCTTTGTTTTTGTTTTTGCAGGACCGTACGGGATAAAAAACTTTTTCAAAAAACATGTAAAATGAGGAACAGATAATGACCAAAACCGCATTTGTTGCAATAGTCGGCTGCCCCAATGTGGGCAAATCCTCGCTCCTTAACAGAATGCTCGGTCAAAAGGTGGCGATTGTTACCCAGAAGCCGCAGACAACGAGAACACGCATTATGGGCGTTCTCACAAAGGGCGAAACACAGCTCGTTTTTACCGACACTCCCGGCTATCACCGCCCCAAAACCAAGCTCGGTGAAAAGATGATTAAGGCTGTCGGAGAAGGCATTGCGGGCATTGATGCCGCGCTTTTTGTTGTTGAGCCCGAGGGCGAAATCAGAGAAACGGAGCTTGAGCTTCTCAAACGCCTTAAAGCGGAAAAAGCTCCCGTTGTGCTTGCGATAAACAAGATTGACACGATAAAGCAGAAAGAAAAGCTTATGGAGCGCATCGTTCAGTTTACGGGTGTTTATGATTTCGAGGCTGTTGTGCCCGTCAGCGCGCTTAAAGATGAAAACATTGATTTGCTTATCGGCGAGCTTGAAAAGCTCTCATATGAATCCGTTCATTTCTTCCCCGATGACACACTCACCGACCAGCCCGAAAGAGTGCTTGCGGGTGAGATAATACGCGAAAAAATGCTTCTTCTTCTTGATAAGGAAGTGCCCCACGGCGTTGCGGTCAGCATTGAAAAAATGCGCGAAAGACCCGCAGGCGGCATCATGGACGTTGAAGCCACGATTTATTGCGAAAAGGATACCCACAAGGGCATAATCATCGGCAAAAAGGGCGATATGCTCAAACGCATATCAACCAAAGCAAGGGTGGATATGGAAAATTTCTTCCAATGCAAAATAAACCTTCAATGCTGGGTCAAGGTCAAAGAGGGCTGGCGCAACAGAGAGGGTATAATTCATAACTTCGGCTTGGACTGATTTTAAATTAGTGAAAAATGAAAAGTTAAAAGTGAAAAATAAGGATAGGCTTCGCCTATGACCGATTATTAAAACGGGTGTGGGCGAAGCCCACCCGAAACTTTTCATTCTTCACTCTTCACTTTTCACTTAATTTCATTATTTTCCCGTTTATAAGTTTTCCTGTTAAGGGAAAAGTATTAACGGGAGATGATAGCATGGATAAAGACAAGGCTTGGCGAAAATTTTCAAAATCCGGCTCCGTGGGCGATTATCTGGAATTCAGAAATTGCGTGAGCGGTGCGGCGGAGGCAAAGCAAAATGAGAATGAATACCGACGCTCTGGTGCTCAAGGTAACGGACACGGGGGAAAGTGACCGCCTTGTTACCCTTTTAACCTCCGAATACGGGGTTTTGAGGGCGTTTGCAAACAGAGCAAAAAAGATAAACAGCCGCATGCACGGCGCAACGCAGTCCCTTTGTTATGCGGATTTTTCCGTTTATAAAAGCAGGGACAGCTACATAATCGACGATGCGGTTGCAAAAGAAGTTTTTTTCGGGCTTCGGGATAATATCGAAAAGCTTGCACTTGCGCAGTATTTCTGTGCACTTGCCGTTGAGCTTGTGCCCGAAATGGAGCCGTCAAGGGAATATCTGCGGGTGATACTCAATTCAATGCACCTGCTTGAAACGGAAAGACGCTCAAACGATTTTCTTAAGGCTGTTACGGAGCTTAAATTTATGGCTCTTTCGGGCTTTATGCCCGACCTTACGGAGTGCCCGCGATGCGGCAATGACCCGCAGGGCGAAATGTATTTTAACATTGCGGACGGCTGCATTTACTGCAAAAGCTGCGGTGGCGGCGAAAGGATTAACTCCACGGTGCTTGCCGCAATGAGGCATGTCTGCTCAAATCCGATAGAGAGAATGTATTCTTTTTCTCTGCCGAAGCAGGATGAAGTGCGCTTTGCCAAGGTTTGCGAAAAGTTTTTGCTTTCACAAACCGGCAAAAGGTTCAAGGCGCTTGATTTTTATAAATCATTATTTCAATAAAGAAAGGAAACCAAAAATGAATCAAGGATTTTTCCACAAGCTGTTCGGAACAACTCCGGGCAAGGGCGTTCAGCCTAAAGAGGCTATCGCCTACAGTATTGCGGGCTTCGGACAGAACTTTATCTGCACCATCATCGGCTCGTACTTAACAATTTTCCTCACGGATGCGCTCCTTTTCGGCGCAGAGGGCGTAACGGTCGGCAAGGTTACCGGTTCAATGGCAGTTGCATATCTTATGCTCGGCACCCGTGTTTTTGACGCATTCAATGACCCCATAATGGGCTCAATCGTTGACAAAACCCGCACAAAGTGGGGCAAATGCCGCCCTTATCTTAAGTGGATGGCTATTCCCATCGCAATTATGACAATCGCATGTTTTCTCCCTGTTTTCCAGGCAAAGGCAACATCATCATTCATCCTTGTTGCAATTATCTATGTTATCTGGAGCGTTGTTTATACCATCGCTGACGTTCCCTATTGGGGTCTTTCCACCTGCCTTACCAACGACACTGTTGTCAGAGGCAACATCCTCACCGTTGCCCGTATGGTTTGCACCGTCGGCGCAGGTATCGTTACTGTTTTTGTTCCTATTATCACAAACGGCATCACAGCAAAATTCAAATATACTGCCGATGATATCTCTCTTATCCTTGCCGATAAGGCGGATGCAATCGCAAAAATGGTTATCAATCAGGGCATCACTCCCGAAGAAGCTGCAGCTTCATTTGTCGGCACGGTTAAAGCAGGCATGGAAATCAGCAATGCCGACACACTTAAATGGATTTATTTTATCTGCGCTGTTGTGCTCGTTGTTGCCGCAGTTCCCATGTTCTTCTACGGCTTCAAGAACACAAAAGAGCGTTTCACTGCTGACGATAACCCGCCCTCATTCGGTCACAATCTCAAGCTTCTCTTTAAGAACAAAGAGCTTCTGCTTATTGTTCTTTCAGGCATTCTCGGCGGCGCAAGAATGGTTTATTCCTACACAGGCGGTCTTTACTTTGCAAAATATGTTCTTCAGAACGAGGGTCTTTACAGCCTTATAACTCTTCTTGTTGTTCCCGGCGGACTTGTTGCTTCCGTTCTTGTTCCCTGGATGTCAAAGAAATTCACAAAGAAATGGTCATATATCGTTGTTCATCTTTTCGGCGGAGTTGTTATGGCAATTATGTATTTTGTAGGCTATGATGCACCCTGGAAGCTTGTTATTGCTGCAATCGGTCTTGTTCTTCTCGGCATCCCTCAGGGCGTTAACAACATCATTACATACGCTATGATTGGTGACACCGTTGACTATCTTGAATGGAAAACGGGCGAAAGAGGCGAAGGTATCTGCTTTGCAATGCAGACCC
>JAGAOT010000001.1 GCA_017623615.1 Clostridia bacterium | reverse complement strand
CGGACCTGCCGCATCGGAAATGGAAAACAGAGGTGAATTTACGTTTCTCGGCACTCTGAATCGGGATATTGTTAAATTCAACTCTGTCAGAAATAAGGTGCGGAAAGCACTTGCAGAATTAAAAGAATGGATTGAAGAAGTAAAAAAAATTCTTTCTGAACTCAAATAAGAAAAAGAACCGACAATAGCAGATATTCTCATCGACTATCTGAACGCCCGACAAGAAGCTCACAACGGAAAAAGCAGATATTATTACAATAAAGATTTGGCAGTTGATCTGAAACAAGTTTCACAGATAGTAACATTTCTTCAGCAACGTAACATCACTACCGCAGATTCTTTATGGAAAATGATTGAAGAAGTATCTACAATTCAAAGCCGTATCGACACCGCCGAAGAAAAAATCAAAGAACTTAAAAAGGGAATTAAGTTTCTCGGTGATTATGAGAAATATAAATCCGTTGCCGATGAGTATGCAAAAAAGAAATTCGGCAGAGATAAATTCAAAACTGAACACAGCAAGGAGTTAAATTCATTATACCGAGCGAAACGATGGGTTGATGAAAATCCGAAGGCAACAAGCAAATCTCTGAAAGCCGAACTCGAAAAACTGCAAAAACAAAAAGCTACCGATGAAGCCTTTATCGAAAGCAACTACGGCAGCCTTGAAGAACTCAAACGAGCAAAATATATCATTTCGGTTGTTATGGCAAATGTCAAAGCTGCAGAGCAAAATCAAAATTACAAACCCACGCAAAAATCAAAACAAGAAATTATTGAATAGGAATTTTCTGTATCATACCAAGCATTTCCGCTAAAAATAATGGAAGGGGGTGATGTTCACCGATGACATTGGAAGTCTGCGAGAAAAATCGCATTGCATATTACTGGCTTTCTCGTGAAGAAAAAGACAATGTAGACATACAGAATGAACTAAAAGATAAGTATGGAGAATGGAGGAGCAAAGGATATAAAGTTTGTACCTTTGTTTCAGGAAGCGGGAACCTTGTGGACTTGACAAAAGAATTGTTGATTCATAACAAACTGATTATTGCAAAGAAAGCGACAGAAGAAACCGAACGTGAAGTTTGTAATAACCAGCAATTGGCAGAGATATAATCTGCCGTACATATTATGCAAATGTTAATTTTTATAAAAGAGTTGAAAACTAGAATAACTTATGTTACAATGTTGTTCAGAAAATGTTGGTATTTTACAGACAACATTGAACGGAGAAGATATAATGAGTACAAAACGAATAGCGGGTTATCTGCGAATTTCGGTTGATACCGAACTCGACAGGGATAACACATCTATCGAGAATCAGCGTGAGATAATAAAGAATTACGTTGAAAGAACTTTTCCCGATGCCGAACTTGATTTTTATGAGGACCGTGACCGAAGCGGTTACACCTTTGAGCAAAGGGAAAATTATCAGTTGATGCGACCCAAACTTATGAATGGTTATTATAATATTCTTATCATCAAAGACTTTTCCCGTTTCTCCCGAAGAAACGGACGGGGTCTTGTTGAACTTGAGGAACTGCGTGATGCAGGTGTCCGTATCATCTCAATTGGTGACAATATTGACTACCCGACCTATGATGAATGGATACAGATTCAGATGAGGTTTTTTGTCAACGAAATGCCGGTTACAGATGCATCAAAAAAGGTTAAAGGCGTTATCAACACCAAACAGCAGGAAGGCAAATGGATTTGTGCCGTTCCCTACGGTTATTACATCACTAACTCCAAGAAAATGACCTTTGAGGTCGACGAAAAAGCGGCTGAAGTAGTCAAGAAGATTTTTGAACTTTACAATGACGGTTGGGGTTACAAAAAGATTGCAAATTATCTGACCGATGAGGGTATTCCAACTCCCCGAATGCTTGAAAAAGAACGCCGTGAAGCCGACGGAACTGCAACTAAAATCAAAGCAAGCTCCGCATGGGCGATTCCGACCATCAGCGGTATTTTGACAAATGATTTCTATATCGGAACACTTCGACAGAAAAAATATACCCGAACCAAAATCAACGGCTCGGATAAAAAGCTTGATTCGGATGAAAACATCGTTTTTGAGAATAACCATGAAGCGATTATTGATGTCAGAACCTTTGCAAAAGCTCAGGAACAACTCAAAGCAAGGTCAAAATCAAATTACCGTGGCGTAAAAAAATACGATACATCGTATTCGGGATTTTTATTCTGCGGTGACTGCGGAAGTCCGATGTTTTCGATGAGTAGACCTGATTTGGCACCCGCCTATACTTGTGGTACATATCACAAGCGTGGTCTTAAAGGCTGCACATCTCATCACACCAGAACGGATATGCTTGATATAATGATAAAGAAATATATTGAGCGTGTTATGATGAACTCGGAAAGAATGATTGCTGAGCTTGAACAGGCAATTAAAGACGAGCCACAAACAATGAAGAAAACGCAGTCCACAATTGAAATGCTTGAAGTGGATTTGGCAAAAGCAAAGGATGAATTCAAGGCTACCAAGAAGCAAAAAATCAAGGAATTAATGAAAAACGAAGATAATCAGGAGCTTATTGAAGAAACCTTTGTGGAGATTGAAGAAGAGCTTCAAGCAAAAATTGAGGGACTTGAAAAACAGATTGAGTTTGCTTCCGAGCGACGCAATATGACAATTCAGGTCAACAGAATTGCAAAAACCGCAATTGAAATTTTTCGTGAAATTCTTGCGAAAGAAAAACTTGATAAAAGCGACTTATCGCTGATTGTTGATAAAATCACGGTATTTGAAAATAACATTGAAATTCAGCTTAAAGCCGATATAACGATGCTGCTTGAATGCGGAACGGTTACGAAAGAGTTGATTGAAGAATCAAACTATGTAGGTAAAGCCGTAAATTTTAAGTGGGACACCGAGAGTATCGTAAAAGCCACAATAGTCCAATCTGCAACCAATCAGAAGGACAAGGCTTTCGGTGTCAATGTTGTATGTGAAGGCGACCCGTTGGAGATTTATACAGATTCGGACGGGGAGGTTATTTTCAAAAAGTATTCGCCCATTGGGGAATTATCCTCGATTACGGCGCAGTATGCCGATGTTTTGGCGCGCGGCACGGGCCTTGCGGTTATTATAACCGACCGTGACAGCGTTATTGCATGCGCGGGCATTTCCAAAAAAGAGGTGCTTGACCGCAGAGTGAGCCAAAGCCTTGAGAGCATTATGGACAGGCGCGAAAACTATGTTTGCTGTGTTGACAGCGACCGTGTGCGACCCATTGAGGGCGTTGACAAAGAGGCGGCTGTTGCGTTCCCGATTATCGGCGGCGGGGATGTTTCGGGCTCGCTTGTAATGCTGCTCAATGAAAACGGCTCATGCCCCACACAGACGGAAACCAAGCTTGCGCAGATTGCGGCTTCGTTTCTCGGCAAGCAGATGGAAGAATAGAGTGAAACGACTCGAACTCCATACTCTAACCGAAAAAGCGGCTTGCATTGGATTTTCTCCTTTGCAAACCGCTTTTTATATTATTTCTTTTCTTATTTCTTTTCGCATCCGCCGCATTTTGAAGCGGAGCATTCGCCGCTGTGGGGGCAGCCGATGCATTTTTGCCCCTTTTTCTTCGCTCTGTAAACATAGAACGCGGCAAGACCGATTATTACAAGCAATATCGCAATAATAATGATGTTTTCCATGGTGATTGCTCCCGAAAATTATTTGATTGCGGCGGCGCGCTTTCTTTGCTTTTTAAGCTCAAGCTCTTTTTTCAGCTTCTTTTGGGAGTTGATGCAGAGTGCAGCGAGGATTGCCGCAAACGCGATAACCGCGATAAGTCCGGGCACAAAGCCTTTGCCGAATGCACCGGTTGTGATAAGCGTGCCAATCTGATAAACAAGATAGCCGATTGTGAAGCCCGTGCCGAGCTGGAAGCCGATTGCGCCACAGAGCCACTTTGCGCTCTTCATTTCGCTGTTCATTGCGCCGATTGCCGCAAAGCAGGGGGGAGTGAAAAGATTAAACATAAGGTAAGCGAGAGCCGCAACCCTTGTGATTGCCATAACGCCTGCAACCTCTGCCCCTGCGCCCTCCATAAGAGCAAGCTCTTCGGTGTCAATAAGATTTTCAAGCCCTACAAAGCAGACTGCAAGAGTGCCGACAACGTTTTCTTTGGCGATAAAGCCCGTAACCGCCGCTGCTGCAAGCTGCCATGAAAGCACGCCGACGACGGGAATAAGCACATATGCAAAGGGTCCTGCGATGGAAGCAAGGATTGATGTGTCTGCCGATTCGGCAACCTTAAAGCTCCAGTCAAAGGTCTGCATAATCTGAACTGCTGTGTTGCAAAGAAGAATAATTGTTGCCGCTTTAACTATGTAAGCCCAGCCGCGGCTGCACATGGATTTGAATGCTCTCCAAAGGCTGGGAGCCTTGTATTCGGGCAGTTCGATGATAAAGAACGATTTTCTTGCTCTGTAGCCCGTGATTTTGTTGATAATGAGCGCGCTGAACAGAATAATAACGATGCCTGCGAAATACATAAGAGGGCCGACCCATGTTGCATCCTCAAAGAATGCGCCCGCAAAAAGAGAAATTACGGGGAGCTTTGCGCCGCAGGGCATAAACGGGGCAATCATTGCCGTTGCTCTGCGCTCGCGCTCGGTGCGGATTGTGCGGCACGCCATAACGCCGGGGATAGCACAGCCCGTGCCAATAACAAAGGGGATAACGGATTTGCCGCTCAAACCAACCTTTTTGAAGATGGGGTCAAGCACAACGGAAACACGCGCCATATAGCCGCAGTCCTCAAGCAAAGCAATGAGGAAATACATAACCATAACGAGGGGAAGGAAACCGATAACGGCAATAACGCCGCCGACAACGCCGTCAATGAGAAGCGCATAAAGAAGCGGGTTTGCGTCGGTTAAAAGCTCACCGAGGGCCGCCTGACCGCTTTCAAGCCAGCCCGTAAGAAGGTCGGCTATCCAAACACCGGGACCTGCCTGCGAAATCCAGAAAACGGCAAACATTACAACCGCAAAAATGGGAATTCCGAGCCAACGGTTGGTAAGCACCGCATCAATTTTATCCTGAAAATTCTTTTCTTTTGTGAAAACTTTGCGCTTTTCGACTTCTGCAACGATTTTATTAACAAAGGCAAAACGCTTTCTGTCCGCTTCGGCAACGGCTTTTTTATCCGTAAGGTCTATATCGCCCTGGTCATAGGGAGCTTTCTGACCCTTGCCGATTGCGTTAACCGCCGCGGTAACAACCTGCGCAAGTCCGTCTGCGGAGGTGGAAACCGTTTCAACAACGGGGCAGCCGAGCTTTGCCGAAAGAGCCGCCGCGTTAATCTTTGTTTCCTTTTTCTTGTTGATATCCGTTTTGTTGAGCGCAACAACAACGGGAACGCCAAGCTCCAGAAGCTGGGTTGTGAAGAAAAGGCTTCTGCTCAAATTTGTTGCATCAACAATGTTGATAATCGCATCGAGCTTTTCATTTTTGACATAGGAGCTTGTGATGCTTTCTTCCGAGGTGAACGGAGACATCGAGTATGCGCCGGGCAGGTCAACCGCGATAAGCTCTTTGCCGCCGCTGAAGCTCTTTTTTATTGCATGCTCTTTTTTGTCAACGGTAACGCCTGCCCAGTTGCCGACCTTTTCGTTGCTGCCGGTGAGTGCGTTATACATCGTTGTTTTGCCGCTGTTGGGGTTGCCCGCCAAAGCAATTCTCATTTTAGGTTCCTCCCTTATATAGGATATATGCTCAATTCGTTGGTTAGTTTGTGCTAACTTTGTTCCAAAAAAATAATCCGCTTTCGCCGACTATTTTTCATTATCCGATAATTATAGCTTCCGCAAGCTGACTGTCGATGTTATATCTGCCGTCTTTGATTGAAACAACGCAACCGCCCTTGATATGGGAAATTACGGTTATCGGCTCGCCGCTGTAGCAGCCGAGCGAAAACAGAAAAGCATCAAGCTCTTCGTCGTCGGTTTCAATGTCGAGAATAATATATTCTTTTCCTTCTTCAGCCGAAAGTAAGTTCATAACAATCCCTGATTTCTTTAAGTTAGTCTTTGCTAATCAAGTATATATTAATGTATTTTTTTGCCTTTGTCAACTTGTTTTTTTGATTTTGTGGTTTTTAACAATGCGATTAGTTGATGCTAACAAAAATATTGTGCATTTTGCGCTCTGTGCCTGAATTTTAAGAAATTCTTAATGTTTAATTAATTGTTTTAACATAAGAAACTTGTTATAATTTGCAGGATAAAAACATACGGAGGATATTATGGCTCCCAAATACTACAGCGAAAAGAGATTTTATAATTTCAGAGAAATAATCAATTATTCCGCTGTCCGCTTTGCCAAAAAAACGGCTTTTCAGGTTAAGATTGCAGAGGGCAAATATAAGAATATAACCTATGCCGAGCTTAAGGACCTTTATTACGGTCTTTGCACAAAGCTTATCAAAATGGGTATGCTCGGCAAAAGGATAGCTGTCAGCGGTGCAAACTCGTTTGAATGGGCTCTCTCTTACCTTTGCGCCGCCACAGTCGGCGTTGTTGTGCCCATTGACAAGGAGCTTCAGGCAGAGGACGTTAACGACTTCCTCAATGCCGCAGACTGCGTTGCCGTCTGCACGGACAATGCAAAAATTGCCGCGCTCAAGGGTGTTGTTAGCCGCGAAATCGAATATATTTCATTTGATAATGTTGAAAGCATGGCGCGCGAAAGCTGTAACCCCGCCCTTGTTGACGATATTGAAATAGGCAAGGACGAAATGCGCATTCTCATTTTCACATCGGGCACAACGGGCAATTCCAAGGGCGTTTGCCTTTCGCAAAACAACCTTTGCTCCAATATCTATTCAACCGTTCAGATGGTTAAGGTTAAGGAGAGCGACAAAACCCTCTCCATTCTTCCGCTTCACCACACATATGAATGCACTCTGGACTTTGTTCTGTTTCTCACAAGAGGCGCAAGCATCTGCTACTGCGACGGCTTGACGAAGGTGCAGAAGAATCTTAACGAATACAGTCCGTCAATCCTCGTTGTCGTTCCCGCGCTTTTAAAGGTTCTCAACAAGAGAATCAAAAGGCAATCGCGGCGGACTGCCCCGCAAAATACAAGGAATATTTTGAGAACGAATCCCTTGCATCGGCTTTGAGCAAGGTGCCGTTCATTATCCGCAAGGTTATCTGCGCCAAGGTGAAGAAATCTCTCGGCGGCAAGCTGCGCCTTTTCATCGTCGGCGCGGCAGAGCTTGACACCTCGCTTGTTGAGGATTTCGGCGCGCTCGGCATCCGCACCCTTCAGGGCTACGGCTTAACCGAATGCTCACCCCTGCTTGCAGGCAACAACGATTTCCACCTTAACCCCGCTTCAACGGGCGTTGCAATCCCCGACGTTGAAATTAAGATTCATAACCCCAATGACGAGGGCATCGGCGAAATCATCGCAAGGGGCGAAAATATCATGCTCGGCTATTTCAACGACCAAGCCGCAACCGATGAGGTGCTCCGCGACGGCTGGTTCCACACGGGCGACCTGGGCTATATGGACGAAAACGGAGACCTTTTCATAAAAGGACGCATAAAGAACGTTATCGTTACCGAAAACGGCAAAAACATTTATCCCGAGGAGCTTGAAACAAGGCTTTCCGAGTTCCCCGAAATCGGCGAAGTGCTTGTTTTCGGCGCAAAAGAAAACGGCGAATCCTTTGTCAAAGCAAAAATCCTGCCCAACCTTGATTATCTTAAAGAAAAATTCGGCAGAACTCCCAAGGATGAGGAGATAAACTCCGCCGTTCAGGGCGCGGTTAAAAAGGTTAACAGCAAAATCCCCAAATATAAAAACATTAAAATTGTTGAAGTTCTTTCCTCCGCGCTTGAAAAAACAACCACCCAGAAAATCAAGCGTTTCGGTAAGAACGTTAAATAAAATAATCGCTGCCACCGGGTAGCAAAAATGCAGAAAGCATTCGTTAACGCATCGTTAGGTCTTTGAAGATGTGTTAAACGGATGCTTTTTTGATTGGAGGAATTTTATGAAAAACTATTTTTCCAAGAGCGAAATTGCTCTTTGGAGCATGTCTGTTTTGCTCATATGCGTTTCGTTTGCGATTTTTGACAAAGAAAATTATCTTACCCTTGCCGCCTCACTGATAGGCGTAACCTCGCTTATCTTCAACGCAAAGGGCAACCCTTTCGGGCAGGTGCTCATGGTGATTTTCAGCGTTCTTTACGGCATAATCTCATATTCCTTTGCCTACTACGGCGAAATGATAACCTATCTCGGCATGACCGCACCCATGGCGGTTTTCGCGCTTGTTTCATGGCTCAAAAATCCCTATAAAGGCAACAAATCCGAGGTGGAGGTTAATCACATCGGCAAAAAAGAGGTTGCTTTTATGCTGATTTTGACGGCGGCGGTTACGGCGGTATTTTATTTTATCCTTGCATTCTTTAACACGGCAAACCTGTTTTTCAGCACCCTTTCCGTCACCACAAGCTTTATCGCGGTTTATCTGACCTTCAGGCGCAGCGCATATTTTGCCGTTGCCTATGCCGCCAATGATATCGTGCTGATTATTCTTTGGTCGCTCGCGGCAAAAACAGATGTTTCATATCTTTCGGTCATAATCTGCTTTGCGATGTTTTTGATAAACGACCTCTACGGCTTCATAAGCTGGAAAAGAATGGCGAAGCGGCAGAAAATCGGTGTTGATATGTAAGACACGGTTTGATATAATGTGAGTATGATTAAATCAAACGAAAGCATAATCGGAATACTTGCCCATGTTGACGCGGGCAAAACCACGCTGACGGAAGCCGTTCTTTACAGAGCGGGCGCAATCCGTCGGCTCGGGCGTGTTGACAAAAAAGATTCGTGGTTTGATTCGCATGAGCTGGAGCGAAGCCGAGGCATAACGATTTTTTCAAAGCAGAATCCGTTCACACTCGGCGAAAAGAATTTTACGCTTGTTGACACCCCGGGTCACGTTGATTTTTCTGCCGAAATGGAGCGCACTCTCGGCATTCTGGATTATGCCGTGCTCGTTATTGACGGCGCAGGCGGGGTGCAGAGCCACACGGAAACGATATGGTCGCTTCTCAAAGAATATAATATCCCCGTTTTTGTTTTCGTCAATAAAATGGACAGAGACGGGCTTGACAAAGCCGCTCTGCTTGCCGAGCTTAAAGCGCGTTTGAGCGAAGAATGCATTGACTTTACTCAAGAAAAATCCGCTTTGCTTGAAGAAGCCTCCATGGCAAGCGAGGAAATGCTCAATGCTTTTGTTGACGGCTGTGATGATGAAATGTTTTGGCAAAAGAGCATTTCCGACGCCGTTTATCAAAGAGATATATTCCCTTGCTTTTTCGGCTCCGCACTTCAGGATAAGGGCGTTGATTTGCTGCTTGATGCGCTTCAAAAATACACCGTTTGCAAGGAATATCCCGCGGCTTTCGGCGCGCATGTTTATAAAATTCTCCACGATAATCAGGGCAACCGCCTGAGCTTTTTAAAGGTGACGGGCGGTGCACTTTCGGTCAAAATGCCGCTCGGTGAAGAAAAAATCGACCAGATACGCATTTATTCGGGCGAAAAGTTTGAAACGGTTAAAGAGGTTTCGGCGGGCAGCGTTTGCGCCGTAGCTGGTCTTTGCGGCACATATCCCGGTGAAATTCTTGACGGCGGGGGACTCAAATCCGATAAACCGCCCAAGCTTAAACCTCTGCTTGCCGCGCAGGTTATCCTGCCCGATGGCGTTGACATCCACACGGCATACAGAAAGCTCTGCATTCTCGGTGAGGAGCTGCCCGAGCTTTCCGTGCGCATCTGCAATTTTTCAAACGAGGAACAAATTCAGATTCAGGTTATGGGCAGAATTCAGCTTGAAATTCTCAAATCGCTTGTTGAGGAGCGTTTTTCAATGGCGATTGATTTCGGCACCTGCCGCATACTTTATAAAGAAACAGTTGCATCGCCCGTTATGGGCTACGGCCACTATGAGCCCCTGCGGCACTATGCCGAAACGCAGGTGCGCATTGAGCCCGCCCCGCTCGGCAGCGGCATAACCGCCAAAAGCGAATGCAGCCTTGAGGTGCTAGACTCCAACTTCCAAAACCTTGTTATTACGCATATTCTCGAAAAAGAGCATGTCGGCATTCTCACGGGCTCACCGCTGACGGATGTCAATATTGTGCTCACCGCGGGCCGCTCCCACCTCAAACACACCGAGGGCGGCGACTTCCGCGAAGCCACCTACCGCGCAATACGCCAGGGTCTTGAAAAGGCGGAGAATATTTTGCTTGAGCCGTATTATGCATTCACTCTGCGTGTGCCGTCGGGCGCATTCGGCAGAGCGGTTTCCGATATTCAGCGGCTTTGCGGCGAATTTGACCCGCCCGAAATGACCGAAACCGAGGTTATCATCAGGGGCACGGGTCCCGTTTCAAAATTCATGGACTATCCCGAGGAGGTTGTTTCCTACACGGGCGGCAAGGGCGTTGTTTCTCTGCGCGAAAACGGCTACCGTCCCTGCCATAACGCGCAGGAAATAATCGAAAAAATCGGATATCAAAAAGAGCGTGATTTGGAAAATCCGTCATCCTCTGTTTTCTGCTCCCACGGAGCGGGGTTTGAGGTCAAATGGCAGGACGTTGACCAAATGCGACACATTAAATAAGGAGAAAAACTGTTATGGCAAAGATTATAGGCGAAAAAATCCCCAACATCCCTTGGCAGGATAAGCCCGAGGGCTATAAATACCCCGTTTGGCGCTACAGCGGCAACCCCATTATCACAAGGGATAACCTCTATATGGCAAACAGCATTTTCAACTCCGCCGTTGTGCCCTACGGTGACGGCTTTGCAGGCGTTTTCAGGGTTGATGTTATGAGCCGCGACCACACGCTCGTTGTCGGCTACAGCAAGGATGCAATCAACTGGGAGCTTGAAGAAAAGGTTATTTTCAGGGGCTACGACCCCAGACTCTGCCTCATTGACGGCAAATATTACCTTTCATGGGTCAACCTCACCCCTCACGGCACAACGATAGGCATTGCATACACAACGGATTTCAAGGAGTGGGTGCAGCTTGAGGATGCTTGCTACCCCGTTGCGAGAAACGGCGTGCTCTTCCCCCGAAAAATAAACGATGAATATGTGCTTCTTATCCGCCCCTGCGACAGAGGGCACACCCCCTACGGCGATATCTTTCTGAGCCACAGCAAAGATTTGACCTATTGGGGCAAGCACCGCTTTGTTATGTCGCCGCAGAAGAATTGGGAAATGACAAAGGTCGGCGCGGGACCCACACCCATCGAAACCGACGAGGGCTGGCTTATGTTTTACCACGGCGTGCTCACAAGCTGCAACGGCTTCACCTATGCAATGGGCGCGGCAATCCTTGACAAGGATGAGCCGTGGAAGGTGCTCCACAGAGCGGACTGCTTCCTGCTTGCGCCGCATGAGCTTTATGAGTGCGTGGGCGACGTGCCTAACGTAGTTTTCCCGTGCGCCGCGCTTGCGGACAGCGAAACGGGCAAAATCGCAATTTATTACGGCGCCGCCGACACCTCCGTTGCTCTCGCGTTTACAACCGTTGACGAAACGATTGATTTTATTAAGAAGAATGATTTGATAAAGTAAATATCACATTAAAAAGAGGCTGTTTTTCTGTGAAAAACAGCCTCTTTTGTTATTCTACAAATGTAACATCGGCAAACTTTGCGCCGATATATTCGGCAAGAGCCTGCGGGCTGATGCCGAGCATCGTTCCGCGCACTCCTGCGCTGATATAAATTTTGTCAAAAAGCTCCGCGGTTTCGTCAATAACGGTTGCAAACTGCTTTTTCATGCCCACGGGCGAACAGCCGCCGCGGATATAGCCCGTTGTTTTGAGCAAATCCTTGACATGGAGCATTTCAACCTTTTTTTCGCCGAACGCCTTGGCGGTTTTCTTAAGGTCAAGCTCCTCGCAGGTGGGTATGCAGCAAACGCCGAAACCGTTTTTTTCGCCGCAGAAAACAAGGGTTTTGAATACCTGCGACGGGTCTTTGCCCGTTTTTTTGGCTATGCTGTTGCCCGAAAGGTCGCTTTCGTCAACCTCATATTCCATTATATCAAACGGGATTTTTGCTGCCTCCAAAAGGCGCATCGCGTTTGTTTTGGTCATGTAATCACTTCTTCGAAATTCTGAACTCAAACTCAATCTTCTTGTGGCTGTTGAGTCTGTATTCCTTATGGAGATGTGCGCAGCCGGGCATGTCGCCGCCGACGCCGCGCATTGCGCCGTCAATGGAAAGGGTGATGCTGTTATCCTTTGTCAGCTCATAAAGATGCTCCGCCTTGTCAAGCTTTTCGGGGGTATAATAGCTCAAATTGAAGCCGAAGGGGATATCCATTGCATCAATCTTGATGCCGAAGCCCGATTCGTCGCTGACACAAAGGCTTCTGACGTCGGTTCTGTGGCCGTTTTCCTGCGGACGCATATATCTGTGCTCCAATTCGGCAACGGTCATTGCGTGGCGGGCAATCCTGCCGCCCGTCTTTCTGTCAAGATAGGTTTCATGCGGACCTCTGCCGTACCATTCAACATTTTCAAGAGTGCTCTTGATGCCCATTCTCATGCCTATTTTGAGCATCGGCAGGAGCAGACCCATTGCGCTGTGTTTAACGGTAACCTCACCTGCGGGGGAGAAAAGATAGGTTGTTGAAACGCCCGCAACAAACGGAGCTTTCCATTTAACCGTTACCTCTACGCCCGAAGGGGTTGACTGCGCTTTAACGGAGCTTGCAACCGTCATTGCGGTTGTGCGCTTCCATTGATAAAGCGGATGAATGCCCGCAATGGGCTTAACAAAATTGAGATATTCTCTGTCGTTATCGGTAAGGGCTCTGAAGAAGTCGGGTCGCAGAGGCGCGTTTTCTTCAATGACTTCTTCCTCTCCGTATTTGAGCGAAGCAAGTGCGCCGTTTGTTATCTTGGCGGTGAAGCCCTCGCCCACGATATTTACGTTTGCGCCGTATTTTGCGAATTTAAGCTCGCCGACGGCGGGGTTACGCTTTGCGGCAGGCTCTTCGCGCAGGATTATCTGGCAGAAGTTATGCTCAAAGCCCGCCTTTGCCCATGCCTTGTCAACATTGAGCACAAACGAAACGGTCAGAATAACCTCACCCTCGGGATAATCCGCAAGGCTTACGGGGAGCTGAATTTCCTTTTCGGTCAGCGGTGCGATAACCTCGTCAATCACTCCGCTCTTAACCTCGTCACCGTTAACGGCAAGGCTCCAGCAAATTTTATAATCCTCTGTGGAAATAAAGAGGTTTTTGTTTTTGATTATGATTTTACCGCTGCGGCAGTCGCAGTCCTTGGCTTCAAGGTTTGAATAAACCTTTTTAACCTCATAATATGAGGGATGCGGCTTTCTGTCCGCGGAAATAATTCCGTTTGCGCAGAAATAGAAGCTTGTTGCGCCCTCGCGGAAGTCGCCGCCGTAGAGCCATTTTTCAACGCCGTCCTCAACCTTGCGGAGCGACTGGTCAACATAGTCCCAGATAAAGCCGCCGCACATATGCTCATAGTTTTCAAAGTCGTCAACATACTCTTTGAAGTTGCCCAGGCTGTTTTCCATTGCATGGGCATATTCGCAATAAATTACGGGGTGGGTCTTATACACCTCTGCGGGCACGGGTTTATTATCCGCCGCAAGCTGGTTTGCAACGTTTTCATAGGGGCTTATCACAACAGCCTCTTTCTTGCGGAAGCTTTCAACAACATATTCAACGGGATACATTCTGCTGATGAAATCGCTCTTTGTGAAATCAAAATCGCCCTCATAGTGAATGGGTCTTGTTTTGTCGAGCGCAAGAATGGCGTTTCTTTCATGCATAAAGTTTTCGCCGTCGCCCGCTTCGTTGCCGAGCGACCAGAAGCAGACGCATGCATGGCTTCTGTCGCGGAGCACCATTCTCTCCGCTCTGTCCTCAACAGCCTCTTTGAATTCAAGGTTGTCGCCGGGGCAGTTTTTGCGGCGCACGCCGTGGGTTTCAACATCCGCCTCATCCATAACATAAAAACCGAGCTCGTCGCAAAGGTCATAGAAAATTTCGGCATCGGGATAGTGGCTTGTTCTTATTGCGTTGATGTTTGCCTGCTTCATCAGGTACAAATCCTGATAATATCTTTCAGTAGGAACTGCCCAGCCGTTGTCGGGGTCAAAATCATGGCGGTTAACACCCTTGATGATAACCCTTTTGCCGTTCATGTAAAGCACGCCGTCCTTTATTTCGACCTTCTTGAAGCCGATTCTGATGCACTTGACGGAGAGCACCTTTCTGCCGATTCTCAGAGCAAGCACAAGCTTATAAAGATTGGGCTCCTCTGCCGACCATGCTTTAACATTTTCTTTTATGTAATTGAAATTGAGAACTGTTTTACCGTTTTCGGCGTTAACCTTTTCAACCGCAATCTTTTCGGGCTTGCCGTCAACGATAAGCGCGGCTTCAAGGGTGCATGCCTGCGCCGCATCATAGTTGTTGAGCGTTACCTCAAGGTCAAGCACGCCGTTTTTATATGTTTCGTCAAGCGAAGCGTTTGCAAAGAAATCGCGGATGCAGAGCTTTTCCTCGGCGTAGATATAAACATCTCTGTAAATACCGCAAAGGAACCACATGTCCTGGTCCTCAAGATATGTGCCGTCCGTATAGCGGTAAACCTCAACGGTTATGCGGTTTTCGCCGACGGTAACATAGTCTGTGATTCTGAACTCCGCGGGGGTCATTGAGCCCTGCGAATAGCCGACCTGCCTGCCGTTGATATAAAGGAAAAAGCCCGCTTTAACCGCGCCGAAATGGATGAAAACCTCTTTGCCGTCAAAGCTTTCGGGTATTTCAAAGGTGCGGCGGTATACACCAATCTCGTTAAGATTATGGTTAATCTTGGGGATTTCGCCCTTTACGGTTGAAATTGCGGCGGGGTAGCTGCTGCAAAGATAGATGGGCTTGCCGTAGCCCTTAAGCTGCCACAGCGAGGGCACTTCCATATCGTCCCAATCCGAATCGTCAAAATTTTCGGCATAATAATCCGTTCTTAAATTATCAACGCCCTGCTGCCACCAGAATTTCCAAGTGCCGTTAAGCAGAATTTTGTTGGGCGCATCGCTGCCGTCAACCGCATCCCTGACAGTCAGGCGGGGCAAAGCGGTGTTGTGGCCGTCCTCTTTATTCTCTTTAATAATATACGGATTTTCCCAATATTTCAGCTCGGTCATTTTTATCATCCTTTCGCCGAATATAAATATACATTGTTTATATTATCATAAAAAAGCTTTTTTGTCTACAGTCAGTATTCCATATAAATCATGTTGCAATAATTCCGAATGTATGCTATTATAAATGTGTCTGTGCTGTATGCGCAGATAATTTTGTGTCTATAATAAAACAAAGGAGAAAACACAATGAAAAAAATTATCGCAATCGTTCTTTCACTTCTCGCTGTTGCATCAATCTTTGCTTTCGCCGCTTGCGGAAACGAAAATGCAAACGATGATGCAAAGGTTCCCGCAGTTGCAGATGCAACAGAGCTTCTCACCAAGGTTTGGTCAGCTTACGCAGAGGAAGAAAAGTTTGCCGCAATCGGCGGTGACTTCGGCGCACCCGTTGACAACGCTCCCGGCAAATACAACATCGCTGACGAAGGCCTTGCAACCTCTCTCGTTTTCCCCGCTGACGCAATCGCACAGATTGACGATGCAGCTTCTCTCATCCACATGATGAACGCAAACACCTTCACCGCAGGCGCATTCCACGCTGTTGAGGGCACAGACGTTGCAGCTCTTACAGAGAGCATCAAAACAACCGTTCTTAACAACCACTGGATGTGCGGCTTCCCCGAAAAGCTTGTTATCTTCACAGTTGACGGCGACTACATCGTTTCCGCTTTCGGCGCAGCAGACCTCATTTCCAACTTTGAAGCAAAGCTCACCGCTCAGTTCCCCGAAGCAGTTCTTGCAGCCTCCGAAAATCTCGCTGCTTAATTAAATTTTTTGCACAAGGGTGAAATTATGCTGTTTTCAAGTGTTACTTTTTTATATTGCTTTTTGCCCGTTGTGCTGATAATGTATTATATCGCCCCGGGCATAATGAAAAACGCCGTTTTGCTTATCTCAAGCTTGTTTTTCTATGCCTGGGGTGAGCCTTTATACGTTATTTTAATGGTCGCTTCCATTCTGATAGGCTATGTTTCCGGCATTCTTATCGAAAAAACACGGGGCACCAAAGCCGCAAAGCCCGTGCTTGCCGTTTCGCTGGCAATCAATATCGGGCTTCTCGGATATTTCAAATATTCCGATTTCTTTATCGAAAATTTCAATGCCGCAACGGGGCTTTCCGTTCCCATGCTGAACATTGCCCTGCCCATCGGCATCAGCTTCTATACCTTCCAGCTTATCAGCTATCTTATCGATGTTTACAGAGGCGACGTACCCTCGCAGAAAAACCCCGTCAGCCTCGGCGCATATATTTCAATGTTTCCCCAGCTTATTGCGGGCCCCATTGTGCGCTATTCCCATATCAACGACCAGCTTTCAAACAGAAAAATATCCTTTGAGGGCATTGCGGACGGCGTAACGCGCTTCGCAATCGGTCTGGGCAAAAAAATTCTGCTTGCAAACCAGCTTGGTGAGCTTTGCGACATTTTCCGCCAAAGCAGCGACAAGGCTGTTCTTTTCTATTGGATGTACGGCGTGGCATACGCCCTGCACGTTTATTTTGACTTTTCGGGCTACAGCGACATGGCGATAGGTCTCGGCAAAATGCTGGGCTTCGATTTCTGCGAAAACTTTAATTATCCGTTCATTTCAAAGAGCGTTGCGGAATTTTGGCGACGTTGGCACATTTCGCTCGGCTCATGGTTCAGAGATTATGTTTATATCCCGCTCGGCGGCAACCGCGTTTCAAAGCCGCGCTGGATTTTCAACATTCTTGTCGTGTGGATGCTCACGGGTCTGTGGCACGGCGCGGCATGGACGTTTGTTGTTTGGGGCTTGCTGTTTGCGGCGCTTCTTGTTGCCGAAAAAATTGCGGCTCCCCTGCTTAAAAAGATGAAAATTCTGAATCACGTTTATGTGATTTTTGTTATATTGATAAGCTTCATTATCTTCAACGCCTCCGACCTTTCGCAGGCGGCAAGCGACATTGCTGGTCTTTTCGGCGCGGGCGGCATTCCCGCCGTTTCACCCGAAAGCCTTTATTACCTGCGCAGCTATGCGGTATTGTTCGTTTTGGGCATTATCGGCAGCACCCCCGCAGTTAAATCGCTTATTCTCAAGGTTAAAGAAAACAAGATTGGCGAAAAGATTGTTTATGCGGCAAGACCCTTTGCGGTTATCGCCCTGCTTCTGCTCGTCACCGCCTACCTTGCGGACGGCTCGTTCAACCCGTTCTTATACTTTAGATTTTGAGGTGATGATATGAAATTTAAAAACTTCATAGTTGTTGCCGCATCATCGGTTATGGTTCTTGCCGTTTCGGCTTGGCTGTTTTTCGGCACTCCCGCGGAGTTTTCATTCAGCGAAAGGCGCGAGCTGGTGCAGATGCCCGAATTTTCGTTGAGCTCGTTCAAATCGGGCAAGTTTATGACGGATTTCGACAAATTCTCCACCGACCAGCTTCCCTTGCGCGATACATTGCGTACCCTGAAAGCATACGCGGCAAAATACCTTTTTGCACAGACGGACAACAACGATATTTATGTTTATAACGGCTATGCGGCAAAGATGGAAGCCGCTGAAAACGAAGAAAGCGCAGAAAATGCGGCTCAAAAGATAAAGCAGATACGCGACCTTTATTTAAAGGACAACACGGGCAGGGTCATGTTTTCCGTTATCCCCGATAAAAACTGCTATCTTGCCGAAAAATCGGGTCATTTAACAGTTAATCCCGAATTTTTTGCCGATAAAATAGCGCAGGCAAACCCTGAAATCGGCTATATCGATATTTCCGATTTGCTTGATGAAACCGATTTTTATTTTACGGACACGCATTGGCGCCAAGAAAAAATAACCGACGTCGCGGGCAGAATTGCCGAAAGCTTCGGCATAACCCTTTCTGCGGAATATGAGCAGAAAACGCTCGATATCCCGTTTTACGGCGTTTACAGCGGTCAGTCTGCACTTCCGCTTGATGCGGAGGAGATACACTATCTGACAAACGACGTTCTCGAAAACTGCAGGGTTTTTGACTATCAGAATAACAAGGAAACCGCCGTTTACGACATGGAAAAGGCAGGCGGCAAGGACCCTTATGAAATGTTCCTTTCGGGTCCGATTTCGCTTGTGACGATTGAAAACCCCAACGCTTCAACGGACAGAGAGCTTGTTATTTTCCGCGATTCATTCGGCAGCAGCCTTGCGCCGCTTCTTGCCGAGGGATATGCAAAAATCACGCTTGCGGACACAAGATATATCCAGCCGCAGATTCTCGGCAAATGGATAGATTTCAGCCGCTGCGATGTGCTTTTTATTTACAGTACACTTATTCTCAACAGCAGCGAAATGTTCAAATAAAGGGATTGCCTCTCGAAGCGAAGAACAAAAGAAACTAATAATAAATTAAGCGATTTGCATAGGATTTTCGCCTTTGCAAACCGCTTTTTATTTGATATAAAATTAAGAGAATGTTTATTTGTTTCTTTTTAGCCGTTTTTTCCGACTCGACGTATATATATACGCCTGTCGTCGGAAGAAAACGTCTTCTTCATCTTCGTGAGACAATCCCTGCGAATTTTAAATAAAAAAATAGCCGCCCTTTTGGGCAGCTAAATTAAAAGTGTCGGCGTCGACCTATCTTCCCGGGCCGCTTCCAGCCAAGTATTTTCGGCACTGTTGAGCTTAACTACCGTGTTCGGAATGGGAACGGGTGGACCCTCAACGTCATCAACACCGACTAAAAAACGCAACGGCGTTTTTTGAATGCTTGATGATTATATACTATGAAAACCGTTTTGTCAATACTTTTTTCAAAATTTTTTCAAATATTTTTAAAAACAAATTTTTGTTGACAATAATCCCAATTTTTGATTAAATAAATATATCCAAGTGAATAGTGAAAATTGAAAAGTGAAAAGCTTCGGACGGATTTCGCCCGTGTCCGAATATAATTGCGGCGCAGCCCCTTAACTCTTCACTTTTAATTCTTCTCTCTTCACTATACATTAATATTGGAGGCTTTACCATGAAAACATTCAAAAAAGCTTTAAGCATCGTTTTGAGCGTTATGCTCATGCTCCCCCTCGGCTCGCTCTGCCTTGCATCGGCGGCTGATGCGGATTACACAATCGTTTCCCCCTATGCCGACGTTGTTTGGGACGGCGATAACGCATGGGGTGCATACAAGGGCTCGCTCCACTCCCACACAACCTACAGCGACGCTGACGACACTCTGCCCGTTATGGTTAAAGAAGCATACAATCAGGATTATGACTTCCTCGCCATTGCCGACCACGGCATAACCGGCGTTGATTGGAACAAGGCTCCCGCAATTCAGCTTCTTTACACCTATCAGCTCATTATCGACAACCCCTATGAGCACCTCACCGACGAGGAATATGAGGCAATCAAAAACGGCACATATCCCCTCTATGACGGCACTGTAAGAAACAAGAAAATGGTTCCCGTTCTCGGCGCAAACGAGTTCAACAACCTCTCACTCACCAAAAACCACGTTAACGGCTATTTCCTTGCTCCCGATAAGGGCAACGGCTTCCCCGGCAGCGAAAACGAGCTCGGCTATGACCAGGCTCTTGCTTATATCGAAAAGCACGGCGGTCTTTCACACATCAACCACCCCGGCGACTGGCTTGCATCCAACGACAACCCTGACATTGTCAGCGACCCCGAAAGCGTTAAAACCATCGGCGACCTTATTCTCAAATATGACTCCTGCCTCGGCACAGAGGTTTTCAACGAGAGAAACGGCACAACCGGCTATGACAGAATCCTCTGGGATAACCTGCTCATGTACACTCTCCCCTACGGCAAAAACGTTATCGGCTTCAGCAACACCGACGCTCACCACACCGGCACGGTTGACACATCCTACAGCATCTTCATGATGAAGGAAAACACCGTTGAGAACATTAAAGAAACAATGCAGAGCGGCGCATTCTTCATGGTTACAAGAAAGCTTCGCCCCAACGATAAAATAGGTCCTGATGCGGAAATCGATGTTGCAAACACCGACAAGCCCATCCCCATGTTCACAAAGCTCACCGTTGACGGTCACAAGATTACCGTTTCCGCAAAGGAGACCGACACCGTTCAGTGGATTGCAAACGGCAATGTTATCGCAACCGACAAAATTAACGGCACAGGCACCGTAACCCTTGACCTTGACAACATCAACGGCGCAGAGGATTTCCAGTATGTGCGCGTTGAGCTCTTCGGCGAAGGCGGTCTTACTATTTCTCAGGCTCTTGTTATCGACGACGGCACAGAAGCTCTTGATTTCGTAGAAGAAACAACCCTTCTTGAAAAGCTTGTTATCGCATTCCGCGGCACAAAGCTTTACACAATCTTCTCCGAGCTTATCAAGCTTTTCTAAAATAATAAACATTATAATAATTAAAGGGGCTGTGAAAACAGCCCCTTTTGCTATATATTCAATTCTCAGCTGAGTTCGGGAATAAAAGCGTTGTGGATAGCCGCAACAGCCTTGTCTGCATCGTTAACGTCGATAAGAACGGAAATCTTAATCTCGCTGGTAGCAATCATCTGGATGTTGATGTCAGCCTCAAAGAGAGCTTCAAACATCTTTGCTGCGATGCCGGGGTGGGATTCCATGCCCGCGCCTACAACGGAAACCTTTGCAACGTCTGTGTCGGTGAGGATTTTAAGACCTGCAACAAGGTCAAGGTTATTGAGAACCTCAAGAGTGTCGGTAAGGTGTGACTTTGTTGTGGTGAAGGTGATATCCTTTGTGTCATCTCTGCCGACGGACTGAAGAATGATATCAACGTTAACATTCTTTGCGGCAAGCTTGCCGAAAATTTTATAAGCGATTCCGGGAACGTTGGGAACTCCGATTATTGAAATACGGGCAACATCCGTATCCTTTGTAACTCCTCTTACAAGCATTTTTTCCATATCTGCTACCTCCTTAACAATAGTGCCGGGTGCGCGCACAAGGCTTGAAAGCACCTCAAGCTTAACATTATATTTCTTTGCCATTTCAACCGAGCGGTTGTTGAGAACCTGTGCGCCGAGGGTTGCAAGCTCAAGCATTTCGTCATATGTGATTTCGTTAAGCTTGATTGCGCCCTTAATCTTTCTGGGGTCGGCTGTGTAAACGCCCTCAACGTCGGTGTAAATCTGGCAGCGGTCCGCATGCATTGCAGCGGCGATGGCAACGGCGCTTGTGTCGGAGCCGCCTCTGCCGAGAGTTGTTATATCATCATATTTGTTAAGACCCTGGAAGCCTGCAACGATAACGATGTTTTTCTTTGCAATTTCCATTTTAATGCGCTCTGCGGAAACCTTTTTGATTCTTGCCGAGCCGTAAACGGAATTTGTTGAAAAGCCTGCCTGCCAGCCGAGAAGCGAGCATGCGGGATAGCCGAGGCTTTCGATAGCCATGGCAAGAAGAGCGATTGAAATTTGTTCGCCAGAGGCAAGGAGCATATCCATTTCTCTTTTTGAAGCCTTGGGATTTATCTCCTGCGCTTTTGCAATAAGGTCGTCTGTGGTGTCGCCCTGA
Organism: Clostridia bacterium; assembly: GCA_017623615.1. Lineage (GTDB taxonomy): Bacteria > Bacillota > Clostridia > Oscillospirales > Acutalibacteraceae > CAG-177. Next base: position 5,002 of record JAGAOT010000001.1, on the reverse strand, counting down.
GCGGAAACAACAACAACAACGTCGTTGCCTGCCTTATAGGTGTCCGTAACGATTCTTGCAACATTCATAACTCTTTCGGCGTTGGCAACGGAGCTGCCGCCGAACTTCTGAACAATTAAACCCATATTGTACCTCCAAATGTCGGGATTAATAATCGGTTATGCGGATAACCGATTCGATTTTTGCTTCTTTAACAAGCTTCAGCTTTTCCGAAAGCTCTTTTTCGGAAAGAGTTGCCGTAACAAACGCAAATTCGCCGTCGGGCGCATTTTCGCGTGAAAGCATCTTTACGCCGCCGAATGCGTTGTTAACCTCGGCAACGGCTGCCGCGGCATTCTCTGTTGTTGCTCTGATATAGAAAGAAGAAACGCTTTCTTCAAAATCGGCAACATAGCCGGGCTCGCTGTCCTGCCAGCCGAAGAACTTTTTGCGCTGCATGTGCCTTGCGCAGTCGATAACGTCGGCAACAACGGCGCTGGCTGTGGGCATTTTGCCCGCGCCCTTGCCGTAAAATACAACGTCGCCGATAGCATCGCCGCGAACAAGAATTGCGTTGAATACGTCATCAACGGTTGCAAGCTGGCTGTGATTCTGAACAAAAGCGGGCGAAACCATAACGGAAACCTTGCCGCTCTCAAGTATTTTTGCCCTTGCGATGAGCTTTATAACTCCGCCCCATGCGCGTGCATAGTCAACGTCCGCAAGGTCTATCTTGCGAATGCCTTCTGTGTAGACGGATTCGGGATAAACGTGCTTGCCGAAGCAGAGCGCGGCAAGAATGCAGATTTTTCTGCATGCGTCGTGACCGTCAACGTCCGCAGAGGGGTCGCGCTCGGCATAGCCGTTTTTCTGCGCAAGCAGAAGCGCATCGTCAAAGGTCATTCCGTCGCTTATCATTTTGGTAAGTATAAAGTTGGTTGTGCCGTTAAGTATGCCCGCAATTTCGTCAATATCGTTTGCGGCAAGGCACTGGCTAATCGGGCGGATGATGGGAATACCGCCGCCTACGCTTGCTTCAAAAAGGAAGTTAACGTTGTTTTCGTCCGCAACCTTGAGCAGCTCACAGCCCTTTGCGGCAACAAGCTCCTTATTGGAGGTAACAACGTTTTTGCCCGCCTTGAGGCTTGCAAGCACATATTCATATGCGGGGTGAAGCCCGCCCATTGTTTCAACAACAATCTTAACCTCGTCATCCTCAACGATTTTTGAAAAATCGGTTATTAAAAGATGCTCATAGGGGTCGCCGGGAAAAGTACGGCGGTCAAGAATATATTTAAGCTGCATATCGCTCTGCAAGCTTTTTTTGACGATATGCTCGTGGTTTTTGTTAAGCAGGGTTGCAACGCCCGAGCCAACCACACCGTAGCCCATTATGGCAACATACATCCGAATCGCTCCTTTAGATTTTTTGCATTGATAAAATTGATTTTAACATATATTTTCAAATTAATAAAGAGTAAATTTAAACTTTTTTAACATTTCACATGTTTTTTTACTGAAATAATTGCCTTTTTGGTTAAATTAGTGTAGAATATTTATCTAAAGCATGAAGAAAACCGAATATCTTCACGCTAAAAGGGGGTTTAAAGATGAATCTTACCAAGAAAAGAAAAGACACGCTCATAAACATGGTCTATTATGCGTTTCTTGCCGCTCTTTTTTATCTGTTTATGAAATACGCATTCGGGCTTGTTTCGCCGTTCATCCTGGCGTTTGCGATTGCAATGGTTCTGCAAAAGCCTATACGCGCAATTTCCAAAAAAACCAGAATTAAAAAGGGGATTATCGGCGCATTTTCCGTTTTGCTGATAATTTCGCTGATAATCACCGCCGTTGTCTTTGTGGGCTACAGACTTGTGCTCGAATTCAAGGGATTGGGCGAATATCTGATGTCCGTTATTGACGATTTGCCGCGTTTAATCCAAGCGGCGGAGGCTTGGATACTCGATAAAATCGCCTTTTTGCCCGATGCGGCAGAAAAAACCGCAGCAGATGCGATAAGCGGCATTGTTGACAATATTTTGCTCGCAACGCAGGAGGAAATGCCCCACGCGGCGCAGACTCCGTCGCTCAACCTCGGCGGCATCGACCTTTCAACCCTCGCAACTCCGCTGGGCGGTCTGCTTTCAACAGCAATGCAGATTCCCGCAATCTTCACGGCAATCCTCATTGGTATAATAGCATGTTTCTTCATAACATGTGACTACGACGGCTTCACAAAAATGATAAAGGAAAATCTTTCCGATGAGCACGAAAGAGCGCTTGTCAGAACAAAGAAGCTGCTCGGCGATATTCTGGGCAAGATGCTCAAATCCTATGTAACGCTTATTTTTATCACGTTCTGTGAAGTTTCAATCGGTTTGAATATTCTCAAGCTTATCGGAGTTTATGACGGCGGCTACATCATCGCAATTTCAATCTGCACCGCGCTTGTCGATATTCTCCCCGTTCTCGGCACGGGCACAATAATGGTTCCCTGGGCGGTTATCAACCTGTTCACGGGCAATGTCGGGCTCGGCATCGGTCTGCTTGTGCTTTATGCGGTAATAACCGTTATCCGCCAGATTCTTGAACCCCGTCTTGTGGCGATGAACGTCGGCGTTCACCCCGTTGTTACCCTTGCGGGCATGTATCTCGGCATTCAGCTTTTCGGCTTCCTCGGAATTTTCATCCTGCCCATCACGATTATCCTTGTGAAGGCACTCAATGATGAGGGTATTATTCACCTTTGGGGCAAGAGCAGAGAAAAAATTGTCAAAAACAATCAATAAACAAATTATTACCCCGCCCGAAAGCAGGAAAAAACCTCTTTTCGGGCGGGGTTGCTTTTATTTTTTTATCTTTTTCATAAAAAACAACAAAAAAATTATTGAAATTGGATTTTTTTTGTGATATAATCCTATACAATCCCGCGATTATTTCAAAAAACAATTATTTTCAGCCCGATGCGGAAATTCACGGGCACCATATACCTAAGGAGGAATTTCTTTGAAAGCTTACAGCGCAAAAGACATCAGAAACATCGTTCTCGCAGGTCACGGCGGACGAGGCAAAACAACTCTTGCAGAGGCAATGCTCTATATTTCCAATGCAACAGACAGACTCGGCAGAGTAACTGACGGCAACACCGTTATGGACTTTGACGCAGAAGAAAAAAGACGTAAGTGTTCAATCGCTTCAGCGATTGCTTCATATGAATGGAAAAATACAAAAATCAATATTATTGACACTCCGGGTCTTTTCGACTTCGCAGGCGGCATGAGCGAAGGCATGCGTGCTGCAGGCGCTGTTCTTATTGTTCTTGCTTCAGGCTCCACCCTTGACGTTGGTGCTGAAAAGGCTTACAAGGCAGCAACAGAAAGAGGCATCAACAAGATGTTTGCAATCACAAAGTGCGACGCTGAAAATGCCCATTTCTACAAGACATTCGATTCTCTTCAGGAAGAATACGGCAACAAGATTTGCCCCGTTGTTGTTCCCTATGTTGAGGGCGACAAGGTTATTTCCTATGTTGACTTCTCAAGAAACGAAGCTTTCTCATATAAAGACGGCAAGCGTTCCGACGCTCCCATGCCCGAAAACGACGAAAGAACAAACAGAATGAAGGAAGCCTTCATCGAAGCTGTTGCCAGCGCAGACGAAGAGCTCATGATGAAATTCTTTGACGGCGAGCCCCTCACCGACGAAGAAATCGACAGAGGTCTTAAAACAGGCATTCTTGCAGGCGATATCTGCCCCGTTTATGCTTGCTCAGGTTACATGCTTGAAGCTGTTGACCTTATCAATAACAGCATCGTTCAGTCCGCTCCCGATGCAGCTTCCGTTGCATCCGAAGGCGACCTTACATGCGACGAAAACGGTCCCCTTGCAGCTATCTGCTTCAAGACCGTTGCCGACCCCTTCGTTGGCAAAATGTCATATTTCAAGGTTATCTCGGGTAAGATTACTCCCGACACACCCGCCTATAACGAGCGCACCGGCGAAACCGAAAGAATGGGTAAAATCGTGTTCCCCAAGGGCGGCAAGCAGGAAGAAGCTTCCGCAATCCTTGCAGGCGACATCGGCATCGTAACCAAGCTTTCCGGCTTCAAGACCGGCGACACAATGTGCGCACCCAAGTCAGACATCAAGCTCAAGGGCGTCAGCTTCCCCGCACCCTGCCTTCCCATGGCTGTTAAGGCAAAGAAGAAGGGCGAAGAGGATAAGGTTGCAGCAGGTCTTAACAGACTCGCGGAAGAAGACCTTACCATCAGCTACTACACAAACACAGAAACCAAGGAACAGATCATCTCCGGTCTCGGCGAACAGCATCTTGATTCAGTTGTAACAAAGCTCAAGACAAAGTTCGGCGTTGAAGTTGACCTCGAAGTTCCCAAGGTTGCATACAGAGAAACCATCAGCAAGAAGGTTGCCGTTCAGGGCCGTCACAAGAAGCAGTCCGGCGGTAGCGGCCAGTTCGGTGACGTTTGGATTGAATTCGAACACATCGATTCCGAAGATTTCGAATTTGCAGAGAGAGTTGTCGGCGGTTCCGTTCCGAAGAACTTCTTCCCCGCAGTTGAAAAGGGTCTTCGCGAAGCTATCCTCAAGGGCCCGCTTGCAGGTTACCCCGTTGTTGGCCTGCGCGCAACACTTTACGACGGTTCATCACATCCCGTTGACTCCAACGAAATGGCTTTCAAGATGGCTGCCAAGATTGCATACAAGAACGGTATGCCTCAGGCTAATCCCAAGCTCCTCGAACCCTACGGCTCACTCAAGGCTTACATGCCCGGTGACAACCTCGGCGACATCATGGGCGACGTTACAAAGAGACGCGGCCGTGTTCTCGGCATGGGTCCCTGCGAAGACGATCCCAAGATGCAGGAACTTGTTGCTGAAGTTCCCATGGCAGAAATGGGCGATTTCGCCACAGTTCTCCGCCAGGTAACAATCGGCAGAGGCTACTTCGCATTCGAATTTGACCACTATGAAGCAGCTCCCGAAAACGTTGCTCAGAAGG
>JAGAOT010000018.1 GCA_017623615.1 Clostridia bacterium | reverse complement strand
TGGCGGCATAGCTCAGAGGCTAGAGCAACCGGTTCATACCCGGTAGGTCGTGGGTTCAAATCCAACTGCCGCTACCAATTTTATGGCCCGGTGGTCAAGCGGTTAAGACACCGCCCTTTCACGGCGGTAACACGGGTTCGAGTCCCGTCCGGGTCACCACATAACTCCTCGTTGCAACAGCGACGGGGAGTTTTTATTTTGAGATTGGCTTTTCAAATGTTACGCAATTATTAAAATTAGCAGATTGGCATTATTGTTCTGTTTTGGAAAATAAAAGTGCGAATTAAGTAATATAATGTCATTGATATAAAAATCAAGGGATTTTTCGGAGGAGAAAAGATGAAAAAAATTGTAACGGTTGTGGCTTTGATTCTGTCGGTTGTTCTTATTTTTGGCGGCTGTAACTCGGGCAAAAAGCCCGTTGAGCCAACTCATGGGGGAAAGGGCGGCTCGGATATAGCATCACAGACATCAACTGAAATTTCAACACAAAAAGCCACTCATCCTTTGGCGGGCGAAAAGCTTATTGCGCTCACCTTTGATGACGGTCCGCGCGCATCAACCACCAACCGTGTTCTTGATGTGCTCGAAAAAAATGCAAGCACGGCAACCTTTTTTATTGTCGGCTATAACATTGAAAAGAATGTTGAAACAATCAAACGCGCATCCGAAATGGGCTGTGAAATTGCCAACCACTCAAAGGACCATAAAAACCTGACAAAGCTCACCTACAGCGAGATTTGGGAGCAGGTTGATTTCCCCAATAAGAAGGTCAAGTCCCTGACGGGCATTGAGCCAAAGCTTTTCCGCGCGCCGGGCGGTAATTATGACGGCGTGGAGGGCGACATCGGCATGCCGATTATTCAGTGGTCGGTTGATACCGAGGATTGGAAATATAAGGATGCATCAAACGCTGACAGAACACCCGAACAGCGCGAGGCAGATTTGAAAAAAATCGCTGACAGAGTTATTAATAACGCCGAAAAGGGCGACATAGTTCTGATGCATGATATCTATGATTTCACCGCAGACCTTTGTGAGCTTGTTATCCCCGGACTTATTGAAAAGGGCTTTAAGGTTGTTTCCGTAAGCGAAATGTATGAAGCCTACGGAAAGGAGCTTAAAGGCGGCGTGGTCTATAACTGCATTAAGTTTAACCCCGCAGAGGAGAACACAAAGGTTGTTAAGGCGGGGCAGTACAGAGTTAAGACCAACGGCGGCGCGCTTAACATCAGAGAAGAGGCGGATTTTGATGCAAAGTCCGTTTTAAAGCTGGCAAACGGCACTCAAGTTACGGTCACAAAATCCGTTGCAGGCTGGGCGTATGTTTCTTACGGTGAGTCGCAGGGCTGGGTAAATTCTGCTTACCTTGAAGAAATACAATAACTGCCTGTTGTGGCATTGCATACGGCAAATTCCACAAAACAAGACCGATTATTAGTGAAAAGTTTTCAAACAATATTTGCAAAAGATGTTAACTTTTGTCTTATGCTATGCTATAATAACATGAATATGTAATAAAAACATTAATACATTAAATATAAATATGCAGGTGATTTTGTGGGCATAAAAAAGAGAAGCTCGGACAAGTTCGAAGATATTTCGAGCTACAGTAAGCCGAAGGGCTTCAAAAACAAAGTTAAATATTTTTGGACATTAAAATTCAAGCCTTTTTTCCTTAAGAATCGCAAAAGAAATCTTAAGGCGGTTTTAAGCTTGCTTATCTGCCTTGTTCTTGTTGTTTCGGCTCTCGGCGGAGCTTATATCCGAAAAGTTCTTTCGCTTATCAACAAGGATGAGGGCAATTTCGGCGACCCGAATGCAACCTTTGCTCTTGAGGAATATGACGAAGCTCTTTCGTTCAATACCATTGCGGATATTGAGAGCGCAAACTCCATAAAGGATTTGCTTAAATCATGGGCAACCAACGGCGGACAGAAGCTTTACAGCAAAAAGGTTATCAATGTTTTGCTTGTCGGTGAGGATGACGAGGACGGCTCGCACCGCTCCGACTCAACAATGCTTGTTTCCGTAAACACAAAAACCAAAAAGATAACCATAACCTCTTTCCTGCGCGATTCATATACATATATGAATATAAACGGCAGCGAGAGATATGACAAAACAAACCATTCCTATGCATGGGGCGGTGCGTCTGCACTTATGGAGGTTTTGTCAAGCAATTACAAAATTAAGATTGACCACTATGTTTCAATAAATTATAAGTCCTTCAAGGCGGCGGTTGATGCGCTCGGCGGAGTTTCCGTGCCCATAACGGAGAAAGAAGCGTCTTACATGAACCGCACAACAAGGGTTAAGGGCTTTGAGAGCGGTGACAGTGTTCTCCTCAACGGTGAGCGTGCGCTGATTTACGCAAGAATTCGCAAGCTTGACAGCGAGGTTGAAAGAACAAGAAGGCAGAGAGAGCTTATCAGCTCCGTTATCAAAAACGTTAAGGCATCCTCACTTTCCGATTTGAACTATGCGATTGAAACCTTCCTGCCCTATGTTACAACAAACTACAGCTCCAGCGAAATTCTTTCGCTCGGAATGCAGGCATTGAGCGAGGGCTGGTTGAGATATGAAATAGTCAGTCAGGTTATGCCTACGGAGGAGCTTCGCTACGGAGTGTCAGGCTTCCAAACATACACCGGTAAGCTCGATGTTTGGATTGTTGACTATATCAAGGCGGCAAGAGAACTTCAGCTCGGCCTTTACGGACAGACCAACATTGAAATTAATCCCATGACACACATTTCGGCAATCGACCTTGCAAAAGGCTCGGTGTCGTCGGGCAGCAGCTATGACGATAACGGCTACGAGGAAGAAACAACCGAGGAATACGAAACCCATTATTACGAAGAAGAGTCTTCAACCCGCCGCCATTTGTTTAACAACGATTGGTTTAACAGGGGAGAGGATGAAACCACCGAATCGGAAACAAACGCTTGGTGGAATGAGGACCCGTTCTATTCCGAAACACAGCCCGAAACGGATTATTCGGATTGGTCGGAGGAAAGCACTCAGGAAGAGCCCGCAGAGAGTTCATCGGACACTTCTGCTGAAGGCGTAGAAAACGAAGAATATTATTAAATTCAAGAGGGCTGGCTCACGGAGATGAAGAAGACGTTTTCTTCCGACGATAGGCGTATATATATACGTCGAGTCGGGAAAAACGGCTAAAAAGAAACAAAAAAACAAAGCCATATGAAACAAAAAACGGTTTACAAAGATGAAAATCTCTGCAAACCGTTTTCTTTATTATTCAGTTTCTTTTGTTCTTCGCTTCGTGAGACAGCCCTGCTTTATTTTTTGCCGTTTGCACGCAAAAGCTCCTGCTTCATATCCCAAAGGGGCTGTGAAAGGTCAACATAGTAGTTATGGGGGTTTTCAAATCTTGTAACCTCATCCCAAAGAGTGTCAACCTGTTCCTTGCAGTATTGCTTGATTTCCTGAATGCTCTTCTTTTCGAAAACGCATTCGCCGCCGAGAAACAGGGGCTCAAGAAGCTCCCTTGCGGTGAAATCGGTGATGGTTTTTCGCTTCCATGTATAAACGGGGTCAAAAAGCTCGTAGGGCTGTGTTTCATCAAGCTCTTCGCTTGCGAGGGTGATAAGGTCCGCAATCGCCTTGCCGTCCTCTTTATCAAAAAGTCGGTAAACTCTCTTGTTGCCGGGCGTGGTGATTTTCTGAACATTTTCACTCAGTTTGATTTTGGGCACAATTTCGCCGTCTTTTTTAACCGCAACAATCTTATACACGCCGCCGAGCATCGGGCTGGAGGCGGAGGTGATGAGTCTTTCGCCAACGCCGAAGGAATCAACCTTTGCGCCCTGAATTATCATGTCGCGGATGATATATTCGTCGAGAGAGTTTGAGGCAACAATGCCGCAGTCGGGGTAGCCGGCTTCATCCAGCATTTTTCTTGCCTTGCGTGAAAGATATGTGATGTCGCCGCTGTCAATGCGGATTCCCTTGGGTCGCTTGCCGAGAGGTTTAAGAATTTCGTCAAAAACCTTTATCGCGTTGGGAATGCCCGATTTGAGAACGTTGTATGTGTCAACAAGCAGAGTGCAGCTGTCGGGGTATTCCCTTGCATATGCTGCGAAGGCTTCAAGCTCGCTGTCAAAAAGCTGAATCCAGCTGTGTGCCATCGTTCCGAGAGCGGGAACGCCGAACATTTCGTCCGATATCGTGCATGCCGTGCCCGCACAGCCGCCGATATAAGCCGCCCTTGCGCCGTAGATTGCGCCGTCCGCGCCTTGCGCACGCCTTGAGCCGAACTCCATAACTGCTCTGCCGTCGGCAGCGCGTGAAATTCTGTTTGCCTTTGTGGCAATGAGGCTCTGGTGGTTTATGCACAAAAGCACCATTGTTTCAATGAACTGCGCCTGAATAACGGGACCCTTGACCTTAACAATCGGCTCACCGGGAAAGATGGGAGTGCCTTCGGGAACTGCCCAAACATCGCAGGCAAACTTAAAGTTGGCAAGATAATCAAGAAAATCCTCTCCGAAGCCCCTTGAACGGAGATATTCGATATCTTCGTTTGTGAATTTCAGATTTGAAAGATATTCAACAAGCTGTTCAACGCCCGCCATGATAACATAGCCGCCGTTGTCGGGCACCTTTCTGAAAAACATGTCGAAATATGCAACTGTATCTTTAAAATTGTTTTTGAAATAACCGTTTGCCATTGTGATTTCATAGAAGTCTGTCAGCATGGTTAAATTGCGCTGAGGTTTTACCGATTCCATATCAATTCCTCTTTTCACGGAATGTTGAGCACTTTTGCCTTGTGATGATATTATGCAGCATTTTTGTTTTTTTTACAATATACATAACAAACAAAAAACCGCTTTTGAGTTTGGTTGAGTTTGAAAAATCTGTATTTTTTGCGCATCTGCGGATGTGACAAATAAAAACTGCGAAAGGACAAAAATATGTTGATTTTTGGATGAAAGTGTGATAAAATTTCAAATACAGACAGGAATTGTGTATTATCGATTGTTGCACAGCTCTAAAATTATACAGCGGGTATAATTTTGCTTGTATATACCGCTTTTTTACAGGAGGATTATTACCATGAGAATCAGAAAACAGTCACTTGGCGACAGAAACATTATCGGCGCAAAGGTTGAGGCAAGGCGCAAGGCTATAAACATGAAGCAGAAGGATTTGCTCACACAGCTTCAGATTAAGGGCATCGACCTTAACGCTTCGGGTCTTTCAAAGCTTGAAGGTCAGCTTCGCTATGTTACGGATTTTGAGCTCAAGGCTCTTGCGGAAGTTCTTGACATGACAGTCAACGAGCTTCTCGGTATAGAAGAATAATATATATAGGTTTTCCGCATCCAAACGGATGCGGATTTTTTTGTCTTAATTTTTTTTTGCTTGCAAATCCAATAATATATGATAAAATTATAGTGTATAACTGTATTTGGGAGGTATACATATGATTAAAGAATTTATGGGCAAGGATTTCCTGCTCGACAACGAGCCTGCCGTTAAAATGTTTGAGGCGGCGGACAAAATGCCCATTTTTGACTGGCACTGCCACCTTTCACCCAAGGAAATCTATGAAAACAAACAGCCCGAGGACATTGCATGGCTTTGGCTTGCGGGCGACCACTATAAATGGCGCGCAATGCGCTCCTGCGGCGTTGATGAAAAATATATAACGGGCGATGCGAGCGGCTATGAAAAGTTCAAGGCATTTGCATCAATCATGCCTTATCTTATCGGCAACCCGATGTACCATTGGTGCCACCTTGAGCTTCAGAGATATTTCGGCATTCACGACATTCTCAACGCCGATTCAGCAGACGATATCTGGAACAGAGCGAATGCTGCAATCAAGGCGGGCGGCTTCACTCCGAGAGAGCTTATAGAAAAATCAAATGTTTCTCATCTTTGCACAACGGACGACCCCGCGGATTCTCTTGAATATCACAAGCTTATCGCTCAAACCGATTTCAAATGCAAGGTGCTTCCCGCGTTCCGCCCCGACAAGGCACTCGGTGTTGACCTGCCCGCATGGAAGCCCTGGCTTGCGGATATGGAAAAAACGGCAGGCAGAGCAATAAACAGTTTTGCAGAGCTTTGCGAAGTTCTTAAAGAAAGAATAGAGTTTTTTGCTTCCATGGGATGCCGTGCGAGCGACCATGCATTTGCGTATGTCCCGTATGAAGAAGCAACAGCAGACGAGCTTGAAGCAATTTTTTCTTCCGCAAAGAGCGGAAATGCTGTTACCGTTGTTGAAGCGGATAAATTCAAAACCGCTCTTCTCGGCTTCCTTGCCGCCGAATATGCCGACAGAGGCTGGGGCATGGAGCTTCACATCGGACCCATGAGAAATAACAACACTCTTATGTTTAACAAGGTCGGACCCGATGCGGGCTTTGACTCGATTGATGACAGAGAAATTGCACAGAAGCTTTCCCGCTTCCTTGACAGCCTTGCAGTTAAAGAAAAGCTGCCCAGAACGGTTTTATTCACCCTTAACCCTAAGGATAACTACGTTCTCGGAACAATGCTCGGCAACTTCCAAAACAGCGATGCGGAAAGCAAAATTCAGTTCGGCTCCGCATGGTGGTTAAATGACAAAATCGACGGCATGAGAGAGCAGATGAAGGCTCTTGCAAATCTCGGAGCTCTCGGCAAGTTTGTAGGCATGGTAACGGATTCCCGCTCATTCCTCTCCTATCCCAGGCACGAATATTTCCGCAGAATTGCCTGCGGTCTTATGGGTGACATGGTTGCGCAGGGTCTTTATCCCTATGACGAAAAAACTCTCTGTATGCTTGCAGAGGATATTTCCTATAACAACGCAATTAAATATTTCGGGATAAAATAATTTACGAAAGGGCTGAAATTCATGGCAAAATATGTTCTTGCTCTTGACCAAGGAACAACAAGCTCAAGGGCGATAGTTTTTGACAAAAAGGGCAACATCGTCAGTAAGGCGCAGAACGAATTTGAGCAGATTTATCCCCAAGCGGGCTGGGTTGAGCATGACCCGCTGTCAATTCTTTACAGCCAGTTTCAGGCGGTTTCCTCCTGCATCATGCAAGGCGGAATCAACCCCTGCGACATTGCGGGTATAGGCATAACCAATCAAAGAGAAACAACAATCCTCTGGGACAGACAGACGGGCAAGCCCGTTTATAATGCAATCGTGTGGCAGTGCCGCAGAACGGCTGAAATCTGTGAGGAGCTTAAAGCGAAGGGACTTGAAGAATACATAAAAGACAAGACGGGTCTGCTCATTGACGCATATTTTTCGGGCACTAAAATCAAGTGGATTCTTGATAATGTTGCAGGCGCAAGAGAGCTTGCCGAGCAGGGCAGGCTGCTTTTCGGAACGGTTGAAACCTGGCTTATTTGGAATCTGACGGGCGGCAGCGTTCATGTTACCGACTATTCCAATGCTTCAAGAACAATGCTGTTTGACGTTGATAATCTCTGCTGGGATAAACATCTCTGTGAACAGCTCGGAATACCCATGTCAATTCTTCCCGAGCCCGTACCCTCAAGCAAGGTTTACGGCAGGGTATCAAAAGGCATTCTCGGTCTGGAATTTCTTGAGGGCATTCCCATTTGCGGCGCAATCGGCGACCAGCCTGCCGCTCTTTTCGGTCAGGGCTGTTTTGAGCCCGGTCAGGCAAAGAACACCTATGGTACGGGCTGTTTCCTGCTGATGAACACGGGCGAAACACGAGTTAAATCAAAGAACAATCTGCTTACGGGCGTTGCATGGGGTATAGGCGACAAGGTTGAGTACGCCATCGAAGGCTCGGCATTCAATGCGGGCTCTGTCATCAAGTGGCTGCGCGACGAGCTTCATATGATAGACACGGCAAAACGCTGCGACGAGCTTGCGGAAAGCGTTCCCGATGCAAACGGAATTTATTTTGTGCCTGCGTTTACGGGTCTCGGTGCGCCCTACTGGGATATGTATGCCAGAGGTACGCTTGTGGGCATAACACGCGGCGTTAACAGAGCACATATTGCAAGAAGCGTGCTTGAAGCAATCACATATCAGGTAACGGATTTACTTGAAGCGATGAAGGCGGATTCGGGCATTGATTTTACCGAGCTTCGCGTCGACGGCGGCGCAAGCGTGAGCAACATTATGCTCCAGATTCAGGCGGATATGATGAGATGCAGCGTAAACCGCCCGAAGAATGTTGAAACCACGGCTCTCGGTGCGGCATATCTTGCAGGCCTTGCAGTCGGTCTTTGGGAAAGCAAGGAAGAAATACAGAATAACCGCGCAGTTGAAAGAGTATTCAAACCCGAAATGGAAGAAGCCAAGCGCAACGAGCTTTATGCCGGCTGGAAAAAAGCAGTTGAATGCTCAAAAGGCTGGGCAAAATAACTAAGGTGAATGGAATAATCCGAACCTGCCCTAAAGCGAGTCTTTTCGCCGCTTTTCGGAGTTTCGGCATTGAAAGGCGTCAGCCTTCCTGCAACCTCAACAACCAAAAATCGGCTGGAAATCCTTCGCTTTTGGGTCGAAGAATTTTCACGGAGCGGATTTTTGGTCAATCAAGGCACAAAACGCAGCAAATCCTTTCGGATTTGCGAGTATTTTAACGATGGGTGAACGAAAATACGCCCGTGAAAATCACGGTTGGATTATTCCATTCACCTTAACGGAGATGCAGAAAATGGATTATTTAAAGGAGTCGTTGAAGCTCCATTACGAATGGAAGGGCAAGCTTGAAACAAAAGCAAGGGCAAATGCCGCATGCAAGCAGGATTTATCGCTTGCATACACGCCCGGCGTTGCCGCGCCGTGCCTTGAAATTCAAAAGGATATAAATAAAAGCTATGAATTAACGAGAAGATGGAACACGGTTGCCGTTATTACCGACGGCACGGCTGTTTTGGGTCTCGGCGACATCGGTCCTGAGGCGGGAATGCCCGTTATGGAGGGCAAGTGCCTGCTGTTTAAGTCGTTTGCGGATATTGATGCGATACCTCTTTGCATTCGCTCAAAGGATACCGATGAAATTGTTAATGCCGTTTCGCTTTTTGCGGGCAGCTTTGGCGGCATCAATCTTGAGGATATTGCCGCGCCGAGATGCTTCGAGATAGAAAGAAAGCTTAAAGAAAAATGTGACATTCCCGTTTTTCATGATGACCAGCACGGTACGGCGGTTGTTGTGCTTGCGGCAGTGCTCAATGCACTTCGCTGTGTCGGCAAAAAGCTTGAGGACTGCACGGTTGCGATGAGCGGCGCGGGCTCGGCAGGGTCGGCAATAGCAAAGCTGCTTAACGCATGCGGCGCAGGTAATATAATTATGAGCGACAAGCAGGGAATTATCTGTAAAGGTGATAACCTTTCCCCTGCATTTGCGAAGCTTGCGGAGTTCACAAACAAAAATAAAATCAAGGGAACTCTTGCTGATGCAATGAGGGGCGCGGATGTTTTTGTCGGAGTTTCCGCAGGCGGAATTGTCAGCAAGGAAATGGTGGCTTCCATGGCTGAAAATGCGGTGGTTATGGCAATGGCAAACCCCACTCCCGAAATCATGCCTAACGAAGCGCTTGAGGCAGGTGCGGCGGTTGTCGGCACCGGAAGAAGTGATTTTCCCAACCAGATAAACAATGTTTTGGCGTTCCCCGGAATCTTCAGAGGTGCGCTCGACGTGAGAGCTTCCGACATAAATGAAAATATGAAGCTTGCGGCGGCTCACGCCATTGCGGGGCTTGTTTCCGATGATAAGCTTTGTGCGGAATACATACTCCCCGAAGCGTTTGATGAAAGGGTCGGGCCTGCGGTTGCCGAGGCGGTTGCCAAGGCAGCGTGCGATAGTGGAATTGCACGAATATAGCTTCCGCTTTTTGTTAATAATCACGAAAAGTGTTAAAGTTTCTTTATTTTTCTTTTTTTTGTATTGCTTTATTTTGTTATTTGTGCAATAATTAATCGGTATAATGGACTGAAGTGTTTTTGACCACTTCTTAAAAGGAAGAAAATTATTAAAAGGAGGAAAACATATGTCCACATTTAAAAAGGTCATCAGCATAGTGCTTTGCTTCTCGCTTCTTGCGGGTTCATTCGCATTCCTCGGTGACCTTATCGTTCCCAAGGCAAGTGCCGCGGGAGAAACACACATCACAAAAACTTATGACGAGCTCGATGCAGCTTACAACAACTTCATTTACCTCGGTATTGATGTTTATGAAGTCAGAAACGGCGAGCTTACCGACGGTTATGTTCAGCCCGGTGACTGGCTTGAATACCGTATGACGCTTCTCTCCGATATGTATATCGGTCAGAGCTTGCCCATTTTTGTTTATGACAGAGATTTCTTTGATGTTCGTGTTGTAACAAGCATGACTCCTTCAGAATCCGAAACATACGAAAAAGCGGACTATGAAGCGAAC
>JAGAOT010000017.1 GCA_017623615.1 Clostridia bacterium | reverse complement strand
ATCACGGAATACAACTTCAATATGATGTCAGAACGATATCAGACTGAACAACAAGAGCTTGATGAGAAAATCCGCACTCTTGAAGCCGAACTTTCAACCAAAAAGAAAGCAACCGACAATGCAGAAAAATGGATTGCAGTTCTGAAACAATACTCCAATCCAACGGAACTGACCGCCGAACTGCTGAACACTTTGGTTGAAAAAATTCTGATTCACGAAACCGAGGAGAACAGCTTCGGAGAAACCGAACTCGTTATCGATATCATCTACCGCTTCGTCGGTAAAATTGATTAAACCGCAGTATCCTTAATTTGTACCGAGGTACAAAGGTACGTCGAGTCGGAAAAAACAGCTAAAAAGAAACATATAAAGCATTTTTGTTCTACAACAAACAAAAAGCGGCTTGCAAAGGTAAAAAACCGCTGCAAACCACTTTCTTTATTATTCAGTTTCTTTTGTTCTTCGCTTCGTGAGACAGCCCCGGGAATTATAGCAAATGTGCTCTCATTTCCTCGCCGCTCATTGCAACAAGATATGCGGGAGGAATGTCAAACATCGTTTTGCAGCCCTTCGCTCCCTCGGACTTCATGCGGTAAGCTGCTCTTGCGCAAGCTGCAATAACGCCCGCTGTGAATTCGGGGTTGGAATCAAGCTTCAAGCTGTATTCGATAACGTGGCTGTTTTCGTTGTTCCAGCCGCTTTTGCCCGTTCTGATAACAAAGCCGCCGTGGGGAATGCCCGCATGGTCACGGCAAAGTTCCTCTTTGGTGATGAAATGAACGGTTGTGTCATAATCCGCGAAATAGTTGGGCATATTCTTGATTTCGCTCTCAATTCTCGCCTTGTCCGCGCCCTCCTCGGCAACAACAAAGCATTCTCTCAAATGCTTGTCCCTAACGGAAAGCTCGGGATTTGAGCCGCTTCTGACAGCTTCAAGAGCGGCTTCAACGGGGATTGTGTATTGCTTTGCATCGGCAACGCCGTCAATGCGGCGGATTGCATCCGAATGACCCTGGCTGACGCCCTTGCCCCAGAAGGTGTAGTCCTTGCCGTTGGGCAGAATTGCGTTTGAATAAAGCCTGTTGAGCGAAAACATTCCCGGGTCCCATCCGCATGAGATAACCGCAACATTGCCGCCCTCTTTTGCAGCTGCATCAACAGCCGCAAAATGCTCGGGGATTTTTGCGTGGGTGTCAAAGCTGTCAACAACGGTGAAATATTTTGCATATTCGGGGGTCTGCGCGGGCAAATCCGTTGCGCTTCCTCCGCAAAGAATAAGGACATCAATTTCATCTTTGAAATTCAAAATTTCATCTGCCGAATAAACCTTTGCGCCCTCTGTCAGGATTTTGACCGTGTCGGGGTTTCTGCGCGAAAAAACAGCAACAATCTCCATATCGGGGTTGTTTTTTACCGCGCACTCAATTCCTCTGCCGAGGTTGCCATAGCCCATAATGCCGATTCGGATACTCATTTTCATACACTCCTTCTGCCATATAATATCCATGTTTGGCATTATAACACAGTTTTTTTAAAAATGGTATACTTTTTTTGATTTTTTATTTCTTCTGTTGCTTCCTTTGAGAGCAAAATCAGCGCAAAAATATTCGGCACAGCCATAAGTCCGTTGAGTGTATCCGAAATGCTCCAAACGCTCTCTAACTTCAGCATACAGCCTGCAAATGCGCAGACAGCATAAATCAAATTATATATTTTTCCGCTTCCGGTGCCGAAAAGATATTCCGCACCCGTCTTGCCGTAATATGACCATGCAATGAGAGTTGCAAACGCAAAAAGGCAGATGCAGATGTCAAGAAAATATGCCCCCGCCCTGCCGAATACGCTTTCAAACACAGCAGAGCAAAGCTCAACACCGTTAAGGCTCGGATTTTTCCCCATAACCCCGCTTGAAAGGATGGCGGCGGCTGTTACCGTGCACATAAACACCGTATCAATGAACACCTCCAGAATGCCCCACATGCCTTGCTCCGCGGGCTTTTCACAGTTTGCGGATGAGTGGATTATTGCGCTGCTGCCAAGCCCCGCTTCGTTTGAAAAAACGCCCCTTGATATGCCGTATCTCGCCGCCTTTGCCATGCCGAAGCCCGACACAGCCTTAAGAGTAAACGCTTCTTTAAAAACAAGCTTGATGCTCGGAACAAGATTTTCAATGTTGGTTAATATTACCGCAAAACACGCAAGCACAAATGCCGCAGAGAGCGCGGGAATAAGCGCCTGCGACAGCCTGCTTATTCTTTCCAAACCTCCCGAAACAGAAATTACAACCGCCGCAAAAAGAAAAATCCCGCACACCGTGCCCGAAATACCGAACCCTGCCGCCCCTTGTGCAACGGAATTTGCCTGGGTCATGTTGCCCATTCCGAGCGATGCGCCGACAAGAAGCAGGGCATATACCTTTGCAAGCCCGCCCATGCCAAGCCCGCGCTCAATATAATACATCGGACCGCCGACCAACCTGCCGAGAGAATCGCGGACTCTGTATTTTATGCCGAGAATGTTTTCACAGCAGCAGGTCATCATGCCGAGCAAAGCCGAAACACACATCCACAGCACGGCGCCGGGTCCGCCCGAAAAAAGCGCGGTTGCAACGCCGACTATGTTGCCCGTGCCGAGGCATGCTGCAAGCGCGGAAAAAAGCGCACCGAGCTGTGAAATCGAGCCGTCGTTTGCCTTTTTGCCCGCTTTTCTGCCCCTGAATGCGGCAAAAATTGTTTCTCCAAACCATGTTTTAAACCCGAAAATTTGAAAAAATCCCGTTTTTGCCGATAAAAAAAGCCCCGTGCCCAAAAAGACCGCCAGCATGGGCGGACCCCAGACAAAGGAACTGATTGCCGAATTAATCTGCGAAAACATAAGCCTGCACCCCTTATTAATGAGATGCAGGCTCTAAACATTTTATGCTTCGGGAATAACGGTTTCTATACCGTAAACGGTTGCAAAGTTTATAACATTTTTGTTTTCGCTCTTTGTATGAATTTTAACTGCAGGGCATGCATCAAATGCGAATGTATCGATGTTTGCCGTGTCGCCTCTGAAGTTTGCAATCTTCAGCTTGTCGCAATAGTAGTATGCCTTTTCGCCGAGAGTTTCAAGGCTGCGGGGCATATCCGCCTGAACAAGGTTTTTGCATTCCGCAAAAGCATATGCGCCGATTTCCGTCATGGAAGATGAGCGATGCATAAATGCCTTTTTGATTGAACTGCCCGCAAATGCCTTTTCTTCAATTTTGAGAAGAGTTTTGGGGAAGTTAACAACGGTTATTGTCTGAACGCCCGCAAAAGCTTCTGTGCCGATAACGGTAACGGTATGCTCATCCATGGCATCGGGAATATCAAGGGTTACTATTTCCTCTGCTCCGTTGTATTTGGTTATTTTTGCTGTGCCGTCTTCAAGTATAACATATGTATAATCGCCGCTGTCGATGGGGTCGGACTCTTTCTTTCCGCATGCGCAGAAAACGGTCATAACCGCCGCAATAACAAGAACGATTGAAATAATCTTTTTCATAATATTTATCCTTTCTTTCAGATGCCCGCCGTATCACAGTTTTCGAGATGCTCTGCCCATGTTTCGGCATAATAATATGCACCGCCGCTGTCTGTGACAAAAAAGTAATAGTCCGTGTCATCGGGATAAAGCGCGGCATTTACTGCGTCCATTCCGCTGTTGGTTATCGGACCCGCAGGCAGACCTTTGCAATTATAGGTGTTATAAAGCTCGGTTAAAGCTTCGTATTCCTGCTCGGTTTTATGGGGTTTAACATAATCGCGAAGATAGAATGTTGCAACATCGCATTGCAGCTTGGGATAGCTTTTGCTTGAAAGCCTGTTGTGGATTACGGAAGAAACCTTGCCCATCTCGGCGGGGTCACCCGCCTCCTCCTGAACGATGGAAGCAAGGGTCAGTATCTCATCAACCGTGTATCCGAGCTCTTCACATCGCCGCGCAACCTCATCGGTGAGCTTTGACTGCGTGTTTTTCAAAAAACGCCTTATTGCCGAAGAAGCACTTTCGTTCCGATAAAATTCATAGGTGTCGGGGAAAAGATAGCCCTCGAGCAAAAACGCTCTCTCCTGCGGATTGGGGATTGAGAATGCAAAGCCCTCCAAATTCAAGGGGTTGTCCGCCTCCGCCATAAAATCCGCCGCGGAGCAAACACCGTTTTCTTCAAGTAAAACTGCAATCTGACTGACGGTTGAGCCCTCGGGGAATGTTACCCTGACAACATTTGAGGTTGTCTGAACCGGGTTTTCTCTCCCCCTCCCGCCCGACGAGCAGGCAGAAAACGCTGAAACCGACAGCAAGCAAAGCAAAACCGCCGCTGTTCTTTTTAATTTTTCTTTTATAAGCATATTCATAAACGCAATTCTATCATAACATTCACCCAAAATCAAGCATTGCGTGTAAACGTTTGATGAACATTATCGCTGAACTCTGCCCGAGCCGTCGCCGCCCGCAAGCTTTTCAACCTCTGCAACGCCGATTCTGTTGAAGTCGCCCTCAATGGAGTGCTTAAGAGCGGATGCTGCAACCGCAAATTCGATTGCGCCCTGTGTATCCTTGCCGCTCAAAAGAGCGTAAATAAGTCCGCCGCCAAAGCTGTCGCCGCCGCCGACTCTGTCAACTATGCGCAGGTGATATTCCTTTGAGAAGCAATAGTTCTCGCCGTCATAGAGCATGCCTGCCCAGTCATTGTCGCTGGCGGAAATAGAGGTGCGCAAAGTGATTGCAACCTTTTCAAAGCCGAACTTGTCCGCAAGCTGCTTTGCAACGGACTTGTAGCCCTCTTTGTTGAGCTTGCCGCCGTAAATATCGGTGTTTTCAGCCTCGATGCCAAAAACGTCCTTTGCATCCTCTTCGTTGGAAATGCAAACATCAACATATTTGCAAAGCTCGCTCATAGCCTCTCTTGCTTCGGCTCTTGTCCAAAGCTTGCCGCGGTAGTTAAGGTCGCAGGAAATCTTGATTCCCTTTGCCTTTGCTGCGATGCAAGCCTGCTTGCAAATTTCAACAAGGTTTGCGCCCAAAGCGGGAGTAATGCCCGTAAAGTGGAACCAATCCGCGCCGTCAAAGATTGCATCCCAGTCAAAATCTGCGGGGTCAGCCTCCTGAATTGCGGAATGAGCGCGGTCATAAATGCAAACGCTGCCTCTCTGGGAAGCACCTTTTTCAAGGAAATAAATGCCTACTCTGTCGCCGCCGCGAACAATCTTGCTTGTGTCAACGCCGAAATAGCGAAGCGAATTAACCGCCGCCTGACCTATCGCGTGAGCGGGGAGCTTTGTAACATAAACAGACTCCATGCCGTAGTTTGCAAGAGAAACCGCAACGTTTGCCTCGCCGCCGCCAAAGGTAGCCTGAAGCTGGTCATCCTGGAAGAAACGGTAATATCCGTTGGGTGCAAGGCGAAGCATAATTTCGCCGAATGTAACAACTTTTGCCATTATTTTCTTGCCTCCTTGACAATTTCGATAGACTGCTTGCAAAGGTCGATAATTTCGTCCCATTTCTGATTGTCGATAAGGTCGGCTGTTACCATGTATGAGCCGCCGCATGCCGCAATAACGGGGCATGAAAGGTATTCACCGAGGTTTTTGAGCGAAATGCCGCCCGTGGGCATAACCTTGAACATCGGGAACGGTGCGCTCATTGCCTTTATTTTTGCAAGACCGCCGCTCTGCTCCGCAGGGAAGAATTTGAGCACGTCAAGACCGAGTCTGTAGGCTGTGTGGTAATCTGTGGGGGTTGTGCAGCCCGCATAGATGGGCACATTCTTGCTCTGACAATACTTAACGATTTCTTCGTCAAGACCGGGAGTTACGATGAACTTTGCGCCCGCTGCGATTGCTTCATCAACCTGCGCGGTTGTGAGAACGGTGCCTGCACCAACGAGCATTTCGGGCACGTTTTCGCTCATGAGCTTGATTGCGGTTGCTGCACCCGCCGCACGGAAGGTTACCTCCGCAACGGGAACACCGCCCTCAACAAGAGCCTTTGCGAGAGCAACGGAATCCCTTTCGGGATTGTTGAGCTTTATTACCGGCACAACGCCGATTGACATTATTTTTTCTGAAATCTGATTCATGGCATATTCCTCCGTATGATAGTAGGGGGCGATGCACACATCGACCCTTTTAAGTGAAAAATGAATAGTGAATAGTGAAAAGTTTCGGATAGGCTCCGCCTATGACCGATTATACACGGGACGTCGAGGACGCCGTCCCCTACATGCTAATTCGAATTTTTAACGTAGGGGCGATTCACGAATAGCCCGTTTAGAATTCTGTTTGATTTTCGGGCGGATAATATCCGCCCCTGCCTTAAATTGCTCATTAAGCATTGCGAATTGCTTTCTCGCAAGCCTCAAAAAGTCCGTTAATATAGGTTGCACCGAGTGCGCGGTCATAAAGTCCGTAGCCGGGCTTGCCGGTTTCGCCCCATACCATTCTGCCGTGGTCGGGTCTGACATAGCCGTCAAAGCCCGTTTCAACAAGAGCCTTTGTAATCTCATACATATCAAGGCTGCCGCAGGTTGAAAGGTGACCGCTCTCCTCAAAGCTGCCGTCAGGTATGATGAGGATATTCCTCATGTGCATAAAGGCGATTCTGTCCATCGCGCTGTATTTACGCACCATTGCAACAACATCGTTTGAAGCCGCGCAGCCGAGCGAGCCCGTGCAAAGGCAAAGGCTGTTTGCGGGGGAGTCAACAATGGCAAGCATTCTGTCAAGATTTGCCTCGTTGGTTATAATTCTGGGCAAGCCGAAAATGGGATACGGGGGGTCATCGGGGTGGATTGCCATGCGCACATCGCATTCCTCCGCAACGGGAATAACCTTTTTAAGGAAGCGTTCAAGGTTAGCCCACAGACCCTCTTCACCGATTTCGCCGTAAGCATTGATAAGCTCTCTGACCTCATCCTGAGTATAGCTTGAATCCCAGCCGGGCAGGTGGATATCGTCCTTCAAGGGGTCAAGACCCTTCATCTGCTCCCAATACATAACAAGGCTTGTTGAGCCGTCGGGAGCCTTTTTATCAAGCTGGGTGCGTGTCCAGTCGAAAACGGGCATGAAATTATATGTTACGCACTTAACACCGTATTTTGCACAGCGGCGGATGTTTTCGCAGTAAACATCGATAAGCTTGTCAACCTCTCCTCTTCCGAGCTTGATATCCTCATGAACGGGGATTGACTCAACAACGTCAAAAACAAGCCCGTTATCCTCGCACTGCTTTTTCATTTTTGCAAGGCTTTCTTCGGGCCATACCTCACCGGGCTTAACATCGTAAACCGCGCTGACGATGCTTCTCATGTTGGGAATCTGGCGGATATATTCGAGCGAAATCGGGTCGGACTCGCCATACCAGCGGAATGACATTTTCATGGATTTTACCTCCTGCGCCTTAATTTAACGGCATTCTTTTACAGAATAATTATATCACGGTTTTTCTGCAATATCAATGTAAATATTATTGAAATAACAGTAAATATTTGTGGGCAAATGCACAAAAGGCGATTGACAAAAGCTCTTTTTGGAGTAATATAATTCTTGTGCACCGGCACAATTTGTTATATAAGAAGTGAAACCATGGAAAAATATATCGATTTGCACACGCATTCGCTTAAATCCGACGGCTCAATGACCCCCGCCGAGGTTGTTCGCGAGGCAAAAAAAGCGGGACTTGCCGCCATTGCTCTTTCCGACCATGATACGGTTGACGGTTTGCCCGAAGCCATTGCAGAGGGCAAAAAAATCGGCGTTGAGGTTATCCCCGCCATTGAATTTTCCGTTCAATCGAAAACGGAAACACATATTCTCGGATATTTTATTGATTATAACAACCCTGATTTGAAGCAGATGCTCAAAGAGGTTGTTGATTTGAGAATAGAACGCAACCATGTGACAACCGCTCGGCTTAACGAGCTTGGTTTCGATATTACTTTGGAAGAAGTGCGTGCTCTCGCGCCCAACAATTTCGTTGGCAGAGCGCATTTTGCCCGCGTGCTTATGGACAAGGGCTACACCGAATCCGTCAAAGAGGGCTTCGATAAATACATGTCCGTGGGGAAATACGCCTATTGCGAAAAGCAAAGGCTCACCGCGCGCGATGCTGTTGAGCTTATTTCAAAATGCGGCGGTATTTCTTTTCTTGCCCACCCGCACCTGACCAAGCTTCCCGACGATGAATTGAGGG
This sequence comes from Clostridia bacterium, assembly GCA_017623615.1. Lineage (GTDB taxonomy): Bacteria > Bacillota > Clostridia > Oscillospirales > Acutalibacteraceae > CAG-177. The sequence continues at coordinate 36,337 of JAGAOT010000017.1, read as the reverse complement.
ATTTTCTGCTTGAGCTTAAAGGCTACGGGCTTTGCGGGCTTGAGGGATATTACACCGACTACACCCCCGAAATGCAGGAAAAATATCAGGCATTGGCAAGCGAGCTTGGGCTCATGATATCGGGCGGCACGGATTTCCACGCCGCAATGAAGCCCCATATCAGCATCGGCACGGGGCTTGGCAACATGAAAATTCCGTATTCCGTTCTTGAAAAAATGAAAGAAAGAATATAACAAGTAAAAGCGGTCTGCAAAGGATTACCCCTGCAAACCGCTCTTTTTATTATTTCATATAGTCTGCGATTGCTTCAATTTCTTTCTGACGTCTGTAAACTCTCGGCACGCGCTTGTTGATGCCGCAGATAAGCTCATAGTTTATCGTAGACGCCTTTTGGGCAAGCACGGCAACCGACAGCGGGCTTGAAGGCTTGCTGTCAAAAACAGTAACCGTTGCACCCTCGGAAATATCCTCTATTTCGGAAACATCAAGCATACATTGGTCCATGCAAATTCTGCCCACAACGGGCACAAGCGTGTCGCCGATTTTCATTTGCGCGTTGCCTGAAAGGGAGCGCATGTATCCGTCCGCATAACCGATGGGAACTGTTGCAATTTTGATATCCTTTTCGGATGAATAGGTGCGTCCGTAGCTGACGGGAGTGCCCGCGGGAATGGTTTTAACCATTGAAACAACCGTTTTCATCTTCAATGCGGGTTGCAGCTCGATTTCGCCGTTAAGAAAATCCGACGGCATAAGCCCGTAGAGGATAATGCCCGGGCGCACAAGATTCATGTGCATTTCGGGATAAAGCACCGTTGCGGCGGAGTTGCAGCAATGGTGCAGAGGGAAGCTTATTCCCTCAAATTCAAGTGCTTTTATAAGATTGGTAAACAAGGTGTATTGCAGGGTGGTGAAAACTCTGCCGTTTTCTTCGTCTGCGGAAGCGAAATGAGTGAAGATTCCCTCAGGATAAAGCGCAGGCAGTCTGCAGGCGTCGGCAATTTCGTCAACGGCGGCGGAATCCTCCATGTCGTCGTGATAGACAAAGCCAAGGCGGCTCATGCCCGTGTCAACCTTTATGTGAATGCTCACCTGCACGCCGCTTTTTTGTGCGTATTCGGAAAGTCGGGCAGCATACTCGCTGTCGAAAACAGCCTGAGAAATATTGTTGACCGCAAGCGATTCGGCGTATTCTGGCGGAGTGTAGCCGAGAATGAGGATTGAGCAATCGGCATTGACCGAGCGCACCTGATATGCCTCCTCCAAATTGGAAACGGCAAAGCGGCGGCAGCCGCACGCAGAAAATTCCTTAACGGAGTTTTCAACACCGTGGCCGTAGGCATCCGCCTTAACAACCGCCATTATTTCGCACCCGGGCGAAAGGCGGCTTTCAATCGCTTCATAATTATGTTTTAATGCATCAAGGTTTATTTCAACCCATGTTCGTCTGAAATACTTTTTCATTTCGCACCTTTTCATAATTTAAATACTAATATATTATATATCTATTCAAATTAAGTGTCAATATTTTAAAACATTGAAATAAAATATAACAATTTTACTTGAAATGGCAAAAAGATGATGATATACTTAATTGGTATATATAATCAAAGGAGTTTTGCTTATGTATAAGCTTTATGTGCCCGACGGCTATAAATCGCTTCTTAACAAGCGTCAAACACAGCTTGCAATTAAAAAGGTTAAGGATTTCTTTGAAAGGGACCTTGCCATTCAGCTCAACTTAACAAGAGTTTCCGCTCCGTTGTTTGTTGACTCCAATTCGGGTCTTAACGATACTCTTAACGGCGTTGAACGCCCCGTCAGATTTGACATTAAGGGAATTGAAACGGGCGATGTTGAAATAGTGCAGTCGCTTGCCAAGTGGAAAAGGCTTGCCCTCAAACAATACGGCTTTGAAGCAGGCGAAGGACTTTACACCGACATGAACGCAATCCGCCGCGACGAGGATACTGACAATATTCACTCGGTTTTTGTTGACCAGTGGGACTGGGAAAAGCATATCGACAAGGCAGACAGAACGGAAGAAACCCTCAAGGATGCAGTTAAGGCAATTTACAGAGCGCTTAAGCACACCGAACGCTACATATCGGATGACTATGCTTTTGTTGAACGCCATTTCCTGCCCGACAAGATAACATTTGTTACCACGCAGGAGCTGGAGGACATGTATCCCGACCTTACTCCCAAGGAGAGAGAAAACCGCATCGCAAGGGAAAAGAAGGCTGTTTTCATTATGAAGATTGGCGGCGCCCTTAACAGCGGCAAAATCCACGACGGCAGAGCGCCCGACTATGACGACTGGGAGCTTAACGGCGACATCGTTGTTTACTACCCCGTGCTTGACATTGCTTTTGAGCTTTCATCAATGGGTATCAGAGTTGATGAAGAAGCCCTCACAAGGCAGCTTGAAATAAGAGGCTGCCCCGAAAGAAAGGAATTGCCTTTCCACAAGTCATTGCTCAACGGCGAGCTTCCGTATTCAATCGGCGGCGGCATCGGTCAATCCAGAATATGCATGTTTTTCCTCCGCAAGGCACACATCGGCGAAGTTCAGGCTTCGGTCTGGCCGCAGGAGATGCTTGAGGAATGCAAGGACTACGGCATAGAAATATTGTAATAATATAAACACAAAAGGGGCTGTTTTTTACAGCCCTTTTTATTTTATATGCTTTTGCAAAACAAAAACGGCGCATCCTTGCGGATACGCCGTAGTGCTATTCAATTAAATTCTTGCGCTAATTCAATCAAATAAACGAAAGCTTAATTATTTGCTCTTCTTTGTGCAAACATAAGCTGCAGCTGCTGCAACTGAAACTGCTGCGAAAACAGCGATGCCAACTGATGAAGAACCTGTTTCGGGAGCGGGAGCCTTTTCAGTTGTAACTTCAACTGTTGTAGCAACTTCGCCTGCATACATCTTCTTGATAGCTGCCTTGAGTGAGTTGAGGAGGTCGGAGAGACCGGGAATCTCAACGTCAGCAAGAGCTGCTTCGAGGTCTGCAACTGCGCCGTCAACATCAGCCTTATCAACTGCTGCGCTGCCGATGTTTTCAACGAAATCAACAAGGCGAACAACAACGCTCTCGATAGCGTCCCACTGTGACATGGAGGACTTAACGAGGTCGATGATCATGTTAAGGATGTCCTTAACGCTGAGGTCTGCGGATGTTGCAGCTGCTGTTGTGGGAGCAGCGGTGGTTTCGTCTGCTGCGAATGCCATAGCGCTCATTGAGAAAGCCATAACAAGAGCAAGTGCAAGTGCAAGTACTTTTTTCATTTTTGAACCATTCCTTTCAAATTTTATTGCAAGAGCAACAATTGTTAATTTATATTAACATATAATAGGCGTGTTGTCAACACATTTTACCACAAAAATGAACCTTTTTTTACGAGAAATTTAAGTGAAATTAATGAAAAATTAAGAAATTCTTAATTATCTGACACAGGAACGGTTGTTGTGGTTGTGGGAGCCTCTGTTGTGGTAGGCTTGGTTGTGGTTGTTGTGGGAGCCTCTGTCGTGGTAGGCTTGGTTGTGGTTGTTGTGGGAGCCTGAGTTGTTGTGGGCTTCTTGGTTGTGGTGGGTTTGGTTGTTGTCTTGGAATCTGCAATGTTGGCAAACGCATCGTGATAAATTGTTGACCAGAGAACCCAAACATCCGCACCCTTCTGATAGAAGGAGTCATCAACAAGCTGGTCAGAGCCGACAGCTCTCACAAAGCCGCACTTGCGAAGCTCTTTAACAAAAGCATCTGCCATCGCTGTGGACTTGAATGTGATTCTGTTCTTTGTTTTAAGCTCGGTCTTGGGGATTGTGTAGTTTGTAAGCTGACCGGGAACAAAGCCGGTTGCCCACCAGTAATAGTCATATTTTCTGGTGAAAATCTTCTTATAGTGACCGTCATCGTTTTCGCTGAAGTAGCAGTCAAGCTGAATCTTGAGCCAGTCATCCTGCGCAGCGCAGTTAAAGTGGTTAACGGCACCGGGCTCTGTTGAATATGTACCCAAAGGTGCGGTATAAACGCCGATTTCAGCACCGACAAACAAGAAGCCGTATTGACCCTTCCAGAACTGAATCATCCATTCCTTACCTGCGTAATCAAAGTGAATACGAATCTGGTCGATGGGCATGCCTGCAGCGGGTGCAAGGTTATCATAGATTTCGTTGTAGCCTGCATTCTTCTGCCAGCAGTCCTTATCGTCGGTGTAATAATAACCGTCGGGGCTGTATTTATAGCCCGCAAGAGCATTCTGGCTCAAATACTGCTGAAGGTTGGAAAGCTTGCTTGTTGATTTGTTGCTGTCGGTCTTTTTGGTTGTTGCCGCCGTGTTCTTTTTGGTTGTTGTTTTGGTTGCAACTCTTCTTGTTGTTCTGACAATCTGCTGGATTGATGTCAGCGCGTTGCCGGAATCATCGGTAACAGCCGAATGGTCCGCATCGGTAACAACAACGGGAAGTGTTTCAAAATATGTTTCTTCAACATATTCAACGTTGGGAACTGTTGCGGTTGTGGTTGTGTCTTCTTTTTTGTCAAAGTTTCTAATCAGAGCAACCGCTGCGATTGAGCCTGCAATAACAACAACTGCGCTGACTGCAAGAATAATGATTTTCTGCTTTGATAAATTAAATTTACTCATTCAAATTCCTCCCGGGGGCATTATGCCCGATTTCGGTTTTATATTTCAGCTCCATGTGATTGGAGATTTCTGCCTGATTATCTGATATTCTGCCAAAGGAAAATAACGTCTTTGCCGTGGATTTTAAAGGTATCTATATCATAGGGTGAGAACTCCTCAACCTCTGTGAAGCCCTTGTTTGACATTGCCTCGGCAAAAAGCTGAGCCTGCTCTTCGGTTTCCCAAGTGATTCTGCCGAGAAGGCGCATTGTGTTGGAATCTCTTCTGTTTTTGAGCTGACCGTCAACGAAGCCGGTGCACCACCAGAAATCGTTGTAGTTTCTTGTGAACTGGGGCAGATATTCGCCGTTGTCAAACTCATCCCAGTAAATGGTCATTTCCATTTTGACCCAATCATCCTCGGCAGCACAGTTATAATGGTCAAGCGCAATGCCGGTGCCGGGCTTTCTTGTGTAAACGCCTATCTCACCGCCGACAGTTCCTATCTCGCCTGAAATATATTGACCCTTCCAAAGCTGAATTCTGTATTCCTTGCCTTCATAATCGAAGTCAAGCTTGGTTGTTTCAATGCTGAAGTCGATGAGGTTTGCGCCAAAATCATAGAGCGGGTTATAGCCGAACTCCGCCTGGAAACAGTCTTCCTTGTCGTTGTTGTATATGTAGGGCTTAAGTCCGATAACATCATATCCCATTTTTGAAAGACCCGCAAAGGACATATCCTGCGGCAGGTCACCGGTTGACTGAACGGGCTTTGAAGCAACGCCGTGCGACATTTCATCGGGGTCAAGCTCGGGGAGAGTAACCTCCTCCTGCATCTGCGAAACGGAAACGGTTGTCTGGGGCTTCGTTGCCTCGGGCTTTGTTGTTGCCTCGGTTGAGGGAACAAAGGTTTCCGTGATTACTTGAGTTGTTGTTTCGATAATCTCATAAAAAGGCGATGTTGTGGATTCTTCTGTGTACGGATTGTAGACGGGATTGCCTTCTGTCGATTCGGGCAGGATATCGGGGCTGTTGCCTGCTTTAACAAAAAGAACGGCAACAACTGCAACAAGACAGACCGCAACAACCGAAACGGCGATGGTCGCGAAATTTAATTTTTTCATTTTGTTTCCTCCTTCTGAAAATTTTCACATCTATATTAATGTATATTATGTTTGGTGGAGATGGCGGTAATCGAAACCGCGTCCGAAAAACCCTTGCAGGGACTTTCTACGAGTGTAGCCGTTCTTTTAACATTCCCTCGCTCCAACGCCGAAAGGCAGGCTTTGAAGCTTGGTAGACAGATTATTCATGACGGGCTATCCGCCGTTACCCGTTCACGTTCACTGCTAATCGACGCCTCTTGTGCGGCCGCAGTCCTCCGCACAGAGACGGCTGCTTAATTAAGCAGCAAGAGCAACTTTATTGTTGTCGTTTAAATTTGAAAATTACGGATTTTATAGCGGTCCCGCCCCGCTACTCGCTTATCCGGGCTCAGATTCCCCGTCGAAATCCTTTCATCCCCATATATGTGAAACAGCTTGCGCTGTTTCGTTTTATCTGCGTAAATTGCGTTCGATATCTCTTTGTGCAGATTTTTTTGCGGCAACCTCGCGCTTGTCATAGAGCTTTTTACCCTTGCAAAGCCCTATCTCAACCTTTGCCCTGCCCATTTTGAAATAAACACTCAAAGGAACAATCGCAAGCCCCTCCTGCTTAACCTGCGCATAAAAACGGCGTATTTCTTTTTTATGCAAAAGCAGCCTTTTGGTGCGCAGGGGGTCTCTGTTGAAGATATTGCCCTGCTCATAGGGGCTGATATGCATGCCGTTGACAAACATTTCGCCGTCTTTGACGAAGCACCATGAATCCTTCAGGTTGATTTTGCCCTGACGGATTGACTTAACCTCCGTTCCGAACAGCTCAATGCCCGCCTCAAGCTTTTCAAGCACAAAGTAGTCATGATATGCTTTTTTGTTTTGTGCAATTATTTTGATGCCGCTGTTTTTATCCATTAGCCGAACCTTTCATGCGCGATAACTCGCGGACTGCGATTATATCACACAATAATAATGTGTGTCAATATCAGATTTTTGTTGCAAAAAATTTTTGAAAAATAAAATTATTTTTTGGGAGTGCGCTTTTTGGCATAAAAATCTCTCTTTTTCTTCTTTTCTTCCGCCTCGCGCTTTGCCGCAAGAGCACGCTTTGCCTTAACTCTTGAAAGAGGCTTGCCTTTCTTTGCGGGCTTCTTTTTCTTTTCTTCGTTATCCTTATCGGGGTTTTCTTTGTAGAAAACTATGCTGCCGCCGATAACCTGCACAACCTCGCTGCCCGTTGCCGCGGCAAGCTTGTCTGCAAATTCGCGGGGGCTTTCGGGTGCGCTTTCAAGAAGCACCTTGAGCTTGATAAGCTCTCTTTTTCTTAAGGCATCCGCCGTCTGCTCAATCAGAGCATCGGAAATGCCGCCCTTTCCTATCTGAAACAGAGGCTCAAGGGTGTTTGCCTGCGCGCGAAGCGCGGCTCTCTCTTTGCCTGTCATCAATTATCCTCCTCAATCAGCTCTGCAAGGCGGCGCACGGACTTGCCTCTGTGGCTTATTGCATCCTTTTCATCCGCCGTAAGCTGCGCCATTGTTTTTTCGCCGTTATATTCAACGGGCAGGAAAAGCGGGTCATAGCCGAAGCCGCCGCTGCCGATTTCCTCATATCCTATCGTGCCGCGGCACTCACCGCGGGCTATAATTTTTTTGCCGTCGGGGTATACACAGCATGCAACGCTTACGAATGCCGCGCCTCTGTCCTTGGGCTCAAGACCCTCAAGAGCTTTGAGCAGCTTTTTGTTGTTGGCGTCATCGTTGCCGTGCTCGCCCGCATATCTTGCGGAATAAACACCGGGTGCGCCGTCAAGATAATCAACAGCAAGCCCCGAATCATCCGCAATGCAGGGCATGCCGCTTTCTCTGCAGCCGCTTTCCGCTTTTATGAATGCGTTTTCTTCAAAGGTTGTGCCCGTTTCTTCTGCGTCGGTCAGCTCAACTCCCGCTTCCTCCGCAAGGAGCACTCTGATGCCGAGAGGCGCAAGAATGCGCTGCATCTCGTCGCGCTTTTTCATGTTGTGGGTAGCAATTATATAATCCATATATATTATTCCTCGTCTTTATCCTCTTCAAACAGTCCGTCTGCAAAAGCTTTGGCGTTAAAGGGTCTCAAATCGTCGATACCCTCGCCTACGCCGATAAACTTAACGGGCACTTTGAGGTCATTTTTTATCGCAAGCACAACGCCGCCCTTTGCTGTGCCGTCAAGCTTTGTGAGAATTATGCCTGTAATCTCGGCAACGTCCTTGAATTCCTTTGCCTGATTAACGGCGTTCTGACCGGTTGTTGCATCAAGAACAAGAAGCACCTCGCGGTCAGCATAGGGAAGCTGGCGGTCGATAACTCTGTAGATTTTTGCAAGCTCCTCCATAAGATTCTTTTTGTTGTGGAGTCTGCCTGCGGTGTCGCAGATAATCATATCGGCATTTCTTGCCTTGCCCGCGGCGATAGTGTCAAAAACAACCGCAGCAGGGTCTGCGCCCTCTTTATGCTTAACAATGTCAACGCCTGCGCGATCAGCCCAGATTTCAAGCTGGTCAATAGCCGCCGCTCTGAAAGTATCCGCCGCGCCGAGGATAACCTTTTTGCCCTCTGCCTTGAACATCGCCGCCATTTTACCGATTGATGTGGTTTTGCCTACACCGTTAACGCCGATAACAAGGATGACGGAGGGTACGGTTATCATATCAAGCTCCTCGCCGCCGCTCAAAAGGTCGGCAACGATGTTGCGGATTTCTTCTTTAACGTCCTTCGCCTTGCGCAGATTCTTTTTGAAAACGGAATCGCGAAGCCTTTCAACAATTTCCATGGCGGTGTTTACACCAACATCCGCCATAACGAGGATTTCTTCAAGCTCCTCATAAAAATCTTCATCTATTTCATTTTTACCGTAAAGAGCCGCATTAATTGCCCCCGACATGCTGTCGCGGGTCTTTTTCAGCCCTTTGTTAATTCTTTTGAAAAGTCCCATGGTGTACCCCTATATAATAATGTATTGCATGACTGTTGAGAAATGTTCCGTAGCATTTATCGGCAGTCATTATTGCTCTTGGACATTTTTAATAATTTTATCAATAGTCTTTTTGAGAGCCGAATCCCTTTCGCTGCTGTCGGAAACAGTTTTTATCGAGTGCAGAATGGTTGTTCTGTCCCTGTTTCCGAAATACATGCTGATTTCTTCCTGCGTGAGGTCGGTAATCTCTCTTGCAATATAAATTGCAATCTGTCTTGCCTTGGCGGTTTTGGAATCTCTCTTGGTCGAGATTATGTCGCTCTGCGGCACGCCGAAGGTGCGCGCGGTTTCGGAAATAATTGCGTTGACAACCGACGAAACGGGGCGGCTGTCATTCATTATGTCCTTAATGGCAACCTGCGCCATTGCTATGTTGATTGCAGAGCCTTCAATATTGACAAGTGCATTAATCTTTTTAACAACGCCTTCAAGCTGACGGATGTTTGTCTTTATTTTTTCCGCAACATACTGGATAACGTCTGCGGGCAGCTCAAGACCGAGCGTGTCCGCCTTGCGCTGAATAATTGCCATTCTCGTTTCGATATCGGGCGGCTGAATGTCCGCAATAAGTCCCCACTCAAAGCGGTTGCGAAGCCTTTCTTCAAGAAGCTCAATTTCCTTGGGAGTGCGGTCCGAGGTCAAAACAATCTGCTTGCCGTCCTGCGTTAACGCGTTGAATGTGTGGAAAAATTCCTCCTGCGTGGATTCCTTGCCCGCGATAAACTGAATGTCGTCAACAAGAAGCACATCGCAGTTTCTGTATTTATCGTGAATTTCGTTCATCGTTTTCTTTTTAATGCCGTCAACGATGAGGTTAACAAAATCCTCGCCGCGGGTGAAAATAATATCCGCATCGGGATTTTTCGCTTTAACTTCGTTGCTGATGGCGCAAAGCAGGTGAGTTTTGCCCAGACCCGAATTGCCGTAAATGAAAAGCGGGTTGTATGCCGCGCCGGGAGTTGCCGCAACAGCCTGGGCGGCGGCATGAGCAAATCTGTTTGATGAGCCTACAACGAAGGTTTCAAAAGTGTTTTTTTCAATGCTTAACGATGATGCAACCGCGCTGCGGTCAGCGGCGGGGACGGGAGCGGGAGCAGTTGCGCTCGGGTCAACAAGCTCAACCTCAACATCAAAGCCCATAACGGCATTAAAAGCGTTTTTAAGCTCATTTGCAAATTTCTGCTCGATAATCTTCCTCATAAATTCACTTGCGGAAAGAACTGCCTTTGCGCCGTCAAAGCTGATTATCTCAATGGGTTTGAACCAGATATCATATATAACTTCACCGCAGCTTGCCTTTAAATGCTCGCAGACAAGCGCCCACATCTCTTTGAGAGATTCCATTTAAAACTTCCTCCATATCTATTTTGTCGCGCAATTTCTCATTTTAATGATAAAGATACATAATAGAGTATATCACAAGAAAAAGCGTATTTCAAGGATAAAGAAAAGATTTTTGACGGAATTAAAAAAAATATTGACATTGACACCCCGTCTGTTATATAATGAATGCTCAAAGGGTTTAACCCTTATTTCGTTATGCTCAAAAAACATTGAAACGGAGGTTAGCACAATGAAAAGAACTTACCAGCCCAAGAAGCGTCATCGCAAGATGGAACACGGCTTCCGCAAGAGAATGGCTGACAGAAACGGCCGCAAGGTTCTTGCCCGCCGCAGAGCAAAGGGCAGAAAGCAGCTCACATATTAATCCGAAAAGGGATTGATGCAAATGTCCGGAGCAGTTACCTTAAAGCAAAACACAGAATTTCACAGAGCCTACGGCAGGGGCAAGGTCAAGGCCTCCCCTCAGCTTGTAACCTATGTTGTCAAAAACAGAGGCTTGGGCTGCCGCATAGGCATAACTGCCGCAAAAAAGCTTGGCAGTGCAGTTGAGAGAAACAGATGCCGCCGCATCATAAGGGCGGCATTCTCCTCAATTTCAGCCGACTGCAGCGGCAACTGGGATATCGTGTTTGTTGCGAGGTTCAAAACCAAAAAGCTCAAAAGCTGCGACCTCATCCCCGTTATGCAAAGCCATTTAACGGAGTTGGGCGTTATCAAAAGCAGCACGGGGGCGGAAAAATGAAAAAATTTCTGCTTGCTGCGATTCGCTTTTACAGAAAGCGCATTTCCCCGCTTTTCCCGCCAATGTGCAGGTATTATCCAACCTGCTCTCAATATGCTTTGGAAGCTATTCAGGTTCACGGTGCATTCCGGGGGGCCTTGCTTGCTTTATTAAGGCTTTTGAGATGCAACGTTCTTTTCCCCGGCGGATATGACCCGGTTCCGCCCAAGAAACACTCTCACCCGGAGGACAAAAAATGACCGCTTTATATGAAATTCTCGGTGTGCCTTTCGGCTTTTTGCTCAGACTTATCTATGACACGGTAGGTTTCCAAAACTATGCCATATCAATAGTATTGCTGACTTTGGTTACAAGGCTTATCACAATCCCCTCAACCATCAGCCAGCAAAAGGGAATGGCAAAAACCCAGCGCATCCAGTCCAAAATACGCAGAATTCAGACCAAGTATGCGGGCAACCAGCAGAAAATTCAAGAGGAAACCAGCGCTCTTTATCAGAGAGAGGGCTATAACCCCATGAATGCGGGCTGCACCCCCATGCTTTTCCAATTTATACTTCTTTTCGGTCTTATCGGCGCAATTTATTATCCTCTGAGCAACTTCCTTACCGGAATCACGGAAGCGGAAATCAAACTGCTTTCCGACGCTGTTGCAAAAATCAGCAGTTCAAAATTTGCATCCAGCTCTCATCTCGCAGAGCTGCTTATCATCCAAAACATCGACCAGCTTCAAGGCATCCCCGGCGTAAGCCAGGCTACTTATGATGCTATTGCAAATGTTAACTTCGACTTCTTCGGTTTGTTCTCACTCGGTGACGTGCCCAAGGGCCACGGGCTCCATGTTATTTGGGCCATTCCCGTTCTCTCCTTCCTCTCTTCACTCGCAACGGGAATTTATTCTCACATTAAGCAGAAAAAGAGCAACCCCGCAATGGCTAACAACCCCACAATGGGCTGCATGATGTTCGGTATGCCGCTTTTCTCACTCTATTTTGTTGTCAACTACCCCGCAGGCATCGGTATTTACTGGATTGCATCCAGCATTTTCAGCTTTATTATCACCGTTGTTGTCGGCCATTTCTACAGCCCCAAAAAGACTCTTGCTAAGATTATGGTTGACGAAACCGTTGCCCGCCGTTCAAAAGAGAATAACACCAAGCTTATAGCGGCAAACAAAAAATAGTATATACACAGTTTCAGGTGGTGAATTAATTTTGATTAAAGAAGCATTCGGCACAGGCTCAACTCTTGACGAAGCAAAAGAGGCTGCTCTTAAGGAGCTCAACGCTCCCGAGGATGCAGATATTAAATATGACGTAATCGAAAGACCCAAGGCAAAGGTTCTCGGACTTTTCGGCGGCTCACTCGCCAAAATGAGAGCTTATTATGAATACGAGGATGACCCGTTTGCAAAAGCAAAGGACTATATCAGCGTAATTCTTAAAAACCTCGGCATCGAGGAAGCGGAAATTTCCGTTGAAGCAGACGATGAGGAAGTTAAATTCTCCATCGAATGCGGCGATGACTACGGCTCGGTTATCGGCAGAAGAGGCGAAACTCTTGACGCTATCCAGTATCTCACCCGCCTTGTTATCAACAGAGGCTCCGAGGACTATAAGAGAGTTTCAATCAACGTAGGCAACTACCGCGAAAAGAGAGAAAACACTCTGCGCGCACTTGCCCGCAAGAACGCGGCAAAGGTTCGCAAATACGGCAGAAACGTTGTTCTTGAGCCCATGAACCCCTACGAGCGCAGAATTATCCACACAACAGTTCAGGAAATTGAGGGCGTAACCTCTCATTCAGTCGGCAGCGACGGCGACAGAAAGGTTGTTATCACTCTTGAAGAGGGCGTTAAGCCCACAAACGCAGGCGGCTACAACAGAGGCCGCGGCGGATATAACAAAGGCGGCTACAATAAGGGCGGCTATCGCGGCAACCGCGGCGGCAGACGCTATAACGACAGCCCCGACTACGAAAAACCCGAAGCTCCCGCAAGAGCACCCCGCTCTGACTCTGCAGGCGCTTCACTCTACGGCAAGATTGAAATAAACAAATAAAAAATTAAAACTCCCGCATCGTTTGATGCGGGAGTTTTTTCTTGCTTAAAATCCGTACTGATTGAAATATTCAAACGGGTCGATATAATATGCCTGAGTTGTGGTTATGGGCTCCGAACCGCTCTTATCCTCAACAAGTGAAATTTCAACATCAAACTCTTCGAGAGAATAGTTGCTGTTAACTCTGCAGAGGGTGAGGGTCATCTTGTCGCCGACCTTGCCGTTATCAATCTTTTCAAGAAGAACATCGGCGGTGGTGAGAGGCTCTCCGTTAACTGCAATAATCATGTCATACTGCCTTGCCTCGGTGTTGGCGAGTGAGCCGTCGGGGTCAATTTCGTTGATGATAAGTGTGCCTGCGGGCAAGCCCTTAATCTGGGCAATCATGCTGTACTGAGCGCTTGCGCTGACGGGATAATAGCTGATGCCGAGCTTGGGTCTGTCGGGCACATAGCCGTGCTGAATGATATTTTCTATAATTTCCTTTGCCGAGGAAATGGGAATTGCAAAGCCCATGCCCTCATAGTCCGTTGCGGCGATTTTCTGAGAGTTGATGCCGATAACCTGACCGTAGGCATTAACGAGCATGCCGCCCGAGTTGCCGGGGTTGATTGCCGCACTGTGCTGAACGCACTTCATTGTGTAGCCAATCTCGCTGCTGACGGGTCTGTCAATCGCTGAAATATAGCCGCCCGTGAGTGAACCAAAAAATTCGATGCCGCCGGGGTTGCCGATTGCATAAACCGCATCGCCGACAATCAGAGAGTTTGAGTCGCCAAACTCCGCCGCAGGCAGACCGCTTGCCTTTATTTTGAGAACGCCGAGGTCTGTTCTTGTGTCAAATCCGACGATATCGGCGTCATAGCTTGTGCCGTCCTCAGTTTGCACGGTAACGCTGACTCCCGCATCGCTGATAACGTGAGCGCAGGTTATAATGTAGGTGTATGTGCCCGTTTTATCCTCACCCATGATGATTCCGGAGCCTTCGCCCGCCGAGGAGTTGGTGCTGCGGGTATAAACCACAATGCCTACGTTGCTGGGGCTGAGCTTCGCGTGGACCTGCGTCGCGGTAAGAACACCGCCGCTTGAAATGTTGGTGGGTGTCACCGGAGAGCTGTTTATATTGACCTCGGGCAAATCCTCATTAACTATCTTTTCATCGGATGTTGTGCTTTTGTCAACTGATTTAACAATGGAAGCCGCTCCGAAGCCGAGCGCAAAAACAATAGCAACCGCGATGCATGCAACAAACGCCTTCATGCCCTTGGTCATGCCGATTTTCTTTGCGGGCGCGGCAGGCTGATAATAGCTTTGCGCGCTGTAATTATTATAGCCCGAATAGCTTTGACTGCCGTAATTCTGCTGATAAACGGGGTTTTCGGGAGCCGCCTTGGGCTCGTCAACCACCTCGGCATCAACGCTCGGAACATCATTTATTTCCGCTTCAAAGCTCGGAATATCCGCCTTTTTTTCTTCGGGATTTTCAAAACCGTTTCTGAAATCTTCATTCATAATTATTGCCTCCGTTGTGAATGATGATATTATTCTAACCCATTGTTATTAAAAAAGTTTGAACACACATTAAATATATTTAGAAATTCAGCGGAAGCTGAAAAATGAATTCGGCAAATTCGCCATCCTCGCTTCTCGCAATGATGTTGCCGCCGTGAAGCTCAATAATTGTTTTGACTATATAAAGACCCATGCCCGCACCCTTTACATCGTAGCTTCGGGACTTGTCAACCTTATAAAACCTCTCAAATATCTTGTCAACCTCATCGCTCGGAATGCCTTTTCCGCTGTTCTTTATCTTGACGATTACTTTTTCCGAATCGCTCTTTGAGCTGACCTCGATATAACCGCCCTCGGGGGTGAATTTAACCGCGTTGTCTATAAGATTATAGACAACCTGATTTATCATATCCTTGTCGGCGGTAACGGGGTTGCTTTCGAATTTGTCAAGCCCTCTGATTTCGATGCACTTTTTGTCGATTATCTGCTCAAAGCCGAGCAGTGTGCGGAAAATCATTTCGGAAATATCAAATCGCTGCGGCTTCAAATCAAGCTCACCCGCTTCGATTTTGCTCATGTTGAGCATGCCCGTAACAAGCCTTGAAAGGCGTTTGACCTCATCGGAAACAACTTTAAGATACTGCTTTTCTTTTTCTTCGCTTATTGTGCCGTCAAGAATTCCGTCAATAAAGCCGCCAATCGTGGTCATGGGTGTTTTCAGCTCGTGAGAAACATTGGCAACAAAGCTTCTGCGCGACATTTCGAGCGTTGCAAGCGCCTGCGCCATTGTGTTGAACGCCGTAATAAGCTCGTCTATTTCATCGCTTCCGAAAAGCTTTGAGCGTTTAATGGAAATTCTGGTGGAAAAATCGCCCGTTGCATATTGCTTTGATGCCGCCGACATCTGACGAAGCGGCTTTGTGAGGCGGTATGAAACAAGATAAACAAGCATAAAGGTTATAGCGAACGCAAACAGAGCCGCGAAGAAAAACATTCTGAAAATGCCCGCAACATAGGGCGTCAAGCCGCCGATAACGGGCTGGGTTGAGAAAACAACAGCCGCAACCTCGCCGTTAACATCAATAGGCGAAGCAACGGTAAAGTGAATGTCGCTCAAAACGCCGCCAAGGTCACCTGTTGCGCTGTATGTTCCGTTAATGGCGGCATCCATAATGTTTTTTGGAATTTTATATTGGTTGTGCACCATGCAGTTGCCCGTATAAAGTGCCATGTTGGACTGGAGAATTTCCTTGCAGTAAACAACCTCACCGTTAAGATTGGTAATAAAGCAATCCGCATCAACCGCATTGGAAACCTGCATAAGAGTGTTGCAGATAACAATAACGGAGCTGCTGCTGCCTATACCCATATATTCGGACTCCAGCACGTTGCTTGCATTCTGCGCAATGCGCGCGGTGTTTTCCGCAAGCAAAGCAGTTTTTTCATCCATCCACAGCTTTGACACCAAAAGAAGCAGAGCTCCGCCTATAAAGACGAAGCTTGCAAGAATTATTGAAATTGTAACCACAAAATATTTGCGGAAAAGTCCAGAAGGCTTTCTGACGGACATTCCGAAACACTCCCGTCACTTTAGTCTTTTGTTTCAAATTTGTAGCCGACGCTCCAAACCGTTTTGAGCTCCCATTTTTCGGAAACACCCTCCAGCTTTTCGCGAAGGCGCTTAACATGAACGTCAACCGTTCTCGAATCGCCGTAATAATCGAAGCCCCAAACCTCGTCAAGAAGCTGGTCCCTTGTGAAAACTCTGTTGGGGTTGCTTGCAAGGTGATAAATAAGCTCCAACTCTTTGGGCGGGGTATCTATCTTTTTGTTGTCAACACGAAGCTCGTAGTTTGTGAGATTAATGCTCAGCTTGTCATAGCGGACTTCCTTGACATCTGTATGCGAAACGGAGCCGCTTCTGCGAAGCACCGCCTTAACTCTTGCCATAACCTCTTTTGCATCAAAGGGCTTAACAACATAGTCATCTGCGCCAAGCTCGAAGCCGAGCACCTTGTCGAAGGTTTCGCCCTTGGCGGTGAGCATGATTATCGGCTTGTCCGAAAACTTTCTGACCTCGCGGCAAACCTGCCAACCGTCGAGCACGGGGAGCATGATATCGAGCAGCATAAGGCTCGGAGAAAGCTCCTGAAACGCCTTGACCGCATCCGCTCCGTTGTTTGCAACGGCAACCTCATAGCCCTCTTTTTCAAGATAGAGTCTTAACAGTTCGCAAATATTGGTATCATCATCAACAACAAGAATTTTTTCTGCTGCCATGTTTAATCCCCCTCCTGTTTTATTTATGTCTACAATTTTAATTATACTCCGTTTTTTGACAATTTTGTGAATTGCTCAAAAATAATTTGTTACATTCAGCCGCAAAAATGAACAAACGATTAAATTATTTCACAGAAAATCTGAATACCGTGCAGGTATAGAACTTTTTGCCCGCCTCAACCGTGCACTGCGGGAATTCGGGCATGTTGGGTGTGTTGGGATAATACTGGGTTTCAAGGCAGAAGCCCGCATGCTTGATGAGCGGATTGCCGCCCTTGCCGATGTTGGAGCCGTCAAGGAAATTGCCCGTATAAAGCTGAACGCCGCAAAGGTCGGTGAAAACCTCAAGCATTCTGCCGCTTTCGGGGTCATATGCAACGGCGGCGGGTCCGTCACCGTCGTTAAGGCAGAAATTGTGGTCATAGCCCAAGCCTATAGCAAGCTGGTCATCCTTCTCAGCAATATCTCTGCCGATTTTCTTAGCCTGCCTGAAATCAAAGGGGGTGCCCTCAACGGGTCTTATCTCTCCGGTGGGGATGCTGTTTTCGTCAATGGGTGTGTATGCATCCGCGTTAATCATAAGCTCGTGGTTAAGGATATCGCCCTTGCCCGCGAGGTTGAAATAGGCATGGTTTGTCATGTTAATTACGGTCTTTTTATCGCTGACTGCGTAATATTCAATTTTCAGCGCATTATCCTCATGCAGAGTGAACACAACTCTGAAGTCAACCTTGCCGGGGAAGCCCTTTGCGCCGTCGGGGCTGGTGTAGCTCATTTCAAGGGAGTTATCGTCAATAACGATTGCTTTCCAAACAGCGGTTGAAAGCTCTGCGCCGCCGTGGAGGCAGGTTATGCCCTTTTCATTTTTCTCAACATTATATTCAACGCCGTCAATGCTGAATTTTCCGCCCGCAATACGGTTGGCATATCTGCCGACGGTCATTCCCTGATAATCCGAATACTTTTCATGGCCTTCAAGAGTGTCGAAGCCCGAAAGAACATCGGCAAAAACGCCGTTTTTATCTGCAGCATAAATGCTGTTAATTGTTGCACCGTAGGTGATGATATCAACTGCGGTTTCAGAAGAATTTCTTATTGTATAGCAGTCAACCGTTCTGCCGTCTGCCGTTGTTCCGAAATAATTTTTAACTATCATGATTTACCTCCGATTTTCCAAATGTTATATCTGCCTCTTGCGGCGGTGGATTTGCCGAACTGAATTGCCTCGGCGGGGCATCGGTTAATGCATGCCGTGCAATGCTGGCATTTGTTTTTGACCCACTCGGGCTTGCCGTTTTTGATAACTATTGCTTCATCGGGGCACCTTGCTGCGCAAAGCCCGCATGAAGTGCATTTATCATCCGCAAAAAACTTTTTTGTTGACCTGAACGGGTCATAGAGCTTTGATATGAAAGCGCTTTTTATTCCGCCCTCAACGCTGCCCGCACGCTTCTTTTCGCGGCGGTTAATATCGTCGCAAACTCCGTCAAGCTCCTTGTCGGCGTGCCGCAGGAACCTGAGCGCCTTTTCTTCTGTGCACGGGTCATACATAATAACATAGTTATCGGGCATTCTTAACGAATAGCTGTAGTCAAGCTCTCTGCCGAGAAGCTTTGAAAGCATTTTATCCGCATTGCCCGTGTTCGCTCCGCAGGTTATAACGCAGTATACATAGCCGCCGAGAGAATTTTTAATTTTAACGGCAAATCTTTTTATTATTTCCGGCAAACCCCAGAAATAAACGGGGAAAACTATGCCCGTAACCTCGCTTTTTTCGGGTGTTTTGCCGCTTTTTAAAACATCAACAATGTTCACCGCCGTGTCGCCCGTTTTAACGGCAAGCTTTTCGGCGGCATATTTTGAATTGCCCGTTGCGGAAAAATAATAAATCATTAGGGTCACCTATAATAATATTAATTACAATAATTTTAATTACAATAATTGTATCATCATGAAAATTTTTTGTCAATAAGTATTAACCCGAGCTGCGTGGCATAATAGAAGTGAACCGTGTGTTCAAAAACAACAGAGAGAGGTAACTCAAAAATGGTAAACAATAACAGACAGAACCAGCAGCAGAACAACAACCAGAACAACAAGAACCAGCAGAACAACAAGAATCAGCAGAACCAGAAGAATCAGAAAAACAGAGAAAACTTCTGATTCCCGAAATCAGCCGCGGCTTGCAGGGGTTATCCTCTGCAGGCCGCATTTTCATTATTTAACACTTTGTTTCTCGGTGAATATCATATGAATAGAAAAGTATAATAAGGAGAATGCACATGGCAGATAATGTTTGTCTTAACGATATACCCCTCGGCGAATGCGCCGTTGTTAAAAAAATCGGCTCGGGCTGTGCCATACGCCGAAGGCTGATGGATATAGGCGTTGTCAAAAACACAAAGATAGAGTGCGTGGGAATAAGTCCCCTCGGCGACCCGCGCGCATATCTGATAAAAGGGGCAGTTATAGCAATCCGCGCGGCAGACTGCGCCGATATCGCGGTTACGAATGCAGGTGAAGGCAATGGGCATAACTAAAAGCTCCGTTGGCAAAAACGCGGTTGATTCGGGTTTTGAAATTCGAAAGCAGAGCGAAACCGATGCCGTAATCGCGCTTGCAGGCAATCCGAATGTGGGCAAAAGCACGGTTTTTAATGCACTCACGGGCATGAATCAGCACACGGGCAACTGGCCGGGCAAAACCGTTGCAAACGCGCAGGGATATTTCAAAAGCGGAGCAAACAGCTATGTTATGGTGGATATTCCGGGTACATATTCCCTCATGGCTCACTCTGCCGAGGAGGAGGTTGCGCGGGATTTTATCTGTTTCGGCAAGCCCGACACGGTTATTGTTGTTTGCGATGCAACCTGCCTTGAAAGAAGCATGAATTTGGTGCTCCAGACCATGGAAATCACCGAAAAAGTTATTGTTTGCATCAACCTAATGGATGAGGCAAAACGCCGCGGAATCAGCATTGACACCGCGCTTTTGTCGCGGCGGCTCGGAGTGCCCGTTGTCGGCGTAACGGCAAGAAGGAAGCGCAGTCTTGCCCCCTTGATTGAAGCTTTGGATAATTTCAGCGTTTCAAAAGCATATTCCGTGCGCTATTCCGAGCCTATTGAAGATGCGATTTCCCTGATTGAGCCCGCCGTTGCCGATTTGCAAAACGGAATTAACAGCCGTTGGCTGAGTTTGAGGCTGTTGGACTCCGATATTCAGTTAAAAAATGAAATTATAAACCGTTTGGGGCACGGATTCTTTGATAATCCCGACCTTTGCGTTGCAATGTCAAAAGCAAAGGCTGTTTTGGATAAATCAGGCATTTCTGTCGATGAAATCGGCGATATCATTGCAGAAAATCTCGTCAATGAAGCGCATAAAATATGTTCCGATGCGGTTAAGGGCGGCGGAGAATACGGAAAACGTGACCGCAGATTGGATAAAATCATAACGGGCAGGCTGACGGGCTTCCCCGTGATGCTTCTTTTGCTTGCACTCATATTTTGGCTGACGGTCAATGGCGCAAACTATCCGTCACAGCTTCTCTCTGACCTGCTTTTCGGCATTCAGGATAAGCTCTCTGCGCTGTTTTTCTCACTCGGTGCGCCGCAATGGCTTCACGATTCGCTCGTGCTCGGCGTTTATCGGGTTTTGGCGTGGGTTGTTGCCGTTATGCTGCCGCCCATGGCTATTTTCTTCCCGCTGTTTACGCTTTTGGAGGATTCGGGCTTCCTGCCGCGCATTGCCTACAACCTCGACAAGCCGTTTCGCCTTTGCAACGCCTGCGGCAAGCAGGCATTGACTGCCTGCATGGGCTTCGGCTGCAACGCAGCGGGTGTTATCGGCTGCAGAATTATTGATTCTCCGCGAGAAAGGCTGCTTGCAATACTCACCAACAGCTTTGTGCCCTGCAACGGCAAATTTTCAGGGCTGATTTTGATAATCACCCTTTTCTTTGTCGGCTCTGCGGGCGGAATGCTTTCCTCTGCGCTGTCTGCGCTGATACTTACAGCCGTTATTGTTTTGGGCGTTTCGGCAACATTCCTGGCAACAAAGCTGCTCTCCGAAACAGTGCTTAAAGGCATTCCGTCATCTTTCACTCTTGAATTGCCGCCTTACCGCAAGCCGCAGATTGCCAAAACCCTTGTGCGCTCCGTTTTTGACAGAACTCTGTTCGTTTTGGGCAGAGCCGCCGCAGTTGCCGCCCCCGCCGGGCTTATAATCTGGCTTGCTGCAAACATAAGCATCGGGAATTTGACCCTCTTGGAGCATTGCGCCGCATTTCTCGACCCGTTTGCGCGGCTCATAGGGCTTGACGGCGTTATTCTGATGGCATTTATTCTCGGTTTCCCCGCAAATGAAATCGTTATTCCGATAATCATTATGGCGTATTCCGCCATGGGCACCCTGCCCGAGCTTGGCGGCGCGGCGGAAATACAAAACCTGTTTGCCGCCAACGGCTGGAGTGCGGCAACAGCCGTGTGCTTCATTCTGTTTTCGCTCATGCATTGGCCCTGCTCAACAACGCTGATTACGGTCAAAAAAGAAACGGGCAGCCTGAAATACACCCTGCTTGCCGCCGTTTTGCCGACTGCGATGGGGCTTGCTTTGTGTGCGATTGCCTCGGAAGTTATGCGGGTTATTGACTTTTGCTGACTAAAGTATTAAAATGTCTGTAGCAAGAACGGAGGAATTTCAAATGACAGGAACTCTTGTAAACTGCGCCGCGGTTATAATCGGCGGTTTGATTGGTTTGCTTCTCAAAAAAGGAATAAAAGAAAGCTATACTGTCGGCATCAACAAGTCGCTCGGGCTTGCAGTTTTGGTTATCGGCATAAACGGCGTTATCGCCAACATGTTCACCGCTCAAAACGGCAAGCTTTCAAGCAGCGGCGAGCTGCTTCTTATAGTATTTTTGGTTGTAGGCACACTTATCGGTGAGCTTTTAAAGCTTGATGACCGCTTCAACCGCTTCTGCGGCAAGGTTGATTCCAAATTCAAAAACGGCGGCTTTGCAAGCGGATTTATTAACGGCACAATTCTTTTCTGCGTTGGCGCAATGTCAATTATCGGCTCAATCAACGACGGCTTAACGGGCGACAGCTCCGTGCTTTTTGTGAAAAGCGCTCTTGACTTTGTTAATGCCGTTATCTTTGGCGCAACGCTCGGCTTCGGCGTTATTTTTACCTGCATACCCATGCTTATCTATCAGGGCGGCATAAGCCTGCTTGCAGGCACCTTAAGCAGCATTCTTCAGGGTGAATTGCTTGAGCAGGTATGCATGGTCGGCTATGCGATAATCATGGCTATCGGTTTCAACTTTTTCCTTGAAAAGAAATTCAAAACTCTCAACATGGTGCCCGCAATAATCCTTCCGGTTGTTTATCACTACATCCTTGTTTTAATTGATTATATAATATAGGGGCTGTTTCACGGAGATGAAGAAGACGTTTTCTTCCGACGACAGGCGTATGTGTATACGTCGAGTCGGAAAAAGCGGCTAAAAAGAAACATATAATAAAATTTAATCCCATATCAAACAAACGGCGGCTTGCAAAGGTGAAAATCCGATGCAAACCGCTTTCTTTATTATTACGTTTCTTTTGTTCTTCACTTCGTGAGGCAGCCCTTTTTTAAGCGTAATCTTCGGCGGGCGCAAACTCATCCTGACTCACTCCGCACAGAGGGCAGACCCAATCTTCGGGCATATCCGCCCACTTTGTGCCCGCTTCTATCCCGTTTTCGGGGTCGCCGAGCTTTTCGTCATACACATATCCGCAAATGTCACAAATAAACTTCATTTTGTATCTCCTTTCATTTCATATATCAATTATTTCACATAACACGAAAAAAATCCGCAGAATTTTACAATTCCGCGGATTTTAATTTTGTTATTGGTCTATATTCTGCCAGACAATGCCTACATCTGCGCCAACCTGAACAAAGCTGTCAAGATTGCTGCTGTTTAAAGACGAAACGCGCTTAAAGCCGTTTGCCTCAAAAGCCTCGCAGAATGCAGTTGCCATTTCCTCGTCCTTAAAGGTTATGTGCGTAACCAATCGGAACTGGTGGCGGTTTGTTGCACCGTCAAAGCCCACAACAAAGCCCGTGCACCACCAATACTCGGTGTAATCGCGGTTGAAAACGGGTCTGTATTCGCCTGTGCCGTTTTCATCCCACATAAAGCACATTTCCATTTTGAGCCAGTCTTCCTGCTTTGCGCAGTTGAAGTGAGTGCCGCCTGCGCCGACCTTGCGGGTATAAACGCCAACCTCACCGCCGACGAACGCATAGCCGTACTGACCCTTCCACATCTGGATAAGCCATTCCTTGCCGCCGTAAACAAATTTTGTTCTGACGGTGTCGTAATACATCATGGTAACGGGTGCCATGCTGTCATAGCCCTCATTAAAGCCGAAGTTGGACTGCCAGCAGTCCTTATCGTTTGTGTAATAATAATTTCCGTCAGGGTCATACATATATGACGCGATTGAAGCGGAGTCAAAGTTAACGTCGATATCAGGCGGAATGTATTTCGGAGCCTGCGGCATTTTGAACACCTCTGAAAATGCCTTGTTTATAAGAGTTGTGAGCTGGGTCACTTTTTCGGTCAGGGTTGTTGACTCGGGCTGTGTTGCCGACTGAGCCACGGTCTGCGCCGCTGTTTCGCTAATATCAACCTGCATTGAAGATGTGCTCACCGATGAGGGCACCTCAAAGCGGCTTTCGCTGATTACGGGGTAGGTATGCGTTCTTTCCGTTGTTTTTTCATTATAAACGCTGCCTTCGACGGGCTCAACGGAAGGGCTGCTGTTTGCCATTTTTATGCCGAGAACGGCAACCACGGCAATAATCGCGGCAACAACTGCCACGGCAGCGATTGTTGCTGTTTTGTTTTTCATTTTATCTCCTCCAAAGTGTATTCGCGCACAAATGCATTTATAAAGAGCGGGCCCATATCCATCGCAACAATGACGGGAGCACCGTCTTTAATCAGAAACGTCATTCCCTCGCCCTCGCTGCCCGAGGTCAGATTACGGTCAAAAAGCTTTTCTGCTTTGCCGTTTTCGGGGTTGATTTTATAAACAGACTGTGTATCATCGTTTGTTGCGGCATAAATTTCGCCGTTATAAAATTCCGCTCCTTGTATTGCATAGGGCGACTCGGAAAGAGCAACCTCTTTAACAAAGCTCATTTCATTTGCGGTGTCATAAACCAAAAGCTTCGTCGGATTTTTAGAGTGGTCCGTGCAATAAAGCAGACCCGTTTCGCCGTCAACGCATACCCAAGGCAAGCCACGGGTTATCTTTTCGGCATCCATAATATAGTATTCAACAAGCTCCAGAGTGTCCGCATCAAAAACGCCGACAATGGGATAATCCCAGACCTTGCTGTCCTCCAAGCCCGCATAAATAAAGCCGTCATAATAGCTCAATCCGCCGATATGCTTTATGCCAAGCTCTTTAAGCTCATCGGGTATTGCAAAATAATTTGCATTAACAAGCGTTTTTGCATCGGATTCGGTGCGGATAAGGGTTGTTTTGGATGAAAAATAAAAGGTTTCGCCGTCTGTGGTTATTCCTTGCGAGCGAAAATATGCTCCTATGCCGACAACGTTGGTTTTTGCGATGTCTGTGCGCTCACCTGCGGAGAGCAGGTCAATTCCGTGGGTCAGAGCCGAAAACGGAATAAAAATAACCGCAAAAATAACGGAAATTATTTTACTGAAAGCCAAAGCGAATGCGCTCACGATAATCCCCCATTATAATCATAATTTCTATAATTATATCAAAACGGAAAATTATAGTCAACTGACAAAATTGTTAAAAAATGAATGTTTTTTAAACATTGACAATAAATTAAAAAACGGGTAATATAAAACATGGATAATTAAATATATAATGAAAAGGAGAACCGCCAATGAATGATGTTAACAAGCTTTACGAGCTCTGGCTGGAAAGCACAGCCGACAACGAGGATATCCACAGCGAGCTTCTTGCCGTCAAGGGCAATGACGATGAAATACTTGACCGTTTTTATAAAAATCTCGAATTCGGCACGGCGGGTCTGCGCGGCGTTCTCGGCGCCGGAACAAACAGAATGAACACATACACCGTGTGCCAGGCTACGCAAGGCCTTGCCGATTATCTTAACGGCAAATACGAAAGCTCAAGCGTTGCGATTGGCTACGATTCAAGAATTAATTCAGATGTTTTTTCAAAGCAATGCGCCGAAGTGCTTGCGGCAAACGGCATAAAGGTTTATATTTTTGAAAAGCTCATGCCCACACCGTTTGTTTCGTTTGCGGTTATGCGCCTTAAATGCCAAAGCGGCATTGTTATCACCGCAAGCCACAACCCCTCAAAATACAACGGCTATAAGTGCTATGACCCCGCAGGCTATCAAATGACGGAGGAAGCCGCGCTTGAAACCTACAACTGCATTCAGAAGGTTGACATGTTCAAGGATATCAAGCGCATGCCTTTTGATGAAGCAAAAGAAAAGGGGCTTATCGAATATATCGGCGAAGATATTATCGAAGAATTTTATGCTCACGTTATGAGCAGACCTATAAACCCCGAAATCATCAAAAGCAGCGATTTGAAGGTTATCTACACCCCGCTTAACGGCACGGGCAACATTCCCGTAAGAACAGTTCTTTCAAGAGCAGGCTTCAAAAACGTTAAAATTGTTGCCGAGCAGGAAATGCCCGACGGCACCTTCCCCACCTGCCCCTATCCCAACCCCGAAATCAAGCAGGTTTTTGAATGCGCGATTGAAATGACCAAGGAAGAAAAGGCGGATTTGCTTCTTGCAACCGACCCCGACTGCGACAGAGTCGGCATCGCCGTTTTAACGGGCGACGAATATGTTCTTCTTTCGGGCAACGATGTGGGCGTTCTTCTGACGGAATACATGCTCTCGGCAAGAAAAGAAAACGGCACTCTCCCCGAAAACCCCGCCATGACAAAATCCTTTGTTTCCACTCCGCTTGTTGACAAGGTTGCCGCAAAATACGGCTGCAAGGTGACGGACGTTCTCACGGGCTTCAAATATGTCGGCGAATTTATCGCAAAGCTTGAGAAAGAGGGCAAGGAAAGCAGCTTTGTTATGGGCTTTGAGGAAAGCTACGGCTACCTTATCGGCACCCACGCAAGGGATAAAGACGCTGTTGCCGCTTCGCTCATGATTTGCGAAATGGCGGCTTATTATAAGAGCAAGGGCAAGACACTTGTTGACGTTCTCAACGGCATTTACGACGAATTCGGTGTTAACATTGACCGCCTTTATAACTTTATGTTTGAGGGCGCAAGCGGCATGGCAAAGATGGCTGAAATCATGACCGAAACCAGAGAGAATCCGCCCAAGGAGCTTGCAGGTCTTGAAGTGCTCAAAGTCAGCGACTTTGAGGCAAGCACAATTACCGACACAAAAACGGGCGAAAAAGCTCCGCTTGACCTGCCCAAATCCAACGTTCTTGCCTATGCGCTGGCAGGCGGCAACTCCGCAATAGTCCGCCCCTCGGGAACAGAGCCGAAAATCAAGGTTTATGTTGCGGGCTGCGGCAAGACCAAAGAGGATGCCGCCGCAACTGCCGAATCAATAGGCGCTTCAATGAAAACTCTTTTAAAGATTAATTAAGCCAAGGAGAAAACTATGAAGGGTCGCAATTTATTTGTCAGAATAACAGCGCTTGTTCTTTGCGCGCTGATGATTGTCAGCGTAGTTACCGTTGCGCTTTACGCGTTTGCGGCAGAGCCCGCCGTGACTGCGCCGAATACGGGCAGCGAATCCATGATATGGGTTATAGTTGCCGTTGTTGCAGCGGTTGCGGTTATCGCAGGCTGCCTCGTTGTTCCGAAAATGAAAAAGAAATAAAAGTCAAATCAAATGAACAAACCCCCGTACCGATTTGGTACGGGGGTTATTTCTTCGCTGTTATGCTTTCTTGCTTGCTGCTCTCTGGATTGCCTTGATGATTTCAACAATGGGAATAACAAGGAATGCAAGGCCGATTGAAACGCCGTATGCCAAGGGGTCAAGGTGTGTGAAGTCAAACATATTTGCAAGAACGGGAATTTCAATGATTGCCGTTGTAAGAACAAGCGATGCAACCATTGCGCCGTAAAGCACCCAGTTGTGTGACTTCTGACCGAACGCCATGCCGAGAACAGAGCCTCTCTGTGAACGCATGTTGAATGAGTGGAAGATTTCGCACATTGACATTGTAAGGAATGCCATTGTCATGCCCTCGCCGCTTTCAACGGGATGGAAGAAATCGAGAACGCCCGTTTCAAGGAATTCGCCGATAAAGAATGCCGCAAGGGTAAGGATTGTAACAAGTGCGCCCTGATAGAATACGTCAAAGCCCATGCCGCCTGCGAAAACGCCCTCTTTGCTGGAACGGGGCTTGCGCTGCATGATATCTCTTTCAGGTCTTTCAAGACCGAGCGCAAGAGCGGGAATACTGTCTGTTACAAGGTTGATGAAAAGAAGGTGAACGGGTTTCAGAATTGTGAAGCCCAGAATTGTTGCGGTGAAAATTGAAAGAACTTCCGAAAGGTTGGAGCCGAGAAGGAACTGGATTGCCTTTCTGATGTTATCGTAAATTCTTCTGCCCTCGGAAACGGCGGAAACGATTGTTGCAAAGTTATCGTCTGCAAGAACCATGTCCGCAACGTTCTTTGTAACATCTGTGCCGGTGATACCCATGCCAACGCCGATATCCGCGCTCTTGATTGAGGGAGCGTCGTTAACGCCGTCGCCCGTCATTGCGGTAATCATGCCGCGTGCACGCCATGCGTTAACAATTCTTGTTTTATGCTCGGGCTGAACGCGGGCATAAACTCTGAATTCCGTAACTCTTTCCGCGAAATCCTCATCGCTGATTTCGTCAAGCTGCGCGCCGGTGATTGCGCTTGAAGCATTCTCGATGATACCGAGCTGCATTGCGATTGCAACGGCGGTGTCCTTGTGGTCGCCCGTAATCATGATGGGAGTGATGCCCGCTGAACGGCATTCCTCGATAGCCGCCTTAACTTCGGGGCGGGCAGGGTCAATCATGCCGGTAAGGCCGATGAAAACAAGGTCATTTTCAAGAGCCTCGGGAGCAAAATCTGCGGGAGCGGAGTCATATTTTCTCATAGCAACCGCAAGCACGCGGAGAGCCTGGTCAGCCATTCTCTTGTTATCGGCAACAATCGCCGCCTTAACTTCCTCTGTGAAGGGAACAACTTCGTCGTTGATGAGTGCATACTTGCAGAGATTAAGAATAACATCGGGTGCGCCCTTTGTATACTGAACAATACCCTCGGCAGTCTGATGAACGGTTGACATCATCTTTCTGCCCGAATCAAACGGAGCTTCGCCGATTCTGGGAGCGTTTGCAACAAGGTCGTTCTTGGGCATGCCGAGTTTATAAGCAAAGCCGACAAGTGCAGCCTCGGTGGGTTCGCCCGTAACCTCGCCCGCTTCGTCGATTTCGGCGTCACAGCAAAGAGCCATCGCCTTTGCAATAAGAGCCTCGTTGTCGCCGTAATGGTCAACAACAGTCATCTTATTCTGTGTGAGAGTACCTGTCTTATCGGAGCAGATAATCTGTGCACAGCCGAGAGTTTCAACAGCCGTGAGCTTTCTGATGATGGCGTTTTTCTTTGACATGTTGGTAACGCCGATTGAAAGAACGATTGTAACAACCGCCGCAAGACCCTCGGGGATGGCGGCAACCGCAAGAGAAACGGCAACCATGAAGCTCTCAAGGAAAACATGGAAGCTCAAGCCCGCGCCGAAATATGCGGTGATAACCTGGAATGCGAGAAGAATAACGCAGATACCGAGAACAAGGTAGGTAAGGATTTTTGAAAGCTGTGAAAGCTTAATCTGGAGGGGTGTCTGACCCTCTTCAGCCTGCGCAATGGCATCAGCGATTTTGCCCATTTCTGTGTCCATACCCGTGCCGACAACAACAGCCTTGCCTCTGCCGTAAACAACGGTTGAGCCCATGTAAGCCATGTTCTTTCTGTCGCCGAGGGGAACATCGCCGTTTTTATCGCCTGTAAGAACCTCGATAAGCTTGCCGACGGGAACAGATTCGCCCGTGAGCGCGGCTTCTTCTATCTTCATGCTTGCGCATTCGAAAATACGGCAGTCTGCGGGAACAGCGTCGCCTGCTTCAAGCACGATAATGTCGCCGATAACAAGGTCTTCGCTGCGTACGGAAACGAGCTTGCCGTCGCGGATAACCTTTGAGGTTGCGGCGCTCATTTCCTGCAGGGCTTCTATAGCTGCCTCTGCCTTGCTTTCCTGAACAACGCCGAGAACTGTGTTAATAACAACAACAACCATGATGATGATTGTGTCTGTGGGAACGGTAATGGCTCCTGCTTCAACCCATTCCGTGATTGCCGAAATAACAGCGGCAACGATAAGAATGATAATCATAGGGTCGGAAAGCTGCTCAAGCACGCGCTGGAACATAGTCTTTTTCTTGCCTTCCGCAAGCTTGTTCTTTCCGTTTTCAGCAAGCCTTTTTTCAGCTTCGGCAGAAGTTAAGCCTGCTTCGGAGCTTTTGACATGTGAAAAGACCTGCTCAATCTGTTCGAGATAGAACTTCATCAAATTCAATCCTTTCAAAGCATTTATTTTCTGTATAAATAAAACCTTTGGCAGAGAACCGTAAAAATCCTCTGTCAAAGGTCTTGCTTCCATTGTCGGGTCGTTTGCCAGATGCTTAAAGCAACGGATGTTGACAATCGACTCGGGACGGAGCCCTTAAGCTACTCCCCTTTAACTTTTAGAATATTTTACCATAAGGTTATTTTCTTGTCAATAAATTTATATTTCACTAATTGTTTATATTTTATTTGTAATTTATCCACATAAGCGATGAGGCAAGCAGCATCTGACCGCTGTAATAAAGAATCATATTGGCGGTTTTCTTTTTTATATCCTTGCCGCCCGAGAAGAAATCCGTTGCAAGCACAATGTCGGAAGCGGCAAAAAGGACTGCGCCAAGCCCCAAGCACAAGACTGCCGCAAGCTTGAAAAATCCGAAATCCGATGAAGCTCCGAGCATTAAAGTGCAGGCATAAAACGCTTTGACAACCATCAGCATGAGCGCAAGGCTGTAAATGATAACAGGCGCGGTGAATTTGCCGAGTTTAAGCCCGAAAAGCCTCAATGCTATGTTAACCGCCGCGCAGAGAATTATTGCCGCGGCAATCTCCGCCGCCGAAAGCGCGGGCAAATCGGGGTTATACGAATCACAAAGCCTGAAAAACGATATTACCAAAAGAACATGCCCCGCAAGAAAGCTGAGCCCGCCAAGCGCATAATTGACAAACACGCTTCCGAGCTTCGGATACATGTGAAGAAAAACATCGCCAAAAAACGCGCAGACAAATGCGGCAGTCATAGTGTTAAAAACAAAGCCGCCGCCCGAAACCGCACCCGCCGCAAACGCCGTCAGCACAAAAAGCGCAGAGCAAAGTGCCTTTGAAGCAAGGGTGTTCCACCCAAGCTTCGGATACATTATCTTAATGTAGTGCTTCAGCGCGAAAAACTGCGCTGCAAAGCATGCAGCAATAAAAGCAAAGCCCATAATATCACCTATGCCGAATAAAATTCGCCGAGAGATTCCGTAAGCTGACCGCAAATGCTTTTGAACATATATTGCTCATAATTTGCCTTTTCAAGCACGTTTACCGTTTCGTTATTGCTGTTTTGAATGCTCGGGAATTTCTTTTGCGCCGTGCCGCTCAGGCGTATAAGGTCCGTTTCCGCATAACCCATGGAAACAACCTTGTCCATTGCCTCGTTCAAATCGCTGCACTCACCCTGCACCTCTTTAATAAGGTAATTCAAAAGGTATATATTTTCGTAGCCGGGCACGGTGGCGGCGTAATTCATAAGCGCGCTGTTTTTCTGCTCCCATGAAGCTATTTTGCGCCTTTCCTGCTCAACGGTAAATGCCGTGTTTTTGCCGTCCGCGGCAACAGTATAAAGGCGGTTAAACTCCGCAAAAACATCCATCATGTCAAGCACATCGGAGCGTATCGCCTGATATCCCGCGTAGCATCCGTTTATCTCGGTAAGCCGCAGGCGCAAAAGCTCGGCATCCGCGCTGATTATTTCGCCCAGCGCGTCAGAGTTTGCGCAGATTTCCTCCGCAACGGCAAGCCATTCTCCGATTTTTTCAACATCAAATTCCGAAACAAGCTCAGGGTAGCTTCTGTTGATGTCAAATCTCAATGTGAGATATTTTTCGAGAAGCCTTGCATCCTCGCTCCCCGATTTTTCAACAATCTGCATCGCCTGCGAAAACTCGCTTTTTTCCGCTTTTTTTCGTGCAAGTGAAAAATAAAGCGGATTTTTTGCCGCAAGAAAAACAACAATAACGGCTACAAGGGCGCAGATAACCGAAACCGCGGCAATTAAAGGCTTTTTGCCGTGATTTTGAATAAACTTATTTTGTTTCTGCTTTCCTTCTGCCATAAACTTCCTTATCCGATAATTATTAGGTGCATTTATCCATTATTAAATGAATTATATCACATTTATTAATACAATAAAATACCTCAACCGAAAAAATTTTTTAAAAATAATCAAACAAATGTTTGCATTTTGCGAACATTTGTGCTATAATGTGATTGCGATAAGCTATACACCTGCTTTTAATTCTAAAATCACATAAAGAAAGAGGTTATCTTATGAAACCTATTACCCCTATTCAGCAAAAAATATATGAATTCCTTGTTGAGATGGCAAAAAGCAACACAACCCCCAGCGTGCGCGAAATCGGAGCCGCAGTCGGCTTGCGTTCAACCTCCTCCGTTCAGGCAAATCTTGATGCGCTTGAAGCCGCGGGCTATATTCAACGCCCGCCCATGCTTAAAAGATGCATAAAAATTGTCGGTCAGGCAGATAACGTTACTCACGTTCCCCTGCTCGGCACGGTAACCGCCGGCTCGCCGATACTTGCCGTTGAAGAAATAGAGGGCTATCTGCCCTTTTCAATGGTCGGTGCGCAGGATAAGGAGCTTTTTGCTCTCAAGGTCAAGGGCGAAAGCATGATTCAGGCAGGCATTCTTGACGGCGACATCGTTATTGTTGAAAGAACTCCCACCGCGCGCAACGGCGAAATGGTTGTTGCCCTTATTGATGACTCCGCAACGGTTAAAACTTTCTATAAAGAGGACGGCCACTTCAGGCTCCAGCCCGAAAACGACACCTATGAACCGATAATCGTTAACGAAGTTATCATCCTCGGTAAGGTTGTTGCAAGCTATAGATATTATTAATTAATGTAAAAACCAAGGCAGTTTTTGAAATTCATCAAAATGCCTTGGTTTTTATTATTTATCCTTTTTTCTGTACCTGTAAAGTGCTATGAGCGATGATATGATGCCTGCAAGCTGAGCGAACACCGCCGTTGAGCCGAGCACCGTGTGATAAACCGTCCATGTTGCCATATTGCCGAGCAAAAACAGCCTTATGTGCTGTTCTTTCTTTTGAAGCATCGCCAGCATATAGAGCACAGCCGCAACTATTGAAAGCAGGTCAATCGGTTTTTCATATCCGAGCGCACCGCCCGCAACATATAGCGCAAGAAAAACAATTTTTTCCGCAAGCGTAACATCCGTGCCGCGCTTGTCATGCCACATCGACAGCACAATCTGCAGAACCGCAACAAGGTTGATTATAACGCCGGAGCTTATGTTATCCAACAAAAGTATGTTAAGCGCCGCCAAAATGTTAACAACGGCAGAAACAATCAGCATGTGTTTTTTGTTCTTAAGCTGCAGGGTCAGAATTGCACCCAATGTTACAAGTATTCCGAGCGCCTGTCCGATATAATAAGCCATAATTTCACCCCATATTTTTTGCTTCGGAGTGGATTATAACACATTGAGTTTAAATTAACAAGCTAATCATTGACTTTTATTTTGCGGATTGATACAATAATAAAAAACAAGTAAGGGAATCCGAATAATGGACAATATTTCTATAAAAAAAGTCGGCAGAGAGGTGTTGTTTATCCCAACCTCGAGCGGCAACCCGCGAAACGGTGAGGGGTCATTCATAAGGCTCAAAAACGGCTCAATTATGTTCGGCTACACAGAATTTCTCGGCAGCAGTTGGAACGATGATGCCGATGCGCGCATCGCTTGTGTTGTTTCCGCGGATGAAGGCGAAACATGGTCGGAAAGAAAAGTGCTTTTTGAAAAGCCAAAAAACACCAAAAACATAATGAGCCTTTCTTTTTTGCGCATGAACAACGGCGATATCGGCGCGTTTTATATCGTAAAAAATACCGACGGCACCGACAAAATCGTTTTCACCCGCTCTGCAGATGAGGCTCAAAGCTGGAGCGAGCCCATAAGCTGCATGGACTGCCTTGATGTTCAGGACTACTTTGTTTTAAATAACGACAGAGTGCTTCGCCTTAAAAGCGGACGCATTATTTTTGCGGTTGCACGCCACACCGTGCTCACCGAATGTGATGATTTCATGCCGGGCGAGGTTTGCTTTTTCATTTCCGATGATGACGGCGCAACATGGCAGAAAACCGCCGCGGAACTGAAATGCCCGTTTGAAAACAATCCCGACGGCTATGAGGAGCCCGGGCTTTATGAGCTTGCAGACGGCAGAATTTGGTGCTATATCAGAACAAGCATCGGCTTCCAATTTGAAGCTTTTTCAAGCGACGACGGCATAACATGGTCAATCCCCGAGCCCAATCTGTTTTTCTCATCACCGTGCTCACCCATGCTTGTTAAGGACTGCGGCAATGTTACGGCGGCTGTTTTTAACCCCGTGCCCGAGCATGCTCTTCGCAAAGAGGAGCTTTGGGGCAGAACTCCCTACGCGCTCGCGATAAGCACGGACAAGGGTAAGACCTATAATAGAGAAAAGCTTTTTTATCTTGAGGACGACCCTGAAAACGGCTATTGCTACCCCGCCGTTATCGAATGCGAAGGCGGTTTTCTTGTTGCCTATTATCACAGCAACAACAGCGGCATCTGCCTTAACAGCACGAAAATTATCAAAATTATGTATGAGGAAATATTATGAAAACAAACAAGCTTTGCGAAACGGTTACTCAATATGCAAAAACATATTCCGATCCGCCCGAAAGGGTGCGCATTTCAAGCCGCGGGCTCTTGCTCGACGGCAACAAAATCCTGCTCTCACGAGCTGAATACCGGAGTTTATATGTCACCCGGCGGCGGACTTGAGGCGGGCGAAACTCTCGAAGAATGCTGCATAAGAGAGCTTCGCGAGGAAACGGGATATGAAGTAAAACCCATTAAACCGTTTTTAACAATAAATGAATACTGCTTTGAAACCCTTTATGTCAGTAATTATTTTCTCTGCGAAGCCGTCGGCAAATGCAAACAGTCTTTAACCGAAACCGAAATTGACCATGGCATCACGCCCGAATGGGTTGAAATTCCAAAAGCCCTTGAAATCTTCGGAGAATACGACTCAAAAAGAGAGGATATCGGAAGCCTCTATCTGCGGGAATACACCGTTCTCACCAAATTAACAAAATCCAAATAACATTCAATCAGTCGCAATGCTTTCGTATTGCGGCTGTTTTTAATGTCAAATTAGCCTATTTTCATTTGATTTTTCCGCATTCGTGGTGCGAATTTCCGAAATTAAAAAAGCTGTCGCAAATTCCTTGAAAACAAATAAAAAAGGTGTATAATTAGTTTTCGGTAAAAATAAAACACACGGAGATTTGTTATGAAACTTTTTCAGCCAAAGCTTTTCACCTCAATTAAAAGCTACAGTAAAAAACAACTTGTCAATGACCTTATCGCGGGCGTTATCGTTGCAATCATCGCTCTGCCCCTTTCCATCGCCCTCGCCATTGCATCCGGCGTTTCTCCCGAAAAGGGTCTTTACACCGCCATTATTGCGGGCTTTGTAATAGCTTTTCTCGGCGGCAGCAACGTTAACATTTCGGGACCCACCGCCGCCTTTGCAACAATCGTTGCGGGCATTGTTGCCCAGTTCGGCACAAGCGGACTTGTTATCGCCACCATCATGGCGGGTCTTATTCTGATTATCATGGGTCTGCTGAAATTCGGCTCACTCATAAAATACATTCCCCACACAATAACAACGGGCTTTACTTCGGGCATTGCGCTGACTATTGTTATCGGTCAGATTAAGGATTTCCTCGGACTCACCTTCCCCGAAGGCATGCCCACGGTTGAAACCGCCGAAAAGGTTGAAGCGATAGCAAAATCAATCACAACCTTTAACCCGCAAGCTCTCCTTGTCGGCGCAATCGGCATGGCAATTCTTATAGTATGGCCGAAGATAAGCAAAAAAATCCCCGGCTCGCTCATCGCGGTTCTTGTTGGCGTTGTTATCGTTAAGGCATTTGACATGGATGTCAACACCGTCGGCGACCTTTACACAATTTCGCGCGACCTGCCCCGTTTCTCAATGCCTGAATTCAGCTTTGAAACCGTTAAACAGCTTGTTCCCAGCGCATTCACCATTGCAATCCTTGCGGGCATTGAATCCCTGCTTTCATGCGTTGTTTCCGACGGTATGATTAACGACCGTCACAACTCTAACACAGAGCTTATAGCTCAGGGTGTCGGTAATATCTGCTCAGGTCTTTTCGGAGGAATCCCCGCAACGGGCGCAATCGCGAGAACGGCTGCTAACGTTAAAAACGGCGGCAGAACTCCCGTTGCAGGCATTGTCCATGCCATTGTGCTCCTTTTGATTCTCGTTGTTCTCATGCCCTACGCAGCATGGATTCCCATGCCCATAATTGCGGCTATCCTCTTTATGGTTGCATATAACATGTGCGAGTGGCGTCAGTTTGTCAAAATTTGCAAAACCGCACCCAAGAGCGATATTCTTGTTCTTGTTGTAACATTTGTTCTCACAGTCGTTTTTGACCTTGTTGTGGCGATTGAAGTCGGCATGATTATCGCAGTTGTTCTGTTCATGAAGCGCATGGCAGATGTTGCACACATCAGAACATGGAGCGAAAAGCCCCACGAAAATGACAGCGAACGCCTTAAGGAAATCCCCAAGCACACCGAGGTTGTTGAATTTGAGGGCCCCATGTTCTTCGCATCGGCTGAAAAATTCAGCAAAATCCCCATGGGCGAGGATATAAAAGTTATTATTTTGCGAATGAGGAATGTTCCCGCACTCGATGCAACGGCAATGCGCTCTCTCAATGAAATCTATTCAATCTGCAAGCATTCGGGCAGAACACTTCTTCTTTCACATGCAAACGAACAGCCCCTTTCGGTTATGAAAAAGGCAGGCTTCATCGATAAAGTCGGCGAAGAACACTTCCTCGCCAACATCGACGAAGCCCTCGCATATGCAGAAAAGATACAGTGAGTTCAGATATAAAACGGAGCAGCTTGTTTGCTGCTCCGTTGCATTTTTAAAGAAACTGAATATCAGAAATAAAACAATAATCCGAACCGATTCTGAGAAAAGAAAAGGTTCGGATTATCATGCATTGGCGCCTCAAACAGGACTCGAACCTGTGACACATGTCGGTCAGAAACATTGTCGCACTGCTCGCTTGTAGCGCTTCGCATTGCTCTGTGTTTCTTCCTGCTCAAGCACCGCCTGTATCTGCCGCAGGCAGCGGCGGCACT
>JAGAOT010000016.1 GCA_017623615.1 Clostridia bacterium | reverse complement strand
GGATAACGCCGGGGTAGTCAACCTTCTGGCACCAGGGAGCAACGCCGTGATAATAGCCCTTAACGAAGATAATCTTCTTTCTGTGGGTGGCTGCTCTTGCGGTCATGATAGCCGCGGTGGTTGTGTCGCCGCCGTTCTTTGCAAAGAATGCCCAGTCTGCGGAAGCAACGGTGTCAACCATAAGCTCTGCAAATTCGATAATCTTTGTTGAGGGAGCGGTAACGCAGTTTTCAATCTTCATCTGCTCCATAACAGCCTTGTCAACGTCGGGGTCATTGTAACCGAGAACGTTGGGACCGTATGCGCACATGTAGTCTATGTATTTGTTGCCGTCAACATCCCAGAAATATGTGCCCTGAGCCTTCTGGCTGAAAAGGGGATATGCCGAAACGGGGATGCAGCAGCCCTCTGCGGGGCCCTGATGGCCGTAAAGACCTGAGGGAATTACTTTTGCGGCTCTCTGAAAGAGCTCTGCGCTTTTTTCGTGTGTATTAATCTTCATACTCATTTCAGAAACCTCCTTATGCAAGATACAGAGCAACTCTGTCAAGAATTCTGTTAAGGTTGTCGAGCATTGAAATCATGCCCTTCATAACGATATCGCCGCTGCCTACGCAAGCAATGGCGTTAACCTTGCCGTCAAACAAATCCCTTGCAAGCTTGATGCTTGAAAACTCCATGATTGCTCTGGGAGCCTCGCTGGGCTTTTTGATTGCAAGAAGTCTGTGGTCTTTAACTCTGACTGTTGCGGCGGGACCGCCCTTGATGCTGAAAGCAATTTCGCCGTCAACCATGTTGCTTGCGGAGAATTTGCCAATCTCGTCGTTATTGCCAATCTGGGCAATGGCAACGGAGATAGTATACATCATGAGGGTTGTGCTGATTCTGAAGAAATCCTCGTCCTCCAAATCGGCGGGGTCGGGTCGCATATACTTATTGAGCAGGTCGGTGAGCTTTGTGAAGTCGTTCAGCAAAAATTTAATGTGCTGAAAGCCCTTTGAGGGGATGGGAGTAACCGTGCCGTCAATAAGACCGTTGAATTTTTCGCAGGAGCTGAACGGGAGCTTAACGTCGCATTTTGCGCAGCCCTGCTCCATTCTGCATCTGCCCTTGTTAAAAGTGATTGTTGCGCTGGGACCGCCTTTAACCTCAAAGCCGATGGAAATGGGCTTTTTGTTGGTAAGAATGCTCTCCGCTTCGGGAGCAAGCTCACAGAGGTTTTCAAGAGTTCCCAGAACGCCGTAAAGATTGATATAAGCAAGGGTTCTCTGGTCAATCATGTTAATTTCCTCCTTTAAAGAAAATACAGTCAATTTATTTTAGCAAATATGTTGTTGATTGTCAACAAAACACATTATATATTTTCAAAATTATAAGAAAAAAGTTACAAAAAAGAAAACGGCGGAAAACCGCCGTTTATGAGTGTATTACGAAATATTCAATCAGCTTTGCTGCGTTTGCTGCCGCAACGGGAAGAAATTCTCTGTAATCCATGTGTGATGAGCCGTCGGCGCAGTCCGAAACAGCGCGCACAACGCCGAAGGGCACGCCGTTTGTGAAGCATACCTGCGCGATGCTTGCGCCCTCCATTTCGCACACGACAGCATCAAAATTTTCAACGATGAACCGCTTCTTTTCCGCGCTTGCGATAAATTGGTCGCCCGAAGCGATAACGCCCTTGACAGCCTTAACGTTTTCAAGGGTTTCAACGCCCTTTGCAAGGGTTTCGGCAACGCCCGCATCGGCGGGAATGTTAACGATATTTATGCCCGAAATAAGCCCCACGGGGTCGCCGAGGGCAGAGGTGTCCATATCGTGCTGAACAAGGCTTTCGGCAACGGCGATGTCGCCTATTGCAAGCTTTGTTGAAAGGTTTCCGCCGACACCCGTGTTGATTATGCAGTCGGGCGCATATTTAAGAATCATTGTCTGGGCGCACATCGCGGCGGCAACCTTGCCTATTCCGCAAACGGCTGTCACAATTTCCCTGCCGTGAAGCGTGCCACTAACATATTCAACGCCGCTTATTGTTTCGGCGGTTTTGTTTTCCATAAGCGATTTTATTGTTTCAACTTCAATGTGCATTGCACCGATGATTCCGACCATTTTTATGCTCCTTAATAATTGTTTTGCACGGGACGTCGAGGACGCCGTCCCCTACGGTAACGCACCCATTCTACCACACAAATCACAAAATATCAACAAGTGCAAATTTTTTATTGCTAATCCTTTAATTTTATGTTATTATTACAATATATAACTATAATGGAGGATTGCGCTTGGAATTTTACATAATTATTGCCTTGCTTGCGGCGGTTATCGTTTTGCTGTGCGTTTTGCTTGCGGGGCAAAAGAAAAACAAATCACCGGAAACGGCAATTAAAATTGATTCCGTCGGCGAAAAGGTGACGGAGCTTTCGCATTCGCTCGGCTCGGAATTTGAGCGAAGCCGCCGCGAAATGCAGAGCGGTCAGCAGGCGATGCGCCTTGAAACCTCAAAATCCCTTGGCGAAATGAACGAAAAGATAGAAAAACTTCGCCTTGATAACACCGAATATCAGGGCAAAACCGAAAAGGCTCTCACCGAATCGCTCAACTCCATAAGACTCAACAACATTGAGCAGAACGAAAAGCAGAGCCGCGCTCTGACCGAAGCGGTTGACCGCATGCGCGAGAGCAACGAAAAGAAGCTGGAGCAGATGCGCGTTACCGTTGACGAAAAGCTGACCTCAACCCTTTCCCAAAGGCTCGACAGCTCGTTCAAAAGCGTTTCCGACAGACTCGAAAATGTTTATAAATCGCTCGGCGAAATGAAGGAGCTTTCAAACGGCGTTACCGCAAACGTCACAACGCTCAACAGAGTTTTGACCAACGTCAAGGCGCGAGGCACATGGGCGGAGGTTCAGCTCGGCGCAATACTTGACCAGACAATCCCCGGCATGTATGAAACAAACTTTGCCTGCGTTCCCAATTCAAGGGACAGGGTTGAATTTGCCGTCCGCATTCCGTCAAGCGACGGGGCAGTAACCTATCTGCCGATTGACTCAAAGTTCCCCATGGAGGATTATGTGCGCCTTTGCGATGCCGCCGATTCCGCGGATGCCGAGGCACTTGCCGCCGCAAGAAAAGCCCTTGAAGCAAGGGTTTTGAGCGAGGCAAAAACGATAACCAAATATATCAACGTTCCGCTCACAACGCCCTATGCGATAATGTATCTCGCAACCGAGGGGCTCTATGCCGAAATCGCTTCCTCGCGCTCCGGCATTGCGGAAAAGATACGCAGCGAGTGCAATGTTATGATTGCGGGTCCCACAACGGTCACCGCCCTGCTCAACTCACTCTCTCTCGGCTTCCGAGCCGTTGCGATAAACGAAAAAGCCAACGAAGTGCGCGTGCTTCTTGCCGCCGCCAAGGTGCAGTATGACAAATTCGGCGTTGTGCTCCAAAAGGCAAGGCAGAAGATTGACGAAGCGGGCAAATCGCTGGACGAAGCGGGCAAGCGCAACGAGATAATCCGCAAAAAGCTGCGCGGAGTTGAAGAGATTGACGGCGGCGACGCCGAGGAAATTTTAGGTATTAATGAAAGTTCAGATATTTAAGGAGGACATAACCATGAAAGACCCCAGAGAAATTCTTGCTCAGATGACTCTTGAAGAAAAGGCGGCTATCTGCGACGGCGCGGATTTCTGGCACCTCAAGGGCATGGAAAAGTACGGCTTCCCCTCAATTATGGTTTGCGACGGACCTCACGGACTTCGCAAAAAGGATTACAGCAAAAAAGGTGACAGCCTTTCAAACAGCGTGCCCGCAATAAGCTACCCCACAGCGGCAACAACCGCCGCTTCATGGGACCCCGAGCTTCTCTATGAAATGGGTGTTGCTCTCGGCAAAAAGTGCCTTAAAGAAGAAGTCGGCGTGCTTCTCGGACCCGGCATCAACATGAAGCGTTCACCTCTCTGCGGCAGAAACTTCGAATATTTCTCCGAGGACCCGATTCTTGCGGGTGAGCTTGCCGCGGGCTTTATCAACGGCGTTCAGTCGCAGGGCGTGGGCACATCGCTCAAGCACTTCTGCGCAAACAGCCAGGAAACCCGCAGAATGACCTGCGATTCCGTTGTTGACGAAAGAACGCTCCGTGAAATTTATCTCACAGCATTTGAGATTGCCGTTAAAAAGGCAAAGCCCTGGACTGTTATGAACTCATACAATAAGATTAACGGCGCACACGGCTCCGAAAACAAGCACACACAGCTTGAAATTCTCCGCAATGAGTGGGGCTTTGACGGCGTTGTGGTCAGCGACTGGGGCGCAGTTAACAACAGAGTTCTTGGCCTCAAGAACGGCAACGACCTTGAAATGCCCTCATCTTCGGGCAGCGGCGCAAAGAAGATTGTTGAGGCTGTTAAGAACGGCACTCTTGACGAAGCTGTTCTCAACGAAAGAGCGCTCAACATGCTCAACCTTATCAAAAAAGCGGCTGACGGCGCAAAGCCCGGCTATGCATACAATGATGCGGACGACCAGCCCTTTGCAAGAAAGGTTGCCGCGCAGTCAATGGTTCTTCTTAAAAACAACGGCATTCTTCCCCTCAAAAAGGGCGGCAAGGTTGCTGTTATCGGCGAGCTTGCAAGAACTCCGAGATATCAGGGCGCAGGCTCCTCACATATCAACCCCACACAGCTTGACAACGCTCTCGAAGAGCTTCAGAAAGCGGGCTACAATGTTGAGTTTGCTCAGGGCTATGAGCTCAAGCAGAAAAAGGCGAAGAACAACGCCGCCCTTGCCGCAGAAGCAGCACAGCTTGCCGCAAGATGCGAAACAGTTCTTCTTTTCATCGGTCTTACAGACGAATACGAGGCAGAGGGCTTTGACAGAAGCCACATGAATCTGCCCGCCGCACATGATGCCCTTGTTAACGAAATCCTCAAGGCAAACAAGAACGTTGTTGTTGTTCTTGCAGGTGGCTCACCCGTTGAAATGCCTTGGAATGACGGCGTTGCGGCTATCCTTAACTCATATCTCGGCGGTCAGGCGGGCGCAGGCGCGGTTGCAGATATCATCAGCGGCGCGGTTAACCCCTGCGGCAAGCTGCCCGAAACATATCCCATGGTTTATGCCGACACTCCCGCAGTCAACAACTTCCCCGGCAACCCCGCAAGCGTTGAATACCGCGAGAGCGTTTATATCGGCTACAGATACTACGAAAAGGCAAAGAAAGCAGTCCGTTACCCCTTCGGCTACGGTCTTTCATACACAACCTTTGAGTATTCCGACATTAAGCTTGACAAGGCTTCAATGACAGATGGCGACACTCTCACCGTTTCGTTAAACGTTAAGAACACGGGCGATGTTCCCGGCTATGAAATTGCCCAGCTTTATGTTGCCGATAAAGAAAGCACAATCTACAGACCCGAAAAAGAGCTTAAAGCCTTCAAAAAGGTATGGCTCAACCCCGGCGAAGCAAAGGAAATCAAGCTTTCTCTCAACAAGAGAGCATTTGCATTCTATAACGTTAACATCAGCGACTGGTGCGTTGAAAGCGGCGAATTTGACATTCTCGTCGGCGCATCAAGCGCAGATATAAGACTTTCCGCAACGGTTAATGTTTCCGGCTCAACCGAAAACATTCCCGATTATTCGGCAGTTGCTCCTCTTTACTACAGCGGCGATGTTCAGAACGTGCCCGCGGAGCAGTTTGTTGCCGTTCTCGGCAGAGAGTTGCCCCCCGCAAACTATGACCCCAACAGAGCTTTGAGCATTCAGGACACCTTTGAAAGCTGCAAGCACACAAAGAACGGCGCAAGATTCTATAAGCTCCTCACAACGGTTGTTCCCGCAGGCTTTGCGCAGGCAATCGCGCTGCAGACTCCGTTCCGCGATTTCATCAGCATGAGCGGCGGCGTAATGAGCGAGGATATGGCAGACGGCCTTGTTAAATGGATTGCAGGCGAAAAGGGCGGCATCCGCAAGATTCTTAAGGGCATTCCCGGCGCAATCGCGGGCATCGGTCCTCTTCTTAAGAACATCTAAAAGGGAGAAAGAAAATGAAAAGAAAGTTCGGCTTAAAAGCGATAAGCGTTATCCTTGTTGTTGCCATTCTTGCGGCATGCGTGCCCATGATGGTCAGCGCGGATACCTCGGCTGTTCGCTTCGGAGTTGTTTCGGATATCCATTATCTTGCCGAGTCGCTTAAGGGCGAAGGCGAGGCATGGGACGAATTTGTTTACGACAAGCATAAAGAATATAATGACGTTGATGCGCTTCTCAACAACGCTCTTGACGGCGTTGAGAGGAATGCGGTTGACGGCGGCGAAAACTATCTTCTTATTCCCGGCGACCTTACCAAAGACGGCGAATACGAAAGCCATGTTGCTCTTGCGGAAAGGCTTGAGCAGTTTGAGGCGGAAACGGGCATCCCCGTTTTGGTTATCCCCGGCAACCACGATGTCAACAACACCAACGCCGCTACATATGTAAACGGCAAAAAAGAAACGGCGAAACCCACCTCACCCGAGGATTTCAGAGAAATTTATGCAGACCTCGGCTATGATTTGGCGGACAGCTTCTTTGTACCCGAAGAGGGCAAAAAGGGCGGCATGCTTTCATATGCCGCAACCCTCGGCGGCTACCGCCTTATCTGCATTGACAGCAATATGTACAGCGAGGATAACGGCGCAGAGGGCAACGAGCACATGACCGACGGCAGAATTGCCGACGGCTTGCTCGACTGGATTGTTGTCGAATGCGAAAAGGCAAATGAGCAGGGCTTGACCTTAATCGGCATGCAGCACCACAACCTTGTGCCCCATATCAGCATTGAGGAGGCAACTCTCTGGGCATTCGTTGTTCAGAATTGGATGGAGGTTGCCGAAACCTATGCCGATGCGGGCATGCACTATGTTTTCACGGGTCATCTCCATGCAAACAACGTTGCAAAGCATGTTTCCGACAACGGCGAGGCGGTTTATGACATCCTCACCCCCACTCTGACAGGCTTCCCCAACTATTACCGCACGGTTGATTTTGTTTCCG
This sequence comes from Clostridia bacterium, assembly GCA_017623615.1. Lineage (GTDB taxonomy): Bacteria > Bacillota > Clostridia > Oscillospirales > Acutalibacteraceae > CAG-177. Next base: position 30,994 of record JAGAOT010000016.1, on the reverse strand, counting down.
ACGGCGAAACAACAACCATGGATATGAAGTCGCACGATATCGACGAATATCAGCCCGTTATTGCTCCCGACGGCACGGCTTACGAAAAGCCCTTCAAGTTCACATATTCATTTGACCGCACCTTCGGCGAGGGCGGCATCAAGGGCTTGGTTATGGGTGCGTTAAGACCCCTTGTTAACGAATATTTCCCCGCAATTCAGGAAGCGGGCGGTCTGCTTGCGTTCCTCAAAACAATGAATCTTGACCTTGAAAAGATTATTGTTGATGCTTTGGGCACTAACGGACTTGCACTCGGTCCCGTTGAAATTCTCACCGTCAGCTCCAATGTTATGGGCTTTATCGGCGAGCTTGCGGGTCAGATTGACGAAGTTTATGTTAACAACCCCGAAGAAACGCTTGCAAAGGTTGAGGCGCTTATCGATAAAATCCTCAACTACAAGGTTTGCGACAAGCCTGCAAGCATGCTGACCGATGTGCTCGGCTATGAGGTTAACCCTGACGGCTGCACCTTCGGTGAATATGCAACAACAATTCTTATCTGCTATTACGGCGGCGACGAGGATGTTTCCGCTTATCCCTATGTTACCGAGGTGCTTGACCGCTTTGAAAGCGGCGAGCTTGCGCAGGAGGTTTTCAATCTGCTGCGCGAGGTGCTTGTGACCGACCTTGTTCAGGGCGAAATCCTTGCAAACCTTGATTTCAACCCCGGAGAGCTTTTCCCCGAAGGCAATGTTTTCTATCTTTTCGGCAGAGTGCTTCAGGGCATCACCGAGCTTCTTCTCGGCGGTGACAACAGCTTCACAAATCTTATTGATTCCGTTCTTTCAATCCCCCTTGTTCCCGAAGAATACAGCTCCGTTGATGCTATAATCGACCACCTTATGGGTGAATACATCACACAGAGCCAGTATGAATCATGGGGCTACACGATAAAATGGATGCTCATAACCTTTGTTCTTGACTCCGACCCCGCCGAAAAATCGGACAGCAACGCGGTTATTACCTACAGCGGACCGGAGAAAATCGAGGCAACGCAGGATAATTACCGCGCGCCCTCACACATCGCGGTTACTCTCGGTGAGGACTCAACCTCCGAGGTGAGCATCACATGGCTTACGAAATACAGCGTTAAGGGAACGGATATTGAGCTTGTTCCCTACAGCGAAAATCCCAAGTTCACCGGCAGACCCACAACGGGCAAAAAGGTGACAGCTTCATACGAGCTTATCCCCAAAACCTATCCCGGCGCAGACCTTGGCGTTTTTGCTCTGCTTCTCTATTCAAGAGATTATGTTAAGCACACAATTAAGCTTTCGGGTCTTGAAGCGGGCACAAAATATTGCTACCGCGTAGGTGACGCAGAGAGCGGCTGGTGGAGCGAAGCGGGCGTTATCGAAACCGCCGCGGGCGGCAACGAAAAGTTCACCTTCTTCTATGTCACAGACCCGCAGTCGCAGCAGCCTGCCCACTATGAGCGATTTGCAGAGGTTGTTGAAACGGCGGCAGAGGAATATCCCGATGCAAAATTCATCGTTTCCGCAGGCGACCAGGTTGACTCGGGCGAAAACGTTAAGCATTGGAATTATCTTCTCAATTCCACCGAAAAGCTGCTCGACCTGCCCTTTATGCCCGTAACGGGCAACCACGAGGACGAAGGCGCGGTAATCACCGAAAACTTTGTTCTTCCCAATGTTCCCGAGCAGGATTTGGAAACTGGCGTTTATTATTCCTATGATTATAACGGCGTTCACTTCACCGTGCTCAACACCAATGACGATGAGGATGACAAGCTCGGCAACGCACAGATTGAGTGGATGAAGAACGACATTAAATCCAGCGATGCAAAATGGAAGGTTGTTATTCTCCACAAGGCGATTTATTCCAACGGCTCCCACTATGATGACGGCGATGTCAAGGGCATGAGAGACCAGCTCAGCGCGCTGCTTCCGTATCTCGGCGTTGACCTTGTGCTTCAGGGTCATGACCACGTTTATCTGCGAACAGATGTTATGAACGCAAACGCGGTTGTTCCCGTAAAGACGGGTACGGTTACCTATGATGGCATGGAATATCAGATGAAATACAACCCCAAAGGCTCAATTTATTCAATTTGCGGCACCTCGGGCGTTAAGGTTTATCAGACAAAGGATGTTGAGGCAACCGACAAGCTCTTCCCCAGAGCGGAAAAGCTTAACCCCGAAAACACCGAAAATTCAATGTTTGCGGCAATCACGGTTGACGGCGACTGCCTCTATTACAACGCATATGAGGTTGATGACGGCGAGGCTGTCAGAGTTGATAACTTTGCGATTGAAAAGACCGCCGACGAATCACCCGCCGACAAGGCAGGCGACGCATTCGGCGGAATAATCGAAAGCATAATTGATTTGCTGAACTTTGAATATACCTGGAAGATAACGAACTTTATTCTTTCTGTTTTCGACAAGGTTATGCAGATTATTTGGAGCATAGCGTAAATAAAATTAACCCCTGCGGCAAGTATTTTCTTGCTGCAGGGGTATTTTTTACAAGTTGCGAGGGTTTAATTATTCCGTCATTTCCGTAACACCCGAACCGATTTCGGTTGATTTGCCGCCGAGGATAACCGTTGCGGTTGCGCCTTCGGGGACTGTGAAGGTGTAGGTTGTTTTGCCGTTTTCGGTTTTCCATTCGGATTTAACCAAGCCGCGGCGGGATTCGATAGCCGCCTTGACATAGGTGAGCCTGCCGTCGGTCAGCGGAGCAAAGATGATGTGCTCAAAAGCGGGCTTGCTTTCGTCAATCTTGATGCCTGCCGCATCGCCGTAAAGCCAGTCTGCAACCGAGCCGTAGGCATAGTGGTTAAAGGAGTTCATCGAGGTGCTCCACATTGAGCCGTCCTCACGCATGCCGTCCCAATGCTCCCAGATTGTTGTTGCTCCCATTTTAACCGAGAACAGCCATGAGGGATATTCCTCGCGAAGAAGCAGGCTGTAGGCGGTTTCGGTGTAGCCGTTGTCGCTCAATGCATGGAGCAGGTAGGGAGTGCCCACAAAGCCCGTTTTGAGGTGACCGCATTCGCAAACAAGCTCGTTAAGCTGTTTTGCGGTTTCGGCAATATCGTCGCTGATGCCGAAATGCACCGCAAGCACGCAGGCGGTCTGCGTTGCGTATTCGGGTGTGATTCTGCCGTTTTTCATATATTCGCGTCTGAAAGCGGCAATGGATTTTTCGCGCTTTGCGGCGTATTCCGCGGTGTCCTCGCCCAAAAGAGCCATCGCCTTCATCAGAATTTCGGTGGAATAAATATAATATGCGGTTGCGATAAGGTTTTTATCCGTGCCCTTGGAGCAGTCCTCGGGGCTGCTGCCGTCAAGGTTGAGCCAGTCGCCGAAATGCCAGCTGTTGCACCAAATGCCGTCATAGCTGTGTTCATCGATAAATTCAAGATATTTTTTCATCGACTCAAGCGATTCTTTGAGGAGCTCCTTGTTGGCATAGGTCAGATAAATCTGCCACGGGCAAATGGTTACTGCGTCTGCCCACGCTGCAGAGGAGCCGTCGTCGGGGTCAAACACGCAGGGGATAACATGAGGAATTGTGCCCCAGCCCGTTTGCTCCGCGCGCAAATCGGCGAGCCATTTTATAAAGAATTTTTCAACGTCATAGTTATAAGAAGCGGTTTTGACGAAAACCTGCGCATCGCCCGTCCAGCCCAAACGCTCGTCGCGCTGCGGGCAGTCGGTGGGTACATCGAGGAAGTTGCCCTTCTGACCCCAGATGATGTTGGAGAAAAGCTGATTAACGCGCTTGTCGGAGCATTCAAAATAACCCGTGCGCTTCATTTCGGAGTGAACAACTATTGCCGTGAAGTTTTCTTTTTTAACCTCGTCGCTCCAGTTTTCGAGCCTTATGTAGCGGAAGCCGAAGAAATTGTGCTGTGCCTTGTGAATATGCTCTTCGCCGTCACAGATGAAAACTGCCTGCGCCTTTGCGCTGCGGAGGTTGTCGGTGTAGAAGTTGCCCTCTGCGTCAAGCACCTCGGCGTGGCTGATAACTGCCCTTTCGCCCTTGTTGCCCTTTATCTTGAACTCAACATAGCCCGTCAAATTCTGACCGAAGTCAATAACTGTTTCGCCCTTGGGGGTGATGATGATTTCCTTTGCTTCGAGCCTTTCCTGCTCAAGGATTTTTTCACCCTGTCTGTCAATCAGATTGTTTTTATTTCTTTCAAAAACAACCGCCTGCACGGGGTTTGAGTCAACATAGGCGGGGTTATAGATATAGCCGTTATAAATTTCGGTATAGATGTTTTTGCCCTTTTCGCATTTCCAGTCGCCGCCGGTGGTGATGATTCTCTTTTCGCCGTCGGCATATTCAATCGTCAGGGCGCAGAGTGCCGCAATTTCCTTGTAGCCGAGAGAGTCATTGCCGCAATATCTGCCGAAGTGGCGGCTTGCTTTCCAGCCCGTGGCAACGTTGAGAACAATTTTATTTTGCGCCTTTATCATAGCGGTTACGTCATAGGTTTCAACCTGCAGACGCTTGCGGTATGTAGTCCAGCCGGGGGCAAAAATCTGATTGCCGACCCTTTCGCCGTTAATCTCGGCAAAATAAACACCGAAAGCGGTTGCTTCGAGGGTTGCGGAAACAACCTGCTTGAGTGACGTAAATTCCTTTGAAAAGCTGAACTCGCAGTCATAGGCGGGCACGGGGCTTTTTATCCATTGAGCGTTGAATATATTTTTCATGATACTCTCCTTTTCGGAAAAATCCTTGCGGCGGGAGCAATCTCCCACTTTACCTTATTATAATATTAAATTGTGAGGAATTGCAACAAAAATTTATAATATTGCTCTTGATTGGCGGGCGGATTGCTGATACAATTATATAAACTCAAACGAGAGGATAATTCTATGAAAAGATTAACAAGCATATTTTTAATTTTTACACTGATTTTTGCCCTCGCTTCCTGCGGAAAGATTGAAAATTGGGAGGAGCACAAGGTGCAGCAGTCCGCCGCAGAGGCTTCGCAGACAACTCAGACAACCGCAACCACCGGAAAGCCGCCCGTTGTGAAAAAGGATAAAAAGACAAAAAAATTCAAAGACGAAAAAGGCAAAACGGTTTATGTTGTTGAGGTTGTGCTGCCGGAAATAACCAAAAACTGTGAAAAAAGCGTTGCGGAATTTATCAACACGGTTACAAACGAAATTTTTGAGGAAGAGTGTGAACGAGCCGAAGTGAATGTTCCCTCCGCTTCAAGCTACATGAAAAACTCGGAGTCCAAAACTCCGTGGTCAAGTGAGCTTGATTTTGAAACAACCTATATCAGCTCAAAATATGTATGCTTCCTTATTAAAAAGACAATTTCATATTTCGGGATTGAGGGCATTGAGCCGAGATACGAAACAAAGTGCTTCAATGTTCAGACGGGCGCAATCTGCTCCGTTTGGGATTTTGCTTCCGACCCCTCTCTTGAAGAGGAAATAACGGCTCATCTTGCCGATTACATGATGAAAAACGCGCCGAAGGATTTCGACACCGAGGATTATGCGGGTCTTTCACAGGTGTATGTTGAAAAAATCAAAACTGTTTTCAATCCCAATCAGTTTTATCTCACGGATGAGGGAATCGGCTTCTATTTTGAAAGAGGCGATGTTGCCCCCGCTTACTCCGGAGTATATCAAAGGGTTATTCCGTGGGCTGACCTTGGCGGATATTTCGTTCATCCGGAAGAAGTGTAACGCCGGTTTTATTCGCCTTACGGCGAGTTATATTGCTTCGCAGTGATATTATGTTTCGCATAGTGGTATTTGCTTCGCAAGTTTTTTGCGAATAAAATATAACTGAAACTGAAAGTTTCAATAAAACTATTGCCGAAGGCAATAATAAAACTCTGCCGACAGGCAGAATATCACTTGAAAAATCATATTGTTTTCTGTATTTTTCATATAGAGGTGGCTTTTATGGCTGACAGCATTTTAAGAGATAAGGCTAAAGAGTTTGCCAAGGAAATTGTTTTTCTTTGCAGAGAGCTGAAAACAAATCGCAAAGAATCGGTTTTAATAAATCAAATTCTTCGTTCAGCAACATCAATCGGTGCGAACATACACGAAGCACAATATGCTCAAGGAACAAAGGATTTTATATCAAAGCTGGAAATAGCACAAAAAGAATGCTATGAAACAGAATATTGGCTGGAACTTCTTTTTGAAACCGAATGTATGACTGAAGAAAAATATAAAAAGTTACAAAATGATTGTGGGGCTATCAGAAGAATGTTAATTGCTTCACTTAAAACAATAAAATCAAAATAATGCTTGACAGTTAAGCGCAAAAAAACCACCGTGAAATTTGCTTTCACGGTGGTTAATTTTTAAATTATTATTCGCAGTCGTCGCAATCGCAGTCGCACTCAACTTCGAATTCGAGAAGCTCGTTGCACTTGGGGCAGCAGATGCTTCCTTCTTCAAGAATATCTCTGTCAACGCAGATAACCTCGCCGCAGCTGGGGCATTCAACGTCGTAATATTCTTCTTCCTCGTCGTCACAGCAATCGTCGCAGCAGCAATCGTCGAGTTCTTCGTAAACGAAGCTTTCAAGCTCGTCAAGGTCCTCGTCAACAGCGTCAAGCTGTTCGGAGATGAGGTCCATGCCGTCCTCAAGGTCTGTTACTGTGAGAGCAAGCTCATCGAGAACGTCGAGCATAGCGTTGATAATTTTTGTTTCGGGCTTGGATTCGTCAAGGGAAAGACCCTCTGCAAGGCCCTTAAGATATGCAACCTTTTCTGTTACGGTCATTTCTTTGTCCTCCAAAATAAATTATTTATTAGCTGCGTATATTATGCGCGGCTGAGATATTCGCCTGTGCGGGTGTCAACAACAATCATTTCGCCCTCGTCGATGAACAGGGGAACCTTAACCTCTGCGCCTGTTTCAAGAGTTGCGGGCTTTGTTGCGTTGGTGGCTGTGTTGCCTGCGAAGCCGGGGTCGGTCTTTGTTACCTGAAGAGTAACGGTTGTGGGAGGCTCAACGCCGAAAACGCTGCCCTTATAGGAAAGAACGCGGCATGTTTCGTTTTCTTTAACAAACTTGAAGTTTTCGGGGAGAGTGTCTGCACCGATGGGAACCATGTCATAGGTTTCGGGGTCCATGAAATAGTAAAGACCGCCGTCCTCATATGAATATTCCATTTCCTTGCGCTCGATGTAAGCGGTGGGGAACTTGTCGGTGGGGTTGAAAGTTCTTTCAACAACTGCACCGCCGATAACGTTTCTAATCTTGGTTCTTACGAAAGCAGCGCCTTTACCGGGCTTAACATGCTGGAATTCGATAATCTGATAAACCTGGCCCTCCATTTCGAAGGTTACGCCGTTTCTGAAATCGCCTGCTGATACCATAAAATTATTTCTCCTTATAGTTTATATGTTTTCACAGTTATTTTATACTATTCACTATGATTTTTCAAGTCTTTTTTTAAAGAAACACGCCATGTTAAAGAATTATGAGGGATTTTGGCGATTTTGTGAGGTTTTCAAAGCCGTTTTCGGTGATAAATGCCATGTCCTCAATGCGAACGCCGAACTCGCCGGGCAGATAAATGCCGGGCTCAACGGTTACAACGTCGCCGATTTGGAGAATTTCCCTGCTCTTTGGCGAAAGCCTTGGCTGCTCGTGGATTTCAATGCCCACTCCGTGACCCGTGCCGTGGCCGAAAAATGCTCCGCAGCCCGCGTTTTTGATGATATCCCTTGCGGCGGCATCGGCATCAAAGCACGAAACGCCCGCCTTGAGCGAAGCAAGGCTCTTTTTCTGCGCAGCAAGCACGGTTTCATAGACCTGCGCCTGCTTCGACGAAACCTCGCCGACGGCAACCGTGCGGGTCATGTCGCTGTGGTATCCGTCAACCACCGCGCCGAAATCCATCGTTATAAAATCGCCGCGTTCAATTTTTTTATCGCTCGGCACGCCGTGGGGCATCGAGGAATTTTTGCCGCTGACGGCTATAGTTTCAAAAGAAACGTATTCCGCACCGTTTTTGAGCATATAAAAATCAAGCTCCAGAGCAATTTCGCGCTCCGTCACTCCCTCTTTGATAAAGCCGAGTATGCGGTCAAACGCTTTTTCCGCGATTGCCTGCGCGGCAAGAATTTTTTGCTTTTCTTCAAGGCTTTTTATGCGGCGAAGTGAGTCAATCGCATCGTCTGCGCGCTCCGCCATGCATTCGCAGGGCAGGATTTCGCAAAAGCGGTTAAACTCCGAAACGCTCAATCGTTGGGACTCGGTGAAAACCGTTTTAATCCCGAGCTTTTCGGCATATTCTTTGAGCTGCTGCGAAAGCGATGTAAGAAGCGCAATTTCGGTGCAGCCCTTTGCCTGCATTTGAGCTGCCTCGATATAGCGGCTGTCCATGAAGAGGATTGCTTCGTTTTCCGTTACGAACAAATAGCCGTCCGAGGAAGCAAAGCCCGTTAAATATCTTCTGTTTTCGGGCGAATGAATGAGAAACGCCTGATTTTTTTCAAGGCGTGACTGTAAAGCGTTGATTTGCATTATCTCTGCACCTCGCCTGTTATTGCGTTGATAACATTCTGGAAAACCGCAACATGGGAATTGGAAATGTATTTGTCAAGATGCATCGAGCCGAAAAACCAGCGTCTGAAAACGCATGCCTCGGAAAGCTCCTCAAGATAGGTGTTAAGACCCGTTACGCTTGCGGTTTCGCTGTCCTTAAGCTTTAAAAATCCCTTGATTTTAACGGGCGGCTCGTGGGTGATAACGTAATCCACGCGGCAGTTGAGCTTTTCAAGGTTTGCCGCGCCCTCCAGAAGCTCCTCGCGGCTGGGAAATTCATATCTCGACCACGCATTTTCTTCAAAACGGATGTCGATATCGGGGCTTTCGCCGCCGCCCATGGTGAAGAAGGTCATGTTGTCAATCTTGAAAATCTGACCTCTCATGAGATGGTAAAGATTGCCGCAGATGCGGTGCACCTTGCCGCCGCACCATTCCGTTACGGGGTAGGCGTTGAGAAGCTCAAAGTTTTCGTGAGTGCCGTCTATAAAACAGATATTGAATTTTTTGTTGCCGAGCTTTTTGAGGATTTTCTGCTCGTATTTGCTGTTATCCCAAACAAAGCCGAAATCGCCGCAGACAATCAGGGTGTCGCCTTTTTTTAGCTGCTTGATTGCGGGCGAATCAAAGCGGGAAATATCGCCGTGCATATCGCCGGTTATATAAACCATGGAATTACTCCTTTAATAACATAGTTTAGTGAAAAGTGAAAAATGAAAAGTGAAAAGTTGAGGGGCTGCGCCGCATTTATATTGGGTACGGGTGAAACCCGTCCGAAACTCTTAACTCTTCACTTTTAACTTTTAACTCTCCGCTTATCAAAGCATACTCTAAAACCGAAAAAAAATCAAGGCGTGCGGCATTAAATTTATGGAATATTGAAAATAACAGTTTATTTATTAAAAAATCTGTGTTATACTGTTTGGGTCAGATTTTTTTAAAACGGTGTTGTGATATGAAAAAGATATTCGGTATATTAATTATAGTGTCTGTTCTTTTGAGCAGCATATTCTGCGTTAACGCAAACGCGGCTTATGACGATGTTATGGAGTCACTCGGGCTTTATTCCGACTGTCTGCTGCTTGTCAGCGTGGATAACTCCGAGGTGATTTTTGAAAAGAATGCGGGCAAGCAGACCGCCCCCGCAAGCCTCACAAAGGTTGTAACCGCCATTGTCGTGCTTGAAAACTGCCCCGACCTGAATGCTTTGGTAACGGTCAACGAATCCTGCATAAAGGAACTCAGCGGCACGGGCAGCTCACTCGGCGGGCTTATGGCGGGCGAGCAAATGAGCGTTTATGATTTGCTTTGCTGCCTGCTTTTAAAGAGCGCAAACGAAGCGGCAACCGCCCTTGCGGACCATGTTTCGGGCGGCGACAGAGCAAAATTTGTTTCGATGATGAATGAAACGGCGCAAAGGCTCGGCTGCGACAACAGCCATTTTGTTAATCCCCACGGTCTTGACGACGAAAATCAATATGTTACCGCGCGCGATATGGCGAAATTCATTCTCCACGCAATGGAATTCCCCGCGTTTGAAGAAATCGTAGGCAGGTCAACATATACGCTTGCGGCAACCAATCTTCAAGAGGAGCGCAAGCTTTATTCAACCAACTACATGCTCAACAGCGCATACAAGGATTATTACTGCAAATATGTCAAGGGCGGCAAAACGGGCTCAACCTCAACGGCTGGCCGCTGTATGGTTGCCTTTGCTTCGCATGACGGCTATAACTATATTGCTGTTTCGCTTAATTCCACATTCTATGACGTTGACAACGACGGAGTGAGTGAAAACGGCGCATTCCTTGACTGCAAGGAAATGTTTGAATGGGCATATAAAAACATTGAGCTTGTTGCGATAGCCGACACAACTCAAATTGTCGGTCAGGTGCCCGTAAAATATGCAAAGGATACCGACTACATAACCCTTTCTCCAGCGGAAACCGTTTACAGCCTTGTGCCGGAGGGCACACAGTCCACGGGTCTGCTTGTTGAGCCGATTGAAAGCACTCTGCCGAAGTCGCTCAAAGCTCCCGTCAAAAAGGGCGATGTTATCTGCCGCGCAAAGGTTATGTATGCGGGTCAGGTTATAAAAGAAATTGACCTTGTTGCAAACATGGATGTTAAAATGAGCATCTTTGCATTCCTCGGTTCAACCGCAAAAAGCATTTTTTCACATTGGATTGTTAAAATTCTTGCGATTGCGGTGATAATTGCCCTTGTTGTTCTCATAATATTGAGGCTGAGAAGGGAAAAGGCACCCACGGTCGGCGGCAAAAACTACCGTGTTCTTAACTACAACGATTTTATGCATATGAGATAAGGAGAAAAATATGGCAAACATATACAAAGGCAGAGGAAAACCCGAAGAAGCAAAGCAGCTTCTCGAAATGCTGGATAACGTATTCTTTCTTGAGGACGAGGAAGAAACACGCAGAGAATTTTTAACCCTGCTTCCGAAGCTCTATAAGGAGCAATACAACCCCGCCTATAATAATGTAATTATTAAAGAGGGTGACGAAATAAAGGCGGCTGTCGGCTGCTTCCCCTCGGAAGCGGTTGCCGCGGGCAAAAAACTGCGCATTCTCGGCATCGGCAACGTTGCGGTTGCAAGGGATTCCCGCAGCAAGGGCTATATGATTGACCTGATGAATATGTCAATCGACATAATGAAAAACGAAAACTACGATTATTCGCTTCTCGGCGGTCAAAGGCAGAGATACGGCTTTTTCGGCTATGAGCCGATAGGCTCCGAATGCCGTTTTTGCATTGACAAGGGCAATATCAGGCGCATCCTCGGCGAGATGCCGAAATCGGCTTATACAGCCCGCGAGGTAACAGAAGCGGACACGGAAATCATCAAAAGAATCAAGGCTCTCAATGAGTCGCTTCCGTTTTATATTGACAGAAGCGAGGAAGCCTATGTTGATATCCTCAAATCGTGGGAAAATGTTCCCTATGCCGCATTTGACGGCGAAGAATTCAAGGGATATTTTGTTATCGGCAAGCGCGGCGGCAGACACATTTCCGAAATCAGGGCTGTTGACATGAGCGACACGCTGATGCTCATTGTCTGCGCAATGGAAACCGCAAAAAGCGAGGAAGCATCGCTCAATGTGCCCTTGTTTGACACGGAGCTTTGCGACTATATGAACAAAAACTGCGGCGGTGTTTCAATCGGCACGCCCGAAATGATTAACATTTTCAATTTCGGCAGATTTATCGAAGCGTTCCTTTCGGTTAAGGCGAGCGTAACAAAGCTTTGCCCCGGCAGGCTTAACCTGCTTATTCACGGCGTTAAGCGCGATGAGCAGATAGCAGTTACCGTTGACGAAAACAACGCAGTCAGCGTTGAGGAAACGGACGAAAAGCCCGATATCGAGCTTTCGCACAGCGACGCAATCCACTTTGTCGGCGGGCTTTATTCAAAAGACAGAGCAACCATGCAGCAGGCGTTCGCCCAAAGCTGGTTCCCGCTCCCGTTCTTCTCATACGGATTGGATAATGTATAATATTATAAGGGTCGATGCGGGCATCGACCCCTACAAAGCAGAAAATCGAAATCGGCTTGCATGATTCATGCAAGCCGATTTTTGTTTATTTATATTCTTTCATGTATTCGCCGTGGGCTTCGATAAGCTCGTCAACCATTGCCTTGATATCGTCAATGGAAAGCTCTGCGGCGGTGTGGGGCTCAAGCATTGCCGCCATGTAGATATCCTCTCTCTTCTGAGTGATTGCGGCGTTGATTGTCAGAAGCTGGGCGTTGATGTTGGTCATGTTCATTGCCGCAAGCTGAACGGGCAGCCTGCCGACGTGGCAGGGGTGGATGCCGTTGCCGTCGATAAGGCAGGGAACCTCAACGCATGCATCTGCGGGCAGGTTGTCGATAAGACCCGTGTTGAGCACGTTGCCGCCTATCTTATAAGGGTTGCCGGTAACAAGGGCTTCCATGATGTATGAGGCGTATTCGCCCGAACGCTCGTGGGTAATCTGACCGTTGTTGAGGATTCTTTCCTTTTCCTCTTTCCAGCCCGCAATCTGATTAACGCAGCGGCGGGGATATTCGTCAAGAGGAATGTTATATCTTTCGATAAGCTCGGGGTATTTATCCTTTATGTAGAAGCAGTTATATTCCGCGTTATGCTCGCTGGACTCTGTGCAGTAGTAGCCGAAATTCTTGATATAATCAAATCTGACCATATCGCTGTGCTTTTCGGTTGCATTCTTTTCTGCGGCTCTTTTGCGGATTTCGGGGTAAAGGTCGTTGCCGTCCTTATCCTGAACTTCAAGCAGCCAGCCCATGTGGTTGATGCCCGCGATGAGCTCTTTTCTGCCCTCAAGCTTATCCTCCATGCCGAGCTTGTTGAACAAATCCTTTGTGCAGCTCTGAACGCTGTGGCAAAGACCGATTGTTTTGATTTTGGTGTATCTCTGCATATAGCCTGAAAGGATTGCCATGGGGTTTGTGTAGTTGAGGAACCATGCATTGGGGCAGACCTCCTCCATATCTGCCGCAAAATCGCGGAGCACGGGGATTGTTCGAAGTCCGCGCATGATGCCGCCGATGCCGAGGGTGTCGGCAATGGTCTGGCGAAGACCGTATTTCTTGGGCACCTCAAAGTCGATTATGGTGCAGGGGTCATAAAGACCGACCTGAATTGCGTTAACAACAAAGGTTGCGCCGCGAAGAGCTTCTTTTCTGTTTTCAACGCCGCAGTATTTTTCAATCTTTGCTCTGCCCTCGTTAACGTTTTTGTTCATTGCGGAGAGGATAATGTAGCTGTCCTCAAGTCTTTCGGCATCAATGTCGTAAAGAGCGATAACGCTGTCGCGAAGAGCGGGGGTGCACATGCAGTCGCCCAAAACGTTTCTTGCAAAAACGGTGCTTCCCGCACCCATGAACGTAATTTTAATCATAATAAAACTCCTTTCGGGATTATAAGCTAAATGTAACACATATTTCGGAGTTTTGCAATAAAAACGGGTAAAATCTCTGCTGTGTTTTGCAAAGATTTTACCTGCCGGAAAAAAGAAAAAGGGTCGATGCGGGCATCGACCCCTACGGTGTTAAAAATTCTTACGGCTTAACAAGCAAGCCGCGCCTTAAAAGCGAGAGCATCTTTATGTTTTCCTTGGGAGTGCCCACATAACCCGCCATGCCGTTTGCCGCGGCAATTTTTTTGCGGTAGGCAAAGCCGCTGTTTGCGCCGATTGATTTGAGCGCATCAACAACGGATGTTTCGTCGTGGGCGCAGGCTTTGAAATAATTTTTACCCGAGGGATATTCAATCCACGGGCATTTGCCCCAGTTTTCCCAGTTTCTGCTTTTTAAATCGGTTTCCACAACGCCGAAATTGAAGCCCCTTGCTTCAATTACCCTGCCGCAGCCCACATATATTCCCACATGCCCCGGCATAAACACCAGAATCCCCGGCATGTCGGGCATTGTGCCGATATGCCCTCTTTCCTTGCACTTTTTGAGCATCCCGTTTGCGGAAACATCCTGAGACGCATTATATTTAGGCGGCAATTCGGGTGATTCGCTCCAGAGGAAGCCCTTGATAAGCCCCACGCAGTCGTGCACCCTTTCGCCGATTTCAGATTTATATTTTTCCGTTCTTTCGTATTGATAATGGCTCGGATATTGCTTTTTCTTTGCGGTCAGCAGGCTGACTGTTGCGGTGTTGCCGAAGGTGCCGTACCAATACGGTCTGCCAAGCTGTGCCTTGGCGTAGTCCACAAGCCCCGTGTTTGTTTTAGGCAGAGTCAGTCCTCCCTTCCGCAGGCATCAACAAAGCCCTCGCCTATGATATAGGCAACAACCGCCGCACCCGATGTGATTATTGCGGTAACCTGCGCGGTTACGCTTTCCGAAACGCCGAAGGCAAGCATGATAGGGGTAACAAATCCCACAACCGCCGCCCAGAATTTTCTGCTTGTAAGCTTCTGTTTCCAGTTAATTTCCATAGAATTCTCCTTTCATTTTTCCAGCTCTCGGAGCCTGTAGTCAATCGCACCTATGCGCTCTTCAAGCTTACCCGTGCGCTCAATAACGCTGTTGTGCTTGTCCACCTTTTTTTCAAGCTGTTCAAGGCGGTAGCTCGTCAGCTTTGAGTTAACGGCAATGCCCGCAAAGGTGCCCAGGGCAGAGCCACATAATGTAATGAGCGAAACAACAACCTCGGTTTCCATTATTCCGCCCCGCTTTCGTCGATATAAGTAACGCGCAGCGCGGTTAAAAGTGACGCGGAAACATAGTCATAGAATTTGTTGGGAGTTCTGTCCCAAAAGTGCACCGTTGAAATGCATAAGCCCATAAATCCCTCAACGGGGCGCGCCCTGTAACCGAGAAGCAGATAGGGCGAAATCAGGTCATGCATATACATGTCGCGCAGGTCTATCCAGTCGGATTCGACGCGGTTTTCAAGCGCTTTTAATTCAATGCTCAGAATTTCGGCGTTTTCGGGAACAAGGTTACCATAAACGAAAATCGAAAAGCTGTTGGTATCACAGCTGTCAATCATCGCATCAAAATCGCCTTTGCCATAATTAAGCTCAACAGTTTTGAAGCTTTGCGCGCCGATTGGCTTGCCGTTGTATGTGAGCGAATTCTCCGCTTCGCCGAGCTTGTTGAGAACGGCAAGATTGCGGTGATAATGCGAGGGGAGTGCGGTGTTCTGCGGATATCCGCCCGCAATGCCGCAGCCGCAGCGCACGGCGGATGCCTCAAAGGATAAGCCGTGGACAAGCGGAGTTTTAACAATCAGATTATCGCCGTCGTCGCGCCCCTCAAGCTGAACTGCCATTGAATAACCCACGGAAAGCAGTTCGGTAACGGCAACGGTGAATTGCTCCGATTTGGGATACGGGTCTGTTTCAACCGTGCCCCTTGCGGTTGCAAAAACCGCAACATAGTTTGTTATATTTTCATTTTCAGCCATTTCCGCGGGCGGGGTGATAACAAGGCTTGCGGCGTTTTTTTCGCCGATTCTGCCGATAACCCTGCCGTCGGGGAAAGGGTCTGTCAAGTTAAAATCAATTCTGTAATTTCTCATTCTTCTCCTTTTCCGTATAAACAGCGTCGCACCAAAGCCTTGCCTGAACAAGGAAATCAAGCATCATCGAAAGCTTGGTGCGGGTTGTCTGATAGTCGATTAAAAGAGCCTCAATATCGGGCTTTTCGGGAGAATAAAGGCTAAAAAGGTCCGAACAGATTGTTCTGGCATAATCGACCTGCTGCCTGATTTGTGAAACGGAAAGCTCCGATTCAAAAGGACAGCAATTTTTACTCATTGACGTCACCTCCGTTAAAATTTTGTTGGCTTTTACGTTTAACTTATACCGTAACGGCGAAAATTGTATCTCATTAACGAACAAATGTTCGTTAATGATTACTATGATAGTCGCAATTTTTAAATTTGTCAAGAGTTTTTTAGGGTTTGCAACAAAAAAAGACTGCCTCACATAAGTGAAACAGTCCTTGATGAAATATTAAATTAAAGAATTACCGAAACGAGCAATGCTGCCAATGCAAACATCTGAACAAAGGGCAGGATGAACGGAAGAATGGGGAGCATCTGCAAAGTGGTGAGTGCGCCAAAGCCAACCTTGATTGCCATTGTGCTTTCCGCTTCGGAGATATTCTGCCAGCAGAAGTAAACATCGTTGCCTTCTGTATAAATCTGGTCAAGACCGATTCCGTCCTTGGTTTCGCTCACGCCGAAGCCGCATTCCTTAAGGCCGTCAACAACAAGCTTTGTCATTTCAGCATCCTTAAGGGTGATTCTGCCGGTCAGGCGAAGCTCGTCTGCAGGCTCTTCCTGGCGGAGATGGCCGTTTTTGAAGCCTGTGCACCACCAGTATTTTGTGTATTCTCTGGTGAATTCGCGGGTCCAGTTGCCGTTAAGCTCTTCATGCCAGAGGGTCATTTCCATGTTGAGCCAATCTTCTTCTGCGGGGCAGTTAAAGAATGTCCATTCATTAATGCCGTCGTCAGAATGGGGGCGGTTGTAAATGCCAATCTCGCCGCCGTAGAAAATAAGACCGTACTGACCTTTCCACATCTGGAGCATCCAGTCCTTATTCTCGTATGTGAAGAAAACTCGGATATAGTCATATTCAAGCAGAATATAAGGGGAAACGAAGTCATAAATTTTGCCGAAGCCGAAGTTATACTGCCATGCTTCCTTGTCGTTGGTGTAATAATAGTCATCGATGTAGCTGTACTGATAGCTGAGCACCTGCTGATTAACGAGGAAGTCCCTCAAAAAGTTGCTTCTTGCAACAACGTTGATTGCAAACTCGCCGCGAAGGGTCTCGCCGTCAATATAAGCTTTTGCAATGATAACAGCCTTGCCTACGCCCACACCCTTAACAACGCCGTTGGAGTCAACGGTTGCAACGGATTCGTCGGATGAGCTCCAGAAAATCTGCGGCTGGGTGTCAACATTGGTAACGGAAGCTTTCATCTGAATGGTTTTTCTTTCGGTTACGGAAAGATGGTCGCTTTCAAGAACAAGCGCATGGTTTACAACAGCTTCGCCGTTTTCAGCGGAGCTTTCGCCGTCAACTGCATAAACGGTTGCGGAAAAAACGCTTGTGCATGCGAACAGAAGCACGAAAAATACTGCCGTAAGTTTAACTGCAAATCTCTTCATTGTTTACCTCCAAAAAAATATTCCCATATACTATACCCAAAAAATGTATAAAAATCAAGCATTATTTGCATTTTAACAAAATTTAAACGGAACAGAAACAAAATAATGTATTTACTACACGGGATAAGTCGTGGTATAATTTAATGAAAATTAAGTTCGGGCGATTCGTGAATCGCCCCTACGGCATTAAAACCAAACGCATATAAATGATATTCGGAGGACGCCCCCGTGGAACTCAAAAAGAATGACAGAATTAATTTAAAAATAGATTCCTGCTCCGTTAACGGAAGCGGTGTGGGCAGGCATAACGGCATGGCGATTTTCGTGCCCGCAACGGCGGTGGGTGACGAAATAACCGCGCATATTCTCAAGGTCAAAAAGAGCTATGCCTTTGCAAAGGTTGAAAGCGTTATAACCCCCTCTGCAGACAGAATTGAGCCCGAATGCCCCGTTTATCTTAAATGCGGAGGATGCGTTTTTTTGCATATGACGTATGAAGCAGAGTCAAAGCTCAAGGCGGCGCATGTTGCCGAATGCTTCAAGCGCATCGGCGGAGTTATGCCCGAATTTGAGCCGATTATTGCCGCGGAGGCCGACAGCCGCTACCGCAACAAGGCGCAGTATCCCGTTGCATTTGAAAACGGCGAGATAAAAACGGGATTTTATTCGCCCCACAGCCACCGCGTTGTCCATTGCCCCGACTGCCGCCTGCAGCCCGAAGAATTTGAGGGCATTCTTGCTGTTTTTGCGCAATATATCAAAGAAAACGGTGTTTCCGTCTATGACGAAACGGCTCACCGCGGGCTTTTGCGCCATGTTTATATAAGAAAAGGAAGCGCAAGCGGAGAAATAATGGTTTGCGCCGTCATCAACGGCAAAAAGCTGCCTGCGGAAGAAAAGCTGGTTGCCGCTTTGCTTGAAAAAGAAAAAGCGATAAAAAGCATCGTTGTTAACATCAATACCAAGGATACCAACGTTATCCTCGGCGATAAGTGCCGCACTCTTTGGGGCAGCGACTATATAACGGATATTCTCTGCGGGCTGAAATTCCGCATTTCACCGCTGTCATTTTATCAGGTTAACCGCAATCAGGCGGAGAAGCTTTATAACAAAGCGGCGGAGTATGCGGGCTTGACGGGCAGCGAAACGGTTATGGACCTTTACTGCGGAGCGGGCACAATCGGGCTTTCCATGGCGAAAAATGCCAAGGAGATTATCGGCGTTGAGATAGTGCCCGAAGCGGTTGAGGATGCAAAGATAAATGCCGAGATAAACGGCATAACAAACTCGCGTTTTATCTGCGCGGACGCGGCGCAGGCGGCACAGATGCTCAAAGACGAGGGAGCTAGACCCGATGTGATTATTCTTGACCCGCCCCGAAAGGGCTGCAGCCCCGACATGATAAAAACGGCGGCGCAAATGTGCCCCGAAAAAATTGTTTATGTTTCCTGCGACCCCGCAACCCTTGCCCGCGACTGCGGAATTTTCAAGGACCTCGGCTACACGGCGGTAAAAGCAACTCCCGTTGACCTTTTCCCGCGCACGGGGCATTGTGAAACCGCCGCACTTTTAGTGCGTACGGTTTCAGCGATATAAATTCTTAAAAGAATTTGCGATATGTGCGCGGCACGCGATATACCTGCGGTGCGATATGTCCCTGCGGGACGAGATTAAAGAATTTATATCATATCGCAGGTGAGCGAAGCGAGCCTATATCGCAACCGAGCAAAGTGAGGTTATATCGCATTTGCAAAAGCAAATATATCGCAGAAAGGAAACACCATGGAAACTAAATCAATGTCAATAAAAGAATTGGCGGTGGAACTGATTGTTGAAATAACCGCTGTTTGTGATAATATTAAAGGGCGTTCAGTTTTTACTAATCAGTTGCTTCGTTCTTGCTCTTCAATCGGTGCCAATTCACACGAAGCTAGATATGCCCAAAGCAGAGCAGATTTTATTAATAAAATGGAAATCGCGCTTAAAGAATGTTATGAAACAGAATATTGGTTGGAAATATTGTTTAAGGTTAATACGATTGATGGAGCTACATACAAAGCTTTGATAAACAAATGCGGTGTAATAAGAAGAAAGCTGATTGCTTCTGTAACCACCGCAAAGAATAACAGCAAATAATAATTTGCGATATGTGCGCGGTAACGAGATTTATTAAACAGAAAAGAGGACTTCTTATGAGCAACGGTATGACCCGCAGAGAGCGGGAAGTAACAGACATCAACGAAATCAAAAGCATTCTTGACACGGCAAAGGTGCTCCATCTCGGTTTGGTTGACGGCGACGAGCCCTATGTTGTGCCGATGAATTACGGCTACACCATGGTTGACGGCAAGCTGACCGTTTATCTTCACGGCGCACGCAGAGGCCGCAAGCTCGATTTGATAAGAGCAAACCCCAAGGTTTTCTTCGAGCTGGACTGCGGAATCACCCCGTTTGAGGGCGATATTGCCTGCCGCTACGGCATAACATACGAATCCGTTATGGGCAGAGGCAAAGCCGTAATCGTTGAAGATATCGAGGAAAAAAAGCTTGCTCTTTCCGTTTTGATGAAAACGCAGACGGGCAAGGACTTTGATTTTGAGGATAAAATGGCGGAAATCGTCAGCGTTATCCGCATTGATGTTATCAAATACACGGCGAAACGCCGCCCGATGCCCAAAAAATGAAAATAGGAGGCTTTTGATTGCCTGCAACCAGACTTCAAAAATGGGATATTCTGAAATGCTTTTTGATTTTTCTTGTTGTGCTCGGTCATGTTGCCGATTTTTACACCAAGGAATCACAGGGCATGCGAAATCTTTATCTGCTAATCTATACCTTCCACATGCCGCTGTTTATTTTTGTTTCGGGTCTTTTCTCCAAAAAAACCGTCAACGAGAAAAGAAAGGACAAAATTTTCGGCTATCTTTCGCTTTATATCGTGATAAAGCTGATTTTTGCGGTGTATAACGCCTGCGCCTACGGTAAATTTGAGTTCAGCCTTTTTACCGAGCCGCATCTGCCGTGGTTTATGCTTGCGCTTTTCGCCTTTGCGGTTATAACAATCGCCATTCGGGATTTTTCACCGAAATATGTGCTGTTTTTCAGCATTCTGCTTGCCTGCCTTGCGGGCTATGACCGCGAAATCAACAGCTTTCTTTCGCTCTCGCGAATAATTGTTTATTATCCGTTTTATTATCTCGGCTATCTGCTCGATGCCGCAAAAATCGAGGAGTTTTGCCGCAAAAAGAGCGCAAAATGCTCTGCGGCGGTTATCCTTGCCGCGGCGGTGACGGCTGCATTCGTTTTTGGCGAAAAGCTTTATTGGCTGCGCCCGCTCGTGACGGGGCTTAACCCCTTTGCCGCGCTGGGCAATCATTGGAAATTCGGCTTTCTTCTGCGCCTTGCGCTTTACGCCGTTTCGGGGCTTATCTGCTTTGCAGTTGTTGTTTTGACACCCGGCAAAACCCCGCTGGGCGTTGCGGCAAAGCTCGGCAAACGCACCCTGCCGATATACGCATTCCACTATATAATTTTATTTATACTTTATTATAAAGTCGGCATCAACAGCCTTTTCGAAAAAATACTGCCCGAAACGCCCGAATTGCTCGGCATCCCCCTTGCGGTTTTGGTTATGTTTGTTTCCTCAATCGGAATTTTTGACAAAATAATGACCCTCGCGGCAAATCCGACGGGGATTTTGAAGAAATGAAAGGAGAAAAAGCCATGAATAAAACAATAAGAATCGCATCTTTGATAATTCTGCTGATATCCGTTTTTGTAACGGTTGATTTCGGGCTGACCTTCCTTTATTCGCTGATACCCGAGGTGAATGACGGCATTGTGGGCGCAAGCTCGCTTATGTGCCTGCTCGGCGGTGAGGACGGCTGGAGCAGAGCCGCATATTTCGAATGGTTCAGAAATTCTCTGCTCATAACCCTTGCAATCGCGGCGGAAAATGCGGTGTTATTCATTATCAATATGATAAAAAACAGATAACCGTGTTTGGCGGGCGACCGCAGGTCGCCCCTACGATGCTGAATGGGATTTGCAAAAACTGTAGGGGCGATTCACGAATCGCCCGCAAAGTCCGCGCACGGGCGTTCAAAGAACGCCCCTCCCGCCCTCAGGAATCCCTCCACCGCAAGCGGTCCCCCTCCCTTTGACAAGGGAGGCTGTATCTGCCCCTACATTCGCAAACATTAATAATCCTTAAAACCTCTTGACTTTTCGGTCAGGAGGTTTTAAAATATAAAACCGTTAACCGATTAACTGTTAAACGCTTAATTATTTGACAAAAGAGGTGGGAAAGTGTCAAATTTATACAAAAAAGCCGTGCATAACATGTGCAAGGTAACGCTGTTGCACCGCTACCGCATTTCAACCGCTCTTTCGGGGCTCAATATTTACCGCGGTCAGCCCGAAATTCTTGAATATCTTACCGAACACGGCGGCTGTTCCCAACGCGAGCTTGCGGATTTTCTGGGCGTTACGCCCGCATCAATCGCAACAAGCCTCAAGCGCATGAGCAAGGCGGGTTTTATTGAAAGAACACCCGACGAAGCCGACAGACGCATTAACCGCATGCGGCTGACCGAAAAGGGCGAGGCAACCCGCAAAGCGGGCAAGGCGGAGTGTGACAAGATTGACAAGCTCATGTTTTCGGGTTTTTCAGACGATGAAATTTCCGTTTTTTCTGATATGCTTTCAAGAATAGGAAAAAATCTTTCTTTGGATGGGATAACCGAAAAAGAAGTTATTGAAATGATAAAAAAGGGAGATGATAAAAATGATTAAAACGCTGTTAAAACAGACAAAGGGATATCGCCTGCCTTCCGTTCTCTGCCCTCTGCTGATTATAGTTGAGGTCTATATGGAAGTTCAGATTCCGTTTGCGATGTCCGCAATGGTTGACAACGGAATAATCGGCGGCGCGGGCATTGAATATGTTCTGCGCGAAGGCATAAAAATGGTGCTCATGGCGTTTGTTTCTCTTTTGAGCGGCGCGGGCGCAGCGAGGCTTGCCGCAAAGGCGGGCATGGGCTTCGGCTCAAATTTAAGAGGAACGATTTTTGCGAAAATTCAGGATTTTTCCTTTGCCAATATTGACAGATTCAGCACTCCCTCACTCATAACGAGAATGACAACGGATGTTAACACCATTCAGATGGGCTACACCATGGTTATCCGCATGTTTGTGCGCTCACCCATAATGCTTGTTATGGCGTTTACACGCGCTTACACAATCAACAGCAGGCTTGCTGTGGTTTTTGCCTGCGCGGCTCCGCTTTTGCTTGTTCTTCTGGGCACGATGGGCAGCCTTGCTCTGCCCCGCTTCAAGGCACTCATGAAAAAATACGACGGGCTGAACGCTTCCATTCAGGAAACGCTTATCGGCGCAAGGGTTGTTAAAGCATTCGTCAGAGCAAAGCACGAAAAAGAAAAATTCCGCATTTCCAACGATGAGCTTCGCGATGCTTCAATTTATGCCGAAAAGCTGCTCATTCTCTCCAACCCCTTTATGCAGATGACGGTTTATGCGTGCATAATTTCAATCCTCTGGTTCGGAAGCAAGCTTGTAATTGTGGGCACAATGGGTGTTTCGGAGCTGACGGCATTCATCACCTATGTCAGCCAGATTCTTATGTCGCTGATGATGATTTCCATGATTTTTGTTATGGCGGTCATGTCGCGCGCATCCTTTACCCGCGTTGCGGAGGTTATCCGCGAGGAGCCCGATATCAACGACAGCATGGCGGACCCCGAGCTTGCGGTTGAAAACGGCGATATCGACATGGAAAACGTCAGCTTCAAATATAAGAAAACGGGCAAAAAGAACGTTATTGATAACATCAACATTCACATAAAATCGGGCGAAACCGTCGGCATCATCGGCGGCACGGGCTCGGCAAAAACCACGCTTGTTCAGATGATACCCCGCCTTTATGACGTCACGGAGGGTGTTGTTAAGGTTGGCGGCAGACCCGTTGCGGACTACACGCTCAAAAACCTGCGCGATGCCGTTGCCATGGTTTTGCAGGTTAACCTGCTTTTTTCGGGCACGATTGAAGAAAATCTGCGCTGGGGCAACGAGAACGCAACAAAGGAAGAGATTGAAAACGCCTGCAAGGTTGCGCAGGCACATGATTTCATCACCGCTTTCCCCGACGGATATCAGACCAATCTCGGTCAGGGCGGCGTTAACCTTTCGGGCGGTCAGAAGCAGCGCCTTTGCATTGCAAGAGCGCTCCTCAAATCCCCCAAGGTGCTTATTCTTGACGACAGCACAAGCGCGGTTGACACCGCAACGGATGCAAAGATACGCGAGGGCTTCAAGGCAAATCACGGCGATGTAACAACCCTCATCGTTGCGCAGAGAATCAGCTCCATTCAGCACGCGGATAAAATAATCGTGCTTGACGACGGCAAGATAAATGCAGTTGGCACCCACGAAGAATTGCTCGGCACAAACGAAATTTATACCGAGGTTTATAAATCACAGCAGGAAGGGAGTGTTGAGTAATGGCACCGCAGATTAAAAAACCGCAAAAAGGCGGCAGCCCCATGCAAAAGCCCGCAAACACCAAGGCAACCTTTAGCCGCCTGCTGGGCTATCTCGGCAAATCCAAGGCTCTGCTTTTTCTTGTTTTTATTTTCGTTGCAATAAGCTCCCTTGCGGGCATAATCGGCACCTCTTTCGTTGAAAGCATAACCGACGATTTCCTTTTGCCTATCATCGGCTCGGAAATCACAAGCGAGCTGCTTGCGCCGCTTGTTAAAACCCTTGTTTTGCTCGGATTTATCTACGCATTCGGCGTTATTTCCTCATATGCATATTCAAGAATTATGCTTCAGGTTGCGCAAAAAACGCTCAACACCATAAGACGCGACCTTTTTAACCACATGATGGATTTGCCCATTAAGTTTTTTGATACCCACACCCACGGCGAGCTTATGAGCCGCTACACCAACGATGCGGACGTTTTGCGCGAATGCATAAGCAACAGCTTTGTTCAGCTTGTTTCCTCCGCCGTTACGGTTATCGGCACATTCGTTATGATGGCGTATTACAGCCCTCTGCTCACCCTGCTTGTTATCGTCATGCTCATAATCGCATTCATTATCATCAAATTCCTCGGCAAGCGAAGCGCAAAGTATTTCAGGCTTCAGCAGAAATGCGTGGGCGATGTTAACGGCTACATCGAGGAATTCATCGAGGGTCAGAAGGTTGTTAAGGTTTTCTGCCACGAGGATGCTGCAAACAGAGCATTTGGCGAAATCAACGGAAGGCTTCGCCACGCGGCAACCAATGCCCACACCTACGCGAGCATTCTTATGCCGATTATGGGCAACATTTCATATATCACCTACGCCGCTTCGGCAACACTCGGCTCGCTTATTATCATGACCGTGCCTGAGGAATCCTTCTGGGGTCTTTCGGTCGGTGCGCTGTTCACCTTCCTGCTTTACACAAGGCAGTTTTTCCAGCCGATTACCCAGATTTCACAGCAGTTCAACAACATCATTGCCGCTCTTGCGGGTGCAGAGCGTATTTTTGAGATTATTGACACGCCCGTTGAAGAGGATAACGGCTATGTTACCCTTGTAAACGCCAAGAAAAACCCCGACGGAAGCATTTCCGAATGCGAGGAAAGAACGGGCATGTGGGCATGGAAGCATCCTCACGGCGACGGCACCTTGACCTACACCGAATGGCGCGGCGACGTGCGCTTCCATGACGTAACCTTCAGCTACGACGGCAAAAAGACCGTTCTTAAAAATGTTTCGCTTTACGCAATGCCGGGGCAGAAGATTGCCTTTGTCGGCTCAACGGGCGCGGGCAAAACAACAATAACCAATCTTATCAACCGTTTCTATGATGTCAACGAGGGCAAGATAACCTATGACGGCATCAATATAAAGAAAATCAAAAAAGCGGAGCTTCGCCGCTCCATGGCAATGGTTTTGCAGGACACCCACCTCTTCACGGGCACCGTGCGCGACAACATTGCATACGGCAGGCTTGATGCAACAGATGAAGAAATCATTGCCGCCGCAAAGCTTGCAAATGCGGATTCGTTCATAACCCGCCTGCCCGACGGCTACAACACAATGATAACGGGCGACGGCGCAAACCTTTCGCAGGGTCAAAGGCAGCTTCTTGCCATTGCAAGAGCCGCGGTTGCCGACCCGCCGGTGCTTATTCTTGATGAAGCAACGAGCTCAATCGACACAAGAACGGAACGCCTTATCGAAAAGGGTATGGATAAGCTTATGGAGGGCAGAACGGTGTTTGTTATCGCTCACCGCCTTTCAACCGTGCGCAACTCCGATGCAATTATGGTGCTTGAGCATGGTGAAATAATCGAGCGAGGCAACCATGATGACCTCATTGAGCAAAAAGGAAAGTATTATCAGCTTTATACGGGTCAATTTGAATTGGATTGATATAAGAAAAACGGCTTGTTTTAAACAAGCCGTTTTTTGTCGGTAATTATTTTAGTCTTGAACGGAAATACTAAATTATATGAGGCACATTTGATGTGCTCTGCATAGAATATTAATATACTTTTTGAATCGAATAACTGCGCCTTACTTTTAAAATTCGTAATGCGTAATTCGCAATTCGCAATGTCGTTATTGTAGGGGCGATTCACGAATCGCCCGTAAAATCAGCACAAATGTTGGAAACACCGTAGGGAACGACCTCTGTGTCGTTCCGTTTGTGCCGTAGGCGCAAAATCGAAATCGCAAGAAATTCTACGGCGGGAGCAAGCCCCTGCCCTACTCTGCAAACCCGATTTTGTGAATTGAGATTATTATTTCAAAAAGTACAGTTTGATGTGAAAGGGCGGTAGCCATGTATACTTATCACAGCCGTTCAAGAAGAATTCTTGATTTTTTGTCACGCACCCGTCCGTGCGCGGTTGCGCAGATTTGCGGCACGGTTGAGTTTCCCGAAATCTGCGGTACGCTGATGCTTTATCAGTCCCACGCGGGTGTGTTTGTTGTTGTTTCCGTCGGAGGAATCCCCGCAAGGCTTGGCTGCGGCAAAATTCTTGCCATGCATATCCATGACCCCGCAACGGGCAAGCATTATAACCCCGCGGGCACGGCTCACCCCAATCATGCGGGCGATATGCCGCCGCTTTTTGTTGACGGCTCGGATGCATGGTGCGCCTTTTTGACGGAGCGTATTCGGGTGCATGAGGTTATCGGCAAAAACGTTGTTATCCACCGCCGCCGCGACGATTTTACAACCCAGCCCTCGGGCGATGCGGGCGAAATGATTGCCTGCGGCGAGATTAAGCAGAATATAGGATTTTATTAATCATTCCTTTATTCCGTAGAAGTGGATAACGTTCATATCCTCCTCCATATCAAGCCCGTGTGAGCCGCAGCCGCCGTCAATTTCGTGGCAGCCGTGGTCGGGGCAGAAGCCGTAGAAAACGCTGTGGTTTTTCCACTCGGAGTTGATTTTTGCGACAAGCTCGGAATAGAATGCGATGTTCATTTTCAGCGCATCGAGCGATTCGGTGGCTTCGGGTCCGTGGCGGTGCATTGTGCCGTCATAATTGCCGTTGTAGATAACAATCAGGTCAAAGCGGTCCTCGTCAATCAGCTCAAGAGCCTTTTTGTTGACCTCTTCGGGTGTGTCATAAATGAAATATTCCATATTTCTTTCAAGAAAGATTTTGGAAATGCTGTCGCCGTCGGTTGAAACGATGGCGGCTTTTTTGCCCGCGGCAATGAAATAATCAAAAAGAGTTTTTGTTGTTAAAACGGGCTTTTCGTATTTTTTTATCCCGTGCACATCGGGCATGACCCCCGTATACATTGATGCAAAGCAGACGGGCGTTACGCTGGGCATAACGGAGAGCATGGGCAGCGCAAGGTCGGAGCAGAGCGCGGCATCGGTGAATAAATCCGTATATTTCTGATAGACCCACAGCGCAACGGCATCGGGATTATAGAGCACAACGCGGTCAACGCCCTTGCCGCCGAGCTTTTTCTGCAAAAGCGCGGATATAACGGCGTTGGTTTTTTCGATGTTTTCGGGGATAGCAATATTTGCGGCTTTTAAAGCGGTTGCCGCAACCGAGGAAATGCAGATGGAGCTGTATAAATCAGACATAATTACCTCCAAAAGGGTTTTTATTAAGAATAACCCTAAATTGAAATTATGTCAACGGTGGGATTTTGAAGCGTAGGGGCGGATATTATCCGCCCGTCTTTAATTTGCTCAAATTTTTCGGGCGATTCGTGAATCGCCCCTACACAATGCGGGATAAAACAAAAAGCACACCGAAAATGGCGGGGTTCGTAAAACAGTTATCATTTTAAAAGTCTGAAAATTGAATATTTTCAAGGTTCGGCGTGACTTCGGTCACGCCGTTTTCTTTTGCATAAGTTCGTTCAGCGGGATGAATCCGACGAAATCGTATTCTATTTCTATGCTTTGTTTTCGTTTGCCGCTTGACTTATCGGCGGCTGAAACATAAATCTTTTTGACAAGTTCTCTTAAAGCATAAGGTGTAAGCGGAACTCCGTCAGCATATTTTGATGCAAGCTGAATAAACTTTTCTAAATTTTCTATCTGTCGGTCCTGTACTTCGATATTTTCCTGTAATGTTACCAACTCCGATTTAAGCTGTGATTGTTCTTCTTCGTATCTTTGACTCATCATCTCAAACTTTTTATCCGAAAGTGTACCTTTTGCATTATCTTCATAAATCTTGATGAACAATCGGTCAAGCTCTGCGATTCGTTTTTCGTTCTGCAAAAACTGTTTCTTCCATACTCTGAGTTTTTCTTCGCTCTCAACCTGAAGCTTCTCGGTCATAACTTTTCTGAAATGTTGCTCATATCTTATGACATAAGACACAACAGCGTTCATGTGCGTTTGTACCAAATCTTCAAGAACGACGGAACGAATAAAGTGAACTTTACATTTATCCCTGTGCTTATGATGTACGGAACATTCGAAAAATGATTGCTCAAACTTTGAATTGTTGCTTGCACAGAAATACATCTTTTCACCACAATCGGCACAATATAGCATTCCCGAAAACATACTGCTTTTACCGGTCTTTGTTTTTCGATGGCGGTTCTGACGGATTATCTGAACCTTTTCAAACACAGATTCATCAATTATCGCTTTGTGAGTATTTTCGAAAACGGCTTGTTTTTCTTCGGGGTTCTGTCGTTGCTTTTTATCCCAAATTGAGTTGGTGTAGGTTTTGAAATTTACAATACAGCCCGTGTATTCTCTGCGTTCAAGAACATGAACAACCGTGCTTGAATTCCAATGATAAGGATTCGTTGAGGTAGATGTTCGAGTTGTTATCCCTTCTTTTGATTTGTATGCGGTGGGATTCAACACTTTTTCTGCCGTCAACTGATTTGCAATCTGACTAGGACCTCTGCCTTCCATACACATATCAAATATTCGTCTGACTACCATAGCGGCTTCTTCATCAATAATCCAGTGTTTCGGATTGTCGGGGTCTTTCTTGTAACCATACGGAATATTTGTTGTAAGTGGAACACCTTTTTCACCTTTGGCTTTGGTAACAGCACGGATTTTTCTGCTTGTATCTCTCGCAAAGAATTCATTGAACCAATTTTTGATTCCCGCAAAATCGTTGTTCACACTGTTCGGGTCGCTTGTATCAAAATCATCGTTAATTGCGATGTATCTGACACCGTGTTCGGGGAATGTGAAATTGGTATAAAGTCCCGTGAGAGATGAATTTCTTCCGAGTCGGCTCAAATCCTTTGTGATACAAACTGCAACATTTCCCGCAACGATTTCATCAAGCATTGCCTGAAATCCCGGTCTGTCAAAGTTTGTACCCGAATATCCGTCATCAACAAAAAATGTGGGATTCGGAAAACGGTGTTCTTTTGCGTATGAAAGTAATATGCTTTTTTGATTCGAGATCGAATTCGACTCACCTGCCAACGCATCCTCTTGAGAAAGTCTGCAATATAAGGCTGTAATTTTATTTGTTGCCCTTGACATTTCTGTATCCTCCTTCGGTTGGGCAACTGTCTGTACAGGATTGGTCGGGTTCATTATATCATCATTAAATTGATTTGTCATTCTGATTCCTCCATTTTTTCAGAAATATTTTTTGACATTATGCGTTCGAGTTTTCCGACGATAGGTTCATCACCTTCGTATGTACCGAAAACTGTGTAGTGTGTTCCTCCGATTTTCTTGTGGATTGTCAGTTCAGGAATCCAATATGCGGAAATGTTTTTTGCGATGATATTATCGTTATCATCAAAACGAATTTTGTTATTTTCTTTCATAGGTTAATTCCTTTCTATTCAATAATTTTTTGTTTTGATTTTTGCGTTGACTGCCGTGACTGTTCTTGTTCCTGATATTTAACATTTGCAAGAACTTTTGAAATGATATATTTTGCTCGTTTGAGTTCTTCAAGGCTGCCGTAATTGCTTTCAATTAAAGTAACATCGGTAGCTTTTTGCATTTCAATTTTTTCGAGGTCGGCTTTCAGAGATTTGATTGTTGCATTCGGGTTTTCATCAACCCATCGTTTCGCTCGGTAGAATGAATTTAATTCCTTACTGTGTTCGGTTTTAAACTTATCTCTGCCGAATTTCTTTTTTGCATACTCATCGGCAACGGATTTGTATTTTTCATAATCACTAAGGAATTTAATTCCCTTTTTGAGTTCTTTGATTTTTTCATCGGCGGTGTCGATACGGCTTTGAACCGCAGAAACTTCTTCAATCATTTTCCATAAAGAATCTGCGGTGGTGACGTTACGTTGCTGAAGATATGTTACTATCTGCGAAACTTGTTTCAGATCAACTGCAAGGTCTTTGTTGTAATAATATTTGCTTTTACCGTTGTGAGCTTCTTGTCGTGAGTTCAGGTAGTCAATGAGAATATCTGCGATTGACGGCACTTTTTCTTCTTTGAATCCGGAAAGAATTTTCTTGATTTCTTCAATCCATTCTTTCAATTCCGCAAGCGCTTTTCGTAAATGTTTTCTCACAGAGTTGAATTTAACAATGTCACGGTTCAGAGTGCCGAGAATTGTTTCTTCACCTCTGCGTTCCATTTCCGATGCGGCGGGACCGAGATGAACTGTCGGAATTAAATCAATTCCTTGACGTTCATAAGAACGCATATCAATCCTTTCGGGTCGGTTATTCTTTTCAAGATATTCGTTAACTTTTTCTTCCCATGCGTGCCGCCACAATTCTGCATTTTCTTTTTTATTCCAATCAACAATATCTTCACGGTGTTCGCCGATTCGGTTGCCGTGTTCATCGAGATCGTAAATCTTTCTGCACTTCGGAAGCCACTTTCCGTTTTCATCAATCGCTCTCATTGTCAGCATAATATGTGTGTGCGGATTGCCGTCACCTTTATCGTGAACGGCGAAATCGCAACACATTCCTTTTGAAACAAATTGCTCACGGCAATAATTTCTGACGAGTTCTGCATACTGCCCGGTTGGAATTTCTCTCGGAAGTGCGATGATAATTTTTCTAGCAAGTTGTGAGTTCCACTGTGTTTCAACTTTCTCGGCAGAGTTCCACAAAGTTTCTCTGTCGAGATATTCTTGCGGTGCGTTTTGAGGAAGAAGAATTTCAGAGTGGATAACTTCGCTTTGTTTTCTTGTATAGTTTTTTGTTCGGTTATCATATTCCGAGAAAAGTTTGGAGCCGCTTTGGTAAGCGGCTCCTGCAACAGCGGATTTATTTTCACTCCGCTTTTGTATTGATATTTGAAAATG
>JAGAOT010000015.1 GCA_017623615.1 Clostridia bacterium | reverse complement strand
GCGGGTGTAGTTCAATGGTAGAATCCCAGCCTTCCAAGCTGGTTGTGTGGGTTCGATTCCCATCACCCGCTCCATTATGCGCTTGTAGCTCAGCTGGATAGAGCAACTGCCTTCTAAGCAGTGGGTCAGGGGTTCGAGTCCCTTCAAGCGCGCCAAAAACTGCGGCTTTTAAGCCGCAGTTTCCAAATGGTGGCTGTAGCTCAGTTGGTTAGAGTGCCAGGTTGTGGCCCTGGAGGTCGTGGGTTCGAATCCCATCAGCCACCCCATTTAGTCATCATTACGCAAAGCTTTTCGCTTTGCGTATTTTAATATCATATTGGGGCGTCGCCAAGCGGTAAGGCACGGGACTTTGACTCCCGCACTCGCTGGTTCAAATCCAGCCGTCCCAGCCAAACAGCGCCTCTTGCGAGGCTAAGATAAGAGATAATATTGAATAAATAATAGATGATAGTGAACTCGGAGTGCCGGGTGCTGTTTGTTCTATTATATATTCTTTATTATCTCTTATCTATTATTTGAAAAGAGATGAAGCCGGCATGTCTGCTAACAGTATCCTACTCGATAAATCCTTAAAATTTGCCGCACGGGTTGTAAAACTTCATAAATATCTTGTTAAAGAGAAAAAAGAATCAATTATTTCAAAACAGATAATTCGTTCAGGAACGAGCATCGGTGCAAATGCGAACGAAGCAGTTTATGGTATATCAAAAGCAGATTTTATTGCAAAATTGCAGATATCGTTAAAAGAAACTGCAGAAACCGAATATTGGCTTCGTCTTCTTATGTTATCGGATTACATAACAGAACAAGAGGGTGAATCGTTGCTTAACGATTGTCTGGAAATAAAAAGAATCCTTGTTTCAACATTGAACACAGCAAAAAAGCAAAAGGATAATCTGCAATGATAAATTTAACCGCTAAAATTAAACAGATGACTTTAGAACAAGGAAAACGAATTCTTGTTACCAGTGATATTCATGGTTATCTGTCCTACTTTAAAAAAATATTGGAAAAAGCTTGTTTTTCTGATAATGATATTCTGTTTATCGTTGGGGATATGATTGAAAAAGGTCCTGAAAATCTTAAAACTCTGAGATATATTATGGAACTTTCATCGCAAAACGGCAATGTTATTCCTCTTATTGGTAATGTGGATGCATACAGATTAAAACTAATATATGGACTTTCCGAAGAAAATGTGTGCGGTTTTTATGATTATATTTTAAATTTAAGAAAATGGGTAGGAACATCTTTTTATGAAGAACTTGCAGCCGAATGCGGATATAAGATAAATAAACCCGAAGATATTCTGATATCCAAGCAGGCTGTTTTGACTCATTTTGAAAAAGAATTTAATTTTCTTGCCGGATTGCCGACTATAATAGAAACACAAAATTATATTTTTGTTCACGGAGGATTGCGAGAAAAACAAGTTTTGAACAACTCTGACAAAGGCGTTTTGGAGTTGACAAAATTCGATGCATTTGCCGAAAAAACTCCCTATAGGTTTGACAAATACGTAATTACAGGTCATTGGCCTGTAGTTCTGTATGGTTCCAAAATTCCGCAAATGAATCCTATAATTAACTGTGATAAGAAAATAATCTCAATAGATGGTGGATGCGGAGTAAAAAAAGACGGGCAGTTAAACTTGCTGATAATTCCCGATATAAATTGTTCTGTTGAAGAAATTTCTTATGTCAGTTACGATGAAATTCCCACAGCATATGCTCTTGAAAATCAAAGCCCGAGCACCGATTCTGTATATATTTCATGGCTTAGCAGAGAAATCAGAATTTTGGAAAAAGACAAAGAATTTTCACATATTGAGCATATAAAAAGTGGTCGCAAACTGCATATTCCTAATTCTTATCTTCGAAATGACACAGAAGCTTTTGACTATACCGATTATATTCTTCCCGTAAATAAGGGCGACTGCTTGTCAGTTTTATCACAAAATTCTAAAGGGTACATCGTGAAAAAAAGCGGTGTTATCGGATGGTATTACGGAGAATTATCATAATAAATCCGTTATCCGCATTCATACCAGAAAAAGCATCGACTTTGTCGGTGCTTTTACTTTTGCTTATCAGAATGGGTTGAAAAATTCGCCTTGCGGTTGAATGTGTTTCAATAAACCGGTTATTGTGTTTACCGCTTGTTTCGGTTATTATGAAATCGGACCGGTCATCAATTCTTTTTGAGGTGATAAAACAATGATTTATATCGGCGAAAACATTAAAAGATTGAGGCGTGATAGGGAATTAACTCAGGAAGCTCTTGCGGAGTTTTTGGGCGTAACGTTTCAAAGCGTCAGCAAATGGGAGAGGGGAGAAAGCTATCCGGATATAACCCTTCTGCCGTCCATTGCTTCTTTTTTCAAGGTTACAACAGACGAGCTTCTCGGCGTTGATGAGAAAGAAAAGGAAGAAAAGATAAAAAGCTACATTGATGAATACAATGACCTGCGAATGAAAAACTCGCCTTATGTTTTCGAGCAGATGAGCAAGGCGGTCAAGGAGTTTCCGGGCGAATACAGCTTGCTGGTGCGATATCTTGAAATGCTTATTGCAATAAAATCAAATATAAACAGCGACAGCGAGCTTATCCTTGATGAAGTTGAAAAAATTTACACAAGCATAATCCGTTACTGCACAAACGACACCATAAGAATGTGGGCAAAGAGGCTTGTGTGCATGTATTACAATACACTTTGCTACAAAACGAAGAAAGAAAAATATACGGAAAAGACCCGTGAAATGGCAAAGGAAATGCCTAAGATGACGGACAGCGGAGATTATATAATGACGATAATCAATCTTCCTGATGATGAGCATTATGAAGCCTGCAACAACGCGCTTGAAAATGAATTGCTGCTTTTCATGGGTACGGTCAACAATAAAATTCACTATAAAAAGAAATTTTCAACGAAAAATGAAATCGAAGCCAAAGAAAAGGTTATAAAAATGGTTGAGATGTTTTATGATGACGGAAATTACGGAAATTGCTACCGTTCGATGATTTATGCTTGGGGTGATTTAGGCAGGCTTTATTTTGAAGTCGGCGATGAAGCCAATTCACATAAATATCTCGAAAAATGCGCGGAAGAAGCAAAAAAGCACGATAATCTGCCCGTGGAGAATGAGCACCGTTCGCTTCTTATGGAAGGTCAGATCTATAGGAAAAGAAAATACGGAAAAACCATGTGCGAAAGAATGAAAACACGTTTTCTCAATGACTACGGATTTTCCGATGAATTTAAATCGAGCGGCGAATTTAAACGTATAATTGAAATTTTTGAATGATTGGAGTTAAGCTGTGAAAATTCAGAAGAACGCAAAATATTCTTACGAAGCCTATGAAATAGCCGAAGAAAACGGCTATAAAAAATCCTGATTTATGTTTGAAAAAAGTATGGAAATGTGATACATTATTAAACGCAGGCGTTGCGCTTGAAATAATGTGAATGGAGTCTTTCTTTTGACTGAAAAACAGAAAAACGTGCTTTTGAAAACTTCTGTGATAATTTGCAGAACACTGCTCGGTGCCGTTGTGGGTGCGCTCTGCGGTGTTATCGGCGCATTGTTTTCAAAATCAATAGAATTTGTAACTGCTTTCCGCGGCGTGCATGAATGGATTTTATATCTTCTGCCTATAGGCGGCGCAGTTTCCGTTTTAATATATAAGCTTTGCAAAACAGAGAATGTCGGAACGGGCGATGCACTTGCAAGCGCGGCAGAAGAAACCGAGCCGCCGGCTACACTTTTTGCCGCGATTTTTTCGGGCTCGGTTATCAGCCATCTTTTCGGTGCTTCTGCCGGCAGAGAGGGCGCTGCGCTTCAGCTCGGAAGCGTTGTTTCATCTGTTTTTTCAAAAATCATTTCGGTTGATGAGCATACCCGAAGAGTTCTTGCGGTTTGCGGAATGGGCGGAATGTTCTCCGCAGTTTTCGGCACTCCCGTGGGTGCATGCGTGTTTGCGCTTGAAATTATCGGAAATCCAAAGTTCGGAATATCCGCGTTTTTTCCCGCGCTTGTTTCAAGCGTTGCGGCGTTTTTTACAGCCGAAGCGCTCGGTGCGCATGCCGAGAGATTTGAGCTTGTTTCTCTGCCGCAAATGAGCTTTGATTTCTTTTGGAAAACGGCGGTTACAGCCGTTGTTGTCGGTGCTGCGGGTCTTGTTTTTTGCAATGCAATACATTGGAGCGAAAAATTTTTACATAAGGCTGTTAAAAATCCGTTTGTAAGAGTGGTTGCGGGCGGTATAGCGATAATTTTGCTTACCCTGTTTGTCGGCAACGGTGACTACAACGGCGGCGGAGTTTTTGTTATCGAGCGTATTTTTCACAGCGGCGAGGTTTATCCCGCGGCATTTCTGCTCAAAATTATTTTTACCGTGATAACGGTTGCTTCGGGCTATAAGGGCGGCGAAATTGTGCCGTCGCTTTTCATCGGCGCAACCTGCGGCGGAGCTTTGGCGAATGTTGTGGGTCTTTCAGCGCCGTTTGGTGCAGCAGTGGGAATGGCGGCGATATTCAGCGCCGTTACAAACTGCCCGATTGCAAGCGTTGTTCTTTGCGCGGAGATGATGGGCATTGAGGGCACGGCATTTTTTTGTGTTATCTTCGGTTTTGGGCTATTTTGTTGCGAGAAAGGTCAGCCTTTTTTCGGCAAAGAGAGTGGTAATATGATTTTTTATTTTTCCGCGACGGGCAACAGCCGCCATGCCGCGCAAAAAATTGCGGACAGCATGGGGGATAGGGTGGTTTCAATTACGGATTGCCTTAAAAACAACAAATTCTCTTTCGCAATAAAAGAGAATGAAAAAATCGGCTTCGTCTGCCCTGTTTACAATGTCGGGCTTCCGATAACCGTTATTGATTTTATTGAAAAGCTGAAGCTTGAAGCGCAAAACCGCTATGTTTTCACGGTTGTTACCTTCGGCAGCTTTTCGGGCGGTGCAAGCAAAATGTTGAAAAATAAACTGAAAGAAATCGGTGTTTGCATAAGCGCTCGATTTTCGGTCAGAATGCCCGATACATGGACACCCGTGTTTGATGTTTCCGACAAAGAAAAAATAAAGAAAATTAACGAAAAAGCGGATAGGGGCATTGATAAAATTATCAGAAAAATCAAGAAAAACATAAACGGGAATTTTGATTTCAGGCGGCTTCCGTTTTGCGAAGCTTTCTATAAAGACTATGAAAACATGAGGAAAACCGCGAGTCTATCCGTAAGCGTAAACTGCATCGGCTGCGGCAAATGCGCAGAGCAATGCCCCGTTGATGCAATCGAAATCCGCGGCGGCAAGCCCGTGTGGGTCAAAGAAAAATGCGCCATGTGTCTCGGCTGCCTGCATCATTGCCCCGAATTTGCCATACAAAGGGGCGAAAAAACCGCGCTCCACGGTCAATATGTTCATGAATAAAATTAATTGTGCTATTGTTTGTGTCTTAAGTTTGAATTTTTGTTAAAATAAAGAGGTATTCTGTGAAAACCACAAAGAATACCTCTTTTGCTTTACATCAAATCATTTTTAACTGAAAATCTTCTTCACATTCTTTTTGTGAAACTATTTTAATTTTATTGTCAGGAATCTCTAACCCCCAATTATCCCAACCTTCGTAATTTTTTCTTGCAAACAATTCTATTTTTGCTTGTTGAGGGAACATTTTAGTTATTCCCTCAATAATAATTTCAGGTTTTTCGCTATGCTTACCTCTATGTTCAGATATAAATTGTCGAATGTTTCTTGCTCCGCGAGGAGTAGGAAACTTTCCTTTTTTAAAAGCAAGGACAAATTCGGTTTGAGAGAGAGTATATCTGCCGGGATTATGAACTTGTTTATCCCAAACAAAAGCGACGGTTTTATATTCAAATCCCCAGCTTTCTCCCAACAGAATGGAATTTGCCAGTTGAGGTCCGGTTGTCCACATAAACAAAATACAATTATCAGCGGCTATGGAAGGAACATCCAACTGTTGCAATTCTTTTAGTTTTAAAGTAGGATATTTGAAACTGGCAGAACTTATAAATACATCTCGTTCAAAGCCAATATTTTCTGTTTTAATACATGATTTATCGTACTGCATTTTTCCGCCATAGTCCCAAGGAGGATCTGCATAAATAACTTCGTATTTTTTGTTAGGCAACATCGGATATTTTTCCTCAAGGGGATTAATTTTTTTCCTTTTTTTAGCATCGGGATTATATTTAGAATATCCGCTGATGGTTGGAGTTGATTCAGTCATTGTATTTCCTCCTTTCTTTTAATTATACAATTATATATTATTATCGGATTTTTGTCAACACACAATGTTACTTATAATCCGTTGACTCAAAAACGATATTGCCACTATAATAATTAACAGGTGGTGCATGTTTATGATAAAGGTTAAGTTTGGACATCGTGTCCAAGAACTCAGAAGGAAAACTGGATTGAGTCAAGAAAAGTTTGCGTTGCTAATAAATATGGATAGAACATATTTTGCATCAGTCGAGTCTGGCAAACGAAATATTTCAATAGAAAACATATATAAAATAGCAAACGGATTAAATGTAACAATGGAAGAATTGTTTAGAGACATATAAGAGGAGGCACCATTATGGCAAGTTCTGAATTAAGAAAACGTGCTAATTGGCAAACTATAAGCGGGGCATTGGCTTTAGCTACTGAAGAATTGTTTAAAATTTCTTTGCAAAATGCCCTTGATAGTGTCTATCCAAATCAATTTCTTGTTGAAAGACATCCAAAAGAATTCAAAGATATTTATTCCACATTCCCTTTATCCAAAGAAACAAGGGAAAAGATTTATGATGTTGATGTTACTGCAAAAAAGGCAAACGGAAAGCCAAAGTATAAATGGGGAATTAGCATGGATTTTGCTATAAGGAACCTGGCAAACGGTAAGGTTTTGTTTGGAGAAATCAAAAGACAAGATGGCTGGGTTGAGACAACAAATATGCATGCGGGCAGAGGGAATGCTCATGAAAGAAGCTGCAAGTATTTTACGCCGGGATTAATAAATATAATACGCAAAACCGGAGGTATATCAGATGAAATTTTACCATTTTGGATTGTGATAGTAGGCGATATTACAAGAGACCCGCGTCGAAATCGTGAAATAGCTTATTGGTTTCAAGGATATGAGAAAAATTACTATATGTGGCGAGATACAGAAGATGTAGGAGATATGTTAGATTTTTTTGAAAACAACCTTTTACCATATCTTTTGTAAAATATAACGATTATTTTAAAACCTACGAATCATTTATTGTTCTCATCTGATTCGTAGGTTTTATTATTTTACACTTCTATCAAATTGTAATCCCTTGTGCCGAAGCCGAGATTAGCGGCGGCTTCTATTGTGTGAACGCCGTTTCTGCTTTCAATGCGTTCAATCAGGTGGGGCTTGCCGGAGTCGGAGCAGGCATAAACAAGGTCGATGCATGCTTGGTCAATCGCAATGGGGTCGTCGGAAACAAGGATGCCGATGTCCGCAATGCACGGGTCCTCCGCAACGGCGCAGCAGTCGCAGTCAACGCTCATGTTTTTCATAACGTTTACATAAACGATTTTGCCTTTGAAGTATTCTACAACGGAGCTTGCCGCATCCGCCATGGATTCAAGGAACGAATCGTGGTCTGAATTCCAGAAGTCTGCAGGGTCGCCCACACCGTGAATATAGCCCTTGCCGTAGGACGAAGCAACGCCGATTGAAAGCTGCTTTATTGCTCCGCCGTAGCCGCCCATGGGATGACCCTTGAAATGGGAAAGAACAAGCATGGAATCATAGTTTGCGATGTTTTTGCCGACAAAGTTTTTCTTTATCTTAAGCCCGTCGGGAATGTCGAGCACAAGGTCGGGGCCCTCTGCATCAAGCAGGTCAACGGGGAAGATATCCCAGCCGTGCTCTTTGAAAAGCGCAAGATGCTTTTCCGTTGTGTTTCTTTCGCCGTTGTATGCGGTGTTGCATTCAACAACCGTGCCGTTAACATGGTCAACAACGGGCTTCCAGAAATCGGGCTTCAAGAAATTCTGATTGCCCTTTTCGCCCGAATGCACCTTAACGGCAACTTTGCCTTCAAGCTCTTTGCCGAGCGTTTTATAAAGCTCCAAAACCTTTTCGGGAGTTATAGTGCGTGAAAAAAATACATTTGCGCTCATAATCATATCTCCTTCCGTCAATATGTTAATTTTACCACATTTCAAAATATAATTCAAGAAAAAGCGTAATTGACAGCCGTTGCTTTAAATGATAAACTACATTTATAGTTTTACATACGGAGGAACTTATGAAAAATAATGTTTGTATGATTGCCCACAGAGGCTACAGCGCATGCTATCCCGATAACACGGAAATTGCCTTCCTTGAGGCGGCAAAAAACGGCTCGGGCGGCGCAGAAACCGATGTGCGCATAACGAAAGACGGCGTTTATGTTACCAACCACAACGATGAGGTAACCTTTGAGGACGGAACGGAGCTTTTGGTGGCGGAGGCAACCTACGCGGAACTGACCGCAAAGCCGCTCAAAAACACAAAATCCGCCGATACTGTTTATCTTTGCACCTTTGAGCGATATCTTGAGATAATGAAAGAAAACAACATGATTTGTTTCATCGAGCTTAAAGGCGGCTTCACCGATGAGCAGGTCAAAGCGCTGTTTGAAACAGCCGCGCAGGTTTATGACCTTTCAAAATGCATTATGCAGTCTTTTGAGTTGGGTAACCTTATCAAAGCGCGTGAAATGTTTCCGGAGCTTCCGCTGATGCTTACCTACGGCTCGGCAGAAGAGGACTACAAGTGCTGCTTTGACTACGGTTTTTCGCTTGATTCGTATTACGGAATCATAACACCCGAAATGATAAAGGAATTCCATGACAGAAATCTGGAGGTTGCTTTGTGGACTGTCAACGACAAGGAGGCACTTGATTATTGCCTTTCGTTGGGCGTTGATTACATCGAATCCGATTGCTTCGGCGGACGAAAATAATACACAGCAATAAAGGTTTACAAAACCGGAGTTACAGAGTAGGGCGGGGGCTTGCTCCCGCCGCTTATTTGTGCAGGTTTCGCGGGCGATTCGTGAATCGCCCCTACAACACCAAAATTACGAATTACTGATTTTAACAGCATAAAAGCCGAGGGCGTTTTCCAAACGGAAAACGCCCTTTTTTTCGACTTTGTTATTAACATTGAAAGGATGGATGGGGACCGAAAACGCTTGCACCTCGTTTTCGGTGAAACGAAAATCTTACTTGCTATGTTCATATTATATTACATCCGAAAGCGAAAAAACACCTTTTTAAATTACAAAATTAATACAAAACGGTTACAAAATCGCCCGAAAAAGTTACAATTTGTAACCATTAAACCCCGTTTGCCTGCATATATATAGAATATATTGACAAAAGAGGGGTATTGTAATGAACACGGTAAAAGAAAAGCATTCGGACATTATTACGTTTATTATATCGGTTGTGCTTGCTGCTGTGCTTGTTTTCGGGCAGTTTGCGGGCAAGCTGTCGCTTGCAATGGCGTCGGTTGTGTTTTATTCGGGTGCACAAACGCAAACACAGCCCATAAGCGAAACAAAAGCCGAAACAACGCGGAAAGAAACAGAGCCGATAACCGAAGAGGTGTCAAAAGCATCGCCTGACATAACGGAAACGCCTGATGATATAAAAGCGCTGATTGAAAAATACACAAAAAAGTTTTCTGATGATAAAAAGGATGGCGATATAAATTCCGTCACCTACACAACCAAGGGCGCAACGCATACCTTCGGGAATGTGCGGGTGAAAAACACAACGGACACAAAATCCCTTGATATCGAATCTGTTTTGTCAAAGCCGTTGGAGCTTTCCGTTGACAAATCAAAGCCCGCCGTGCTGATTTTTCACAGCCACACTTCAGAGGGCTATGAGATGATTGAGCGGAGCTGGTATGCCTGCGATTATGTGGCAAGAAGCAACGATGAAAACCGCAATATTGTGCGTGTCGGTACGGAAATTGCGAATTATCTGACCGAATTGGGGTATACTGTTATCCACGACAAAACAATTCATGATGACAGCTATAACGCTTCATATTCCGAGTCGCGCAAAACAGTTGAAAAGCATTTGGAGGAGCATCCCGAAATACAGATTGTTCTTGATATCCACCGCGATGCAATTACTCTTGACAGCGGCACGAAAATCAAGCCCGTCAACACAATAAGCGGTAAAAAGGCGGCGCAGCTTATGATAATAACGGGCGCCGAGGAGGGCAAGGTTGAGAATTTCCCTGATTGGGAATATAACCTGCGATTTGCCCTGCAGCTTCAAAAAAAGTGCGAAACAATGTTTCCCGGGCTTATGCGGCCCGTGCTGTTTTCACAGAGAAAATATAACATGGATATGACCCGCTTCAGCCTGCTTATCGAAATGGGCAGCGAGGCTAACACTCTGGAGGAGGCGTGCTATTCGGGCAGAATGCTTGCAGCCGCGCTTGCTGCGCTGATGGATGATTATATAAAGGAATGATACATATAAAAATAATAAGATATTATATAATAACTGTTATTGCTTGTTTGAGCATAACAGCTTTGACCGCATGTGTTTTTGTTGCTGATGAAAATGCCAGAAAAATCAGCCTCGGGCAGGAATTTGCCGTTGTTGTTATGAACGCATCTGCTGAAAAATATTACGATTCGGCGGTGAATGCCCTGCCTGTGATTGAGAAAATCAAAAACGGCGCAAAAAGGGCGGCAAGCATTGCGCCGCCGCCCTTAAGCAATATTTATTGGATTATTGTCAATTCAGAAAAAGAAGAGATTTGAAAATGTATATCTTATAGCCTTCGATTTCTATGATATCCGTTGCGAGCATCTCAAAAAGATTCCAGTCAATGGTTTCCTGCAAAACAGAGATTTCATAGTCCGATGCAAGAACGAAATATTCCTCAACATCCTCCTGCGGCTCAAACCAATTTTGGTTTGCCTGATATGCGCAGGGGGCTATTCCGTTTTCGTTGATGTCGATGTTTGCCGCTCTTACTCGTGAATCCGAAAGCACGGTTATTGCCTGCGAATTCCAGAAGGTTGCGTAGCCGTAGGTCAGCCCGTTTTCTTCAAGCGTTTGAGCAAGGTGATATTTTTCGTTGTTCTCGATGCCGTTTTTATCCATTTGAGCAACGGTTTTGAATGAAATTCCGCTCATAAGAACAAGCACGCATGCTCCGATAACCGAAAAACGCAAGGGGAGCACATAATTGCGCGCAGTTTTAAAAGCAGCAAAGCAGACAAGAAGCCCCGTGCAAATCATCGGGCTTAAGCGCCAGTTGGCGGCGGAGAGGATGCCGAAAACATAGCCAAACATGATAACCGCGCTCATTCCGAAGTGGGTGAGAATGAGCAGCCTTGATGCGCTGTCAAACTTTTTATAGAATATCAGCGCAATAAAGGGCACGATTGCGATTATCGCCGCCGTGGCAATGCGGACAATGTTCAGAATAGAGTCGAGTGAAAAAATACCCATTCCGTAGCCCGCATCAACGCCGAAAAGCGCAAACCAATGCATGGGGAATTTGCCGAGGTTTGCAAGCCATTCCTCCATGTTGGCATATTGCGAGAATGCGCCCGCATAGCCCGCGGAAATACCGTCGCTTGTGAGCCTCAGTATCCACATGCCGATAACGGTTGAAAAGCCGCAAATCATGCAGTAATAAATTGAGGTAAGATTTCCTTTTGAGAAAATCTTTCTGTCTTTTTCCAAAAAAATCTCAAAAACCGCGGCGAAAAGCACGGGCAAAATGCCCATTGCGATAACCTGCATGCCGTCGAGTGCGGAGCATGCCGAAAAAACAACCGTGCAAAATATAATTGCTATAAGCTGTTTTTGCTTTTTCTCGTTGTTAAAGGCATCCTTAAATCTTATAAGAAGCGAGAGAAGCACGCAGACAATCAAAACGCTTATGCTGTAATAAATAACATGCTCATAAAAGATTTCGCGCATTTTTGCCGAAGCGCACAAAACCATAGCAAGAATGCCGACAGCCGAAAACGAAAGGGGATAGCTGAATTTAAGGCTTCTGCAGAGCAGAAAAACCGCCGCGAAGAAAAGCAAAGTAAAAAGCACCATGCCTATATGGTGGGTGGTCATCGAAACGCCGAATGCGCCGATAAACGGAAGCATAAGCATTGTTCCGCCGAATGGGAGCATTGCCGCATAGCCGAAATCGGGGTTGAAAAGGGCTTTGCCGTCATAGCTCGCCTGAGCCCACAGAATTGTGTCCGAGCAGTCTGCGTGAAAGAACGCTTCCGAGGGATAAATTATGTAATATATAACCGTTGCAAGCGAAGCGGCGGCAAACAGAGCCGCAGCGATGAAAGCAAGCGGTTTTTTTAGCTTTTGAAGGTTAGCGGTCATGTCAGTCAATCAACTCCAAAACACAAAGAAATCACGCGCCGCAACATAAAAATCGGGCGAATATGCCGTGAGATTTCCGTTAATCATAAGTGATGCCGAAAGAGAAATGCAAATTGTAACCCCGACAAGGGCAAGCACGCATTTCTTTGCAAGCTTCACCGCGCTTGCGGAACGCTCGCTCTGACAAATTGAAACGGCTTCAAGCAGGATAACCGCCGAAATCAGAGCAGCGGGCAGGGAAATATCCGCCGTGTATCTGAAAATAACTCCGCCGAGGCAGAAATCCAGGAATGCGGTTACAACAAGCGACAAAAGCGAAACGGAGAGCAGTATTTTACCGTTTTTGCTTATTTTTTTGCTTTTATACAAAATAGGTGCCAAAAGCAGAGAGAGCATAAACGGAAGGGCAAATATGCCGAAGCTGCTGTCAATATAAACCGCTTTGCCGTAGTCCGAAAGCGGCAGATATGAAAATGTGATGAACGGAAATTGAGCGGAAAACTCAAAAGGCTGTAAAAAGTAGTGGAACAAAGAGGGGAATATGCCGCCCGCTCCCGTTTCATAGAGCGAGGCATTTGCAACGGTGAGTTGGTAATCCGTGCCGAATTGGAATATGTCACCGAAGCGGATGTAGTTATAATAAAGCGAAAAGCCTATCGCACCTGCGACTGGCAAAGCCAAAGCCGCCATTTCCGCAAAGAATGCGCCGAATTTTTTCGCTTTTATGCTTTCAATCAGATAAATAATTACAAATGCCGCAATGATTAATGCTGCGGGCAAAACCGAATTTATTCTTGAAAGGAAGCCCAGCGCAAAGCTGACCCCCGCCAAAACCATGCAGGCAATGCGTGCAAAAAGCTTTTTACTGCCGAGTGCCTTCAAAACCCAGAACGCAAAGGCGGAAACAAACGCTATTCCTGCCGCCGAGGCGATATAATAAAACGGAGTTCTTCCGCGCTGGATAAGAAGCGCCATGCTTGCAAAATAAGCTCCTATGGCGCAAATGCCCGCAAACCACGGGCGTATATCCGCCTTGCGAAGCTTTGCCCATTCGATAACTGCAAGCGGCAGAAACAAAGCGGTTATCAGCGCAAACACGCCCATAACCGTGCTGTCCATGGGCAGGGCGTTTGTT
The DNA here is from genome assembly GCA_017623615.1 of Clostridia bacterium. Lineage (GTDB taxonomy): Bacteria > Bacillota > Clostridia > Oscillospirales > Acutalibacteraceae > CAG-177. The sequence goes on along the minus strand of JAGAOT010000015.1, from coordinate 37,961 downwards.
AAAAGATAAAACGGATAATAAACAACAAGAATGGGTGCAATGCCGAAATATGAATAATATTTACCCTCAAAAAACGCTCTGTCAAAAAGATAATATATTCCGTCGCGCTCGCTCGGCGCATAGGGGTTTTCAAGGGCAAGAAGCTCCGCAGTCGGCTGAACGTCGAAATGGAGCTGACCTTTCATAAAAGCGTCAAACTGCTGAATATAGGGCTGATAATGCTCCGCGCCGATTTGAAGCGGGTATGCAATGCGGGAACCCGTTTCGCTTGATGAGCAGAGAGTCCAGAAAAGCATTGCCGCCATGCAGGTTAAAGCGCATGAAAGCAACGCCGCCTGATTATATGTTATTTCGCGGCAAAGCTGTTTGCCCGTTCCCGATTTCAGAATATATATAACCGCAAGCAAAACAAAAACAGCCGCAAATCTGACAATGTCAAAGCTGAATTGATATGTGGGGTTAATAACGATATCGTAAACGGTTATTTCCCCTTCAAGCTCGGGAAAATCCATGATTATTCCGCTTGCAGAGCCGAGGGAATTAAGATAAACGGTTGCTCTGCGCGGTGATGCGCCAACAGCTATTCTTTCGCTTCGGGCATTTGCCGCGCTTTTGGTGCTGTTTTCATCGAAAACATAGAAATTAACCGTTGTCAGTTCATCAAGAGCATTTTCATCCGCCGTTTTTACCGTAAAGCTTATTGAATTAAGCTTTAAACCGGTGCATTGGAAATCAAAGCTTTTGTTTTCCTCCGAAAGGCTGAAACTGGACGAGCCGAGCGGTCTGTAGTCGCTGACATCATTTTTGCCTGCAACAAAAGCAAGATAAACAAAGTTTGAAAAAATTATTTCCGCCGCAAGTGAAACGGCAAGTATTATAATAACGGGAACAAAAATTTTGATTTTATTTGCCGTTTTCATCCTTGCTCTCCTCATGATATTCGGCCTCGGTGTTAACACCCCAGATGTTTTCTTTTGTTTCCTTGCCGTTCAAAATGTTGGAAACAGCTTCAAAAGAGGTTGCCATGGAGTGGTCCATGTTGTTATATCTGTGCTGACCGTTTCTGCCGATGCAGTAGAGGTTGCCGAAAGTGTCAAGATATTCAACAAGCTCATCCATGCGGTCATAGGTGTCAAAATATGCGGGGTATGCCTTTTGCACCTTTTCGCGGTGGCTGTCAAGCACCTTTGCATCGGCATCGATAACTCCCATGGATTTGAGCTCTTTAACCGCAAAATCAACGCATTCCGCTTCGCTCATATTCCAGAAGGAATCGCCCTCGTCGCAGAAATATTCAAGACCAATCCAAACGGTGTTTTGCGGGTCTTTAACAAGATAAGGTGACCAGTTGTTGAAAATCTGAATTCTGCCGAGCTTAACGCCGACATCCTGAACATAAATCCAGCAGTCGGGCACAATGTTGCCGAGGGTTTTGATGCCTGTTTCATTTTTGAGGTTAAGCTTGTTTACAAGCAGACCGACCGTTACAAAATCGCGGTAAGGCAGACCTTTGGCGATTTCTGCGGGCGCGGCGGGCACTTCATCGCCCATGCCTGCAACCAAATCCTTGACGGGCATTGACGAAAGGAAAATATCGCCGTCAAACTCTTCGCTGCCGCACTTAACGCAGTTGACTCTGCCGTTTGAAATGTCGATATCGGTAACCTTATGATTATAAAGGATTTTGCCGCCCATTTTTTCAAACTCTTCGCCGACGGCTTCCCAAAGCTGACCGGGGCCGTATTTGGGATATTGGAATTCTTCGATAAGCGAGGTTTCAACCTTTTTGTTTTTGCCGGGAACAAGCTTTGAAAGCATGTCCTTTATAACGGCAAGGATTGAAAGCCCCTTAACTCTCTGGGCGCCCCAATCCGCCGAAATTTCGCTCGGGTGCCTGCCCCAGAGCTTTTCGGTGTAGCCCTCAAAGAACATGGAATAAAGTACCTTGCCGAAGCGGTTGATATAGAAATTCTCAAGAGAGGTTTCTTCTTTCTTGCTGACGGTGGATTTAAGGTAGCTGAAGCCCGCCTTGACCGTTCTGGGCAGACCCATGTTGATGAATGTCTGCGGCTTCATTGTTATGGGATAGTCAAAGAATTTGTGAAGATAATAAATTCTTGAAATACGGCGGCGGATAAGCATAACCCTGTCCTCTTTTTCGGGGTCGGGTCCGCCCTTGGCAAGCGGCTTTTCTCTGCCGAGCATTTTGTCGTCCATAGACGGCGCACCCTGAACGGGCATAAGCTCCGCCCAGAATTTGTTTACATTCTTATCCTTTGAAAAGAAGCGGTGACCGCCGATATCCATTCTGTGGCCGTTATATTTAACCGTTCTTGAAATGCCGCCGAGAACATCGCTCTGTTCAAGAATGATAACCTCATAGTCCTTGGATTTTTTCAGCAGTTCATAGCCCGCTGTCAAGCCTGCGGGACCGCCGCCGATGATAATGCACTTTTTCATATGTTTTCCCCCTGACTGTTTATACTTTGCCATTTAGAATTATATCATTAGTTACATATAAAAGCAATTACAAAAATATTACGAATAAATTAATATTTATATATTATTCGCGTTTTTTCGTTAAAACACTCACCGAAAAATAAAAAAGCCCGAAAGCAAAGAAATTAACCTTGCTTTCGGGCTCTTTTTGTTGCTTTAATTATCACTCAATCAAAACAGCCGTTTTAACCGATTTGGAATAGGGGAGAGCTCTGTCGTTATATGACATGTTGAGCCCGCCGGGGTTACAGGTTATTGTGTTGCCGATAATGCTTCCGTGGATATCAAAATCGCCCGATGAAAGCGCAACATTGCCCTTTGGCGCATAAATCATGCCCCAGGCATCAAATCCGCCCTGCTGGGAACAAAGGGTTATGTCGCCTTTGCGGGAATATATTGAAAGGGTGCCGCCCGTTTCGTTATATGTATGGGTGCTGCCGCCGATATATATATCGTCTTCGGCAATAATACAGCCGCTGAGAGTTATTCCGCTCGGACCCTGATTGGTGGTGATGCTGCCGCCGCTGTAAAGGACGCCTTTTATTAAATATGCACCCTGACCGGAGAGCCGAAGCTCACCTTTGTTGTTATATATATCGCCGTTGAGGGTCAACGGAGCGCAGATTTCGGTTACGGGCTCGGCGAGGTCTGCTGATTCGCCCCAAACAAAAATATCGCCGTTTATAACCGTGCCGCCGCTTTGCAAATCAAGGGTTTCATAGGCATAAATATTGCCGTTAACATTCAGCGTTGTGCTGCCCTGCTTTACAAAATTGCCGTTGCAATAAACAGATCCGTTGAATTTTGCGGGACCGCTGAGGGTCATTTCTTTGCCCACATATGTTTCGCAGTCGCATTGCAGGCTGTAGGTTGAGCCTCTTGTCAGGCTGCCGCCCGTGTAGAAATAATCGCCGTAAATGATTGTGCTGCCTTGAAATGAAGTGTCACCCTCAACATAAAGGTTTTTGCCCACGCGCAGGTTTTTATCCCAGCCCGTGGTAAGATTACCGCCGCAGTAAACATTGCCCGTAACATAAACGGGGCATTGCGGGCTGAAATCGCCCTCTACATAAAGGTCGCCGTATATCGTAAGCAATTCCGAGCTCCAGCCCGTTGCCAGATTGCCGCCGCAATATGTGCTTCCGTTGATGGTTATTACGGAATTCAAGGTTTTATCGGAGGAATATCGGTTGGTATAAAGTCCGCTTTTGCTTATGTGGCTGTAGGTCTTTGTGAACATATCCTCATCGGCAATGGGCACAACGCTCATGATTGTTTCATCAAAATCGGGCATTTTCTGGCTTGAAGCGTTGCTTTGAGTGCGGTTTACGGTAACGCTGTATTGGTTATAGTCTGCGTTTTGTGAGGAAATAACCGCGCCCGTTATTTTGCTTCCGCTTCCGCCGTCGGCATATACATTGCCGTTGCCGAAAACGCTGCCGCCGATGTTGTAATGTCCGTTGAGCGTAAAAGAAGAATTGTCGCCGTGAAACATCAGATAGTCAAAATCCACCGCCATGTTTTTGTTAACATATTTTGCCGCCGCCTTGGCGTTTATCTGAACGGAATTAACATCAAAGAGAGAGGCAAAGATTGTTTTGCCTTCTCTTGAATCGGAAACGCGCACTATCTCGTTTGTGGGGAATTCAACAACAACGCTTTCTGTTGAAAATCCGTTTTTTTCGACATATTCAAGTGCGGCTTCTCTTGCTTTTGCTTCATCCGGCATATATCTTACGGCCGCAAGTGCCGCCGCGTCCATTGCGCTTTGCAGCTTGCTTTTTTGATGATATTTAAGACCCATGTCGGTAACAAGCGAAATGATTGAAAGAAAGGCAACAAGTCCGAATGCGGCAACAATCATTACCGCGCCTTCCTCCGCTTTCAAAAACCGCTTGAAGAGGCGGCTTTTTTTAGCTTTAAAAAACATTTTTTCGCACTCCTTTCCCCAAAAGGCAATGCTTTATATTTTTTGCATATTTTCCATTGACTGCTTTATCTGCTCCATCTGCTCGGTAAGCTGTGCAAGTGCGCTTTCCGCCTGATTTATATAATAATTATGGAGCTTCAGTTCTTTTTTCATTGCAAGCTCTGCGTTTGCATGCTCACTTTCCAAAGCGCTTATTTTTTCGGCGTATTCATATGCCTGTGTTTTGCCTGCTTCTTTCAAATGCAGGTTTTCACCTCTGCATTCCTCAAGGCTTTTGCTTAAAACGCCGTTTTCCGCTTCAAGCTCCGCAGATTTTTTCTTTGTGTTATCAAGCTCCGATGTCAGCGCATTCAATTCGGAAATTTTGCCGTTAAGCTCTTCGCGCAGCTCTGCGTTTTTGTTTTCTTTTGAATCTGCTTCCGCTTTTGAATGCTCAAGCTGTGCACATACCACCTGATAATCGCCGAGCAGAGCATCATATTTTTCTGCGGCTGCAAGCATTTGCGCATTTTCACGCTCCGAAGCCTGAAGACGTGCGCTTAAAGAGCATATTTCATCCTCAAGAGCCGCCGATTTCTGTGAATACTCATTGAGCAGGCTGCTGTTATCCGATTGAAGCAGTCTTGAATTTTCCGCTTCTGCCGCCGCAAGCTTTTGCTTTAAAGACTCAATGATTGCTTCGTATTCCGCGGATTTATCATCTTCGGGCTGTGCGGGTGCAGGCTGTGAGGAGAATTTTTCGGCGCATTCTTTATATTTTTTTATATAGGAATCGCGTTCACGGTTTGAAAGCACCAATTCCTCTTTAATCGAAGAAATCTTGGATTCATGAATGCGCGCCGAGGCTTCATAGCTCTCCGAAAGCTCATTAATATATGAAGCAACCTCATCGGGGTCATATCCGTAAAGAACTTTTTTGAAGGGAAGCTCTTTTTCGGTTTTGTCCTTGCTGCGTATTTTTTCGGAGGGAATGCCTTGTGAGTTTTTTTCGTTTTTGGAGTTTTCCGCAAGCTTTGTTTCGGAACTGACGGAAGTTTGATTTTTTGCTTTCTTCATTTTAAATCCCTCACTCTATCTTAAGTGTGTCGCCCTCACGGATTCCGAATTCTGCCGCTGCACCGCAGTTCATTTCAAGCACGCTTTTTGCGCCCTTGACCGCCTTGCAGATTTTGTTGGGCTTCACATTCTCATCAATTTTAACCACCTTGCCCGAGTCAGAAAGATATATAACGTCTATCGCAAATCTCATATTGAGCATGTGTATCTGGTTGCAGGGCTTTATGTGGAGAGCATAATCCGCATTAATCTTTTTTCTGAACATAAGCCCCATAAAGCGGCTGAAAAACGAATCCGCAACCTCAACATTTTCGGTTAAAATCTGTCCGCTTTTTATCATTGAAGCTTTTTTCATAAAATTCGCCGCCTTTAGAATGTTTCAATAATGTTCATCACCGTCGGTCCCATAAGAATAATAAACACAACGGGGAAGATGAACAAAAGCATAGGAACGAGCATTTTTATTGAGGCTTTCATGCCCTTTTCCTTTGCCTGCTGGCTTCTTTCAACTCGAAGCTGTTCCGACTGCGCCCGCATGACGTTGTTTATCGGTATGCCGAGCTGCTCTGCCTGAACAAGAGCCGAAGCAAAGGTTTTCAGCTCGTCAAGATTAGTTGCATCGCAAAGATTCTGGAGAGCCTCTCTGCGCGTTCTGCCCATTTGAATTTCCCTGTAAACTATCAGAAGCTCGTCAATGAAAGGTCCTTTCAGCTTTTGCGAAACCTTAAGAAGCGCGGCGTCAAAGCTTAAGCCCGCTTCAATGCATACGCAGAGCAAATCCATTGCATCGGGGAGCTGCTTTTTTATGCCTGTCTGGTGGCTTGTGACCCTTGATTTCAAATACATCGTGGGTCCCATAACGCCAAGAAGCAGTCCGCACATGAGAACAAGAAGCATGATAAGCGGCTCCATGTCAACGACGATTATTATGATAACAGTCAGAAAAACAACGCCGATAAGGAAAGCCTGCTTTATGAACTGAAAATCTGCCGCTTCCATAAAAATGCCCGCATATCTGAGCTGTTTTTTGATGGCTTCAAGAGCCTTTGTTTTGTTGGCATTTTTCTTTTTCGGGGCAAACCTGCTGAGTTTTTCAGAAACTTTTTTTACGCCCTTGCCCAGAAATCTGTCATAAAACGAAAGCTGCAATTCCTGAAAAACGGGCTGGGTTACGGTGTTGTTTATCTTGTCAATGCGGCTCTGCTTTTTGTCATTTTTTCTGCCCCACGGCGAGGCAATCAAAACAACAAGAATAAACGCCAGAAAAGAATATGTAATAACAAGTATTTCCAAAAAGCTCACCACCTTAATATTCTATGGTAACTACCTTTCTTATGGCGAAAAAGCCCAGTATTTCCATAAAGACGGAAACGATAAGCATTATATTTCCCGCCGTGGTTGTGAAAAATGTTGACATATAATCGGGGTTAATAACCATAAGAATCGCCGCTATGCATATCGGCAGCGCGCCGATAATCATGCCGGACATTCTGCCCTGCGCGGTGATTGAATTAATTTCACCCTTGATTTTTATTCTGTCCCTTATGGTCTGTGAAATGGTTGTCAGTATTTCCGAAAGGTTGCCGCCCGTTGTTCTTTGGATAAGCACGGCGGAAACCACCAGCATCAAATCGGGGCTTTTAACTCTGTCAACCATGCTGCCCAGCGCTTCCTCCATGGTTGCGCCGTATCTTATTTCGTTGCACACTCTGCCGAATTCAATCCCGACGGGTGCGGGCATATCGTTTGCAACGTTTTCCATTGTCTGCTGGAACGAAAATCCTGAGCGCAGCCCGTTGCACATCATGATAAGTGTGTCGCCAAGCTGTGCTTCAAAAGCCTTGATTCTTTTGCCTTTTTTGATTTTTATAACGATTATCGGTGTGAATGCGCCCACAACCGCCAGCGTTACCGACGGCATCATTCCCGCTTGAAAAAGTGCGGCAAGCCCAGCAGGCACAAACGTTAAAATCAGCCAAATTATGCTGAATTCTTCGGGCTTCATCATTATATCGGCAAGAACAAGCTCGTTAAAGATTGTGTCCATAAGCTTTTTTCTTTGAACGGATTGCTTTTCTCCGCCGTCAACCGCTCTTTTCAGAATTGAAGTTTTGCGGATTTTCTTTTTTTCTTGAATTTGAAGTGTAAGGCTGCTTTTTTTGCTTGCAATTTTGTCAACTCGTTTTTCGACCTTCCGCCTGCCTTCGGTTGCCGTGCCGGCAATGCTCACCCACAAGAAAAAGCCCAAAAGCCCGAAAGAAACGGAAAGGATTACAATACTAATCTGCAAACCATTCATTGTTGACAGTCACTCCGTTTCCTCTTATTTTTTCAATGCAGTTGGGTCTTACGCCCGTTGCGCGGAATTTGCCGATGAATTTGCCCGAGGTGTCAACCGTGCCGTCGGTTTCATAAACGAATATATCCTGCATGCTCACAACGTCGCCCTCCATGCCGACAACCTCGGTTATGGAGGTTATTTTTCTTGTGCCGTCGCGAAGCCTGCTTTGCTGAACTATAAGGTCAATCGCCGACGAAACCTGGTCGCGTATCGCTTTCAGCGGCAAATCCATGCCGCTCATTAGCACCATCGTTTCAAGCCTTGCAACGGTGTCGCGCGGGGAGTTTGCGTGGGTGGTGGTGAGCGAGCCGTCGTGACCCGTGTTCATCGCCTGAAGCATGTCAAGTGTTTCCTCGGAACGAACCTCACCGACGATTATTCTGTCGGGTCTCATACGCAAGGCGTTTTTAACAAGGTTTCTTATCGTAACCGCTCCCTTGCCTTCAAGGTTTGCGGGTCTTGCTTCAAGGGTTATAACGTGTTCCTGCTTTAGCTGAACTTCCGCGGCATCCTCAATGGTAACTATTCGTTCATCCTCGGGGATGTATGACGAAAGAACGTTGAGAAGTGTGGTTTTTCCGCTGCCCGTACCGCCCGCAACAACGATGTTAAGCTTACCTTTTACGCATGCTTCAAGAAAATGGAGCATATCGGGTGTCAGTGAGCCGAATTTTAAAAGCTGCTGTGCGGTTATCGGTTTTTTGCCGAATTTTCTTATTGTCAGCACGGGACCGACCAGCGAAAGCGGGGGAATAATTGCATTAACACGCGAGCCGTCAGCAAGGCGGGCGTCAACCATGGGGCTTGCCTCGTCAACGTGACGTCCCACATTGGAAACGATGCGGTTTATTATGTTCATCAAATGCTCTTCGTCTCTGAATTTGAGGTCTGTGAGCTTTAATTTTCCCTTATCCTCAACATAAATTTTGTCGGGTCCGTTAACCATGATTTCGCTGTAGTTGGGGTTTTGAACAAGCTCTTCTATCGGACCGTAGCCCATGATATCATTGAAAAGCTCCGTTGCAACCTTGGGTCTGTCGATTCGCGGCACCAAAAATTCGTCGTCATTAACTCTGTCATCAACAATCTTGAACATCGCCTCGCGGTCGGTTATCATCTTTCCGCTTTTGTTCATTTCGTCGATTATGGCGGAGTGAATTTTGCGCTTGACTTCGAGATAAGGGTCTTCTTTTATTTCTTCCGGTGCAGTTTTTGCTGCGGATTCTTCGGGTTCGGCAATTTCATTTTGACCCTGCAGCTTTTTCTGACCGTCTATTCTGTCTAAAAGTCCCATAATTCAATCCCCTTAACGTTTATTGAATTTGAATAAAGCACTCTTCTTTTCTTCTTTTTCCTTTATGGGAACAACGCCCGTGTGAACTTCAATTATTTTATCCGCTATTTCGCATATTCCCTTTGAAATTTCGGATTTCGGGTGAGCAACCGTTACCGCAAGCCCTTTGTTGATGCTTGAAAGGGCGGCGGGGTAATCCGCAGGCACGGTTGCAAACATTTTTGTCTGAAACATTTCTTCAAAATCCTCTGCCTTAACAAGACCTTTTTCAAATTTGTTTAAAATAAATCTTATCTTTTCTCTTTGGTGAAGCTGTTCAAGGATGCAGTAGCAGACCTTGGCGTTGCGCAGGGAGAGAATTTCATTGTTATAAACAAGATAAATTTCTTCGCAGTTTTCGCACGCCGTGATTGTTGCATCGTTAAACGAAGCCGGCAGGTCGATTATTATATATTCATAATAAGGGCGCATGATATCGATTATTTTTTCAACATGATTGGGGCTTACGAATTCTGCGTATTCCGAGCTTTTCGGGGCGCACAGAACGCTCATGCCCGTGCTGTGTTCAACGGCAAAGCCGTTAATGTTTTCAATGGTTATTCCGCCTCTGTCCTGAACAAGGTCAACAATGGAGTTCTTTGTGTCAAGGTCGAGTGCCATTGCAACGTCGCCGAACTGCAAATCCAAATCAAGCAGCATAACCCTTTTGCCCGCTTTTGCAAGCTGCGCGGCAACGCCGATTGCAAGGGTCGTTTTTCCCGTGCCGCCTTTTCCGCCGAAAAAGCCGAGTGCCTTGCAGCGCACCTTTTTGCCCTCGTTTGTGTCAAGAATTCTCTGCTGTTCGAGCTTATAAACCGTGCTTATGTTTTCGGAAAATTCCGCGCTTTCAATGCCGTCAACGGGCAAAACCTTGCGGATTCCGTATTGCGCCGCCTTGTTTACAAGCTCAACCGAGATATTATCGTTGGCAAGAATAACTATTGTTCCTCTTGCGGCTGTGAGCAAATCCTGAACAAAGCCGAAAACCGATTCGGGCACCTCGCCTCTGACCGCGCACAGCACAACCTCGGGGAATTTGTTGATTATCTTTGTTTTACCTTCGGGAGTGAAGCCTGAATAGCCGCTGATTGCAAATTCATCGTCGGCTACAAGATTTTTTATTTCTATCCTTAAATCAAGGTCATCGGACAGAACAAGCAAATTTATTCTTTCCATGGCTGATTCCTCTCAATAAATTTTTATTCTGTGACAGGCGGCGAGGTTGTTATTTCGCCCATTCCGTAGTTGGTCTGAGGAACGAGGTTTCTTTCTTCGGGCACGGAAGCCTTTGCAATGTCATCGGCAAGGCTGTGACCCTCAATATGAGAAACAAGCACAATTCTGTAGGTGTTGTCAACAGAGCCGTCAGGGTTTTCAACCTGCATGAGCTTTGGTATCTGCTCCTTTGTCAGCGCAAGCGTCAATACCGAGTAGGAAATTATTTCGGCGCCTGAATCCTGCTGTTTGTTAGAAGCATAGTCGCTGACTTTGAGAACGGGAACATTTTTAAGAATTGGTTCTGCCGACGGAGAATTTTCATCATAAATATTTACCATGTCATTTTCTTTGATAAAATAGCTGACCCCGTTTTCGATTCCGACGGATATTGTGTAGGCATACATGCCGTTTGCAAGCTCGTATGAGAGCCGTCCGCCTGACTGACCCGTTTCTTCGCCAACGGGCACTATTTTGCGCGCCATAAGCTGCTCGCCTGCAAGGATTCTGTCGGTTGTCATGCAGCCGATAATGTCGCTGATGTTGCAAACCGTTCCGAATGAAACCGCGGTAACGGGGAGCTTAACTTCCTGAAACATTTCTTTTGTCAGAACGGTATCTTCATCTATATCATCCACCGCAATCAGAACGGTTGCTTCGTCAACGCCTGTTACGATTTTGCTTGTTTTCAACTCATTTGCAAAGAAATATGTTGCAACGCCTGCCGCAAGGGCAATGACCGCCGCGATTAAATAAATCTTTTTCATAAAAGTTATACCTTTCTATGACTCAACTTTCATAACAACGGTTGAGGTTATTGTTTTTTCTTTGCCCATAACCGAGCTTAAAACGGGGGTGAAAAACGAAATTTCAGCCTCTAAGCTGACGGTTATGTCGCCCGATGTCGGGTCGTTCGGTGAGCTGTAGGTCACCTCAATGTCAACGCCGTTATTGGCAAAAACGGTTGTTGTTGCGTTTTCAATATGGTTGATTATTGCCTGCGTGTTTGCATCCTCCGCGGTGTTGACAACGGCGTATCTTGCGCCTTCGCGGCAAGCATTGTTCAGCGAAAGCTGATTATAAAACAGCCAGCCGAAATCGATTATTCCGCATAAAATCAGCAGAAAAACCGGCAGAATCAAAGCAAATTCAACCATTGCCTGACCGTCCTCACGTCTGTTTTTCTTTGACGATAAACGCTTTTTCATTGTGCCGTCACCTCCGCCGAAACGTTTTTTAAAAATTAAAGGGTAAGCTCGCTCAGCGAGCGAACTTACCCATAGGGCTAATCAGTTTTTAATTTGGAGAGATTGAAATTAAAATCAGGTTGTGCTGCCGCCTGTTACGCCGCCTGCTGCGCCGCCTGCGCCCGCCTTGTCAAGCTCGGTGTTAACCTTTTCGAACATGCTGCGTACCTTGGGGCCGAGTGCAACGAGAGCAACGATAACAACAACTGCGATAAGACCGATGATAAGGCCGTATTCAACCATGCCTTGACCTTCTTCGTCTTTAAACCATTTTCTCAACATAAGATTACCTCCGTTCAAATTTTCATTTATTTCTCTTTCTGTTTTTTCATTTGTTATTTTCGGTTTCCCTTGTTATTTTCTTTTCCTCTTTTACCCTGATTCGCCAAGCGAATTATGTGGTAGAGCCACCTGTTACGCCGCCTGCTGCGCCGCCTGCACCCGCCTTGTCAAGCTCGGTGTTAACCTTATCGAACATGCTGCGTACTTTCGGTCCAAGTGCAACGAGTGCAACAATGACGACAACTGCAATAAGTCCGATGATGAGACCGTACTCAACCATGCCTTGACCTTCCTCGTCTTTGAACCATTTTCTTAACATAACTATGCCTCCTTATATTTTTTTACCCTTTCAGCAGGGTATTATGGCCGTTTTAAAAAAGCGATGAAAAAACCGTTTGCGAAAGCTCGCCGAACATCGGAAACAAAACCGTGAAAACAACTCCGAGTGAAAGATACGGTCCCATCGGAACTGCTGTTTTGAGCGAACCTTTCTTTGTTGCCACGAGATAGATGAGATAGATTACAAGACCTGCCGCCATGATAAGCGCCGCCTGCAAATATCCGAATGCTCCGAGGCAGTAGCCAATCGCCGCGCTGTATTTGACATCACCCGTTCCAATCGGGATTCCGAAAAACATCGGGAGCTGATAGAGGATGAAGCCGCCTGCAAGACCTGCCAGCGAGGGAATGAGCGTTTCCTTGAGCGGAGCTCCGGTTGCGATTGCATAAATCAGAAAACCTGTTCTGATAAGCAGAAGAGCTAACACCGAGGAGTTCGGGATTTTTTTGATATCCAAATCAACAACGCCGATTGAAATTGCGATTGAGATATATGCAACCGCTTCAATGCGGGTGGGCGTGTCTTTGATTATTGCAAAAACCGCCGCGAAAAGAATTCCTGAAAGCAGAACCCAGATGACTATTGCCGCCGTGTTTTTAACCGCCTCGATTTTTGATGTTTCATCGGTTCTTTTCTTAATCTGAAAAACCGCTATCCGGTTAAATGCCAGAGCCGCCAATAATCCGAGTGCACCGCCGTAAATTATATCAGTCATTGGCAATCGCCTCCGATTTGTTTTGCGGAAGATATTTCCTTTCCGCACCCTCATAATAGCACCGTGTTTGGATAATGTCAACAGAAGTTTTTTTAAGTGTGGAAAACTTTTAGACAAATTAAACAAGAATTGCGCAAACCCGCTTGAAATCAAGGAAAGCTCACGCTTTAAACCGTGATCAATCCAAAAAAATTACTACTAAAAACAAAATTTTGCGACAATGCGTTAAAAATTTTTTCACATTTTCACCAAATAATTGTTAAATTTCTGTTAAAAACGGCAGAATATACAATTTTTTATGTATATATGCATTCCTTATTTTTGTTATTATACAGGGTGAATATGTATGTATTTTTACTCACAAAAACGCCCTGAAAATGCAAAAAAACCAAGGTAAAAAACCTTGGTTTTTTGTGAATTAACTGAATCTTATTCCCGAAATATTTCGGATTTCCTTCATTATTCGGCTGACCTGCATTGCTCTTTCACACGCAAGAGCATAATATTCGTCGTCGGGGATTGCAATAAAACGCTCAAATGCCGCGGCTTCATAGCCCATAAGTTTTTCTTTGGGCACGTCGCCTATAAGCTCCGTTTTATTTCCGCCGTTGTCAATCATATACATGTTTATCAGCTTTGAAATTGATTCTATGGTGATTGTGCCCCTGTCGCCGAAAATCTGTGAGCCGAGCCTGTCTTGCCCGAGCTTTGAATAGGTCAGATTAACCAGCTTGTCGGGGTAGAGCAGGGCTGCATTGCCGCTTCCGTCTGCTCCGCTATCCATAAAATGGGCGCATGCTGTTATTTTTTCGGGCATGCCGAAAAGGTCAAGCGCGGGATAAACGCAGTAAATGCCCAAGTCCATAAGACAGCCGGTTGCAAGCGCGGGGTTGAAAATATTGGGTAGCTTACCCTCAAGATATGCGGGGTATTTAGAGGAAAGCTGTGAAAAATCAAAATGCACGCTTGTTATCCTGCCGATTTTTGAAACGGCATCACGAAGCAAATCCCTTGCGGGGTTAAACATATACATTATTGCTTCTATATAAATAAGCCCTTTTTCTTTTGCCAAAGCCTGAAGCTCCGAAAGTTCTTCAGGCTCAACCGTTATCGGCTTTTCGCAGATAACATGCTTGCCGTTTTCAAGCATCAGCCTTGACTGCTCAAAATGCAGGCGGTTGGGGCTTGCAACATAAACAGCCTCAAAATCGCCTTTGGCAAATTCGTTTATATCCGTATATACTGTTGCGATTTTATTCGCCTCGGCAAACCTTTCGCCGCTTTCATTTGTGCGCGAATAAACGGCGGCAAATTCCGCGCCGCAAAGCATTCTTGCGCCGTCGATAAATGATTTGGCTATCCAGCCCGTGCCAATAACTCCGTAGCGCATATCAAAGCTCCTTTGCCATCACGGTGCCGCTGCTTTTGAGCGCGCAGATTTTTTTGAAGCCGTTTTTCTTATAGAAATTAATTCCGCGCGTGTTTCTTGAGCCGACAATGAGCATAATTGCCTTTGTACCGTAAGATTTTTTCATGTGCTCCGTCAGGGTTGAAATCATGCGTGAGCCGTTGCCGCTGCCTCTGAAAGGTTCGTTGATGTCAATGTGAAGATGGGCAGGATATTTGAGCGAAAAAACACCGTGACCGATAATTTCCGCAATGGCATCGAAATAATAGCTTCTTCCCGTCTTTTTAACCTTTGCAAGATAAGGTTTGATGTTTTTTATATATGTTTTAAAGTCCCTTGCGCCGAAAACATATCCCTGCGCGGTGTCGGTTTCTTCGTCAACAAGAACAAAAACATTTTCGGGCTCCTGCTCAACATAATAGTCGCAGAAGGTGAAAAGAATAAAATCGTGCATATTGGGGTTGGTTGCCGCTTCTTTCGGGGCTGTGTTTATGCAAACCTGACGCACATCGTCAAAATATTTAGGCTCGTATCTTTTTATGGTTACCATAAAATGCACTCCTGTCAAACTTCAATTTCAAATTCCGCTTCGCCGCTGAATGCGGTTGATTTGCCGTTATATTCGAAACTTGCTTCAATCTTCGGGTCTGCAAAAACCTTAATCCGTGCTTTGCCGCCGTCCTTGACATATTCAACCGAAATAACGCCGTTTTGCGTTGTGATATGACCCTTTGCCTTGTTCATGCCGTCAACAAAGCAGGGGGTGATAACAACTTTTTCGTAGCCTGCGCTGTCTGCGGGCTGACGAATGCCGAGGAGATAGGTGAACAGATATTTTGTAGCGGAGCCGAACATCGGGTGGTTGCGTGAATCCGCGCCGTTCCAGTTTTCCCAAATTGTGGTTGCGCCGTTTCTTGCCATGTAGGCAAACGAAACCTCTTTATCACTTGAAAGCAGGTCGAAAGCAAGCTGTGCTTCTCCGTTTTCAAAAAGATAACGGGGGAGTGCTTCGGTGGCGATAATGCCTGTGTCAAACATGCCGAGCTTTCTGTATTTATCGAACATAACTTTTTTGACGTTTTCGTTGCCCAATCCTATCTGAAGCGCAAGGCAGGATGCGCCCTGAATATCGCCGCAGTATGTGCCCTGCTGCGGGCTGTAATATGCAACATAGAGTGCTCTCTTAACCTTTTCAATGCGTTCGGGAAGATGAGCAGCCTCTGACTGCCTGCCGAGAATTTCGGCGGCTTCCAATGCCTGCTGCATAAACTTTACATAGAGGCAGGTGTTGACATATGTTTCGGGTATTCTAATCTTATCGGGTGTGCACCAGTCGCCGAGGCACCAGCCGTTTTCTTCCTCGCGGTAAACAAGTCCGTTTTCGCTTCTGCTTTCAAGATAGTCAAAGAAATGAAGCATTTTCGGGAAAAACTCGTTGAGCAACTCCTTGTCGCCGTATGCTTTATAGAATCTGTAGGGCACTTCCACTATCGCGCCGCCCCAGCCTGCGGGTCCGCCGCCTCCGCCCATTGCGGGGGCTGTGTGAAGAACGTGACCCGTTTGCTTGCACTGGCAGTCCGCAATGTCATAGAGCCATTTGCGGTAAAATTCACAGCTGTCGAGGAGCATCATGCCCGCTTCGCAGCAAAGCTGACCGTCGCCGGTGTAGCCCAAACGCTCTCTGTGCGGGCAGTCGGACGGTACGCCGCAGTGCATGTTGCAAAGCTGTGTTCTGATATATGCCTCATAAAGCCAGTTGAGATTTTCGTTATCGCTTTCAAAAGATGAGGTAACGGGGCAGTCGGAGTGAACAACGTCAACTCTTACCGGCTCAACGTCGCCCTCAACCCTGAAATAGCGGAAGCCGTGCCAACAGAATTGCGGAATATATTCGCGGTCTGCGCCGTCGGTAATGAATGTATCCGTCTGATAGTTTTCAACAAACTTAATGCCGTAATAAGGTCTTTCATCATAGATTTCTTCCGCGTAGCTGACAACGATTTTCTTACCCTTTTCGGCGCATTTGAAAACTGCATAGCCAACGGTGTTTTCGCTGACCTCATAAAGCTTGGTTTTGCCCTCGTCCTTTATAAGCTTCGGCTCAAGCGAGCGGATAACCTTATCCGAGGGGGAAAACTGAATATAAAAATCGCTTTCGGGGGCGGGGATAACCGAGCTTTCGGCAAAGTCGTTTCCGCTGTAGCCGTTGCAGTCAAAACCCGAAGGATACTGCGTGTAGTCATGAAATTCGCCGAGATAAAGGTTGTTTTCAAGTATGTAGCCCTTGCGTGTAAGCGTTGTTTCATCGGAAATAACGTTTCCGCTTTCTTTTTCTATAACATAGCAAAGCTTGGGGTCGCCGAAATCAACCTTGCCCTCGGCATCGCGCTTGTTTTGGTTATAGTATCCGTTGCCCAGCATAACGGCAAGGGTGTTTTCGCCCTCAAGAAGGTAATCGGAAATATCATATTTCATCGCATAAATTCTGAATGAAAGGTCATCGTTGAGCGGGTATTCAAACCAGTCAAGCTTGCGGTAGCTATAGTTTGTGGCGTTGGGGGTGAGCAAATCCTCGCTCACCTTTTTGCCGTTGATATAAAGGTGAAAAAATCCCAGACCGCAAATGGTGATTTCGGCTTTTTCACCCTTTTTGGCATTAAATGTTTTTCTGAAAAGCGGAGCATCGTTGCCGGCACATTCAATCCATTTTGCGCCTTTGAAAAGTTCGTTGCTTGTCATAAATCAAACCTCCTGCTCGGTTAGTTCATTTAATCTTGAATTGCAGGCTTCCCATTCGTCCATGAGAGCAAGCTGGCTTTCGCTTGCATCCTCCAGCTTGTTGGTAAGCTCAATTATTTTTTCATAGTCCGCCGATGCCTCGGGGGAGGAAAGGGCGGCATTTAAATCTGAAATTTCGCCGTCAAGGCGGTCGATATCCGCTTCCAGACGCTTGATTTTGCCCTTTAAGCGGTTGATTTCGCTTTCGCGCTCCTTGCGAAGCTTATATAAATTCACCTTAACCTCGGATTTTTTAGGCTTTTCCTTTGCTTTGGCAAGGGCTGCCTCGGCATAGTCGTTGTAGTCGCCGTCAAATTTATCGAAGCCGTTTTCGGTCATGCGGTATATTTTTGTTGAGAGCTTATTTATAAAATATCTGTCGTGCGAAACGGCGATTATCGTGCCGTCAAAGTCGGCAAGAGCGGCTTCAAGCACTTCTCTTGAAGGAATGTCAAGGTGGTTTGTCGGCTCGTCAAGAAGCAAAACGTTTGCGCCCGAAAGCATAAGCTTTAAAAGGCAGAGCTTTGCTTTTTCTCCGCCGCTGAGGGTATCCACGCTCTTGAAAACGTCGTCACCGCGGAAAAGAAACAGCGCAAGATAGCTGCGCACGGTGGTTTCGGTAAAAGAGCGGTGCTCATCCCATATTTCGTCAACAACGGTTTTGCCGCCGTGAAGGCTTTCAAGGCTCTGGTCAAAATAACCGACCTTTACGTTTGCTCCGAAAAGGAAGCTGCCTGAATCCGCGGACTGCTGACGGGTCAAAATGCGTAAAAATGTTGTTTTGCCGCAGCCGTTTGCGCCGAGCATAAACACCCGGTCATTCTTGAAAACCTGCATATTTGCATCCGCAAAAAGGCGTTTTTCGCCGAATGCCTTTGAAAGCGCGCTGACGTTTAACACATCGTTGCCCGTTTCGCACGCGGGGGTGAATTTCATGCGCATTTTTGAAAGGGGAGGGTCGGGCACAACAAGCTCCGCCTTTTTCTTTTCAAGCATTTTTCGTTTACTTTCGGCGGTTATGAAGTTGCGCTCTCTTGCAAATGAACGCTGCTGCTCAATGATTCCCTCGATGCGCTTTATTTCTTCAATCTGATTTTCGTATTGACGTCTTTCACTTTCAAGACGTTCTTCTTTAAGCTTTAAATATTCCGAATAATTGCCTTTTGTATAGTGGCATTTTCCGTGTGAAAGCTCAACTGTTTTGTTTGTTACGCGGTCAAGAAAATAACGGTCATGCGAAATAACAATAACCGTGCCCTTAAATGCGGAGAGAAATTCTTCCAGCCATTCCGTGCCCGCGATGTCCAAATGGTTTGTGGGCTCGTCGAGCAAAAGCACGTCAGACCCGCTTAAAAGCAGCTTGCACATGCTTAATTTTGAACGCTGACCGCCGCTGAGCTTATCGCAGGTGAGCGTAAAATCGTTTTCCGAAAAGCCTAAACCGAGCAAAGCGGCGCGGGTGCGGCTTTGATATGTCAGCCCATCCTGCTCCTGAAACTGCTCGTGAAGCTTGTTTTGCCTTTCAATAAGCTCATCTCGGTTGCCTATCTGTGCATCAATCGCAACAGCTATATCTTCAAGCTCGCGTTCAATTTGCATAAGCGGCTCAAAAATGCTCAACGCTTCGTCATAAACCGTGCGCACCGAGCCGTGGCATGCGTGCTGCTCAAGATATCCTATTTTTGTGGTTTTTGCAACGAATGCGCCGCCCTCTGTCGGCTCAACCTCGCCTCTGATAACCTTGAAAAGCGTGGTTTTACCCGTTCCGTTTGCGCCGATAAGACCCACGAAATCACCGGGGTTAACGTCAAACGAAACGTTTTCAAACAGCACCTTGCCGCCAAAATCCACTTTTAAATTTTGTATACTAACAATCGCCATTTTAAATCCTTGTTTCGATTATTTCAAGCTTTCCGCAAAGCTTGTATTCACCCGCATTTGCGGGAATGAAAATACTGTCGCCTTTTTTCAGAGCAAGCGTTTCGCCGCAGCATTCGAGGCTGCCCTCGCCGTCCATGATAAGGAGCGAAACAAACGATTCTTCTGTTGCGTTGCCGCAAAATTCGCCGTTTGTGTCAAGCTTCCACACCTTAAAAAGCGGGCAGTCCGCAAGCAACCTGCGCTCGTCGGTGTCAAGAGCGGGGTTTGAGAAATCGGGCTGTGAGTATTTTTCAAGCTTTGTTACTGCTGCGCCGTCCTCAACATGAAGCTCGCGGGGCTTGCCGTCGGCACCGACGCGGTTGTAGTCATATATACGGTAGGTGGTGTTGGAGCTCTCCTGCACCTCGGCAAGTAAAATGCCTTTACAGATAGCATGCAGAGTGCCCGACTCGATAAAGAAGAAATCACCCTTTTTAACGGGCACCTTGCTGACATAATCCGTCAGGGTGTTATTTTCAATAGCTTCTTTAAACTGCGCAGGAGTGATTTTATCATTGAAGCCGAGAAGCAAATATGCATCCTCGTCGCAGTCTATGATATACCAGCATTCGGTCTTGCTTTGACCTCTGCCGGTTTTTTCGCAGTATTCCTTGGTGGGATGCACCTGCACGGAGAGATTATCCATAGCATCGATGAACTTTATGAGAATGGGGAAATCGTCAAATTTCTCCGCGTTTTTGCCGCAAAGCTCGGGATTGTTTTTGACAACCTCGGCAAAGGAAATGCCCGAGAATTCGCCGTTTGCGGCAATGCTTGCACCCGCTTCGTGGCATGAGAGCATCCAGCCCTCGGCGGCATTATTTTTTTCGGTTTTAACGCCGTATTCGTCAATCAGCTTTCTGCCGCCCCAGATGGTTTCGGAAACAAAGGGAAGCAGTTTTACGGGATATAATTTCATAAAATTAACCCTCCAAGGAATTATTTGTTATTAACTGTATTATTGTATCATATTTGTCCAACAATTTCCATAGGATATTTACGGGAGGACTAAAAATATGGAAAAATATTTTAAATCGGCAAAGATTTTTTACTATGAAATGATAAGAAAACCCGTGCATCGACCTGCAGACAGCCTTGTGGAGCAGATACGTGACACCTCACAGAGGCTGAAAAGCGCATACAGCCGCTTTGAAAATGAGAATAATGAGGATTTGCTGGATTCAATAATTTATGAAATTCAGTCGCTCAAGGCACTTTACAGATATCTTATTAAGCAGGCAAAGGAAACGGGGCTGGAGTGCGCCGAAATTTCCGTTTTCGGGGAGGTTATCTGATGAATTTTGCCTTTATCGCGGCGGCGGTTGTTTGCGCTGTCTGCGTTTTGTGGTGGACTGTCAAAAGCGAAAAAGGGGCAACAAGCTTTGTGTTATCTGCCTTTCAGGGGTTGGCGGCGCTTTTTGCCGTCAACCTTGCGGGGCTTGTTTCGGGCGTTACGCTTGCCGTTAACTGGTACAGCATGGCGGCATTCACTTTGCTCGGTATGCCGGGGGTTATCGGTGCGCTTGTGCTGAATTTTATAATGGCACTTTAAATATTATTATTACATAATTCTAAAAGCCGACGGTTTTCCGTCGGCTTTTGTTGTGTTAAGAGGAGGGACGATTCACAAATCGCAGGGAAAATCAGTTTTGTGCAGTTTCAAATCGCCAATTCCCAAAAGTATTTTCCGCCCGTGCAAACGGTTTTGATTGTTTGGGCGTTTGCAACAAGGCATATATCTGCCGTTGCGCCGTCGGGGATTTCAACCTCAACGGTGAATGCTCCGCTTTCGAGCCTTTTCCATTCGCATTTAACCGCGCCGAGAGGCGATTTGATGCAGGCTTTTGCAAAGCTAAGCCCGCATTCAAGTGCGGGGCAGATGCTGAATTTTTGGTAGCCCTCGCAGATATTGCGTATTCCCGCGATATGGGTATAAAGTGCCTCGTCAAAGGTGCCGAGGAAATAGTGGTTTTCCGAGCGCGTTGCGGGCTCCCAGCTTTCCCACGCGGAGTCCGCGCCGCTTTCAATCCAATAGCCCCAGCTCGGATAGGTTGTTTGCGTAAGCACCTTATAGGCAACATCGGAATACCCGCAGTCAAACAAAACGGGCAGAACAAACCTTGTGCCCGTGCAGCCTGTGTCAAGGTGATAACCTTTACAAATGATATCGTTCACAAGATTTTCGGCAACCGCTTTTTTGTGTTCTTCGGGAACAAGCCCGAATGCCAGCGGCAAAAGGTTGGAGGTTTGTCTGTATTTTGTCCGCAGACCTCTTTGGCTCCAGAATGTTGTTTCGTATATGCTTAAATCGGCGTTAAAGAATTTTTGATTGAATGCGCAGTAAATCTTTTCAGCCGCCGCCTCATATGCTTTGATATCCGAGCTTTTGCCGAGCTTTTCGGCAATGCGGCTGACGGATTTGAGCATTGCATAAATGAACGCCGTGCCGCAGATTTCCGCGCCCTCGGAGGCGTTGGGGTCAATGTCCATGCCCTCATCGCCTATGGGTGCAAGCCAATCGGCAAGACCGCTGACACCCCATACCCAATCCTGCGCCGCGAGAGCTTCGATATCTTTTTCGGCGAATGCCTTAAGGTCGGGATAAAGGCGGCTCACATAGTCTTTTTTATCGCAGTAATCAAGCAAGGCTTCCGCCGCGAAAACGAAGATTGTGTTCCAGACGGGGGAGTTTTCCGTGCTCCAGTCTGCCGAAGGCACTATAACGGGCACGCTGCCGTATTCACGGAAGCAGTCGTCCATAATGTCAACAAAGCTCGCCATATAGCTGCTCATGTCAAAGTTCAGCATCATTGAGTGCAGGGCGCAGTTGGCATCGCCCAGCCAGCCGTTTTTCTCCCAAACAGGGGTATCTGTCGGTTTGCTCTGAAAATTGTTGAGCATCGTGCGGCGCATGAGCGCATGGAGCTTGTTGACAAGCTCGTTTGAGCATGAAAAATCCGAGATAATCTCAACGTCGTTTGCAACGCGGTAAAGCGTTATGTCGTCTGCGCAAAGGTCGCCGCCGTTATCAATCTGAATATATCTGAAGCCCTTGTAGCTGAATTTCGGTTCAAACGCAAACGTGTTGCCGTTGCTGATAAAGCAATCCTGCTGAATATAGCCCTCGGGCCACCAGTTGCCGTCGCGCCCCTCCATTTTGCCGATTTTTCTCACATAGCCGTCATCGGTCAGCCTTTCGTTATAGGTGATAACCGTTTGGGTGCCGTCGGGCGTGTTGAGCGCGATTTTTGCCCAACCGGTAATCATTTCGGGCGCGGTGACAATATAGCTTCCGTTTGCCGCGCGCCTAATCTCCTTGGGCTTAAACTCGGCAATTCTTCTTATCGGCGGCATTTCCTGCGGCTTAAGAACGCCTTTGGGTGCTTCAACCTCTTTTGCATTGCGCCATGTAAATTCCGTGCGCCTTGCATCATAAGTTTCGCCAAGATAAATGCTGTTTGCGGTTATCGGTCCGTCAAGCGTAACAAGCCATGTTTCATCGGTTTTGACGGTTTGAGTTTTACCGTTTGTGTATTCAATGCACAAATCGGCAATCAGCTTTGGCGCCGCGCGCCATGAAGCATTGTTCCAGTTCCAGACATAAGTCATGTCATTGAAAAAGCTGTTGCCAAGCTCAACGGTTAGTTCGTTTTTGCCGATGCAAAGCAAATTCGCAATGTCAAATTCTCTGTAAAGCACGGTCCGGCTGTATTGCGTGTGTGCGGGATTCAAAACCGAGTCATCGGGCAGACTGCCGTTGATTTTCAGTTCAAAAAGACCAAGCCCGCAAATACGGATTTCAGCTTTCTTTATTTCTGTTGCAACTTCAAACTCCTTTTTGAAAATCGGAGCAAATCGGTCTTCAACCGTCATATCGCCGCCAATCCAGCGGCCCTGCCAAGCATATTCGTTCATTATTTATAGTTCCTTATGTAATATTTATAGAATGCTACCGCGTTTGCAACGGCTTTTACGGAAATATTTTCGTTTTCGTTGTGAACGCTGTCAAACTGTTGGGTGTTCATTTCAATCGGAGCAAAGCGGAGCGCACATTTGCAGATTTCGGTCATATGCCTTGCATCCGTGCCTGCGGGGAGCAGATAAGGTGCGCATGCGGCATGCGGGAAAATTTCCGCTACGCATTCGCGGGTATATTTATATCCCTTGTGTGCCATATCGGCGGGGATATAGCTTTCGTTTCCCTCGCCCTCTCGGAGCTCAATGCCGTGCTTTTCAGCGATTTTTTTGAATTTTTCCAAATCCGCCTTAAAATCCGCATCATCGATAAAACGGAAATATGCGGTTGAGGTGCATTCCTTATCGCGGGTTGAGCCTTTTATATCGGTGAAGGTGAAGGTTGTACCCAGCATAGATGAAGCCTGCGAATTGATTTTTGGCACAACGGCTTTGATTATTCCGCCGAAAAGCCAAAGGTTTGAAAGCGGAAAACGCAGGGGGAGCGGGGTATAGGGCGCAAGGTCAGTCAGCATTTTTTTAACAACCGGATAAAGCGCGGTTTTAAAAATCTTTTTTCTGCTGACCTCGGCAATAAACGAAGCCATGCGCACAACGGGCGTTTTTTTCTCAATGGTGAATGCCTTGCCCGCGCCGTTTTGCTTTGCGGTGCAGATTAAAGTGTGTCTGCCTTTTTCGTGGGTTGCAATCATGGCGCATTTGCAGTCAATCCCGCCGAGGGGAGGGTCGATTATTCCGCCGCCTTCGTCAAGCACGGTTTCAAATTCGATACCCTGCTTTTTGAAATATTCAACTGCAAGGGGAATGCCGTTGCCGAAAATTTCTTCATTGCACGATGAGCCGATGTAAAGATTGCATTCGGGCACAAAGCCTTCGCTCAAAAGCTCCTCCAATGCCTCAAACTCGGCAAACAGCGAGGTTTTGGTATCTACCGTGCCTCTGCCCCATATTGCGCCGCCGGCAATTTCGCCGCCAAACGGCGGATGCTTCCATTCGCCATTTGCTGCAACAACATCGTGATGCGACATGAGCATGATGTTTCTGGATTTGTCTTTGCCCTCAAGCTTATAAATCCAGCAGTCATCGCCGAAAATCATTCTTTCCGCTTTTTTATGAACAAGCGGAAAAAGCTCCTCAACGGTTTTGCGAAGCTTTGCAAACTCCGTGTCGTCATAACTGCCTTTTACGGATACTGTTTCGCATTTTATCATTTCGGCAAGCTTTTGCGCATATTCGATTTGTTCGTTTTCGGAGTAATGAATTTTTTCTTTGCCGAGTTTTCGCGATTTTGCCTTGCATTTAACCGTGTTAAACACAAGAGCGGCGAAAAAAACGGCAAGAATGATTAAAATAATTTCCATTCTATTCGCATCCTTTATCTTTTGCCTTTTTTGCATAATCAAATTATTATCGGATACATTATACAGTATCGGGGCTTTGTTTTCAATAGTAAGGCAGATTAGCCCTAAAATAAAAAACAAAAAATCCCAAAAAAATGTTAAAATTTATATTGACATTTTTATTAAAGCGTGTATAATATATATCCGTAGCCCACACGCGAGTTACATTGGGGAATAGTGTAACGGTAGCACGACAGACTCTGACTCTGTTTGTTGGGGTTCGAATCCCTATTCCCCAGCCAATAAAGACCTTGTCAATCGACAAGGTCTTTTTTCAACTGTTGTTTTATTTTTCTCGGAGGGATTTTATGAAAAATCTGCTCAAAAAAATATTGAACGTCAAAACAAGGCGAAAAATACTTGTTTTTCTTAACAGAACGTGGTGCGCATTTTGCCGCATTCTGCCAATGCGCAACGTAGTTTTGTTTTACACAATCCGCGCAGACGGCAGACTGCTTGACAACGCAAAGGCGGTTTATGATGCGCTTGATGCAAAAAAAGTTGTTTTTGCGCATAAGCTGCCCCATTCCGTTAAAATCAAGCCCCTTGCTTATTATTATTTACTGACAAGCAGGGTTATCGTGACGGATGACTATGTGCGCTACATGAGGGCAATCAAGCTTCGCAAGGGACAAAAGCTGTTTCAGATTTGGCATGCATGCGGAGCTTTTAAAAAATTCGGGCTTGATGCGCCGTCGCTTCTCACACCCGCTGAAGAGAGGTCAACCCATTCGCAGTATTCCGCAGTTGCCGTAACGTCGGAAGCGTGCCGCAAAAGCTATGCGGGTGCGTTTGGCATAAGCGAGGATATCTGCCTGCCAATCGGCTTGCCGAGGACGGACAAGCTTCTTCGTGATGCCCCCGAAATGCGAAACGGAATTTTTGAAAAACATCCGCAGTTTGCAGGAAAAAAAATCTATCTTTATTGCCCCACATTCAGAGAAAATAACGGCGTACGGAAAGTATATAACTCCGAAATTGATTGGAGCGAAATGAGCAAAGCGATGAATGACGACGAGATTTTTGTCATTTGCCGCCACCCAATCATGGATTATCGCTTTGAAAACGGCGAATATCCCAACGTTATCGACCTTACCGGTGAATCCACACTTGCTTTGACCGCCGCCTGCGATGTTATGATAACGGACTATTCCTCTGTTATTTATGATGCGTGTCTGCTTGATGTTCCCACGGTTTTCTATTGCCCCGATTATAAAGAGTATGAGCGCGGGTTTTATCTTGATTTCCCCGACGGACTGCCGGGTGATATGATAACAAACGGCGCGGAGCTGCTCGAAAAAGTGCGCGGAGCAAAAGAAAATCCGCCCGCTGAAAGAATCCAAAAATTCAAAAGCGAGCAGATTGATGCATGTGACGGTCACTCAACCGAAAGAGCGGTTGAAATCATCAAAAATTGGCTGAAATAATATAATTGTATATTCTGCGGCAGTTTTCGCAGTCGGCATAATCAAAATTAAATTCCCTGAATCGGCGGAGTTTTTCTTCGTCGGCTCGGGGATTTTTTATTGCCTCGATAACTTCGGAAAAATCCATTGCAACCGCACCGGGCACATAGCTTTCATAGTCAAAATAGAAAGAACGCTCTTTTTCGTATTCCTCAAGGTCAAACGCAAAGAAAACGCAGGGCTTTGAGAGCAGGGCAAAATCCATGCAAGCCGAGGAATAATCGGTTATAAGCATGTCGCATATGAGCGTTAAATCGCCGATATCGTGGCTTTGTGTAACGTCAACCGTGCCTTTGGCGGTAACGCCCGCATTGATTTGCGGGTGAAGCTTTACAAGCAGGCTGTATTCATCACCCAATTCGCGATTAAAGGCAGCCATGTCAATGTTGTCAAGAAGCTTTTTGTTAGCCTCGGGGCTGTCGCGGAATGTGGGAGCATAAAGCACAAGCTTTTTGCCCTTGCATTCGGGATGCTTTTTGTCAAATTCCTCACGCAGAGCAGTAACGTCTTTTTCGGCGAGGAGTGAATCTATTCTCGGTGCGCCGAGCGGCAATATTTTGCTTTGTTCTACCCCGAAAGCCTCGGCATATAAAGGAACAACGTTTTTTGATGAGCAGACTATGTATGTAAGCTTTTCGGAGCATTTCTTTTCACGCGCGGCAACCTCAGAAGTCAGCGGAGCGGAAAGCCCGAATTTTTTGAACGCTCCCTCGGCGTGCCAAAGCTGTGTAACAACCGCTTCGGGGCTGAATTTGAGCGATGCCATCGGCATAAAATTGTCATTGAGAAAAACATATTTGGAAGTGGCAAGAGCCTTTGCCTTTAAAGTGAAAAATCCCGCCGCTTTAAGGCAGGATGAGGCAAGGGCACCTATGCCCGAAAAATCAAGCTTCAGGTCCCTTGCGGAGATGGTTACTGTATCATATCCGCCTTTTTTTTCAATATAACTGCGCAGAGTGCCCAGCGAATCGCCGCTGCCGCCGTTGTGCGGAGCAACAAACGCAATTCTGTTTTGTTTAACGGGAAAAATTCTGCTTATGTTGAAAAAAAGGGCATATAAAGAATAAAAAAGCTTTTTCAAAATTAACACCAACGGTTATTTTTTGATTTTTAAAAACAGCATCGCACCGATTTTGATTATAAAATTCGGGAATATGCCGAATTTAGGTGAACGCTTTAAAAGCGAAACAACCTTTAAAAAGCGAGAGTCAAGCGGCTTTTTGCCGTTTAAAACAACGGTAATTTTGCCTTTTGCCGCTTTCTTCGCAGCTCTTTTGAAGCCATCGGACGAAAGCTGCTGTATGTTTTCGCAGTCGGGCATGTTTTTGCTTGCCGTTATCAATTCAAAAATCGGCATGGACTGCGCATAAAGCGAGCCGATAAATTCTTCGGAGCAATCCTTTGCGATAATGCTGACAAAGGGATTTTCGGCAATTTCGTTTCTGTCAAAAATCGGGCTGCCGAGGTCTTTTTGAGTATTCGCACATTTTTTGAAGGCTTCCGCAGTCATTCGCGATTTTAATTCGCGGCAGTTTTCGCCGATGAATTTCAGCGTTTCGTTATCCGCGCGCCAAAGGATGCGATAAAATTCGTTTATGAGCGCAAAATAGGTTTTGCAAAGGATTTCCTGCAGATAATCGCCGTTGTCAGTTACCTTTTCTGCGGCTTTATAAACAATATCAAGCGACTGCAAAAAGTGGCTGACAAGCTCACCGCTGATGCTTTGACTGACGGAAAAGCCCTCGCTCGGCGTGTGGCGGCGGTATTTGAAAACCGCACCGTAAGCACCCGTTATTTTCGGCTTTGCAGCGTATATAAACTGCATGGTGAATGCGCCGTCCTCGCTGTAGCGCAGGGGAGGAAAGAGAATGCCGCTTTTCTTGAGAAGCTCCGTTTTGAAGCATTTGTTGCTTATCAAAAAATTCCAAAGCAGACGTTTGTCAAAGCAGTCGATAACCTTTTCTTTTGCAAGCGAATCAACAATGGGGTTATATTCCTCTCCGCCGTAGCCGAAGCGCATCGTGCGGCAAATTGCAAGGTCTGCCCCGTTTTCTTCAAGCGAATTATATATCACTTCAAGCGCATCGGGAGAGAGCAAATCGTCGCTGTCAACAAAGATTGTGTATTTGCCCTCTGCGCGGCTTATGCCGTTGTTTCTTGCGGCGGATACACCCGCATTCTCCTGATAAACAGGCAGAATGTTAGCGTTTTTTGCGGCATATTCAGCGATTATATCCGCCGTGCTGTCCGTTGAGCCGTCGTTGACAATTATAATTTGAATATCCTTAAGGGTTTGTCCCAGCAGACAGTCGAGAGTTTCGGTAAGGAATCTCTCGCTGTTGTATGCGGGAATTATAACCGATATTTTCATAAGAACTTTATTTCTCCCATTTGATAACGGTTTTGCCGAAGTTGCGGCTTATATCAATAGCAAATGCCTTGTGAATGTCGGGGATTGATTTAACCTCAACAACCTCGCCTATAAGGTTTTCAAGATAGGCGGCAAGCTTGGGATTCTTTCAAGAAGCTCCATTGTGCGCTTGAAATCGTCAACGCCGCTGCGGCTTGAGCCGAAAAGGTTAAGCCCTCTTTCAAGCACCATTCTTGTGTTGATGTCAACAAATCTTTCGCTGACACCCATAAGACCAACCGAGCCTTCGGGGTTAATCATGTCAATGATTTGGGCGATTGCAAAGCGTGAGCCCTCACCGCCGACGCATTCAAACGCGTGGTCTATCTTCAAATCGGCGGGAACATGGTCAACATGATATGCGCCATCCGCAAAAGCAAAATATGCAAGCTTTTCATAAACCGTGCCGAAAACATAAAGCTTTGTGTTGGGATAAAGAGCCTTTAAAACGAGCGCGGTTATGAAGCCGACGTTGCCGTCACCCCAGATTCCGATTGAATTTTTTCTTTTGTGAGCAAATTTTTCAAAGCGTGTTACCGCGTGCACCGCAACGCTGATAAGCTCCGCAAAGGAAGCAATGCGCAGGTCAACGCCGTCGGGCACTTTAACCAGTCTGTCGGGGGATATGTCAATATAGTCCCTCAAAAAGCCGTCATATCCGCTGGAGCAGAAGCGGCTTGAAATGCGGTAGTTTTCCGCAATAACCTCGTCCTCCTCCATGGGAGTGTTGGGCACGGGAACAACCAAATCGCCCGGCTTAAAATTGCCCGTCGGGTCAAAAACAACCTTTGCAACGCATTCGTGGATAAGTGCCATGGGCAGCTTGGCTTTGAGCGCTTCGCGGCTTCTTCTGCCCAGATAATAGCGTTGGTCCGCCTTGCAGACGGAAAGGTAAAGCGGGCGCAAAATAACGCTGTTTTTTATATCCGGCTCCGTGCAGGCAACTTCAATCATGCCCGGTGCGATGAGCCTGTATACTGAATTAATCATCTGAATCCTTGC
The DNA here is from genome assembly GCA_017623615.1 of Clostridia bacterium. Lineage (GTDB taxonomy): Bacteria > Bacillota > Clostridia > Oscillospirales > Acutalibacteraceae > CAG-177. The sequence goes on along the minus strand of JAGAOT010000015.1, from coordinate 8,644 downwards.
CTTTCAAATTAATCGGCAGTTCCCAAAAGAGTGTGAGCTACCTTGAGGTCATAGGGATAAGTGATTTTGATGTTGAATACCTCGCCCTGAACCATAAAAACATCCTTGTTTTTGATGGAAAATATCTTGCAGGCGTCGGTGAGAATTGCTTTTTCATCCTCCGTGAGGCTTGAAAGAACTCTTGCAAGCTCCTTTAAGCGGAAGGACTGCGGGGTCTGACCCTGATACATTTTGCTGCGGTCGGGAATTGTTGAAATCATTTCTCCGTTTTGGCTTTCAACGATTGTGTCCGTTGCGGGGATAACCGTGTCGCATGCGCCGTATTCAAGGGCTGCTGCAACATTTTCCTCAATAATTCTGTGGGTGAGGAAGGGTCTTACCGCATCGTGGGTAACAATAACGGTTTCTTCGTTTGTTTCATAGTTTTTCTCAATGAAATCAATCGCATTTTCAAGGGTGCCGTTTCTTGAAGCACCGCCTGCGATAACCGTTATTTTTTTGCCTTCGGGCAGGTGCTTTTTAACCAAATCCTGCGTATGAGCAACCCATGCCTTGGGGCAAAGTACAATGATTTCGTCAATTTTATCGTTAACAAAGAATTTTTCTATCGTGTGAACAATAACGGGCTTTGTGCCAAGCTCAAGATACTGCTTCGGAGTGTCGGAGTTGCCCATTCGGCTGCCGATACCGCCCGCAAAAACTGCTGCAAAAACCATTTATATCATCCTTTCGGTGTTATTTGCCTTTTACCATTTCGTTATATTTGGCGCAGATTTCCTTGGCATCGCCCTGCGCGATAAGCTTGCCGTGGTCAAGGATAATCGCCTTGTTGCAGATGTTGAGCACCTGCTGTGTGCTGTGGGAAACAAACAAAACCGTTGTTCCCTTGCCGAACATTGAGCGAACCTTTGCCTCGCTTTTCTGCCTGAACTTTGCATCGCCTACGGACAAAACCTCGTCCAGAATAAGTATTTCGGGCTCAACCGCGGTTGCAATCGCAAAGCCGAGCCTTGCGCGCATGCCCGATGAATAGTTTTTCACAGGAACCTCAATAAAATCACCAAGCTCCGAAAATTCAACTATTTCATCGTATTTTTCTTCGATGAATTTGCGGGAATAGCCCATTGTTGCGCCGTAAAGAAAAATATTTTCTCTGCCCGAATAGTTAAGGTCAAAGCCTGCGCCGAGCTCAAGCATAGGGGCAATAACGCCGTTAACTTTAACGCTGCCTTCGGTGGGCTTTAAAACGCCCGCAATAACCTTGAGCAGAGTGGATTTGCCCGCGCCGTTAAAGCCGAGAACGCCTACTCTTTCGCCCTTTTCAACCGTGAAGCTGATATCCTTGAGTGCCCAGAATTCGGTGAAATGGAGCTTCCTTGTTACAAGCTTTATAAAATATTCTTTTAAATTATCAACCTTTTCTTTGTTGAGGTTGAACATCATGCTCATATTCTCAACAACTATTGCCGGTTTACTCATAGTCTTATCCTCTCAATAAGGTGAATGGAATAATGCGAACCATGATTTTCACGGGCGTATTTCCGTTCACTCATCGTTAAAATACTCGCAAATCCGAAAGGATTTGCTCCGTTTTGTGCCTTGATTGACCAAAAATCCGCTCCGTGAAAATTCTTCGACCCAAAAGCAAAGGATTTTCAGCCGATTTTTGGTTGTTGAGGTTGCAGGAAGGCTGGCGCCTTTCAATGCCGAAACTCCGAAAAGGCTCGCTTTAGGGCAGGTTCGGATTACTCCATTCACCTTAAATATGAAGAATAAATTTATCCTGCTTTTTGTAGAAAACATAAAGACCTATCAATACTGTTGCAAGGCTGAAGCCGAGCGAATAAAGCAGGTGGTTCATGTTGAACATTTCGCCGTAAAGCACACAGCTTCTGAACATTTCCGTTATGGAATAAAGCGGGTTGCCCATAAGCGCATATCGGAAAATCTTGCTCGGAAGATTGAGCTGGTCAACATGGTAGAAAATCGGGGTGAGATAGAAAAGAAGCATGCAGAATACTTCGTAAAGATATTCGATATCCTTAAAGAAAACCGCAAGAGTGCTCAAAATAAGGCCGACACCCACACAGAGAATAAGAAGAATAACGATGGGAACAAACGCGAGCAAAACATGCGCGTTGATTACGGGCTGTTTGTCTGTGAAGAAATAATAGAAAACAATAAAGCACACAAGCACAAGCAGCGAAATCAAAAATGTTACGAAATTCGCAAGCACATTTGAAAGCGGATAGATGTATTTCGGCACATAAACCTTTTTGATAACGCTTGCGCTGTTGTTGATTGACCTCATTGCGCGCTTTGTGGACTGGGAGAAAAACTCATAAATAAGGCGGCCGCAAAGCAGATAAATGGGGTAATTTACGGTGTATGAGCGGTCTGCGCCGAAAACTCCGCCGAAAACAACAACAAGAACAAGTGTTGTCAGCAAGGGCTGCAGAAAAGTCCAAAAAACGCCCAGAACAGAGTTTCTGTATTGCAGTTTTATGTTTTTACGCACGATTTCATAAAGCAGAAATCTGTATTTATAGAAATTCTTCAAATATTTCATAATATTTTCCGTTTCCGCCTGTTATTTTAAACCCCATTTTGCAAAATAATTGAGCATGGAGTTAATCTGAACAAGCTTTAGCTTGAAGTTCTTTTTGGATTCGCGGCCCCATTCGTGATAAACCGTTGCTTCGGGATAATAAACCGTGCGGCATCTCGAATTAACCTCGCGGGTAAGGTCGCTGTCCTCAAAATACATAAAATAGCGTTTGTCAAAGCCGCCGATTGCTTTGAAAAGCTCTGTCCTTATGAACATAAAGCAGCCGGTGGCATTCTGAATGTCGGTGGGCTGTGAAAGGTCGCAGTCCAGCATAGCGTATTCTTTAAGAATGCTGCCGGGCTCGCCGCTGCCTCTCATTCGGCTCGCAACAAGATACTTGATGCACGGAGCGCGCTTGCCGAGAATCTGTATTCTTCCGTCGGGGAAGCGGATTTCGGGCGATGCCATGCCGATATCTTTGTTTGCTTCAAGAAAATCAACAAGCTTTGCTATAACATCGTCCCTGACTATGATATCGGGATTGATGATAACATGATAGTCGGAGTCAAGCTTGTCCATAATGAGGTTATGCCCCGCGCCGAAGCCGATATTGCCGCCGCTGCGGATAAGGGTAACCTCGGGATAATTTTTTTCTATATGTTCAACCGTTCCGTCTGTTGAGCCGTTGTCAACAACATAAAGGCGGAACGGGACCTCGGTGCATTTGAGAAGCGAGCCTACGGCATTGTCAATGGTTGCCATGTTGTTGTAGGTCACTATGCATCCGGTTACGGTTTTATTCATTTCATAATTCCTTTCCAAGGCACAAATTGGAAATCACTTAATCCTTGCCAAAGACAAAACAATATTCAGCCGCCATTTGATTTTTTGCAAAAGGCTTGTTTTGCCGCCGGTTACGGTTGAATCATGCCTGCGCCACTTGATAAGCGGCTTGTCAAGCAAAACAACCTTTTGCTTTTTCTTCATGGCAACAAGAGCAATCCACCAGTCGTGCATCGCAAGACCCTTGGGGAAAGGGAGCGAAGCGAGCAAGGTTTCTTTTTTGAATGCCATGCAGCATCCTACAAATGAATTGCGGATTATGTTGCCGAAAAAAGAAGCGTTTGAACCGTGAACGGCAAAATAAGACGGCTCGGTTATATTGAGTGCGGAGTCTGCAACTGCGGCATCGTGGAGCACAAGGTCCGCGCCGTTTTGAATTTCTTTCATAACGCTTTCAACCTTGTCGGGGAGCCACGCATCGTCCTGGTCGCAGAGAAAAATAACGTCGCCCGTGCAGGCGTTGAGAGCGTTTTCAAAATTCTTAACAACGCCCTCGCCCTTGCCCTCAATATAACGGATTCTTTTGTCTTGGAATTTCAGAACTTCATCGCGGGTTTTACCCTGCGGATAATCGTCCGAAACAATAATTTCATCGTTTTCACCGAGCTGTTTGAGGATGGAGTCAAGCTGCTCGGCGATATATTGCTCGCCTTTATAAGCGGCGAGCGCAACCGAAATTTTCATAAAATCAATAAAGCTTTGCGCCGGCAGGGATATGCTCGTCAACCATAAGAAGATGGAGCTTTTCTTCGCCCTCTTCCTCGTGAATTGCACTAAGGAGCATGCCGCAGGATTCAATGCCCATCATCGCTCTGGGGGGAAGGTTTGTGATGGCGATGAGTGTTTTGCCGATAAGTTCTTCGGGCTCATAGAATGCATGGATGCCGCTGAGAATTGTGCGCTCGTTTTCGGTGCCGTCATCAAGAGTGAACTGCAAAAGCTTTTTGCTCTTGGGAACTGCAACGCAGTCCTTAACCTTAACGGCTCTGAAATCGGATTTGCTGAAGGTTTCGAAATCAACGGTTTCTTCAAACAAAGGCTCAATAACTACCTTTGAGAAATCAATAGCTTCCTTAACAGCTTCCTGAACAGGTGCTTCAGCCTCAACATCTGCTTTTGCTGCGGTCTTGGTTGAATCGCCGCCGAGTGACTTCATTGTGGGGAAGAGAAGAACGTCTCTGATAGCCTGCGAGTCGGTCAGAAGCATGCACATTCTGTCAATGCCGAAGCCGATGCCGCCTGTCGGGGGCATGCCGTATTCAAGAGCCATCATGAAGTCTTCGTCTGTGGTGTTGGCTTCTTCGTCGCCCTGGGCAAGCTGAGCTTCCTGAGCCTTGAAGCGCTCTCTCTGGTCAATGGGGTCGTTAAGCTCGGAATAAGCGTTTGCCATTTCCCAGCCGTTCATGAAGAACTCGAAGCGTTCAACAAAGTTGGGGTCGCTCGGCTTTTTCTTTGTGAGGGGAGAAATCTCAATCGGGTGGTCGATAACGAAAGTGGGCTGAATGAGATGCTCTTCCGCATATTCTTCAAAGAACATTGCAAGGATATCGCCCTTGCCGTGTCTTGCCTCATAGTCAATGTGATGCTTGTCGGCGAGTGCTCTTGCATCGTCGAGGGTTTCAACCTCGTTCCAGTCAATGCCCGCATACTTCTTAACGGCATCAACCATTGTAATCTTTTCAAAGGGCTTGCCGAGGTCCATCTCAACGCCGTTGTATGAAATCTTTGTTGTGCCGAGAACAGCCTGGGCAACGTGGCGATAGAGGTTTTCGGTGAGCTCCATCATGCCGTTGTAGTCTGTGTATGCCTGATAAAGCTCCATAAGAGTGAATTCGGGGTTGTGGCGGGTGTCAACACCCTCGTTTCTGAAAACTCTTCCGATTTCATAAACCTTTTCCATGCCGCCAACGATAAGTCTTTTAAGATAAAGCTCAAGAGAAATACGGAGCTTGAAATCTTCGTTAAGAGCGTTGTGGTGGGTTTCAAAGGGTCTTGCAGCCGCACCGCCCGCGTTTGAAACAAGAACGGGAGTTTCAACCTCAAGGAAGCCTTGTGAATCAAGATAGTTTCTTATCTCGCGAAGAATAAGCGAACGCTTAACAAAGGTGTCTTTAACCTCGGGGTTCATGATAAGGTCAAGGTAACGTCTGCGGTATCTTGTATCTGTGTTGGTCAGACCGTGGAATTTTTCGGGGAGGGGGAGAAGTGACTTTGAAAGCAGACGGAGAGCTTTTGCATGAACGGAAACCTCGCCTCTTCTTGTTCTGAAAACAAAGCCCTTAACCTCGATGATATCGCCGATATCCCACTTCTTGAAGTCTGCAAAGTTTTCTTCGCCAATCTCATCAATCTTAACATAAACCTGCATTCTGCCGCTCAGGTCTCTGACATCAATGAAGTTCGCCTTGCCCATGTCACGGCGGCTCATCATTCTGCCGCAGATTGAAACGTCTGTGTTTTCGAGCTCCTCAAATCGTTCAACGATTTCAGCGTTGTGAATGCTCTGCTCCGCAAGTGTAATCTGGAAAGGGTCGTTGCCTGCAGCCTGAAGAGCTTCAAGCTTTTCAACCCTGATTTGTCTGAGTTCGTTGGTGTCCTGCACCTGCTCCTCTTCGGGAGCGGCATTTATAATCTTTTCTTCAGCCATTGTTTTAGTGTCCTTTCTTGAAACGATAGAAGCGACAGACGGAGCCTTGCGGCTCCGAATATCACAAAAATTATTTTGAAATTGAAAGAATTTTCATCTGAATCACTTTGCCGGAGGGGGTGTGAACATCTGCAATGTCGCCGACTTTCTTGCCCATGATAGCGGAGCCGACGGGTGAAAGGTCGGAGATAACGCCGTTTTCAAGGTCGCTCTTGCCGAGGATTTTGTATTCAACCTCTTCGTCAAAGTCCATGTCATAAAGCTTAACCTTTGCGCCGATGTGAATAACCTCGGTGGTAAGCTCTTCTTCGTCAAGAATCTTTGCGTTGCGCAGGTCAGCCTCGAGCTTTGCAATTTCAGCTTCGAGCTTTGCCTGCTCGTTCATAGCCTCATCATATTCGGCGTTTTCGGAAAGGTCGCCGTGGGAACGAGCTTCTTTAATCTTTTCGGCAATGTCGTCTCTTCCCTCGGTTTTAAGTTTGTTAAGTTCTGCACTGAGCTTGTTATAATCCTCACGGGTAAAGACTGTCTGTTTTTCCATTTCGATATATCTCCTTTGATTTGATTATATGAATCCATTTTCTGTTATATTATATAAAATATATATAATAATGTCAAGTGTTTATTCTTCCTAAGCAACAGCATTCAAGGCATTTTTCGGGCGGGGACTCTTCGCATTTTCGGCAGGTTGCTTCAATTTGAGAAAACACCGCGTTTTTATATTCTCGGCTTCCGCAAAGCTCGGTCAATGCGCCCGCAAAATCAACGGGGTCGGTTTCGGGCGAAATAATCTCTGCATGCTTTGGCGCAAGGCATACTCCGCTGCCCGAAAAAACAAGCTTTCCGCCGTTTTTGCGCTTTGAAGTGAAGATGGCAGCGTTTTTCATGGATGCCGTAACCGCACCGTCACAGCAAATAACGATATCGGGCTTTGAGACAGGCTCATACGCGTTTCGAATTATCAGCGATGCACCGTGCTCTTCAAAGGCCTCGGAGCATGCCGCGGCATATCGCTCGGGGTGGTTGGTAACAACCCTGACGGTTGATGCGTAAGGCAGAATTTTGCAGACATCCCGCGGATGAACGCCGTTTCGGTCGGTCAGGGTTATGCATATTTCATCAGGCACAAGCTTTGATTTTTCAATGATTTTCAATGCGGTATTGAACACCAGAACAGAGTTCATGGAAATCGGAATAAATCTTTTCAGCCTTGCGTGGTCGGGCAGGGGAAGACTGCGCGGGGCAATTATGCGCGAGGAATATCTGCCGCATTTGTCGGCGGCAAGCTTCCAGTTGATGCCGCGTTTTCCGTCAAGAACTTCAAGAATATAAAACGGCAGCCCCTTTTCCGTCGGACATGAGCGCAGCACGGCGTTATCCAAAGCCTTTTTCTGTTTTCTGCGCTTTAAAAATCCTTTTTCGGGATTTATAATTTTTAAAACAACAAACACATTATCGCACCTCCATAGTTAAGAGTGAAATGCTTCGAACCAAATACGCCTTTCAAAACCGTGTGGAGTTCGAATCATTTCACTCTATATAAAACTATGCTTTTGAATGCACGATAATGTGTTTATTTTTTGTTTTATTCATCTTTAAAAACAAGGTCCAACTCGCTGTCGGTAAGCTCGCGGCATTCACCCTCCGCAAGCGAAAAATCAAGCTTTAACGAGCCTATCTGAATGCGCCTCAAATGCTCAACATTGTTGCCGAGAGCGTGAAACATTCGCTTAACTTGATGATATTTGCCCTCTCTGATTTTAATTTCCGCCGCGGGCAGACCTTCTGAGGTCGTAAAGGATTTAACCTTCGCGGGCAGGCATTCCGTGCCGTCACCGAGGGTTATTCCGCCCTCAAGCCTCGTAATGTCGTTTCCGTCAATAGGGAAAGAAAGCGTTGCTTCATAGGTCTTGAAAACATGGTGGGCAGGGCTCATGATTCTGTGAGCAAATGCGCCGTCGTCCGTTATAATTAAAAGACCGACTGTATCTCTGTCCAGCCTGCCGGCGGGGAAAAGACTGCGCCTTTTAAGCGATTCGGGGATAATATCAATAACCGTCTTTTTGGCAGGGTCGGTTGTTGCGCTGATAACTCCCTGCGGCTTGTTGAGCATGATATAAACATGTTCCTTGGCTGTAAAGTTATATCCCTTTACGTCTATATCATCAACCTCTGCGTCAACAAGCTCCTCGGCGCGCAAAACAACCCTGCCGTTAACCGAAACGGCGGAGTCCTTAATCAGCTTTCGCGCATCCTTTCTGGAAACGTTGCAGTTGAGCGCTATTAACTTGTCAAGACGTTTTAATCCCATAATATCACCATGCAAAAAAGGGTCGGCGGATAATGCCGACCCTTTAATTTTATTCAGCTTAAATTATGCAAGCTCTGCAAAGTACTTGATTGTGCGAACCATCTGGCTTGTGTAGCTGTTTTCATTGTCATACCATGAAACAACCTGAACCTGATAGAGGTCGTCAGCAATCTTTGTAACCATTGTCTGAGTTGCATCGAAGAGTGAACCGTAGGTGATACCGATGATATCGCTGGAAACGAGTTCTTCTTCTGTGTAACCGAAGGAAGCTGAGGAAGCAGCCTTCATAGCAGCG
>JAGAOT010000014.1 GCA_017623615.1 Clostridia bacterium | reverse complement strand
GTTTTTTGCATTTATAACGACTGATAAATTGTGGTTGCGTGATATACTGTAGACACAGCAGAGGGGAACACACCAAAACAAAACGCCTGAAAGGAGTGAACGAAACCAAGAGGCAAACGGTGAAACCTGAAGTGCTGAAATAAGGTAGCGACTTACCGCAAAATAATTTAGTAAAGGAAATGATAACTATGACAATTAATTTTGAAAAAAACACAATCGAAATGACAAAGACAGAAGCTAAGGAAGCAGGAAAGTTCGGCAGTGAAAAGTTCAATGAACTTGTAAAACTCCGCACATTATGCCCTGATTTTGAAATCGTTGTAAAAGCAAACTCAACTAATAAAGATACTTACAAAGGTCTTGATTACGATTACATGAAGCGATATATCGAAGCTCATGACAATAAGGAAGAAAATCTTAAAATGTTCTATAAGCTCAGGGGTCTTAATGAAAAAGGTGAAAGAGATGTTGCTATCAAAGAATACTCTTATGGTGATGTAAGAATGTGGTTCTTGGCGACATATCCTGAAATCGAAGAATTCAACAATGATACCGACAAGACACTTAAGGAAATTAAAGCCAAGAGAGCAAAGGTTCGTGAAGAAAAGAAAGCCAATCTCAGAGTTGTGGCTTAATTAGGAAAGGAAGGTAAATAACTATGGCAAAGACTAAAACAAGAATTAACCCTGCAAGATTCGACCACGCTAACAATCAAATTGTCCTTTACAAATGGTTTGCGGAAAAAGCAAAGAACCCCAAAAATAAGGAGTTTAAAATACATGCAGGATATATAAAGAGTTTCCCGAGCTATAAGGTTGTTGTTCGTGAAGATATAAAAATCAACGGCAATCAGGAACACTATGAGGGATTAACTTATGATTATATGAGAGAATTTATCAGAAGATTTGAGCCCATTGAAACAAGAGATGCTGTTCTCCAAGAACTTGATGATAAACTTTTTATCAGTGAATGCCACTCGAAAGCACACCGTTATCCCGAAATAAAAAATTGGTTTTTGGAGAAATATCCTGAAATCGTAAATAACGGTATGCCGACTATTAAAAAGGATTCGGAAGAAATCCAAGAGACAAAGAGCGAAGAACTCCAACTTAAAAAAGTTTCATAAGAGGAATCCATATGTATTTTAATAAAGCAAGTCCGCCGCTGAACTCAACTGTTCAGTGGCGTTTTTGTTTGCGGCGACCGCTCTTTTTTGATTTTAAGAAAAATTTTTTGTATAATATATTAGAAGGTAGGACAACGTCTGATAATTCATTTCAAAGAAAATTTACAAGTAAAAGGAGAGATAAAATGAGTCCAAAAAAAGATAAAAAAATTGACCTTCGCCTGACTGAAAAAGAAAAGGAAGCAATCCAAGAGTAGGCAAGAAAATATCACATGAATACAAGTCAGTATATCAGATTTATTTGCGAATAGTGGAGGATTTGCGGCTATGGGCGTTTTTATTCAGGCACCGATACTGAGGGCTAATGGAGAAAAAAACAGGGATAAAAAGTGGGGAATGGCAATGAGAACGAATCACCTTGAATCAATAATATTTAACGGTCTGACAGGCAAAGAAGGAGCTTAGCTGAAACTGATATTATTTCTGACAGGAAACGCAGACAACGGCAGTTTTGCCGTTCCTGAGGCGACGGTCATGAGCAGATGCGGAATGTCAGAAACAACATATAAGAGTGCAAGAAAAAAGCTGATTGAAAAAGGTTGGATAATCCACAAGCCAAGCGAAAACGGTCAGCAAGGTGAAATCATCGTTGATTATGATGCGATTTATAAAAGTGCGGAGAGGGATATTGAAAATACCCCTTCCCCCGACAATGAATATACCCCTTCAAATTCTGAATATACCTCAGCAGGGGTTATTGAAAATACGCATAATAATATAGAGAAAATTATAAGCTCGAATAATATAAATTATAACAATATAAAGAATCAAAAAGTAAGTGAGTGTTCAACAGACGAACACGGTAATTTTGTATTTTAAGGAAGGAGAATGAATATGAGTAATTTACACATACAGAACATATACAACAAATACATTGAGCAAGAATGGAGTAAAAAGTTTTAGTGTTCGGGGGTTTATTCAATAACCGTCAACAATAAAATCGTTTATATCGGTAAAAGCAAAGATATTCTATACCGAATGGCGGAACATTGGGCTTCAATGGGAAATCCAAAAGAGAATAAATATAAAGTTCTTGCGGAAGCCCATAGGCGGAGATATAACGTCAGATTCAATGTTCTTTATACCGCCAAGAGCAAAACAAGAGCAGAAATCGAAGAAGAAATCGGAGAAAGAGAAGGATATTTCATCCGCCTGTATTAGCCGCCGCTGAACACTCAGATTCCAAAAGAGGAAAATTGGAGAAGCTATACAGTCAACAGGGTTGCATTGAATATATCCCTTGATGATATTATGGAAGGAGAAAATATATGAATAAAGATTTATTGGAGTTTAACAGGGCATAGGGCAAAGTTCCCGATTTGTTTTATTATCAAATGAACGGCAAATCTGCAATAGAAAACTATACAGAACAGAGAGATAATTTCTTCAACTCATTACATGATTCGGAAGAACCCGAAACTGTTCAATTCATCTTTACAAGCGAGGTGAAATAACAGTGGCGAAGCCAAAAGATAAAAAGCGGAAAAAGAAGAACATAATCGAGGCGGAAATTCTTGCCTTTATGCAAAAGAGCATGAAAACCGCACTTGATATGGCATTTGACAAAATCTTTAAAGATTTCAAATAACAATACGGCAAACCAAGAGAGACAATCTCACGGTTTGCCGTATTTTTTCGTTTATATTCCTTTTGGTTTGTTTGACGGAGAAATAATCATTCTATCATTTGCGGTCGGGATAAACCGTAATCCGAAACAAAAATCACATTCAGACGGAGAACGAGCCACGCAATTCCGCAAAGGGCGAAAGTGTTTTTGATTCTCCCGAAATATACCCCCTGACCCCTGTTCAGAAAAACAACTGCTTTCATTCACACTTTAAGCTCGGTAAAAATCGGGTGTATTCCGCACGAAAATCGCCGTTATTTGTTCAAGAAACTCGAACACCCCTTTACTGAGCATCGGGGTCTTTTACATACTCAACCAAATCGCCCACCTGACAGTCTAAGAGGGAGCAAAGAGTATCAATGGTTTTCCATGATACCAATTCGCCGTGTCTGATTTGTTGAAGGTATGATTGACCGATAAGTTTTTCTTCACGGATTTTAGTTGAAGAATAGCCTTTGTTTTTTAACGCATCCATAATATCAATCTTATACTGTAATGCCATATTTTAGCACCACCTTTCCCAGTGTAATCATTCTATCATATTGTTGCACTAAAATCAAGTGCTAAATTTGCACAAAGATTACACTAAAAGTTAGTGCAATATGTCAATAGACAGCACTAATATTTAGTGCTATAATATAGACAGTTGATACACACCAAACAAATAAAAACAAAGGAGATAACAACCATGTCAAACAACGAAATCATCAAGAAAATCGAGGCTCTCGCAGAGTGGGAAACAATCATCGAGGATGCTAAGGCAGAAGCAGAGGCAATCAGAGAGGCACTCAAAGCAGAGATGCTTGAACAGGACACCGAGGAACTTGAAGCAGGAGCTTATATCATCCGTTGGACTTCGGTGCTCTCACAGAGATTCGATACCACCGCATTCAAGAAGATGCACGGTGAAATGTATAAGGAGTTCACAAAGCAGGTCAGCAGCCGCCGCTTCTCAATCTGCTGAGAATAGACAGTCCGCCCCACGCAACAGTGGGGCGGAGAAAGGATAAAAGATGCCGAACTTTATTGAAGAATTTTATTACGGAAACATCGAGCCGCAGGAAATCACAACCGAGCTGAAACCCGAACTCAGAAAGAGATTAAAAGCTCTGTCTCAGACAGAGAGTGTGCTTGCCGCAAGCCTGACCGATGCGGAAAGCGAACTGTTTGACACATATCTGAAACAGTCGGGTGAGTTCCTTTGTGTAAGCAACGCAGACAGTTTTATTGCAGGCTTTAAGCTTGGAGCAAAATTCACATACAACACCTTTGTTGATTGATAAGGAGATAAATCATGAACTACGGATATGCACGTTGCTCGACTAATGAGAGCAAACAAGATATTTTTCGTCAGGTTAAAGAACTGAAAGCCGCAGGAGCAACGGAAATATTCCTTGAATACGAACACGGCGACAGTGCCGTGAAGCAGGAGCTTTCATCCCTCTTGGAACAGGCTCAGGAAGGAGACACAATTTATACTCTTGAAGTTTCAAGACTTGCCCGAAGCACAAAGCAACTTTGTGAAATTATCGAAACCGTAAAGGATAATAAGCTCCGTCTCGTAATTGTGGGGAGTATTACGGTTGATTGTTCAAACGGTCAGATTGACCCCATGACAAATGCGTTCATTCAGATGTCGGGAGTGTTTGCGGAACTCGAACTCAGAATCATCCGTGAAAGAGTGCGTTCAGGAATGGCAAATGCCAAAGCAAAGGGAGCGAAAATCGGGCGACCGCAAACAACAACGGATGCGATTCCGCAAGTGTTTTACAGACATTATCCTGCGTTCAAATCGGGCAATCTGAATCTTTCTGAGTTCGCAAGGGTCTGCGGTCTGAGTAGAAACACGGTTTATAAATATCTTTCTCTTTTGGAGACATAAAGAAACAGGGAACGGCTCAAAACCGTTCCCCGTTAATATTATAAACCCAAAAGTTCCTTTTTCTTTGCATCAAATTCTTCTTGTGATATTGCACCGCTGTCAAGCAGGTCTTTATACTTTTTCAATTCATCGGCATTTGTTGTTTCCTGAATGTTGTTAACAACCGTCTGCTTTGATTCTTTTGGTTCTGCAATGAGTGAAGAACGTTTTGCAAAGGCAACGACTATTACTGCAAACAGTAAACCGCTGAAAAGTGCGATGGGGAAATCGGTTTCAATAATCTTACAGTTATAGTCACTTGAATTAAAGAAACAGAAGAAAAACATTGTGTAAATAAATAGTAATATTGCAACAGCACCATGAGCTTTTCCGTCTTTATGTTTGCTTTTTGAAACAATGGAAATAATGCACATAACGGCACAGAGTATATATAAAACATACATAGGGATAAGCATGGATGACCAGTCTCTTAAAAATGTAATGGCAGAAAACTTGCCGGGGTCTGTAATATTTTCTGAATTTAAAACAATAAATGATGCGATTAATAATACCAACTGAACTGCATTTGCAATTTTTTTCTTCATAACAATTAACACCTCTTGTTTGTTTATCTTTTTGATATTTTATCTAATAATATAATTCTTGTAGTATACTTCCACTTCAAGAGATTTATCTTCGTTTTCAATGACTTGCTGTGGAACAGGAACAACAACGACAAAAGTTTCGGCATCGCTTGTTACTTTTTCCAATAAAAATCCATTTTGACACAGTTCAAATGAACCCGTTGATGTCTTATGAAATAAGTATTCTGATGTAAATTCAACACCGTTGTCATAATTTACTATTACTTTAGGCTCTACATCAAAATCAATTTTTCCTGTGTTTTTCATTGTGAAATCAACCATTATTAAGCCTTCATCATCCTTGACTTCTGAAAAACGATAGCCGTCTGCAAACATTTCAAGAGCATCATTATAAACAGTAATATCATTTACTACAAACTCACCATTGTTTGCATATTTTACTGTTTCTCCAATTTCAGCACTTTTGGGAGTGGTAATAAGTTTTATTGCCACAAAACCTATGGCAATTACCACTATGAGAATGACGACTGTTTTCAATGCTTTTTTCATTTGTTTTTACCTCCAAAAAAATAAAAAAGTGTGTGCAACCGAAGCCGCACACACCGAAAAATGCAGAACTTCGATTTGCTACCACACAAAAACCTTTTAACACTTATCAGAAATGCCAAAAGAGAAGTCTACATTTTTGCCAAAACAAAAAAGGACTCCTGATAAATGTTAATATTCGGTTTTTGTGTGGTGCATTTATTATATCAATATTATTCCAATTTTTCAAGTGCTTTATAAAATACATCTTCACACTTTTGGTTTTGCGTGTTATAATATCGCCAACAGACACAAGAAGGTGATATTATGGCGAAAAAAAAGCATCCTGACAAGCATCACGGCAAAAAGCCGAAGCAACGCATGAAGCCTTATATCGTTCTTCAGTATCTTCTCAGAGAAACCGATGAAGATAATTATGCTTCAGGCAAAATGATTGAGGCTTTTCTTCAGGAGAACTGTCAGATTTATGCGGAACGCCGCTCCATATACAAAGATATTGAAGAAATAAATGAAGTTAATTGGATGCTTGAAAACGATTCTGATATTGATGAAGCCGTAAAAGTAATTGCGAACGATAAATACGATGAAGAAAAATTGATTCTTTACAAACATCCCAAAGGATTTTATATCCCTGAGCGACACTTCAGCCTTCAGGATATTCGCCTTATGACTGAGTGCATTAACTCGGCAAAATTTGTTTCTGAATCTGAAGCTCAGCGATTGATTGATGCCGCCTGTGAATTTCTCAGTGTTCATCAGGCAAAGAAAATAAAGGCGGATGCGTTTGTTATCGACAGACCCAAAACAACAAACACCGCTCTGATATACAACATTCAAACTATTTACGAAGCAATGAGTGTCAGTTATGACGGCGAACCGCACGAACCTGAAAAGATAAGTTTTCATTATATGAAAAACTCAATAAACGACCTTCACAATCAGGTTGCACAGAGAAAAGGAGAAAAATATATTGTCAGTCCTTATAAGCTCGTTATCAATGACGGCAATTATTATCTTTTAGGATTTGACGATAAATACAAAGAGATAAGAATTTATAGAGTTGACAGGATGAAAGACGTTTGTTTTACATCTGAGCCGAGAGAGGGCGAAGAAGAATACGAAAAGACCAATATTGAATCGCTCATAAAAAGAACATTTAATATGTTTAAAGGCAAAACAGAAGTGGTCACACTCTGTTTCCCCAACTTCCTTTTGGATGCCGTTGTTGAGCGATTCGGTAAAAAGGGCGTGTCATATTCTAAGCTCGACAAAGATTATTTTACAGTTATGACAACGGTTGATATAAGTGAACCTTTTTATGGTTGGCTTGCAGGATTCGGTAAAAAAGTAAAGGTTCTTGCACCCGACCATGTGGTTGAAGGGTATAAGGCTCATTTAGATAAGATAAGAGGTATGTATAACGATTAAAAAAGTTGTTAAAAAGTTCTTATAATGTAGCAAAAAGGTTGTTTCAAACTAATTAAAAAGAAGCAGGAAAGTTGATAAGCTCCTGATAAGCTCCTGCTTCTTTCTTTATATCATTTGATTATTTTCTTTTTCTCTTGGTGCATCTGAGCAAGTGGAGAAACTCTGTCATAGTTCTTGGAAATATCCGCATCGAAGATTGTGCAGTAATGCTTTGTCATGTTCAGAGTGCTATGACCCAAGAGCCTTTGAAGCATAAAGGCATCGCCGCCGCAGTCAACTAAATACTTTCGGGCAAAGGTGTGGCGGAACAGATGCGTGCTTGTTTTGCTTACGCCTCTTTTCTTGTTGTATCGTTCAATGGCAAGTCTGAGACCGTTCTCGGTCAGCATTTTGCCGTATTGGTCGCAGAAAAGATAATCTTCTGCTTCGCCCTGCCTTATTTTCATGTAATCAATCAGGATATTACACATCAGAGAACAAAGGGGGATAACCTGAATTTTGCCGTTCTTATTATGTCGGAAGATAACCTGTTTTCGCTGAAGGTCAACATCTCTGTTCTGAATGTTTCTGATTGTTGCCGCTCGGCATCCGCTGTTGAGGAGAAAATTGACAATAACCCAATTACGGTATTCGCAAAAATTACAGTCCTTTTTCGGTTTTGCCAACAGGATTTCAAGCTCCTCATCGGTGTAAGTTTCTTTTACCGTTTCCTTTTCCTTCAGACCTTTGATTTTAACATCAGACAAACCTTCCTCATTACACCAAGTAAGAAAAGTTTTTACAACCCTGACATAGGTTGCAATGGAATTATAGGCAAGGTCGGAGTTTCGCATTTCGACAATCATATCATCAATGGTGCTTTTGGAGAGCTTATCAAAGGGCATCTTAATGTCAAGATACTTTGAAATACTGTGCAAATGCTGATGATAATTCCTGATTGTTGCATCGGAAACGCCGTTTGCCGTTCTTGAAGTGATGAACATTGAAAAGACCTGTTCAAAGGTCTTGTTTTCAGTCCTGTTCATAGTGATTTTTCTGCTCATAGTTAGACCGCATCCCTTACTAAAAAATTGCGATTTAGGGATGCGGTCTGATGAATTTCATAAAACACAAGAAAAATCCCTTGAAACCTTAAGTTTCAAGGGATTGGAGCTGCTAGGCAGACTCGAACTGCCGACCTCATCCTTACCAAGGATGCGCTCTACCGCCTGAGCCATAGCAGCAAATTATGATATTTTTATGTTCCGTATCGAACGCATGTTATAATACCATAATGTTTTGAATTTTGCAAGTCTTTTTTATAATTTTCTTAAATTATTTTTTTATCAACCGCTTTTTCAACAAGCTCCGCAAAAAGTGCGCACGACCAGCTGAACCAGCTTCTTGTGAATGTGTCGGGGTCATTTGCATCAAAGCCCTCGTGCATATAGCCCGTGCCGCCGTCGGTGGTTTCAAGCATGTGCAGAATTTCGCGGATTTCGGCGGGGTCGTTGCTTGTCAAGCCCTGCATTGAAAGCGCGATGTGCCAAATGTAGCCCTCGGGTGTGTGCGGGCTGCCGACACCCTTTGCATATTTGCCCTCATAATAATAAGGATTATCCTTGCTCAGAATAAATCTGCGCGTGTTCATGTAGATTTCATTGTCATAATCGCAGAATCCGAGATAGGGAGCGGAAAGCAGGCTGGGCACGTTTGCATCGTCAAAAAGGAAATAGTCGCCCTTGCCGTTAACCTCGCAGGCGTAGATTTTGCCGTGCCTCTCATGTTCAACAACCGCAAAATCTGCAATGCCCTTTTCAATGTCTGCCCTGAGTGCATCGCATTCGGCGATAAGCTCTTTTTCTTCCTGATATGCGGCATTGAGCATTTCCGCAAGATATCCCAAAACAACAACCGCAAACATGTTGGAGGCAACAAGGTAGCCGTAGCGGCAGGCATCGTCGCTGGGTCTGAAGCCCGACCATGTCATGCCCGTGTATTCAACGGGCTCGCCCATGCCGTTGTTGTGAAGCGTGTCTTGATAAGGGCAGTTGTTTCTTGAAAAACGGTAGGGGGATTTCTCAAAATGGTGCTGTTCCGTTCTCCAAAGGTTAACGGTTATTTTCGCGCTTTCAAGAAAATCCTCACCGAGCACGGAACTGTCGCCCGTTGCTTTCCAATATAAATATGCAAGCCTTACGGGGTAGCAGAGCGAATCGATTTCGTATTTTCTTTCCCACACGATGGGATGGTTAAGAGGGGAGTCGTCAAACTCTCTGTGGTCGTTGGGCTCTTTTTTGTATGCGTTTGCATAAGGCTCAAGAGTGATATACATTCTCTGCCTTTTGATAACGCCTCTTATGATGTCACAGATATCCTCATTATCCTTTGCAAGCGGAATATAGTGAGAAACCTCCGCTGTTGAGTCGCGAAGCCACATTGCGGGAATATCGCCCGTCAAAACAAAAACAGAGCCGTCGGGCATAAATTCCGTTGCTGTTTCAAGCGTGTTGGGATAGCAGTTTCCGTAAAGCTGTGAAAGCTTGGGGCTGTATTTTTCAATAACGGAGCAGTATTTGTCCATTCTTTCTTTAACGCAATTCGGTAAGTTCATATGAAGCTCCTTTCAGTTTGCTATCTTAAAATATATAACTTCAAAAAAATATTGTCAACAGATTTTAATTTTGCTATTGAAAACGATGCTGAATATGTTAAAATATAACCATATGTTTATCGGAGGAGATTTCGTTGAAAGAATACGGTCTTGTTCTTGCGGGCGGCGGAGCAAAGGGTATCTATCAGCTTGGCGCGTGGAGCGCCATGCGTGAGCTTGGAATTAGATTTTCTGCTGTTGCGGGTGTTTCGATAGGCTCGATTAACGGCGCACTTATAGCATCGGATTGCTTTGATGATGCCGTCAAGCTTTGGAAAAGTGCATCGGTGGATAAGGGTGTTAACATCACAGAGGAATTGCGCGACCCCGAAAACCTTTTCAGCTTTAGAAACATTCCCGCTCTGTTCAAAGAAATTGTAAAAAACGGCGGCATTGACGCTTCACCCACCAAGGAATTGCTGGAGCAGTTTATAGACGAAGAAAAGGTCAGAAAATCCAAGGTCAAATTCGGAATGGTCACTTTTCTGCTTTCCGAATTCATGCCGCTTGAAATTTTTATTGATAAAATTCCCGAGGGTCAGCTTCTTGATTATCTTTTGGCTTCCTCGAAGGTGCCCGGTGTGAGCAAAATCGGTCCCGAGGGTGAAAGATATCTCGATGGCGGAGTTTATGACAATGCTCCTATGGGAATGCTTCACAAAAACGGCTACAACCGCATGATAGTTGTTGACATTTCTTCAATGAAGGGCTTCGGTCACAGAAATGATATGGCGTGCACCGAGTTTGTTTATATCCGCCCCTATGATATCGATGAATTGGGTGCGGCGTTTGATTTCAGCGAAGAAATGTTTAATCTGCGCTTGAAAATGGGCTATCTTGACACAATGAAAGCCTTCGGCAGGATTTCGGGAATCCGCTATTATTTTGAGGGCAACACTTTCAGAAAAATGGCGGAGGAGTTCGGCTCGGATACGCTTGAACAGCTTGAAGAGCTTGCCGCTGAGCTTGATGTTGAAAGGCTGAAAGTATATACAAAAGAGGAGTTTTTGCTTGCGCTCAAACGCAAAAGCCTTGAATACAAAGAAGAAACGGAAGCAAAAGAATCCGAAAACGAGCAAAGGTTTTACAGCCAGATTCTCAAAAGAGTGAGCCGCTTTAAATCCGGAAAGGATTATTCCGAGGCTCTGTCAGTAATTGAAAATATAGTGATTTAAGGAGATTTTTATGACAAAGAACGAAGCAAGGCAACGAGCAAAGGCTCTTGTTGCGCAAATGACGGTTGAAGAAAAAATTTCGCAGCTTCTCTATAATTCGCCTGCGATTGAAAGGCTTGGAATTTGCGAATATAACTGGTGGAACGAGGGCTCTCACGGCGTTGCAAGAGCGGGCACGGCAACAGTTTTCCCCCATGCCATTGCAATGGCGGCAACCTTTGACCCCGAACTTATCGGCGAGGTGGCGGACGTTATCTCAACCGAGGGCAGAGCAAAGTATAACAAGCATGTTCAGTTTAAGGATTACGATATTTTCAAAGGTCTCACCTTCTGGGCACCCAACATTAATATTTTCCGTGACCCGCGTTGGGGCAGAGGCCAGGAAACCTTTGGCGAAGACCCGTTTTTGACCTCCGTTCTCGGTCAGGCATTCATCAAGGGCATTCAGGGCGACGGCGAATTTCTCAAGGCGGCTGCATGCTCCAAGCATTTTGCCGTTCATTCCGGTCCCGAAAAAACAAGGCATGGCTTTGATGCAAAAACAAGCCTGCATGACCTTTATGAAACATATCTTCCCGCGTTTGAAAAGACGGTAAAATCCGGCGTTGCGGGAGTTATGGGCGCATATAACCGCACAAACGGCGAGCCTTGCTGCGCTCACTCCTATCTTCTCAATGAGGTTTTGCGCAAGAATTGGGGCTTTGACGGCTACATTGTTTCGGACTGCGGCGCGCTTGCCGATATCTACAAAGACCACCACTTCACCGAAACAAAGGCAGAGGCGGCTGCCGTTGCTCTTAAGAGCACCTGCGACTTAAACTGCGGCGAAACATACGATGCTCTCATTGATGCATATGAGCAGGATTTGATAACAGAGGAAGAAATCACCGCAGCAGCCGAAAGAGTTTATACAATCCGCCATCTTCTCGGCGAATTTGAAGAGGTCAGACCCTATTCCGATATTCCGTACAGCAAGCTTGACTGCAAGGAGCATAAGGAGCTTAACCTCAAGACGGCAGAGCAATGCATTGTTCTGCTCAAAAACGAGGATTCGTTCCTGCCTCTCAATAAAGACTGCTCAAAGAGAATTGCGGTTGTCGGCCCCAACTCCCAGTCCGTCACCGCGCTTGAAGGCAACTACAACGGCTACGCTTCCGAATATGTAACCGTTGCCGACGGCATTCGCAGAGTGTTCAAAAATGCAGATATAACCGTTGAAAGGGGCTCCAACTACTGCGCGGAGCAGCCCAACCATTGGAGCGGCTTTATGAACATGCTCAGCGACGGTCTTGCCGCCGCCTCTGAAGCTGATATAACAATTCTTGTACTCGGTCTTGACTGCTCCGTTGAGGGTGAGGACACCGGCTTTGACGATGATTACACAGCCTGCGGCGACAAGAGAACTCTCTATTTGCCCGCTACCCAGCAGAAGCTTGCGGATGCTGTTTGCGACGTTTGCGACAATGTTGTTGTTGTTCTTATGTGCGGCAGCTCCATTGACGTTGGCGAAAAGGTCAGAAACCACGCAAAGGCAATTATCCACGCATGGTATCCTGGCTCTCTCGGCGGTCTTGCGCTTGCAAATCTCCTTTCGGGCGAAGCATGCTTCGGCGGCAAGCTGCCCGTAACTCTTTACAGAGGCGACCACGACATGCCCAATTTTGAAGATTATGACATGAGCGGCAGAACATACAGATATATTAACGGCGATGCTCTCTATCCCTTCGGCTACGGTCTTTCATATACCGAATTTGCTTATGAAAACGCAAAGCTCATCGGCGAAACGGATGATACTCTCACCGTCAGCGTTGATGTTGCAAACATCGGCGGCATGAAGGGCATTGAAAGAGTGCAGGTTTATGCATCGTTTACCGACAGCAGAACTCCCACGCCGCACTATCAGCTTTGCGCCGTTAAGGCTGTTGAGCTTGATGCGGGCGAAAAAGCAAACATAATCCTTGAAATTGACCGCTACTGGCTCAAGGCTGTTCTTGATGACGGCAGCAGAGTTGACCCCGACGGAAAACTCACTCTTTATGTCGGCGGTCATCAGCCCGATAATGTGAGCAATGCGCTTACGGGCAGTGTATGTGAAAAGATAGAACTTTAATTTTAACAGAAAAGACGGCTTAAGCAATTTTACGCTTAAGCCGTCTTTGTTATTGTGTCAGAGCAACATCGCTGAAAACAACATGCAAATCCGCGCCGTCAACGGTCAGCTCGAGCCATGCACCCGTTTCTGCGCTTTGCGTGAGCGAAAAGGTGCCCCGTTCTCCCGCGCCTTTATATGTCCAGACTCCCTCGGAATATGTTTTTTGAATGTTCATATCCTGCGCAATGTCCGCAAGAGTCTGTGTGACGAGCGCGCCGAACTCCGCCTGCGGAAATCTTGTTAAATCCGTTTCAAATTTCAGCCCGTCATATGTGACCGTACAAGTTCCGTTTGCATAAGCAAGCGCGAGAGAGCTGAGTATTTCGGGAGAAAGTATTTGGATTTCAAAGCTGTCGGGTGAGTTTTGCGTCAGCTTTGCGGTCATTTCCGTGTCCCCGAATGTAACGTTTAAATTTGCCGTGAATGCAGTCGGTGCGGCAGGGGGAGCGGTTTCGTTAATCCCTTGTTTTTCACATCCCGCCGCCAAAAGAAAAATCAGCGCGGCAAGGATTGAAAAAGCTCTTTTCAAATAATCACCTGCTATTCAAATTTTGAAAAAAGCTCGGGCAGATAATTCAAAACATCGCTCGGAAGCATTCCGCGCATAGAGGTGTTTTTTGCAACCTCATCCGCACACAAGCCGTGCAGATAAACGGCACACATCGCCGCATCAAACGGCTTCATGCCCTGCGCGAGGAATGAAACCGCCATTCCTGCAAGCAAATCGCCGCTTCCGCCGCGCGCAAGCCCCGAATTGCCCGTTGCGTTAACATAAATTCCGTCTGTTTTGCCGTCGCATACAACGGTGTTTGCGCCTTTCAGGACAACCGTTATGCCGTATTTCTTTGCAAAATCATATGCAATCGAGATTGGGTTTGCAAGAATTTCGGGAATGCTCTTGCCGCAAAGTCGGCTCATTTCGCCCGGATGCGGAGTTATGATTATCGGTGCTTCGGCTTCTTTCAATATATCTATATTTGTGCTCAAAGCATTTATGCCGTCTGCATCAATAATCATCGGTTTTTTTATTTCTTTTATAAGGTTTGTAACCAGCAGGGTTGTGTCTTTGTTAAATCCGAGTCCGCAGCCTGCCAAAACCGCAGTTGCGCGGCTTGATGCCTCGATAACCCCCGCCATTGCGGAAAAGGCAAAGGTGCCCTCAAAATTTGATTCAAGAGGCAGCAGAAGCGGCTCTGTAAGCTTCGGCGCGATTGCAGGATATGCACTCTGCGGGAATGCCGCGGTAACAAGCCCCGCGCCGCAGCGCAGAGCACCGCCAACGGCGAGATAAGCCGCGCCCGTCATCCTCATGCTTCCGCAAACGCAAAGGGCGTGCCCGTAGGTGCCCTTGTTTGAAACGGGCTTTCTCTTGGGAAGCATGGATTTGACTTCCTGCGTGCCGAGCGTGAAGCAGGTTACGCTGTCGATATTTTTGATATCATCGGTTGTTATGCCTATGTCGGCAACAACAAGCTTTCCGCAGTATTTGCTGCATGGCTTCATGATATGAATAGGCTTGTATGCCGAAATTGCGATTGTCATATCCGCTTTAAAAACCGTGCCCTGCACGGTTGCGCTGTCGCAGTCCGCACCCGCAGGCACATCAATCGCAACAACGGGTGCCTTTGCGGCATTGACCGCCTGCGCAAGAACGCTCAAAGAATGGTCAAGCGAGCCGGTAA
This sequence comes from Clostridia bacterium, assembly GCA_017623615.1. Lineage (GTDB taxonomy): Bacteria > Bacillota > Clostridia > Oscillospirales > Acutalibacteraceae > CAG-177. The sequence continues at coordinate 96,063 of JAGAOT010000014.1, read as the reverse complement.
AGCCCGTGCCGAAAACCGCCTCAACAATTATCTCCGCTTTTTCAAGATGCGGCTTTAAAACGGTGAGGTTATTGTTATATCTTACTATGTTAATTCCCGCCGATTCAACAAGCGAAAACATGTCAACGGCGTCCCTTGCCTTCGGCTCCCCGCAGGCAAGCATAACGGTAACGTCACAGCCGTATTCCCACATTTTGCGGGCGATAACAAAGCCGTCACCGCCGTTTTTGCCCTTGCCGCAGATAATCAGCACATTGCGCGGATTTTCCTTGCTGATGCAAAAATGCTTTTTTATGATTTTGGCGCATGCCTGACCCGCATTTTCCATAAGCTGCGGAAAGGATATTCCTCTTTTAACGGCGTTGCACTCCGCCGCATACATTTGCTTGCTTGTAACAACAAACATCAAATCACCCCGATTTTTAGTGAAGAGTGAAGAATGAAAAGTGAAAAGTTGCGGATAGGCTCCGCCTATGACAGATTATAAATTGGGTGTGGGCTTTGCCCACCCAAAACTTTGCACTCTTCACTTTTAACTTTTCACTTACAAGTTCACAATAATTTTACCACAGCCTGCACACGTTTGGAAGCAAAAATATTATATTTTATTAAATTTTTAATTGATTGATAAAAAAATAGATGATATAATCTAAAATAGAGTAATATCGGGAGGTGCCGATTTGGAAAAATATATCAATGAATATATCCGCCCGAGGCTTCAGGGCGATGGCGGCGAAATAACCTTCGTTAAGCAAGAGGGCGATGAAGTAACCGTTCTTTTGCAGGGCGAATGCTCAAAATGCCTTATTCTTGACCGCTGCCTTGCTTGGATTGAGCAAAGAGTTGAAGCCGACAGAGGCGAAAAGGTTAAGATTATCGGCATTCGTAAAAAACCTTATTTTCAGGATGTGTGAGGTGAAGCGCAATGGCACATATTAAGGTTCAGCGAAGAAGCATGAGGCCCGAGGAATGGATTCAGCTTCGCTTCGGCTGGCTCAAAAGACATATTTACAGCGAGAAAAACGAAATAACAACATTTATGATAAAGGATGCCCGTCAGGTGTCCGAAATGAATTTTGAGTTTTATGACGAAGAATTCAGACCGCTCAAAAAGGGCGATATGTATTTCACTCCCGACGGCACGGCGTTTATCGAAGCTGATTATGAATTGCCCGCGCATCTTGAGGGTAAAAAATACTGCTTCTCTCTCAAAACCGCCGCGGAAATGATTGTTAAGGTCAACGGCGTTTATGTCGGCGGCATTGACCCCAACCGCGAAAGGCTCAATCTTTCCGACTATGCTGAGGGCAGAAAGCTGCATTTTGAAATTATGGGCTACAACCGCTCAAAGCCCGATGACGAGCGTAACCCCGAAAGCCTCAGCGTAAGGGGCTGCAGACAGATTTTTGAGGGCGGTTATATTTCCGTTGTCAACGAAGCGGTTCAGTCGCTGGTTTATGATATCGAAATGCTGCTTGATGCGGCACTCAGCGAGGTCTTTAACGAGGACTTTTCCGCAATGGTTATCCGCGGGCTTGATGCGGCGCTCAATCTCATTGATTTTGACGATTTGCGCGATGAGGATGTGATAGCGGCATCAAAATATATTGACGAAAATATTTTCGCTAATAAAGATTATAAGGGCAGCGGCAATGTTGCGCTTGTTGCGCATTCTCACCTTGACATTGCATATTATTGGCGCAGAATTCATGCCGTTCAAAAAAATCTGCGAACGGTGCTCATTCAGCTTCGATTAATGGATAAATACCCCGATTTCAAATACGCCCATACGCAGGCTTATACATACGAAACGGTTGAAAAATATTATCCCGAAATTTTTGAAGAGCTTAAAAAGAGAATTGCCGAGGGCAGGTTTGAGCCCGTAGGCGCAATGTATGTTGAGCCGGACTGCAATGTGCCCGCCTGCGAAAGCCTTATCCGCCAATGCCTTTACGGTCAGAGCTATTTCCGCGAAAAATTCGGATTAACGGTCAACAACTGCTGGCTGCCCGATGTTTTCGGCAACAGCTGGATTTTGCCGCAGATTCTCAAAAAGAGCGGAGTGGACTATTTTGTTTCCAACAAAATGTCAACGTGGAACGACACAAACCGCTTCCCTCACAACAACTTCATCTGGAAAGGCATTGACGGCTCCGAGGTTTATGCCTGCGTGCCGCCCACTCACTTTATAACGTGGAATATGCCCAGCCAGGTGCAGGAAAACTGGGAGGCATATCAGGATAAAAACGAGGGCGGTCAGACTCTGCAAATGTTTGGCTACGGCGATGGCGGCAGCGGCGCAACCGAAGAAATGGTTGAGCTTATGCACCGCTTTGAAAAGCTTTCCGTAATGCCCAAAACGGAGCATACAACGGGCAGTGAATTCCTCAAAAAGAATTTCGACGGCAACGATAAGCTTGCAACATGGGACGGCGAGCTTTATCTTGAAATGCACAGAGGCACCTTTACTACAAAATCAAAGATGAAGGCATATAACCGAAAGCTCGAATTTATGCTTCGCGATGCCGAGCTTTTGAGCGTTCTGCGCATGAAAAACGGCAAAGAATATCCCGCTGAAAAATTGAGAGAAATCTATAAAAAGCTGATGATAAATCAGTTTCACGATATTTTGCCCGGCAGCCATATAACGCCCGTTTACCGCGATGCAATGGCTGACTATGAGCAAATGGAAAAAGACCTCGCAGAAATCATAGGCGGCGGTACAAAGTATTTAAACACGCTCAATTTTAAAAGAAAAAGCGTTACTTTCATTCCCGATAAAAACGGAAATATCATCCGCAAGGGTGAAAAGGGTTATTACACAATTCCCGATATATTTGCTCTTTCAAGCGGACAAATTGAGCCTGCAAAGGGCGGCACCGATTGGATAAGTGTTAACGGTAACAATGTTGAAACTCCGCTTTATTCAATAAAATTTGCTCCCGACGGCAGTATTCTTTCCCTGCGCGATAAAGAGCTTTGCCGCGAATGGGTAAAGGGAGATTTCAACAAGCTGAAAATGTATCACGATACACCCGGCAACTATGATGCATGGGATATTCTTCCCAACTATAAGGACAGACCCTGCGAAATTGCGGTTAAAAAGCCGCTTGAATTTATCATGGCTGACGGCGAATGCGCCGAGTTTTCGGTAACTCTTGCAACGGAAAAGAGCGAATGGCAAATGATAATCCGCCTTTTCCGCGATTCAAGAGGAATTGAAATTGAAAATATTGTTGATTGGAACGAAAAGCATAAGCTTGTTAAGGCTGAATACGGCTGCAATGTTTTGAGCCGCGAGCTTGTTTGTGATACATCGGCGGGTATAATCCGCCGCGAAACCCACCGCAACACAAGCTGGCAGCAGGCGCGCTTTGAGGTGTGCCACCATAAATGGTGCGACATGGCGGAGCAGGGGGGCGGCGTTGCGCTCATAAATGAGGGTAAATACGGCGTATCGGCAGAGGGCTCAACAATGGCTTTGTCGCTTCTGCGTGCAACGATAAGACCCGACCCGACCTCGGATATGGGTACGCATAACTTCTGCTATATGATTTATCCCCATGCGGGTGATGCCGTCAGCGCGGATATCAACAAGACAGCGTTTGAATACAATGTTCCGCTCCGCAAGGCGGATGTTGAATGCGCTCTGCCCGATTTCGGCAAGCTCTGGCTTCAGGCAGTCAAGCTTTCCGAAAACGGCAAATACATCGTTGTTCGTCTTTGTGAGCAAAACGGCGAAAGGGGAGTTGTCGAATTGCCCGAAAAAGCCGCGGTTCTCAACATGCTCGAAGATGAAATCGGCGAAAGCGACAAAATAGAATATTCCCCGTTTGAAATAATAACTCTCGGATTTAGGATGTGAATTTATGAATGCATATGAATATTGGCTGACATTTGATAAAGAAACAAAAAAAGAGCTTGAAAGCATAACCGACAAGGCTGAGCTTGAGGACAGATTTTATAAAGAGCTTGAATTCGGCACGGGCGGTCTGCGCGGAATTATGGGCGCAGGCGCAAACAGAATGAATAAATACACCGTTTCAAAGGCAACAAAGGGTCTTGCGGATTATCTTAACGCAGAGTTTGACGGCGAAAAATCCGTTGCAATCGCGTTTGATTCAAGAAACAATTCTCAATTTTTTGCGCAAACCGCGGCGGGCGTTCTCTGCGCGGCGGGAATCAAGGTTTATCTTTTCGATACTCTTATGCCGACCCCCGTTCTTTCCTTTGCGGTCAGATACCACAACTGCACCGCGGGCATAGTTATAACCGCAAGCCACAATCCCAAGGAATACAACGGCTACAAGGTTTATGACAGCAAAGGCTGCCAGCTTGTTCCGCAATATGCCGACAAGGTTATTGCTTTTGTAAATGCGGTTGAGGATATCAAAAACATTCCGTCTGTTTCGCTTGACGAAGCTGAAAAGAGCGGCAGACTTGTTATGATAGGCGACGACACTCTCAATGCATTTCTTACCGAGGTTAAAAAGCAGAGCCTTTATAATGAGCCGTCGGAGCTTAAAATAGTTTACACCGCGCTTCACGGCACGGGCAATATCCCCGTTCGCCGCATTCTTGATGGCAAGAATGTTTCAATCGTTAAGGCGCAAGAGCTGCCCGACGGCGATTTTTCAACCGTGCGTTCGCCCAACCCCGAGGAAAAGGATGCTCTCACCCTTGCCCTTAAACAAGCCGAGGCAGAGGGCGCGGATGTTGTTATCGGCACCGACCCCGACTGCGACAGAATAGGCGTTGGCGTTCTTCATAACGGCGCATACACTCTTTTAACGGGCAACCAGACGGGCGCGCTTCTTGTTGATTTTGTTCTCAAATTCAAGAAAGACAGCATGCCGAAGAATGCCGCCGTTGTCAAAACAATCGTAACAAGCGGGCTTGGTGCAGCCATTGCGGAAAAGCACGGCGCAAAGGCTGTGCAGACTCTCACGGGCTTTAAGTATATCGGAGAAAAAATCTGTCGTTGGGAAGAAAGCGGCGAGCAAACCTTCCTTTTCGGCTATGAGGAGAGCTACGGCTACCTTGCGGGCACTCATGCGAGGGATAAGGATGCCGTTTCATCTGCAATGCTTATCGCCGAAATGGCGGCATACTATAAGAATAAAGGCAAAACTCTTGTTGATGCACTCGATGCGGTCTATGCCGAATACGGCTATTACTATGACTGCCTTGAAACCGTTGTTTTAAAGGGCAAAGAGGGCGCGGAAAAGATTCAGTCCGCAATGAAATCCCTGCGCGAAACGGGCAATGACCTCTTTGACGATATTGATGTGCTTCTCGACTATTCAAAGGGCATTGATGATTTGCCCAAGGAAAACGTGCTCCGTTTTGATTTTAAGGACGGCTCATGGGCGGCGGTCAGACCCTCAGGAACAGAGCCTAAGCTGAAAATGTATTTTTCCGTCAAGGGTGAAAACCGCGAGCAGGCAGAAAGCCGAAAAGCGGATATACATAATAAACTGTATAAAATTATTGCAGAATAATTTTATTCCCTGTGCCGAAAGACACAGGGAAATTTTTTTAATGACACACAAATTACAAATGTGTATAATATAATCATGGCGAAAGGGGGAGTGCAGTGTGTTCAAAATACTTTTTGCCGATGATGAAATTAAAATGCGCGAAACAGTCAGGGATTACCTCTGCGCAAAGGGGCTGGAGGTTGTTCTTGCAAAAGACGGCGAAGATGCATGCGAAAAGGCTTCCGAGCAGGATTTTGACCTTATTATACTCGACATAATGATGCCTGAAATAAACGGAATAACCGCATGCCGAAGCATAAGGAAAGAAAACTCCGCGCCCATTCTTTTTTTGACTGCCTTGGGCGATGAGCGCGACTTTTTGGCGGGCTATTCCGCGGGTTGTGACGATTATCTGACAAAGCCTTATCCGCTTTCCGTTCTCTATGAAAAATGCATGGCAACAATAAGGCGATACCGCGGCATTGACCGCGAAAACCGCATGGAGGAAAACGGGATAATCCTTGACCTTGCGGCAAGAAAGGTTTTTGTTGACGGAAAGGAAATCGTTCTTTCAAACAAGGATTTCAAGCTTTTGAAATATCTTATGGATAACAAAAACATTGTGCTCAAAAGAGAAATTATTCTGTCGCGAATCTGGGGATATGATTTTGACGGCGACGAGAGGGTTGTGGATACCCACATCAAAATAATCCGCAAAGCCCTCGGCGAAAAATCGGATTGCATAAAAACCGTTATCAACGTGGGCTACTGTTTTGAGGTGAAGTAGGGGCCGATGCCCACATCGACCCTGAAACAAAGAGGTGAATAAAATGAAAAAGAAAAAACTTTTTTCGATTATCGCGGCTGTGCTTGCTGTTTTTTACGGCATAAGCACATATCTCGTCTATGACGGGGTGCGAACAAATATGATAACGGAATTTCACGATTCCGCGGAAAATATGCAAAGGCTGAATTTTTCAAAACTGAGCGAGGACAGCGGAATAGCATATGCAGCGCACACGGTTACGCAAATTGCGAGTTTTTCGTTTTTCCCGACTGCCGCAGTTTTATATGACGAAGACGGAAATGTTATCGCAAAATCGGGCAATTATATAATGTTTTTTTATGAGACGGGCGGTGAGGATAAATACTGCTGTTTGGATGATTACCTAACATCGGAAACCATGAAGCAGATTAATGATTTTTACGAAAAGTATAAAAGCGTGAGAACATACCGCATTGATTACTGCGTTGAAAACGGGGAGATTGTTCCTGTCAGTATTTTCATAAAAGGCTTTAAAAAGGGAATTGAAAAGACGGAAGAAGTTGTTTTCTCGGATAAAAAAGCCGAGTTCACGTGTGACAGCGAAGAAAATGGAGGCAATATTTTTGACAGCTTCATGACACGGGACTGGATGATTGATGAAAGCCACTATCACCATAAGTTTTACAAATCGCTTTGTGAAGAAACCTTCGGCAGTAAAATTACGCTGATGATGAGCGGAGATTCTTCGGAAGGCGGAGGTGGCTGCATAGCATCGGATTACTTTGAATGGGATGAGGTTTTCAAGCTTGACGGCAAGCTCTATAATGTGCATATCCGTTCGGGCTACAGACCTGTTGCGGGAGTGCTTTTTTCGCCATCGTTCAAAAGCATGCAAATAAGCTTTACCGTAGTGTTCTTGATTATAGCTGTTGTTATTTTCTGTGCCGCAAATAAAATCTATAATAAAAACAAACAGCTTGAGCAGTCGAGAATTGCGTTCACAAGCGCGGCGGCGCACGAGCTTAAAACGCCCATTGCGATTATATCAAACCAATGCGAATGCATTCTTGAAAACGTTGCGCCGGAGAAAAACGAAGAATATGTGCGCTCCGTTTATTCGGAAGCCCTGCGCATGAACAGGCTTGTGGCAACGCTTTTGCAATATAACAAGCTTATCTCAACCGAAAGCATCAGCCGTGAAAAGGTTGATGTTTCAGCAGTTATGCGCGACGAGCTGAAAAAATATGCCGCTTTATTCAGCGACAAAAGCATAGATACAAAGCTTGATTTGCACAATGAGCTGTTTCTTAACTGCAACAAAGAGCTTATCGCGCTTGCGGTTGATAATTTTCTTTCAAACGCCGTTAAGCATACTCCCGAAAACGGCGAAGTGAGATTATCGGTTTCGGCGGTGCAAAATCAAATCAAAGTTGCGGTTTTTAACAGCGGCAGTCAAATCGGCGGGGAGGATGCGCCGCATATATGGGAAGAATTTTATAAGCATGACAAAGCCCGCGTCAACGACGGCTCAACGGGCATGGGGCTTGCGATTTGCAGGCAGATTTTTGACCTGCACGGCTTCAGATACGGCTTTAGCAACCTTTCAAACGGCGTTGAGTTTTGGTTTGAGGCTAAAAATTAATTTCAAAAAAACTGTTGACAAATCATTTTTTCGGTGCTATTATATCACACAAGAAAAGCTATGACGAAGAAGGCGGAATTGCAGAGCTTTCAGAGAGGCGGCGTTTGGTGCGAGCCGTCAGCGAAACAGTTCAAGGCTATCCCTTCCGAGCCGAAGCTCCGAAAGCCGTTCGGTCAGTAGACAGCTTCCGTGGTCACCGCGTTAAGGTGCAGGGCTTGTTGGAGTCCGTTGAGCGGCGCAAAAGCGCAATTTGAGTGGTACCGCGGGTTAGATTTTACTCGTCTCAAAGCAAATTTATTGCTTTGGGACGTTTTTTGTTTTTCTCAAAGCAAATTTGATGAAAGGAGCAAAAAATATGGACTACAATTTGAAAGAGGTTGCCGGCAGAATCAAAGATTTGCGTGAAGTAACAGGTTATTCGCAGGAAGAGCTTGCAAAGCTTACGGGCGTATCGGTTGAGGATTATAAAATTCTTGAACAGGGCGAAACCGATTTCAGCTTTACATTCATTTATAAATGTGCAAAGGCTTGCGGCGTTGAGGTTGTTGATATTCTCGAAGGCAGAAGCTCAACTCTTACATCTTTTGCAATAACAAGAAAAGGCGAAGGTGCCAAAATCATCAAGAAAAAAGGCTATATCTATAATAACCTTGCACCCAAATTCAAGGAAAAGCTTGCGGAGCCTTTCCTTGTTAAATTCCCTTATCTTGAAGAGGAACAGAACGCACCCATAAAACTCAGCTCCCATAACGGTCAGGAGTTTGATGTTATCGTTAAGGGTTCGCTTAAGGTTCAGGTTGGCAACCATGTTGATATCCTTAATGAGGGCGATTCAATTTTCTATAACAGCCTTATACCTCACGGTATGATAGCCGTAAGCGAAGGCGGTTGTGAATTCCACGCTGTTGTTCTTAATCCTCAGAATGGTCAGGTGAGCGAGGAATATCCCGAAACTCCCGATGTTTCAGCTAAAACCTCATCTTCAGAAAAGAGTTCCAAAACAACCGTTGCCGATAATTTCATTGAATCATACTATGATGAAAACGGTGTATTCAGCGGTATTTCATTTAAAAATGAAGACAAATTCAATTTCGCATTTGACTGTGTTGATGAAATTGCGGCAAAAACACCCGATAAGCTCGCTATGATGTGGGTCGGAAACGATAAATCCGAACGCAGATTCACATTCAGCGATATGAAGAAATATTCGGCAAAAACCGCCAACTATTTTGAATCTCTCGGAATCAAAAAAGGCGATACGGTTATGCTTGTTCTTAAGCGTCACTACCAGTTCTGGTTCTGTATGCTTGCTCTTCATAAGATTGGTGCAATCGCAATTCCCGCAACAAATCAGCTTGTTGAACACGATTTTACATACAGATATAAAGCTGCCGGCGTAAAAGCAATCGTTTGTACCGCAGACGGTGATGTTTCTGCCGAAGCGGAAAAGGCTGCAGCAGAGTTCCCCGAAATGATAAAAGTTCTTGTTGGCGGCAAGAAAGACGGTTGGAATGATTTCAACGTTGAAATGGAACGCTTCAGCACCCATTTCTTCCGCAACGAAAACTCACCTTGCGGCAACGACCCCATGCTTATGCTTTTCACATCGGGCACAACGGGCTATCCTCGCATTGCAACCCATTCATACAAATATGCTCTCGGTCATTATCCCACTGCAAGGCATTGGCATAATGTTAATCCCGACGGCCTTCATTTCACAATTTCAGATACAGGCTGGGGTAAAGCACTCTGGGGCAAGCTCTATGGTCAGTGGCTTTGCGAAGCAGGTGTATTCACATATGACTTCGACAGATTCCATTCAGACGATATTCTTCCTCTTTTCAAGAAGTATAATATAACAACCTTCTGCGCACCTCCCACGATGTACAGATTCTTCATCAAAGAAGATTTGTCAAAGTATGACCTTTCTTCAATCGAATATGCAACAACAGCAGGTGAAGCTCTTAATCCCGAGGTTTTCAATCAGTTCAAGAAGGCAACGGGTCTTACCATTATGGAAGGCTTCGGTCAGACCGAAACAACTCTTTCTATTGCGAATTTCGTTGGTTCAACTCCCAAAATAGGCTCAATGGGTAAACCCAGCCCTCTTTATGATGTTGTTGTTCTCGACCCCGACGGCAATGAATGCAAAACAGGTGACACCGGTGAAATCTGTATCCGTACAAAGGATAACGTTCCCTGCGGCTTGTTTATAGGCTACTATCTTGATGAAGAAAAAACAAACGATGTATGGCACGACGGCTATTATCATACAGGCGATACCGCAACAATGGACGAAGACGGTTATCTTTGGTATGTTGGCCGTATCGATGACGTTATCAAGTCATCAGGCTACCGTATAGGACCCTTCGAAATTGAAAGTGTTATTATGGAACTTCCCTATGTTCTTGAATGTGCAGTTACTCCCGTTCCTGACGAAGTAAGAGGTCAGATTGTTAAAGCTTCTGTTGTTTTAACCAAAGGCACCGTCGGCACAGACGAACTCAAAAAGGAAATCCAGGAATATGTTAAAACACATACCGCTCCCTATAAATACCCCAGAATCGTTGAATTCAGAGACGATTTGCCCAAGACAATCAGCGGCAAAATCCGCCGTGTAGACCTTAGGACAGGCAAATAAAAACAAACGGCTTGCATATTTAGTGCAGGCCGTTTTTCTTTTTGAAAATGTAGGGGTCGATGCCCACATCGACCCTTGATTTTTTCTAATACCTCTTGACAAATCGGTCTATCGCTGATAAACTAAAAGTAGAGGTTTATTAACGATAAACCGAAAGGAGGAGAAAAGATGGAAGATATTAAATTGGGCGTTGTTGAGGAGCATTTTGCCGATATAATATGGCAGAATGAGCCAATCGCTTCAGGCGAGCTTGTTAAGCTTTGCGAAAAAGAGCTGAATTGGAAAAAGTCAACAACCTACACGGTTTTGCGAAAGCTCTGCGAACGGGGGATTTTCAAAAATGAAAACGGGGCGGTAACGTCGCTGATGACAAAAGACGAATTCTTTGCCATTCAAAGCGAAAAGTTCGTTGATGATGCATTCAAAGGCTCGTTGCCCGCGTTTATCGCCGCGTTTTCATCCCGTAAAAAGCTCTCTGCGCATGAGATTTCCGAAATCCGCAAAATGATTGATTCTTACGGGGAGGGCTGATTATGGAAGCTGTTTTTCTGAAAATGTTCAACATGAGCATAACCGCTTCTTGGCTTATCTTGGCGGTTATACTTATTCGATTTGTTTTCAAAAAAGCCCCAAAATGGATTAACTGCGCGCTGTGGGCGCTTGTCGGCGTAAGGCTTTTGTGCCCGTTTTCATTTGAAAGCGTGCTCAGCCTTATTCCGAGCGCGGAAACCGTGCCGCCGAATATAGGGTATTCCGATTTGCCGAGCATCAACAGCGGCATTTCGGCGGTTAACCAAGCGGTTAATCCGATAATTTCGCAAAATTTTGCTCCGGACTATACCGAAAGCGTAAATCCCATGCGGATTGTAACCGCCGTTGCATCGGCAATCTGGATTGTCGGCGTTGCGGCTTTGCTTATCTACAGCCTTGTAAGCTATATCAGAATCCGCAGAAGGGTTAAAATTTCAATGCCCCTCGACGGCAGCATTTTGCTTTGCGACGGCATTTCAAGCCCGTTTATTCTCGGCATAATAAAGCCGAAAATATATTTGCCCTCCGCCATGCCCGAGGAGCAGAGGCAATATGTTATAGCCCACGAAAAGGCGCATCTTAAACGCCGCGACCATTGGTGGAAGCCGCTCGGATTTTTTGTTTTGACCGCTTATTGGTTTAATCCGCTCATTTGGGCAGCGTATATTCTTCTTTGCCGTGATATCGAGCTTGCGTGCGATGAGCGGGTAATAAAGTCGATGGGTGAGGAGTCAAAAAAGAGCTATTCCGAGGCTCTGCTTTCCTGCAGCGTTCCGCGCAAAATGATTACCGCATGCCCCGTTGCATTCGGCGAGGTCGGCGTTAAGGACAGAATAAAAAATGTTTTAAGCTATAAAAAGCCTGCGTTTTGGGTTATAGTTGCGGCGGTTGTGATAAGCATTATTGCCGCGGTATGCTTCATGACTAATCCGTCAAATTCCGACATAGGCGGCAAGGTTTATGAGGTAAGCAAATATTATCATTCATCGGTTGTTGACGGCAGGAAGCTGGTGGAGCAAAACTTACGCTACAGCATTTCCGATGATTTAATGATGGCAAAGATTAACGGCGGCTATGTCGATGAAATCGGTACTCTTGCACTGCTTGAAGAAACAGAAAATGAACTTGTTGATATGGTCGTTTACGAGCTGCCGCTATATCACCGAATAATCGGTTTCAGCAAGGCGTATATGCACGAATTCACCCTTGATGCGGAGCAGGGTGTTATGACACATGTGCTGCTGCTTATGCGCAACGGTGATATAATCTGCGGGCGGCTTCCGCGAAGCGAATATGCAATGGATGTGTTCAGACTGACCGAAAAAAACGGGGTTGACGGCTTCGGGCAGAATATTTTTAAAGTTGTTGAAAGCGGAGAACAGTCCGTCAAAGAAGTAACCTACGGTGAGCTTGAGAAAAAATACAGCCTTGATATTTATTATTTCGGCTTGTCCGAGGTCAATATTAATATCAACGGCAAAACGGTTGAATTGAGAGAAGCTCTTGTTGACGGCTTGATAACTGCCGAAACAATCGCCCAAAACGCCGCCGAGGATGCTCTGCTCGGCAGATGCATCAAAGAAAAATACGGCGTGGATAATTGCGCCGCGTATTCTTATGACGATTTTCTTATTGTTGACCGAAAATCCCCCGTAACGGGTCCGCAGGGTGAGGACAGGCGCGAAATTTATATCTGCGTTCTCGGCACAAACTATTACTCTTTGGATGATTTCCTTTATTCTGAGGCTTTCAGGCTGAACAAGGCATATTCTTTGGATGATGCAATTTCAAAGGCGATAAATGAACGCCACAGAAAAAGCCATGGGGGCGAATACGGCTTCAACAGCTTTGTTATTTTGCGCACCGATTATTTTGACAGCGTGCCCAATGTCAAGGCATATGTGCAGTATGTTTATCAATCTTACAGTTATTATGAGGGTGAGCCTCGTATGGAAGGTGAAACGGGCAACACCGCAGTTATAACATTCAATTACAGCGGCGAAGAGTTTGTGCTTAATGAATTTGCTGAGATGGGCAAGGACATTAGTAATGAGAATTTTTCTGTTTTGGAAAATCTCATAAATAACACAAGTGTCGATTCGGAAAGCCTTGGCTATTATTGCGAAAGAAAGGCTATGGATTATTTCGGCGACACAACCTCAACATGGGTGGATTCCGATGCTTATGTTATCCAAAGCAGCGGTGAAACAATACGCTCCGCGCTTATTCACGGCGACGGCACAGAGATAATTCCCTATTTCCGCGGCATGATTTATCCGCTTACCAGCGGCGAAGCAAGCATAGCTGACGCGCTTTATATCGAGCCTTTCAGCGAAAAAGCATATGTTACGGATTTGGAGGGTAAAACCATAATTGCCCCCGATGATTATGACAGGCTGAAGCTTAACTCGCTTCTCGGCGAATTTGAGGGCGTTAAGGATGGCACGCTCTATGTCTTTGACAGCAAATGCAATGTTATCGAAACGAGAGATAAAAACTTAAAGCCGCTCGGTGAGCCGGCGGCGGGCGGTTTGCAGCTTGTAACAAAATACGAAAACAACAAAGTTACCTACGGCGCGGTCAATGCCGATTTTGAGGTTGTTGTTCCTTGCGAGTATAATGAAATTAAATTTTTGAGCGCGGAACGCATTCTTGCAAGAAAAGGTCAGCTTAACGGCGTTGAGCCGACGGATGTTGTGGAAATTTACGGCGCAGACGGAAGTGTCATTTGTCCTGTGGGCGAGTTCACTTACATCACTTATGCTGAAAATGCAAAAGTCGGCATTGGCTGTAAGTGGGAAGACAATAATCATAATAATGAAAAATTCTGGCTTGTTGATTTGGACGGAAACAAGATTACCGAGGAATATTTAAATCTTGAGTTCATTTCGAATAACAGAATCATGGCGTGGACTTTGGAAGAAACTATATTCTATGATGCTGACGGCACAGAGTTTATAAGATATAAGCGCGATGAAATAGGAATGACTCAAAACAGAATTCTTGATAAGTCTGGGGATTATATAATAGTTAATGCTGAACGTAACAATCTTGATGGGTACAGCAGTAAAAAATACGGCTCCGATGTTGTTGCCTTTAAAGTTGACAATATTGAAGACTGGAAAATCGGTGATACTGTTTCGATTATTTATAAACATAAATTCGAGTCCGGTAATCCTCCTACAGGTGAATTGATAGACATTATGTTATCATACCGATTTGAATAAGAACACGGCAGTCTGTTATTTGCAGGCTGCCGTATTACTTTTTGTTGAAATATGTTGTTTGTTATGTTAAAATCCATTTGTAGGGGCGCTTCACGAATCGCCCGCAATCAATACGGTGTTCGGAGGTAACTATGGACGCAAAGGAATCCAGAGAAAGAATGGAAAGCGGGCGTATTTATCAGCCAAATGATGACAGCATAATGGAAGAGCAGATGAAATGCCTTGAAAAGCTGTGGTATTTCAATAATACAAAGCCGTCCGAAATGGATAAACGCAACGAAATGCTTAAGGAAATGTTCGGCGACATCGGTGAAAACTGCTATATTGAGCCTCCGCTTCATTCGAATTGGGGCGGTAAGAATACGCATCTCGGAAACAACGTTTATGCAAACTTTAATTTAACCCTTGTTGATGATGCTCATATTTATATCGGCGACGGCTGCATGTTTGCGCCCAATGTTATTCTCGCAACGGCGGGTCATCCCATTGACCCCGACCTTCGCCGCGAACAGCTTCAGTTCAACCTTGATATTCATATCGGAAACAATGTTTGGATTGGCGCGGGTGCTGTTGTTTTGCCCGGCGTCACGATTGGCGACAATTCCGTTATCGGCGCGGGCAGCGTTGTTACAAAGGATATCCCCGCAAATGTTGTTGCTGTAGGCAATCCCTGCCGCGTTCTTCGCGAAATAGGTGAGCATGACAAAATTTATTATTATAAAGACAGAAAAATCGATTTGTAATTTTATTTGTTTTTGGTGTTACAATAAAATATAACATTTTGGAGGCAAACCATGAAAAATAAAAACGGTTTCGTAACCTCTTTCGGTGAAAAAGCAAGCTACGGAATATATTATTTTGCGCAGAATATATTCTACACCTTTGTAACAAGCTTTGTTGCAACCTATCTTCTCAACAACGGCATGGATGAGGTGCTTATTGCCGCCGTGCTCCTCGCCCCGAAAATATGGGATGCGGTCAATGACCCGATTTTCGGCGTGATAATAGACAAGCTCAAGTTTAAAAAGGGCAGATTTTTGCCGTGGATTAGGCTGTCCGTCATATTTATTCCCATTGCAACCGCCGCCCTTTTCCTTATGCCCGCTTCAATCCCGCAGGGTGCAAAAATCGCGTGGGTAATTATCGGTTATGTGTTCTGGGACAGCGCATACACAATCTGCGATGCTCCGATTTTTGCCCTTGCAACCACCATGTCGCCAATCCCGCAGGAAAGAACGGCAATTCTTTCGCTCGGCAGAATAACGGGCACTCTCGGCTCGTTTGCGCCGATGCTCGCCGTGCCTATGATGTATGGCGAAAACGGGCTTAACCTCGGCTTCGGCTTAACCGCCGTAATCGTTTCCGCGGTCGGCTTTGTGCTTATGCTTCCCATTTGCTTTACGGTAAAAGAGAGAAGCCACGCGGTTATCGAGGAATCGCCGTCCGTCGGAAAGCTTCTGAAAAACCTTGTCAGCAACAAATTTTTGCTGATATTCTATTGCGGCCTTTTCTTCCTCTCGGTTACCAACTGCGTGCAGATTTTGGTGCCGATTTTCAGCCAATATGTTCTCGGCAACGAAACGCTTGCAACGGGTCTTTTGGTTGCGGCAATGGGTCCCATTGTTTTGGTTGCGCTTGTTATGCCGAAGCTCGCGCAGAAAATCGATAAGTTTTATATTTATATTGCGGCGATAACACTTTTTGCGGTGGTTTCCGTTGCACAGTATTTTATCGGCTACGAAAGCCTTGCCGTGCTTTACGGCGTAACCGTTTTGAGGGGCTTCGGCCTTGGCGGAATGGGTGTGCTCGGCTTCCTCTTTACTCCCGACTGTGTTGAATACGGTCATTATAAATCGGGCAGCCGCAACGAGGGCATGTGCTTCTCTCTCCAGACCTTTAATTCAAAGCTTGTCAGCGCGGTTGTAACATCGCTTACAATGCTCGTTATCGGTGCGCTCGGCTTTGACTCCGCTAATGTTACCCCCATCGGCAAAAACGCCGTATGGCTCACTTTTACGGCATTAACCGCCGTCGGCGCGGTAATTGCCCTGCCGATTTTCATTTTCGGTTACAAGCTGCGCGACAAGGATGTCCGCTTGCTGGCTCTTTGCAACAACGGCGAAATAACCAGGGAAGAATGCGAAAAACAGCTTTCGGATTTAAAGAAATATTATTAAAAAATGCCTCCGAGCTTCACAAACTCGGAGGCGTTCGTTTTTCTTATTTAATCTTCTCAAATCCGGGGCAATATGCCTTGAATGTGTTTTTGAGAACGGTGTTATAAGCTTCAACGGTGAATTTTTCGTTATCAGCCGCCGCGCTTACTCTTGACTGAACCTTTTCTGCAAGGTTATCTGCGGTTGTTGTTCCGCTAAGGATATCAAATGCGCTGTAGAGTGCGCCGGTGAGAAGCTTTGATGCAAGCGGGAAGCTGTAAACATTGAGTCTTGCGGCGCCTGCCGTGTCAGCCTCAACGGCTGCCTTGAGGCTTGCGATATATGCCGCCGTGTCGTTAACGCTTTCGGGCATTGCCGCCTCATAAACCTCGCCTATGCCGTTATACGCGGTGGGGAAGCTGGGGCAGATATAAATGAAGCCTTTTTCGTTTGCAACCTCAACAAGAGTGGACTGAACCGTGCCGTCTGTCGAGAAAAGAACAACATCCTTGCCTTCGATAGCGTTGTTGTTAATAAGCCTTGCAACGGATTCCTTGATATATTTGCTTGCGTTGCCGAGTGTGGGATAAATCGGGTCAAGTGAGCTTTCGTAAATATAAGTTATACCTTGAGCTTCACATGCGGTTTTTATTGCATCGTTTTCCGCTCTTATGAGGGGATTGTTTGTTATATGGCGGTTGAATGAATAAACAACAAAGTATTTTGCACCCTGCTCCTTTGCGGCTGCAACAATATCCTCGGCAGCCTTGCTCCAGTCTGCGCAGAGAACAAGGTCAGCGGCTTCGGAAATCTTTTCAACGGATTCCTCAGGCTCAATGCAAACGGTCACAATGTCGGGGTTAACTTCTTTTGCCGCGGCGATTGCGTTGGTTGTGAACTGCGTAGCTCTTGCATAAATAATTGCGCCTATCTCGCTGTTTTCGGCAAGCTCTTTTGAATATTGCTTGATTTCGGGGTCGCCTGCGCGGAGAACGCGGCTGTCGGAATATTCCTTAACGATTACGTTGTCGGGATATTTCTCGGCAAGCTCTTTTGCGGCTCTGTAATCTTCGGGATACTGCGACTCGGGAGCAACAAGAATTGCAACCTTTTTTTCGGGCAGAACAACATCGTCGGGCTTTTCCGAAACGCCGTTATCCTTGCACGCTGCAAATGAAAGCATCAAAACCGCAGCAAGAAGAAAAGCGGCGGCTTTTTTGAAAATTCCGAATACTTTGTTTTTCATAAGAATACCTCTTTAAATAATGTTTGTTATTTTCTTGCTCATCAGTTCTTTTAAACTGACGGGCTTAATTATTTCTATTCTGTCACCAAGCAGAAAAAGCAGACCGATAAGGCTTTTATCAATAACTGCGAAAACCTTTGCCGTGCAGTATCCGTCCTCCTGTGCCTTGCGGAATTGGATGGGAGAAGCAAAGTTGTTTTCGATAATTTCGATATCTTCAAGCTTGAATTTGAATAAAATCCATTCGCTCGTAATTGTGCTTGCCGTTGAAGGTCTGCCGTCAAAATAGTTGGTGGCGTTTTGCAAATTGCCGCTGTATGGCGCGGCGGGGTTATCGGTTATGCTTGCCGATTTGATGCGCGGCATGTTGATAAATTCCGCTTTTTCGGGAGTGTCGGCGCAGGTGAAAACAAGCGCCAGCACGCCGCATGAAACCGCGACGGAAACCGGATTAACCGTTATTGTTTCAAGCTTTTCAGCGAACGAAAAGCTGTCACCCGGCACTATTTCTGAAACGGTTAAATCCACCTGCTTCTTATCCCTTATTGCCATGCGCAGGTTATAAAGCGCATCGGCGGAAATTTCTTTTTTCGGAGCAAGCGAATAGAAATTTTTGGTTGTGTTGATAATCAAATCAAGCGTGGGCAGGCAGGTGTTGCGGCGAAGATAACGGGTAATGTATTCCATATCATCCTCGCAAAGCATATCCGAAGAATAAATTGCTTCAAGTATAAGATTGATTGCAGCCTGCGAAAAGCTTTTTGCAAGGTAATATCCCTTTTTTGGCTTGCTCACCGATATCATTTTTATCGGCGTTGTATTAACCGCCTTTATATCGGCAAGAACAGTTCTTTTTGTGACCTCGTAGCCGTATTCCTTCAGCTTTTCGCAGATTTCGTCAAGTGAGAGTATGTTTTGTTCGTCGGAATACATGGTCATAATTTCAACAAGGCTGATTAGCCTTGTTCTTGCGTTAAGGCTTTGTGCCATGGTGTTTCACCGTTCCTCTAAAATATTAAAACTCTCTTGTCTTGAATTGCTTAATATGTGAGCTTTTTGTTTACCTCGATAACCGTGTTTTTATCAACCTTGAGCACCTTGCGGTCATAGCTGTAAATGCCGTTAACTTCAAATTCAACGTCGCTGACCTGCGTATAAACCGTGGCGCAAAGTCCTTTTTTGATTAATCTTACAATCTGAACATCGTGAAGATGCTTATATGCCGCAGAAAGCTTCTTGCTGTTGGGGAACATTATATAACCGAACGAACGCTTTGCGTTCCAAACATGGTCTTTGATGTTCCAGCTGTAGCCGCCGTATTCGCTCAAAACATAGGGTCTGCCCTTTCTCGTGAATCTTGTCGGAGCAGTTACGGGCACAATGTATCTGTGCATGCTCTTGAAATCGGGGCCGTTCTGGTCGTGCCAGCCGCTTGCGTGGTCAACAAATCTTGTCGGGTCAAGCTCTTTAATCTTTGTGCCGATTTCCTTTGCATCAAATTGACCCCAGCCCTCGTTGAACGGAACCCAGCAGCAGATTGAAACGCAGTTGTAAAGGCTGTCAATCATGCCCCAAAGCTCCTGCTTGAATTCCTCGCGCCATTCGGGCTTAGTTCTCTTGAATGCCTTGTATTTATTGTCTTTAACATGAATGCTGAAAATGGGAAGAGCGCCTGCGAGAAGCTGACCTATATACTCACCGCCGCTTATCATATCCTGCCAAACAAGCATTCCGAGGCGGTCACAGTGATAATACCAGCGAAGCGGCTCGGTCTTGATGTGTTTGCGCAGCATATTAAAGCCGAGCTCTTTCATCTTTTCAATATCGAAAATCATTGCCTCGTCACACGGGGGAGTGAGCTGGCTTTCGGGCCAATAGCCTTGGTCAAGCAGACCTCTCTGAAAATAGGGCTTGTTGTTGAGTGCAAGCCTGGGGCAGCCGTCCGAATCCTTAACTACGGAGAATTTGCGCATGCCGAAATAGCTCGAAACCTCGTCCTTTTCGCCGTCACAGTCCAAAGTGAGCTTAAGGTCATATAAGAACGAGCTTTCGGGGCTCCAAAGCTTTGCATCGGGCACGGGGATTGCCGCATCGGCGGTGATTTCGCCGTCAAAAACAGCCTTTTCGCCGTCAAGCACCTTTGCAAAAAGCTTTCCGCCGCATTCGCAGGTGTGCTTCGTTTTAATATTTATAACGCCCTTGTCGATATCGGGCACAAGCTTTATGCTTTCGATTCTGCAGTAATTAACGGGCTCCAGCCACACCGTCTGCCAGATGCCGGAGGTTGCCGTGTACCAGAAGCCCTGGGTTTCAAGCACCTGCTTGCCTCTCTGCTGATGACCTGCATCCGTGGGGTCATAAACCTTAACAACAAGCTCATTTTCTCCGTCAGTCAGAGCATCGGTTATGTCAAAAGAAAACGGATTGTAGCCGCCCGTGTGCTCGCCCATAAGCTTGCCGTTGACCCAAACGGTGCATTGCCAGTCAACCGCGCCGAAATGGAGCAGAGTTCTTTTGCTGTTGAAATCCTCGGTCAACGAGAACTTTCTGCGATACCAAAGACGCTGTGAGGGCAAAAGCTTTCTCTGAACGCCCGAAGCAGCCGACTCAACGGAAAACGGAACAATGATTTTGCCGTCAAAGCTTTCGGGACATGAGGCGTTTTCGGCGGTTATCGCATAGTCGTATTCGCCGTTGAGACAGAGCCACTTTTCCCTTTGAAGCTGAGGTCTGGGGTATTCGGGAAGCGGACAGCTTTTGTCAATGCCGTCAAACCATATTGTTTTAATTTCGCTCATTTTTATATCTCCTAAACTTAATAAATATTCTCGAGTCTGATGCCGTTGTCGGTTTCAACCGCGCTCATAAGCGTTTCTTCCTTGCCGTATTTAACCGTCACAACGTATTTGCCGGCGGGAGAAATTTCAGCAGAAACTTCGGGAGTTTCATCAGATGCTTTTCCCTGCGACGGAGCATCGTATTTCATGTTGAAATAAAGCTTTCCGTTTATTTCGGCATATTTTGCGGGGCTGTTGAGAAGCTTTTCGGCAGTTTCTTCCGTATAGGTTGAATAGACCGTTTCTTTGAGCTTCTCGTATGTTGAAATCTCAACCGATGCAACGGGAGCAAAAGTGCCTTCCTCGTTTTCAACAAGTCCGCTTTCATCAACGGGCAGATGGCCGTCAACAAAAACCTCGGAAGCTAAAAATTCGTTTGAGCTGACAAGAATATTAATTGCCGTCATTTCGCCTGCGCCGACATAGGAAAAAGCGTTGGCTTCGTCGAAGGTCGAGGTCGGCTTTTCATCCTTGCCGGTGCATGCCGTCATCAAAAATAAAAAGCAAAACAAAAGTGCAATAATTTTTTTCATGTTAAACCCCTCGATTTTAATTATATATAGGTATTATATATTTTTTTGTGCTGTTAGTCAATGATTTGCGGATATTTAACGCAAAAAATGTGTAAAAGAGCAATTTAAACATGTTGACAAACTTCTTCTCAACTGCTATAATAAAACCAACATATGAATACATGTTCATATGTTGTGAAAAGGAGATGCTGTTATGGAAGATAAAAAAATTAAAAAAGGTCATATTTGCGAGCATATAAATCAATCGGGCGAGCCGAAGATTGAAATTCTTTATGATTTGTCCGAGCTTTTCAAGGTTTTCGGTGACAGCACGCGAATCCGCATTTTAACTGCGCTGACAGCGGGCGAAATGTGCGTTCTTCATCTTGCCGAGCATCTCGGGATGGGTCAGAGCGCTGTTTCTCATCAGCTTCGCATTTTGCGCGCTTCGGGGCTTGTGAAACCCCGCCGTGCAGGCAAAACCGTTTATTATTCGCTTGATGATGACCATGTAAAAGAAATACTCGAAGCCGGTCTTGAGCATATAATGCATAAGAGGGGCGTGAATTAAATGAGTGATAACCATGAATGCGGATGCAGTCATTGCCATGCGCATGAAAACGAAAAAAAGCTGTTGCCGATTCTTTTAACCGTTGTCGGAGCTTTGCTGACCGCTTGTTCGCTTTTGCCGTTTGTCGGCGAAATCGGTGCAAAGCTGATGCAGACGGCGGCGATGATAATTTGCGGTTTTCCCGTTTTTGTTGATGCGATAAAGTCGGTTTCAAAGCTGAAAATCAATGAATCCCTTCTGCTTGTTATTGCCGTTATAGCGGCATTTTTGCTCGGTGAATACTTTGAAGCCGCCGCGGTAGCGGTTTTGTTCAGAGTGGGCGAGCTTTTGGAGGGCTTTGCAAGCGACAGAAGCCGAAAATCCATAGAAGCGATTTTCTCCATTGTCAGCGACAGTGCAAACCTTGTTTCGGCTGACGGCACAATCAAAAAGGTTGATGCCGACGATGTTAAAATCGGAGATATTATTGCTGTTTTGCCGCATGAAACCGTGCCCGTTGACGGTGTTATCGTAAACGGCGCGGGCAGCATGGATGCCTCGGCAATCACGGGTGAAAGC
Source organism: Clostridia bacterium (assembly GCA_017623615.1). Taxonomy (GTDB): domain Bacteria; phylum Bacillota; class Clostridia; order Oscillospirales; family Acutalibacteraceae; genus CAG-177. Next base: position 73,896 of record JAGAOT010000014.1, on the reverse strand, counting down.
ATTCCTGTTGCGGCTGAAATAGGCTCAAAAGTTTCAAGCGGAATGATTAACGGCAACACAGCCGTTCAAATCCGTGCAACAGAGGTTAAATCGCAGTCATATGCCGCAAGAATTGCCGAAATGGTTGAGGAGGCGGCGCAGAAAAAGGGCGAAGCGCAAAGAGCAATAACAACCTTTGCAAAATATTATACCCCCGCAATTATCGCCGCGGCGATTGTGATAGCCGTTGTGCCCTCTTTGATAACGGGCGATTGGAATGCATGGGTTTACAGAAGCCTTGTTTTGCTGGTTGCCTCATGTCCGTGCGCGGTTGTGATTTCCGCACCGCTTGCCTTCTTTTCTTCCATGGGTGCGGCGGCAAAAAACGGAATGATTATAAAGGGCAGCCGCTATATAGAAGCGCTTGCAAAGGCTGACACCGTTATTTTTGACAAAACGGGCACTTTGACCACGGGCGATTTAAAGGTCGGCAATGTTTATGCGTCAGAAGAATTTGGCGAAAAAGATGTTATTTCACTTGCCGCAAAGTGCGAATATTATTCAACCCATCCCATTGCAAAAGCGATTGCTGCAAGGGCAGGGCTTGAAGAATTGAAAGATATTTCGGATTTTTCGGAAATTGCAGGCGGCGGAACTTCCGTCACAGCTTCCGAGGGCAGAATTCTCTGCGGCGGAGCAAGGCTGATGGAAAAAAACTCGGTTGATATCTCCGAATTTCCGCATGCGCCGGTTTATGTTGCTCTTAACGGCAAAGCGATTGGTGCGATTGAAATTGACGGCAAGCTGCGTGAAAGTGCACCCGAAACCGTTAAAAGGCTTCGCAGGCTCGGCGTTGAGCATTCGCTCATTTTAACCGGTGACAGCGCACAGCAGGCGAGAAAAGCCTGCGCTCAATGCGATATTGACGATTTCAGGAGCAATTTGCTCCCCGAGGATAAATTAACCGCCCTTGAAGAAATCAAGGACGGCTCAAACGGAGTAATTTATATCGGCGACAGTATCAACGATGCCCCCGTGCTTGCCGCGGCAGATGTCGGCATAGCGATGGGGCTCGGCACGCAGGCGGCATGCGAAGCGGCTGACGTTATTTTAACCGATTCCGAGCTTTCGCGCGTTGCGGATACCGTTCATCACAGCAAGCGCACAATGGCGGTGTTAAAGGCGAACATTGCTTTTGCAATAATTGTTAAATTTGCCGTTATTGCTCTGGGAATTATCGGAATTGCGCCCATGTGGTCGGCGATTTTTGCAGATGTGGGAACAATGATAATCTGCGTTGCCAACGCCGCAAGGCTTATGAAAATCAAGAAATAAATTATGCCCGCTGTGCAAAGCTTTCTTCGCATGGCGGGCATCTCTGTTTTATTTTAATGCAACAACCGTAACGGCTGAAATAAGAGCCTGAATCATGCAGAAGCGGAAAATAACCTGCGTATTTGACCAGCCCTTGTTCTTTCTGAAATGGTCGTGGAGAGGTGTGCGGATATTTTTGAATGCGTTCTTCATTTTAAGGAAGCGTATGAGCGAAACCTTAACAATGCCGAGAAGTCCGTCAAGGCAGAGCATGAAGCAGAAGGGGATAACAAGCAGAATGTTGCCCGTTTTGAGAATGCAGATGCAAAGGAAAAGACCAAGTGCTCTTGAGCCTGCATCGCCCATCATCATTGTGCTGGGTTGTGCGTTTTTCCAAAGATAAGGGAAGAGGGTGAATATCATTATGATAATGTGATAGTTGATTCGGACATCTTCAACGTTGAGAACAACGTTTGCCGCCATGACAGAAATGAGCGAAACGATTGTTAAACTGCCGCAGAAGCCGTCAATGCCGTCGGAGCAGTTGGTGGCGTTAATGAGCATCCAAACAAGCACGGCGGCGATAACGCCGAAAACAATCGGGGGAATGTTAAGGCTCATACCGAAAAGGTTTACGCTCAAAAGGTCGCGGTTAAAATAAACAAAGTTTGCGGCGGTGAGAGCGGAAATAACAAGGTCAATCGCGCCCTTTTTGTATTCGCCCCAGGGCTTTTCCGACTTATCGTCGAGATAGCCCGAAAGCATGCCGAGGAAAATCAGAATAAGATAAAAATAATATTCAAGATTGGTGAAAACAGCAATGCCGCTCGCAGGCAGGTTGAGGGTTAACAAAGAAACAATTATGAAGGAGCAAACAAAAATTATGCCTGCGCCTCTGACCTTGCCGGCGGAAAGCTTGCCGTCAACGGCAAATTCGCGGCCCTGGTCTTTGGGAAGCTTATCCTTAAAAAGCGAAAGCAAAACCGCGCAGATAACAACCGGCAAAATGATTATGCCGAGCCAGCTTAATTTTTCGGGAACAAGATTAAAAAACATAGACTAACCTCCGAAATTTTTTACAGCAAAATGATAACATATTATTTACGGATTTTCAACATCAATTTAATTGACTTATAATGAAACTGTGCTTATAATAAACAAGGGTGTTTTTATGAAAATTTTGGCAATAGGCGAAATAATATTTGATATTTTTAACGGAGAAGCCGAAATAGGCGGAGCTCCGCTCAATTTTTGCGCCCACTGCGCCGCAAACGGTGCACAAAGCGCGATAGTTTCCGCAGTCGGCGGCGACAGCCTCGGCGAGGATGCATTAATGCATCTGAAAAAATTCGGCGTTGATACAGCTTTTGTAACGGAAAACGGATACACCACGGGTCAATGCCTTGTAACGGTTAAAAACGGCAACCCCGAATATAATGTACTTTGCCCCGCGGCATATGATAAAATCGTGATTTCAGATGATGAGCTTGAACGAATCAAAGAATACAATGCGGATGTTTGTGCTTTCGGCACTCTTATTCAGCGCGATTCCGTGTCGCGCGCGGCAGTCAATAAAATTCTTTCTGCCTGCAATTTTTCGGATGTTTTCTGTGATGTTAACCTGCGTGAGGGCTGTTATGACGAAGCTTCCTGCAAATGCTGCCTTGAAAACGCAAGCATTCTTAAAATAAGCAGCGAGGAAGAGCCTTTGCTCTCAAAATTCGGCTTCTACGGCAACGGCAAAACCGACAGAGATATCATTCTAAATATATGCGAAGCTTTCAAAAATATAAGGCTTGTTTTGTTCACAAAGGGCGAAAACGGCTCGGTTGTTTATGATAAAACCAACGGCAGATTTTATGAAATCCCCGCCGTTAAAACCGAGGTTGTTGCAGCCGTCGGCGCGGGGGACAGTTATTCCGCGGCATTCCTTTGCGAATATCTTAAAAGCGGCGATATCGAGGCGGCAGGCAAAGCGGGCGCGGAGCTTAGCGCATTTGTTGTTGCCCACCGCGAAGCGGTGCCGTGTAAATGAATATGATAAAAACCTCCTGAAGCGGATTGAATGCTTCAGGAGGCTTTTTTATGATTTGTTATTGATTTTGAAAACGGGCTCGCCTGCTTTTTGCATATATTCAAGCAGGATTTTGCGAAGCTCAAGCTTGATTTCGTTATATTTCAAATCGTCAATAAGATTGTTTCTTTCATACGGGTCGTTCTCAAGGTCATAAAGAAAATCGTCGGTGTATTCATCTGCAAACGCCTTGTCTGCATTCTTTGCCGAAACGCTGTATTTCCACTTGTCCGTGCGCACGGCTCTGCCAATCTGGCTTTCGGAAATCTGCATAAATACGCTCTCGTGCCCTTTTTTATCCGTCAGGCTCTTGCCCATGAAATGCTCGGGAATCTCAACCCCCGCAATGTCAAGAATCGTTGCAGGCAGGTCGATGAGCGAAACAAGGTCGCTGACCTTTCCGCCGCCCGTGAACGCGCCGCCCGTAATAACCAGCGGCACCTTTATGCTGTTTTCGTGGCAGGAACGCTTATATTCCATGTTCCTTGTTCTGAAATGGCAGCCGTGGTCGGAGGTATATATAATAACCGTGTTGTCGTAAATGCCCTCATCTTTAAGCGTTTGAATAAGCCTGCCGAAGTTTTCGTCAACTCTGTTGCAGCATGCAAGGTATGACGGCATCTGAATGCGCCAGTCACCGAGTGTGCCTTTGAGGTCACCGGGTACTTCGTAATTCCTGAACTTGCTTTTCAGCCCTCTTGGAGATTCAAAACGCAGGCGGTCATTCTGATGATGGGGCTCAAGCTGAGAAACAAACATAAAGAAGGGCTTTTCGTGCTCTTTCTTTACATATTCGACTGCGAAATCGTTGATTTTGTCCGCGCGGTAGCCTTTGAATTCAAGCTTGTTGCAGTTTTCATCAAAAACATAGCCGTTGTAGCCGTGGGAAGTGAATTCAAGAATGTCAGCCGCTCTCCAATAATCGTAGCCGCCTCTGCGCTCTTTGGGGGTGGGCTTTGTTGCAAGGCGGTGTTCTTTGTCGGAAGCAAGGTGCCATTTGCCGATATATGCCGTGTCATAGCCCGCCTCTGCAAGATAATGCACAATGCCCTTTGTATCGGTGGGGAGCGCAATGTCGTTTCTGTAGCAGCCGTTTTGCGAGGCGTAAACGCCGCTTTGCAGGCAGGCTCTCATCGGACCGCATACGGGCTGGCAGGAAAATGCGTTTTCAAAAAGAGTGCCTTCCTCTGCAACGGAGTCAAGGTTTGGGGTTACGGGCAGCTTTTGACCGTAACAGCCTGCAGAATCCGCCCTCTGCTGGTCTGAAAAATAAAAAATTATGTTAGGCTTTTTCATTTTTTTATCCCCTCTATCGTGCGAAGTTTATCAAGAACATGCAGAATAAAATCCTTTTGCGGGCAGTAGCCCGAAAGCTGATTGTAAAGGCTTCTGTATCTTTTACAGCCCCCGCCGCAAACGGCTTTAACGGGGCAGGCGGGGCAGAGAGAGTTCTTTTCTTCATCGTGCTCAAAGAATTTTTTAAGCCCCTCGCAGTTAAGAATATCATTTATGTCAGCCTTGTTGATGTTAAGGCATTCGTATTCGTCAAGGCAGTAAAAATCGCAGGGGTAGCAGGTGCCGTCAGCTTCAACAACAAGCTGTGCGTTGCATCTGCCGCTTGCACCGCATTGCTCTGCCTTGCCTTTGGTTATAAGCGAAAGAATGTTGTCAAAATCGCGCACATAAAAATGATTGCCCTTTGAAACCTCGGCAAACCAGAGGTTAAACAAACGCTTTTTAAACCTTGCAAGCTGCTTTGCGCCGAGGCTGTATTCCGCCTTCTCTCCGCCGAGAGGGTCAAGGCAGTAAATGGGCTGAACATCGCGGAAGCCGTTTTTAATGTAAAAATCAAAAAGCTCCGAGGCATCGCTTTCCGCAGTTATAACCGAAAGGATGTTAAAATCAACATCGTACTTTTTCAAAAGCTCAATTCCGCGCATCGCCTTGTCAAAGGACTGTGAGCGCATTTTATCGTGAAGCTCTTTTTTGCCGTCAAGTGAAACGCCGATAAGAAAATCATGCTTTTTAAAAAACTCGCAGAATTCCTCGGAGATTAATGTTCCGTTGGTCTGCAGGGAATAATTAATTGCGCTGCCCTCGGTTTTGAGTTCTTCTGCCGTTTCAACGAATTTTTTGAAGAAATCCAAGCCTGCAATAAGCGGCTCGCCGCCCTGAAACATAAAGGTCAGCGCGGAGTTATCGCCGCAAAAATCAAACATCTTTTTGATAAGATTTTCCGCTGTCGCGATATCCATTACCGAACTAAAGTTTTTTTCTCTTTCGCTTGCCTCATCGCAATAAAAGCAGTAACCGCATTTAAGGTTGCAGAGCGAGGAAGCAGGTTTTACCAAAGCGGTCATCTGCCGCATAAAAGCACCTCTTTTACAGAATATATTTTAGGTGATTTGATTGTTGAAATTTAAAGAATATTTTATGTGTTTTGCGCTCGGAGCGTTCACTTACGGGCTTGTGGAGGTGGTTGTGCGCGGCTATACGCATTGGTCAATGGCGATAGCGGGCGGCACGGTTATGGTTGTTTTCAACCTCATAAGCAGGAGCCGAAAATTCGGCTTTTTTGCCCGATGTCTGCTCGGTGCGATGGTGATAACGGCGGTTGAATTTGCCGCGGGAATGATAGTTAATGTTTGGCTTGATTGGCATGTGTGGGATTATTCCGACAAGCCGTTTAACGTTTTGGGGCAGGTATGCCCCTATTTTACGGCGGGCTGGTTTTTTATCAGCATACCCGCGTTTTGGCTTTGCGAGTTTATCCAAAAACGCTTTACGCCGCCGAGATATAATTCTTAATTCCCTCAACGGTTGCCGCCGCAAGGATATCTCTGTTTTGAGCGGTCTGGAGAATCTGGCATTCGTCTGTGTTTGAAACAAAGCCGTATTCAATCAGTATTGCGGGGCATTCCTCAACGCGCGTTACCCTGAACGCATAGAAGCCCGCACCGCGGCTGACCTTGTCTTTAACCGACTGCGCCTCGTCTTTGTAGATTTCGGTTTTGTATGCGTTGACAATGCTTTCATGAACAGCTTTTGCAAGCGGCTGTGAATACGCTCTGTAGTAATAAGCCGATGTGCCCATTGCCGAGGCAGAGGTGCTTGAATCGCAATGAATTGCGATAAACATATCGGGGTTATGCTTCCTTACGGCGTTATTTCTGTCGGTGTAGCATACCCAATCATCGCCCGTTCTTGTCATAACAACCTTTGCGCCCTCTGCTTCCAGAAGCTCTTTGACTTTGGTTGCGATGGAAAGATTGATTTGCTTTTCCTGACCGAAGCTTGCCGATGAAACTGCGCATATTGCGCCGGGGTCAACGCCGCCGTGACCGGGGTCAAGCATAATTGTGTAGCCGTTTAATGCTGATGACGGCTTGTGCTTGAGCGAAATTACAAGCAGACCGCTGTCGGTATATTCGTAATGGAAGCCGTAGAATTTGCCCTTTTGTGCAAGCTCAAGGGTTAATGTGACTGTTGCTTTATCTTTGTTGCCGGTCCATTTTCCGCCCGTGCAGACGGAGTTCGAAACGGAGATTTTGCCCTCTGCGGTTTCCGTGTCGCTGAATGTAAGTTCAAGCCCCGTGCAGTTAAGATTTGAAACGGTGACGGGTCTGCTGTTGTATGAGCCGTAGGTCTGCCCGATAAGCTTTGCGTTGAATGCAACGGGTCTGTTCATGTCAAGCGTTATAACTGTTTCACCGTTTGCGGTTTTGCAGGAAACAACCTTTATGCTGTTTTTCGGCATCACATAGCCGTCTTTTATGCTCACATGGGTAACCTTGCCCTCGCTGCCGCTTGCAAGACGTTCTTCGCGCAGAAGCGGCACTTTAACGCCCGAAGCGAGAATATAGTATGTTTCGTCGTCAAAGGTTGAGGTGGAATTAACGTAGTCAACCGTGCCGCGAAGCAGGGGAGAGCAGTCCGGCACGGAGAATGTGCTGGTTGTGTTGCCGGGATATGTTTCAACGTAGTCATCAATTATTTCGCAGATTTTTGCGCTGCCGAGACCGTAATTCTCGGTGTAATAATATCTTTGAAGCATGTCCGCATCGGAAACAGTCGGCTTTTCCTCGGTTGTTGTTTCTGAATCGCCTGTTGTTTCGGATGCAGAGCCCGCTGAAGAGTCAGTCTGTGTGCCGCCCGAAACAGAGCTTGTTTCTGTCGGCTTTTCGGTTGTTGCTTCGGTTGTTGTTGGCTTTGTTGTCGGCGGAGGCACAGCAACCTCTTTTGCCGCAACGGAAACCTTTGCGCCGCTGAGGCTTTCCGTAAGCCCGCTGTATTTAGCGGTTACTTTGTATTTGCCGAGATTTTGAACGGAAGCCGTGCTTTTCGGCGCGGTAACGGTGGCGGTGAATGTAGCAAAATCGGATTCTGTGTCGGGAGTGTTCTCTTCGTCTTCGCCGCCCTGCGATAGCGACATGGGGTAGCTTTTGCCGTTAAAGCTGACGCTTACATTCGCCTTTTTCAGCGCAACGGCTGAAAACTCAATCATCATTTCGCCCGGAACGGAAATATCGCTCGACGGCGAAACGGATTTGAGAAGCTTAATTTTGTATGTTACCGTGTATGTGTAGGTTTTGCCCTTGTGTTCAAATTTAACTGTGTTTTTGCCGGCGTTCAAATCGCAGTCAACCGAAAAATCGCCCGTTTTTGCAACCTTCAGCTTCTGTCCGTTGCATAAGAGGTCGTATGCGGGGCTGCTTGTTCCGCGGAAAGTGATTGTGGACTGCTCAACGGTTATATCTGTTTTCTTGTGATTTGTTACGGAAAATTCCTTGTCCAGCAGATAGGTGTCGCGCTTTTGAATGTAGTTGAGCACGATTTCAGCCGCCGTGCCCGAAGCGGACGAAATATCCGAATAGGGAGCAAACGCAAGAGCCTTGCAAAGCGACATATCCGCCGACTGCGCGATAACGGCAATCATTTTTTCGGCTTCCTCGGTTGAGAATGATGAAAGACCGCTTAAATCATGGCAGAGCCAGAGGGGACTTGTCTTTTCGTTCCATACGGTTTGCGCCGCTTCAAAGGCGGAATCTTTTCCTTTTGAATGGCGAAGAAAAACAAAGTCCGCTTTGCCCAATGCCGTGAGCGCAGTTACGCTTTTTGATGCCTTCGAGGTGTAAATCGGCTCAATGCCTATGAGCATGGCTGAATCTTTTTCCTTGATTTTTGTGCATATGCCGTCAAGGTCGCTCACATAGCCGTCAAGTGTTTCGTCACGCCCGCCGATGATAACAAAATCAAAGTTGAATTCCTCGGTAAAGGCGGTAACATAATCGTAATTTTCCGAAATGTCGGCACGAATGCCGAAATAAAGAGCATTTGCTTTTGCCGCTTCGAAAAGACCCGCAACGGTTGCCGCGTTTTGCTCGTTCATGTCAAAAATAACCGTGTTGAAGCCCTGCTCGGCAAATTTTGAAAGCTTCTCCGTGCCGTTTTCGGAATAATCCGAAAAAACAGCCGCAACAATCGAAGCGGGCTGTGCGCTTTTGGGTCTGCCCGAAACGGGAATAATCTGCGTTGTTGTTTCGGTGAAAGGCGCGGTTGTCTGCGGTTCAAAGCTCTCTTTCAGTTCCTTGAATTTGCCCGTCGCAAACATTGCGGCAATTATTGCAAGAATAACAACAACAATGCCGATTATCGCGCCGGTCAAAATTTTGTTTTTCTTCATTTTCATTTCCCCGTTTTAATTGTGTCTTTTAAATTTTGAATTTCGGTTTTGCAATCCTCGCGAAGCAAATCGCCGTAAGAGAAAATAACAAAACCGCCGTATTTTTCATTTTTTCTTATTGCTTCAAGCTGGCGGGCGAGTATGTCTGTGTTTCTCTGCCATTCGCCCGTGCCCGTGCCCGCGTATTCATCGGCATTTGCGCATTTATATGCCGCAATTCCGCATGCAAGAGCAATGCTTTCGTTTTTTGAAAGGCTTCCCCATTCATCGAGCAGGCTTTCAAAAGCGCGTGTTTCATGCTCAAAGCCGAAATAAATCTGCGGAATTATGAGGTCGGCATAGCCTTTTTCCGCAAGCCACAGCTCACAGTCGGCATAAAGCTCGTTGCGGTTTCTTTCAAGCTTTGCATCGGGGCTGATGCTGACGGTCAGCGTGCCGTCGGCGGATTTAACTGCCGAATAAAGCGCGGAAACAAATGCATTCACATTGATTTCACGCCATTCCGAAAGCGGAAGAGCACCGCCTGCGGATTTATACTCGGAATACTGTGTTTCGTCTGTCTTTTCGTCGGTTGACGGATAAAAATAATCGTCAATATGTATTCCGTCAATGTCATATTTTGTTATGATTTCTTTAACTCCGTCAAGAATCAGCCTGTGGTTGGAGGCGCAAGACGGATTATAATAGATTCCGTTTTCAAGAATGCATATCTCGCCGTTTTTGTTGCCCGCATCAAGAATTTTTTTTGCGGGGTTATTTTCGCTCAAAAGCGAGGCATCCGTTTTCGTTGAAACTCTGAACGGGTTTATCCAGCCGTGAACGGATATTCCGTATTTTTTTGCGCTTTCAAGCACAACCTCAAACGGGTCGAAAGGAAGGGGTGCACCCTCTTTGCCCGCAATATATGAGGAATACGGGAAGATATCTGACTCATAAAAAGCATCCGAAAAAGCGCGCAGATGAACAAACGCCGTGTTTAAGCCGCAGTCTGCGATTGTTTGAAACATTTCGTCGGTTTGAGCTTTGTATTCCTCGCGGCTTTTTCCCGCAGCGCTTATGTGGTCATAGCACGAAATCCAAACTCCGCGAAGCTCCGCGGTGTCTGATTTTTCGGGTGGTTGCCGATTATTATGTTGACATGACGATAACAAAAGGCATATAATCATCATGAGCGGAATGAGCTTTTTCATAGGGGTTCCTTTCACTGTTGTTTTGTTCAACCCCAAATATATTATAAAGGACTGTTTAAAATGCCGTTTTTTTCTGATTTATTAACAATATATTTTGTTGCCGTTTTGATTGTTGCCGCAATAATGACCTTGGCTGACAAATTTTTTGCCAAAAAGGGAATGTGGAGAATCCCCGAAGCAACGCTCATGCTCGTGGGCTTTCTCGGCGGTGCGCTTTCAATGTATATAACAATGAGAACAATCAGGCACAAGACCAAGCACAAGAAATTCATGATAGGCTTGCCTGTCATGATTGCCCTGCATGTGGCTTGCGCCGCCGCATGGGTATTCGGTTTCTATATTTAATTCAACGGTGGGATGCGAAATCCCACCGTTTTCTTTTTTAAAGAGTACTCAAATCATAGGGTGTGCGCTGATAAACGAAATAGTTGAGCCAGTTTGTGAAAAGCAGGTTTGCCGTGCCGCGCCAGCTCATTTTGGGCATCATGGACGGGTCATTGTCGGGAAAATAGTTATAGGGAACTTTTATGTCAAGCCCCTTGTTAACATCCCTGAAGTATTCCTTTGCAAGCGTTTCGCGGTCATATTCGGAATGACCCGTTGCAAAGAAGTTTCTGCAGTCCATGTCGGAAACAAGGTGAACGCCCGCAAACTCCGAATAGGAAAGGATTTGTAAATCCTTAACAAGCGCAATGTCGCCGCGGCGGTTTTCCGTGTGCCTTGAATGCGGCACATAGAAAGTGTCGTCAATGCCCCTCATTAGCGGATGATAGGTGTCAAGGCATTTGTGGGGGAAAACTCCGAAAAGCTTTTCTTCAAGCGGGTATTTCGGAATGCCGTAGTGATAATAAAGAGCCGCCTGCGCGCCCCAGCAGATGTGAAAGGTTGAATAAACGTTTTTCTTGCTCCATTCAAAAATTTCACAAAGCTCGTCCCAATAGTCAACCTGCTCGAAATCAAGCAGCTCAACGGGTGCACCCGTAACGATTAATCCGTCGTATTTTTTATGACAGATTTCGTCAAAGGTCTTATAAAATTTAAGCATATGCTCCTGCGAGGTGTTTTTGGATTTGTGGGATTTGACCTGCAAAAGCTCAACCTCAACCTGCAGGGGCGAGTTGCTCAAAAGCCTTAAAAGCTGGGTTTCTGTTTCGATTTTTGTCGGCATCAGGTTAAGTATAAGGATATTCAAGGGTCGGATATCCTGCTTTACGGCTCTGTCCTCGGTCATAACAAATATGTTTTCCGATTCAAGAGCGTGATGAGCCGGCAGCTCGTTTGCGATTTTGATGGGCATTATATCACCTTAAACTAAATATTTTTATGCGAGCCTTTTGTTGGCAGTTAAAACGGCTTTTGAAACTGCGGTTGCGATAACAAAGCCCGCAATCGCTTCAACCGCGCCGTTAAGCCCAACAAACCAGGCAAAGAAAGCAACGATGTTTGTTGCCGCGGATTGTCCGTAAAGAGAAGCGAAAACATCGGTCTGACCGAAAAGAAGAATAAATCCTCCTACAAAAAGAAGGGTGTTGAGCAGGGGGCAGCAAAGACCCGAAACCGCGCACGGCACGGAATTGCTTTTGCAGACCTTTGAAAGACTCTTGAAAATAAGACCCGTCAGCCAGCCCTCAAGAATGCGGGGCACGAAGCAAAGAATAAAGGTTAAAACGGGGCTTACGTTAACAAGCATTGCGCCGAATGCGCTCATTCCCGAAACTGCCTGCCAGAAGCTGGTCAGACCGAATACCGTTCCGCATACCGCCCCGGCAGCAGGGCCGAGTACGATTGCACCGATGGCAACGGGAATGATGTTCAGCGTTATTTCGATAACGCCGATTTTGATGTAGCCTATGCTTGTGAAGCCGAAGATAAGCAGCAATGCAACAAGCACGGAAAGCTGGGTCAGGCGCAGTATGCGCCCTTTTTGGGTTTTTGCGGTTGACATATATATTCCTCCTTACTACTGCTCCGAACGTGTCGGATGCAATGTAAAAATTGGCGGATAAATTATTTCTTGTTTTTTTCGTAAAGAACTTTAAGACCGTGAAGAATGAGCTCGCCGTTATATGCGATTTCTCTTTGCAGCTTTTGACAAGGTCTTTTGCAAGCCCGCCCGTTGCGACGGTTGTCATAACCTTTTCGCCAAGCTCCTCCTCAAGCTTTTCGCACATGCCGTCAAGCATTGAAGCGTAGCCGAAAACCGTGCCGGACTGCATTGAGTCAATGGTGTTTTTGCCTATGGCTCTTGCGGGAGTTTTAAGGCTGATGCTCGGAAGCTGTGAGGTTCTTGCTGAAAGAGCGTCAAGCGAAATGCCTATGCCGGGGGCGATGGTGCAGCCGCAGAAAGCTCCGTCTTTGTTGATTACGCTTATCTTGCTTGCCGTGCCGAGGTCAATAACAAGGCAGGGCAGGGGGTAAAGCGCCGCCGCGGCGATTGCGCCCGCAAGCAGGTCCGCGCCAAGCTGGGCAGGGTTATCGATAAGAATGTTCATGCCGGTTTTTATGCCGGGGCCGAGAATCATAGGATTGCAGCCCGTAACCTTTTTAACCGCATCGCTGACGGATGCCGAAAGCTCCGGCACAACGCTGCTTATCGCAGCGCCCTCAAAGCTGTTTTGCGGTGTGTCATAAAGCGAAAAAATCTGCTTGAATTCAACGGCATATTGGTCTGGGGTACGCGAGCGGTCGGTTGCAAGACGTGAAACAAAAACAAGCTCGTCTTTGTTATAAACACCCATGGTTATGTTGGTGTTTCCGATATCTATTGTAAGCAGCAAAAATACCACCCCTTATACTTAATCTGTAATATTATACTACATGTTTGCAGATATTGCAATGCTTGTAATTATAAAAAAATATTATATAATTATAAATAATCTGTGAATAAGGAGAGGCTTGCATGAAATGCTCTGTCTGCCCGCGCGAATGCAATGCGGAAAGAAAAAGTGAATACGGCTTTTGCGGCGTGGGTGAAAGCTTCAAGATAGCAAGGGCGGCGCCGCATTTTTGGGAGGAGCCCTGCATCAGCGGCTCTCGCGGGTCAGGCACGGTTTTCTTTTCGGGCTGTAACCTCGGCTGTGTTTATTGCCAGAATTATGAAGTCAGCCACGGCGCATTCGGCAAAGAGGTCAGCGAAAAAGAGCTGATGAAAGTATTCGATTTGCTTATCGAAAAGGGAGTTCACAACCTCAATCTCGTAACGTCTGCTCACTATGCACCCATGCTCGCGAAGGTGCTGAAAGAATATAATTCGCCCGTGCCGATTGTTTGGAATTCATCGGGCTATGAAAAGGCGGAAACGCTGGAAATGCTTGAGGGGCTTGTTGATATCTATTTGCCCGATATCAAATATTTTGACTCTGCCCCCGCGCTGAAATATTCGGGTGCGGGAAATTATTTCGAGGTTGCTTCGGCGGCTGTGCTTGAAATGTTTCGTCAGGTCGGAAGCATCAAAACAGACGAAAACGGCATTGCGCAAAGCGGAATTATAATAAGGCACATGGTTTTGCCCGGCAATATTTCGCAGGCGGTCAAGGTTTTTTCGTGGGTGCGTGAAAATCTGCCGTCGGAAACATATATAAGCGTTATGCGGCAGTATACTCCGTTCGGCAAAGCCAAGGAAATGCCGCCGATAAACAGAAAGCTTTCGGCGCGTGAATATGCTATAGTAAAAGAAAAAATACTTGCTCTCGGATTTGAAAACTGCTTTTTTCAGGGCAAGGAATCCTCAACGGAAGAATTTATTCCAAATTTTAACATCGAAGGTGTTGACCTTTTATAAAATTTCTGTTAAATTGTATTTTGTAATAATTAATTGGAGGTTTCTACCATGGCAAAAGGAAACGGATTTTTCGGCGAATTCAAAAAATTTATTATGAGAGGCAACGTTATTGACCTTGCAGTCGGCGTTATCGTCGGCGGCGCATTCCAGGCAATCGTTAAGTCACTCGTTGACGATGTTGTTATGCCTGTAATCAGCCTTGCAACCAAGGGAATTAACTTTGCGGATTTGTTTATCGCTCTCGACGGCAACGATTATGCAACCCTTGCCGCCGCTCAGGAAGCAGGCGCCGCAACTCTCAACTACGGCAACTTCATCAGCGCAATTCTCAACTTCCTCATCATGGCATTTGTTGTTTTCCTGCTTGTTAAGGGCATCAACACTATTGCAGAAAAGTCAAAGAAGAAGGAAGAGCCTGCAGCTCCCGCAGAGCCCACAACCAAGGAATGCCCCTACTGCAAGAGCGAAATCGCAATCGGCGCAACAAAGTGCCCCAACTGCACATCAGACCTTTAATCCAGATTTACGGAGCGCAGAGCACGGGCTTTGCGCTCTTTTTATAAAGGAGAATACCAATGAAATTAGGTTTTATCGGAGCGGGCAATCTCGCAAGCTCAATAGTTCGGGGCGTTGTTGCTTCGTGCAAAATTGCTCCGCAGGAGATTTTGATTTTTGATATTAATGCTCAAAAGCTTGCCGAGCTTCGTGAGGAGCTTTCTGTTGAAATTGCGGAAAGTGCAAACGAAATTGCCGCAAAATGCGAAAACGTTGTTATTGCGGTTAAGCCCAAGGATATTGCCGCGCTCGTTGATGAAATAAAAAATGAAGCAAAAGCTAATAATCCGCTTGTGATTTCCACCGCCGCAGGCACGGAAATTTCAAAATTGCTCGGATATTTCGGCTTTGATGCAAAAATCGCCCGCATAATGCCCAACATCAACGCGGCAGTCGGCGAAGCGATAACCGCTGTTTGTGTTTCGGAAGCTGTTTCCGATGATGAAAAGGATTTTGCGCTTGATTTCTGCACCTGCTTCGGAAAATCGGTTTATCTTGAAGAAAAATATTTTTCGGCATTCACCGCCATTGCAGGCTCCGCGCCTGCGTTTGCCTATATGTTTGCCGATGCGCTTGCAACTGCGGGTGTTAAATACGGCTTGCCCGCAAAAACCGCGCAGGATATCGCCGCTCAAATGATGTTTGGCAGCGCGAAAATGCTTTTGCAGAGCGATAAGCCCGTCAGCGAGCTTGTCAGAAACGTTTGCTCGCCCGGCGGCACAACCATTGAGGGCGTTTGCAGCCTCAAAGAAACGGGGTTTGAAAATTCGGTTATAACCGCGATTGACAAAACCGTTGCCAAAGACAGAGTAATGAGTTCATTAAAATAACGGAGAACAGATTATGGATGCTTTAATTATCAGCTCACTTGAGAAGGTTTTTTCAAACGAAAAACCTGACGCCCCTGAAATTCAAGGTTTTTCAATGCTTAAAAATGAACGCTCGTCGTTTCAAATTGCTTTCAGCTGTGAAACAGGCTGCTCCGCTTCGATTGAGGTTTCAGGCGGCCTTTCGCAGTTTGTAAAAATATACGCAGTAAAAGAAGTTCCCGTCGGCAATGCGTGCAGTGATGACGCGGATGACTTTTATCTTCGCAAGGGTTCGGGCAATTATCCCGACGTGCTTGTGCCCGTTTGCGGTGAAATCGAGGTTAAAAAAAGCGCATGGAACAGCTTTTGGATTGAAATTCTGCCCGAAGAAAAGCCCGCGGGAAAGCATGCTTTAACAATTATTCTCAGCACGGAGGGCGAAACTGCAGAAAAGCAAATTGCGGTTGAGGTTATAGATGCTTTATTGCCCAAGCAGGAGCTTATTTATACCAACTGGTATCATTCGGACTGTATTTGCAATTATTACGGCATTGAGCCGTTCAGCGAAGAATATTGGCGCATCAACAAAAACTTTATCAAAACCGCCGCACAGCACGGAATGAACTGCATTCTGACCCCGCTTTTCACCCCACCGCTTGATACAAAGGTTGGCGGTGAAAGAAGAACGGTTCAGCTTGTTAAGGTGCGCCGAAACGGCGGAAAGTATTATTTTGATTTTACCAACCTGCGCAAATGGATTTCAATATGCCGTGAGTGCGGCATTGAATATTTCGAAATGAGCCATCTTTTTACCCAATGGGGTGCAAAGCATGCGCCGAAAATTGTTGCCATTGACAGCAAGGGCAGAGAAAAGAAGATTTTCGGCTGGTCAACGCGCACGTCGAGCAAGAAATACGATGATTTCCTGCGTATGTTTGCCGCTGCATTGATTAAGGTTATCGACAGCGAGGGAATACGCAAAAAATGCTTCTTCCACGTTTCGGATGAGCCTTCAATCAAGCAGCTTGAAGTATATAAGAAGCGTTCAAAGCTCGTTTCCGAAATTTTCCCCGGCTTCAAAGTTATAGATGCTCTTTCGGACTTTGAATTCTATGAAACGGGAGCCGTCAAACAGCCTATTCCATCTGAGGACCATATCGAAAAATTCGTAGGCAATGTTCCCGAGCTTTGGACTTATTATTGCTGCTGTCAGGGTGATAAATATGTTCCCAACCGCTTTATGTCAATGCCCTCGCTTCGCAACAGAGTGCTCGGAATGCTCCTTTACAAATACGATGTTAAGGGCTTTCTGCATTGGGGCTATAACTTCTACAACTTACAGTATTCGATAAAGGCGATTGACCCTTATAAAGTGACCGATGCGGGCGGAAGCTTCCCTTCGGGCGATTCATTTATTGTTTATCCCGCCAAAAACGGCGAAGCATATGAATCCCTGCGCCTTAAGGTTTTGAATGACGGCTTTGAGGATTTGCGCGCTTTAAAGCTTCTCGAAAGCAAGCTCGGCAGAGAAAAGGTGCTTGAATTTATCGAAAAAGACCTCTTTAAGCCGCTGACGTTCATGGAATATCCCCATGAAAATGACTGGCTGCTTGAAACGCGCGAAAAAATCAATCAAAGGATTAAGGAGAACTGAAATGCCCATACTTTTTGACAGCGAAAAAAAGATTTTTAAGCTTGATACCGCAACATCGAGCTATGTTTTTGAAGTTTATCAGGAAAATTATCTTGTTCATCTTTATTACGGCACAAAAATCCCCGATTATAACTTGGCGGAGTTTCGCTATACGGGCGGCTTTGCTTCGTTCAGCCCCAACAACATAAAGGTTGATGACTGGCGTTTTTCGCCCGATATTAACCCCTTTGAGTATGCGGGCAACGGCGCGGGCGATTTCAGAACATCCGCAATCGCCGTTAAGAATGCCGACGGCAACAATGTAACCGACATGCGCTACAAGTCCCACAAAATTTATGCGGGCAAGCCTGCGATTGACGGACTTCCCGCGCTCTATGTTGAAAGCGATGACGAAGCAACAACCCTTGAATTGCTTGCGGAGGATGCCGTAACGGGTGTTCAGGCTGTGCTTTACTACACGGTGTTTGAAAAGCTCGGTGCAATGACCAGAAGCGTTAAGGTTATCAATAATTCAGATAAAACCATTGAAATTGAAAAGGTTATGAGCACCTGTGTCGATTTCCACACGAGTGATTACGAAATGCTCTCACTTTACGGCAGATGGGGCAAGGAAAGAAGCCTTGAAAGGCGCGCTCTTGCCCACGGCAGACAGCTTGTTTCAAGCAAAAGAGGCTCGTCAAGCCACCACCAGAATCCCTTTGCGGCAATCGTTGACAAGGGCGCAACCGAGGATTACGGCAACGCTTACGGCTTTAACCTTGTTTACAGCGGCAACTTTGTTTTTGAGGCGGAGGTTAATCAGAATTCGGGCACGAGAGTTGTTATGGGCATCAACCCCGAAAACTTCGGCTGGCAGCTTAACGCGGGTGAATGCTTCAATTCCCCCGAGGTTGTTATGGTTTATACCCCCGACGGCATCGGCGAAATGAGCCGCATTTTCCACAGACTTTACAGAAAGCACCTTATCCGCGGCAAGTGGAAGGATATCAAACGCCCGCTTCTTATCAACAACTGGGAAGCAACGGGCATGGATTTCACGGGTGAACAGCTTGTAACCTTTGCGGAAAGAGCGAAGGAGCTCGGCATTGAAATGCTTGTTATGGATGACGGCTGGTTCGGCGACAGAAATTCTGACCGCAGCGGTCTTGGCGACTGGCAGGTTAACGAAGAAAAGCTCGGCGGCACGCTTGCCGAATTCGTTAACAAAATCAACGCTCTCGGTATTAAATTCGGCATTTGGTATGAGCCCGAAATGATTTCGCGTGACAGCAATCTTTACCGTGCTCACCCCGATTGGTGTCTGCATGTTCCCAACCGCGAAAAGAGCATAGGCCGCCATCAGTATGTTCTTGACTATTCAAGGCAGGATGTGCGCGACTATATTTTCGGCGAAATGTATAAGGTTCTTTCAACCTGCAAAATAGATTATCTCAAATGGGATTTCAACCGCAACCTTTCCGAGGTTGGCTCGGCAATTCTTCCTGCAGAGCAGCAGAAAGAGGTGTTCCACCGATTCGTTCTCGGCACATATGACGTTATGGACAGGCTGACCAAGGCGTTCCCCGACATGCTTATCGAAAACTGCTCGGGCGGCGGCGGACGCTTTGACCCCGGCACTCTCTACTTCTCGCCCCAGATTTGGACGAGCGACAACACCGACCCCATTGAACGCCTGACAATTCAGTTCGGCACCTCGCTCTGCTATCCCGCATCAACAATGGGTGCCCATGTTTCCGCTTCAAGGCGCACGGGCTATGACACAAAGGGCAATGTTGCTCTCTGGGGCTCATTCGGTTATGAGCTTGACCCCAACAAGTTCACCGATGAAGAAAAGCGAATTGTAAAACGTCAGGTTAAGGAATATCATAAGTATTATGACGTTATCCATTTCGGCGACCTTTACAGGCTTGTAACTCCCTTTGAAAATCCCTACAGAGCGGCATGGGAGTTTGTTTCCGAGGATAAAAATGAGGCTCTTCTCACAAGTGTTATTATGAGAGAGCCTGCCGACAGAGCATTCTATATTAAATTAAAGGGTCTTGACCCCGATAAATACTATATTGATGAGGATACCGACGAGGTATATTCGGGCGCACTTCTCATGAACGCGGGTCTTGCGTTCACAACGCTCCGAAACGATGACGGCGACAGCTTTGTGAAGTATTTCAAAGCGGTTGCTGACTGCCGATAAAGCCCGAAAACGCAAAATCCTATTAAAAGAGTAGGGGCGGATATTATCCGCCCGCATGTAACCTTAAAAAGTAGGGGTCGATGCCCACATCGACCCTTGCTTTTTTTATATTTGATTTTGCTTACTACGTCACAACCGCCCTATCGTACCTTTGTACGCCTACGGGCGGTTGTTCCTTGTCTTTCGGGCTTTCTCAACAGCCATCAATGTTTGATTTTCTTAATCAGTAGGGGCGATTCACGAATCGCCCGTTTTTTATTTTTTCTTCTTTTTTATTATCCATGCAACACCCGCAACCGCGCCTGCGACAACCGCGGCTTCCTTAACCGCCGTCACAACCTGCGATACATTAGTGGGGGCATATGTATAAACCGCAAACTTTGCTTTATTTTTAACTTCTTTTCCGCAAAGCTCGCCGAAAGTGACCGTTCTTGTTTCATATTTTCCGCATTCTTCAATTTCAAAAATGCGGACACCTCTTTTAAGACCGGGGCCGTAAACATTAAAGCCTGCGCCCTGCGTATAGCCGAGGTCGATGCCCTTATAATTTGCAACAAAGCTGTTATTATGGTCATGACCCACAAAAAGACCGAGCACTTCGCCTTTTTCAAGGAATGCATCAACCTGACCGCTGTTTTTAAACGGCGCGGCAGGGGATTCACCCATGAAGTCGCGCAGACCGCTTGACCGGGGGTCCAGCGCGTAAAATTCATTTTTATGGTCGCCGTAAGCTCTGACACAGCCCTTTGTGAAACGCTTTACGCGCTTTATAACATCAAAAAACTCGGGAGTGGGGATATGCTGAAATGCAAGCGAGGGAAGGGGCTTTTCATAGCTGTCGCGGGTTTTGCGATACCATTCAAGCTGGGTTTCGTTAATTCCGCTGTAGCCGCCGCCCTCTGCCTTTGAATGCGTGTCAAAAAGATAAACCAAGAATTTGTCGGAAATATTAAGGCAAAATGTTCCCTTGTCATCCTCTGCGGCGGGGTCGGCATAAACAAACATCGGCGACTGCTTGTATATTTCAAACTGTTCGCTGTTTTTGAGCGCAGCCTCGCCGTCATGGTTGCCGAAGGTCATGGTGAACGGAATTTCTCTGTCCTCAATCGGCTTTATGAGGGCTTTTATGGTTGCTTCAACATTTTTCTTGCCCTTTTCGCCGAGAAAAAATGAGGAATATCCCTTTATCTGGTCGCCCGTGAAAACAACAAGGTCGGGCTTTTCCGCATCAAGCGCGGCAGAGATAAGCTTGATTGTGTCGGGTGACACGGCGGGGATTTCCTGCGTGTCGGCAATCTGCATAATTTTGAATTTGCCTTTTACAAAGTCTAAAGCCTTGTTTTGCATGTTATATCACCTGTCAAAAAACCGCCGAAAAGGACCTTCGGCGGTTTTGTTTTTTAACTGTTATTTATGGCTGCTGAAGCCGTATTTATCAAGAAGCTTGTGGATTCTGTCTTTGGGGTCAAGCAGACCGCTGATGGATTCATCGTGGTTGAGAGTGTCAATGATGTATGAGCAGTATTTGGACATGTCAACGCTCACATACCAATCTCTTGCAAGCAGCTCGGGTGTTGAATAGATAAGGTTTGTTGTGAAAACCTTGTCAATCAAGCCGTCTGCATATGCCTGGTCAAAGGTGTCAAGACCGTTGCAGAAAAGTCCGAATGAGGAGCAGATGAAGATTCTGTTTGCCTTGAGCTCCTTGAGCTTTGTTGCAACCTCAATCATCGAATCGCCCGATGAAATCATGTCGTCTATAATAATAACGTCCTTGCCCTCAACGTTTGTGCCGAGGAATTCGTGGGCAACGATGGGGTTTCTGCCGTCAATGATAACGGAATAGTCGCGACGCTTGTAGAACATGCCGAGGTCAAGACCGAGCACGTTGGAGAAATAGATGCAGCGACCCATGCCGCCCTCGTCGGGAGAAATAACCATCATGTGGTTGTTGTCAATGTTAAGGTCGGGAATGTTTTTGCACATCGCCTTAATCATCTGGTAAACGGGCTGAACGTTTTCAAATCCGTTCTGGGGAATGGCGTTGTGAACTCTGGGGTCGTGCGCATCAAAGGTGATAACGTTTTCAACGCCGTAGTTTATGCAAAGCTCGCGCAGCATATCCGCGCAGTCAAGCGACTCTCTGCTGGAGCGTCTGTGCTGTCTGCCCTCGTAAAGCATGGGCATGATAACGTTAATTCTTCTTGCCTTGCCCGCGATTGCGCTGATGGCTCTCTTGAGGTTGGCGTAATGGTCGTCGGGGCTCATGGGAACAAGGCGGCCATACATCTTATATTCAACGCTGTAGTTGAACGGGTCACAGAGAATGAAAACATCAAATCCTCTGACTGTCTGGTTAATAACGCACTTACCCTCGCCTGTGCCGAATCTGGGGAAAGCGGCTTTGATGATATAAGATTCCTTTTCGTAGCCTGCAAAGGGGAGAGTCATTTTGTGTTCGCTGTCTCTCTCTTTTCTCCATTTAACAAGATAGCTGTCAATTTTTTTTGCAACCTCTTCGCAGCCGGGCAAAGGAAGAATTCCGAGCTGACCGTAAGGTATTGTTGTAAAGTCTTGATAATCAGGCATGGCAGTATCCTCCGAAATTTATTATAACAACATTCTACAATATTTATCGAAAATTTAAAAGATTATAATTAAAATTTTTAGGTAAAAAAATCACGAAATAATCATCGGTATTTTGGCTATTTTGCCGACATACAGAAAAAATACCACAATATTTGGTGATTTTGGTATTAGAATGCTTCGGTTAATCAATATATGTTCTGTCGATGTTTATAACCGTGAAATATCTTTCGTCAAGCTGTTTTACGGTTGCATCAACCGTGTCCTTGAAATCCTGCTCGGAATGTTTTGTGTTTCTCGGCAAAACCGCATCAAAAACAAGGTTTGTATGAGTCGGACCGTCAACAATTCTGAAATCGTGGATTGAGGCATCGGGGCATATGCTTTTCACAATGCCGTCAACGGTTTCTTTCAAATCGTGTGTGCGCTCGTCGTTGATTATTGGGTCCATATGTATCGAAATCTCAATTCCGAGCTTATCCTTAACCGTGCGCTCAATCAAATCAATCGTGTCGTGGCTGTGAATAACGTCAACCTCTGCAGGCACCTCCGCGTGCAATGAGCCGTAAATTTTTGCGTGCCCGTAGCTGTGAAGCACAAGGTCGTGAATGCCGACAATGCCGTCAAACGACATGACAAGCTCTTTAAGGCGGCTGACCGTTTCTTTGTCGGGCGGCTCACCGAGCAGGGGACCGAGAGTATCCTTGATTATTCCGATGCCTGCATAAGCAACAATCAGCGCAACGATAATGCCCATAACGCCGTCAACGGGGAAATCCGTATATTTCGAAGCAACAAGAGCGATTAAAGAGCAGGTTGTTGCCGCGATATCGCCGAGGCTGTCGGTTACAACCGCGTTAACCGCAACGGAGTTAATCATTTTGCCGATTTTACGGTTAAAAAGTGCAAGCCATATTTTTGCAAAAACGGATAAAATCAGAACAATCACAGCAGGCACGCTGAAAACAACAGCTTCGGGGCTTGTGAATCTGTCAACCGAAGATTTGATAAGCTCAAAGCTCATAATTAAAATGAAAAATGCAAGAGTGAGGGCGGAAACGTATTCAACTCTGCCGTGGCCGAAGGGGTGCTCATCATCGGCGGGCTTGCCCGAAATTTTGAAGCCGACAAGGCTGATTACCGAGGAAAGAGCGTCAAATATGTTGTTTGCGCCGTCAGCAACTATTGAAATGCTTTTGGTTACGGCACCGAAAATCATTTTGAAAACGGAAAGTATTATATTAAGAATTATTCCTACAGCTCCGCTTAAAGTGCCGAGGCGTATTCTGTCCTTTTCGCCCGGGATGATTGCGATTGCCGAAGCGCCTTTCGTGCCCTTGCGCGCCTCGCCGTATTCCTTTATGAATAGTCTTAAAATAAGGTCTGTCAAAGAAATCACTCCTTGGAGATGTGGATATCAAGCTGACCGTAGGGGATAGAGATTTTGTTTTCGTCAAAAGCAACCTTTACGGCTTCCTGCATGTAATAGAAAACATTCCAGTATTCGTTGCTGCTGCACCAAATAAGGCAGGCAAGGTTAACGGAGCTTGCCGCGTGCTCTTTAACCGCAATAATCGGCTCGGGGTCGGTGAAAATAAGATTGTTGCGGTCGATAACCTCTTTGATAACCTCTCTTGCTTTGGAAATATCCGCATCGTAAGAGATTGAAAAAACAAGGTCAAGCCTGCGTCTGTCCTCTGCGTTATAGTTGATGATGTTATTGCTTGTGATGTATGAGTTTGGGATGATAACGCGCTTGTTGTCAACGGTAATAAGCACGGTGTACATAATCTTTATTTCCTGCACCTTGCCGCTGACCGTGCCCACGTCGATATAGTCGCCGCTTTTAAAGGGGTGATTCGCAAGAATCTGAACGCCGCTGGCAATCTGGCTGATGCTTGCCTGCAAGCCGATACCGGCTGTAATACCTGCTGCGCCGAGAGCGGTAATGAAAGAATTAACATCGATTCCGAGCGTTGAAAACGCGGAAAGAATAACAACGAATTTTAAAAGCAAGGTTATAACCGTTTTAATAAATGAGTGGATTGACGGGTCAACACCCTTTGCGCGCATGGCTTTAACAACAAGCTTGCCGATGAGGTTGGAAACAATGAAGCCGATAACAACAATCAGCACAGCCGCAATAACGGACGGGGCTTTTTGAAGAATCAGCGAAAGAATGCCGTCGTAATTACGGGCTTTAATCAGTTCAACAAGGCTTTGCTCTGCGAGCGGAAGCTGAAAAAATCTCATATCATGTTCTCCTTAACTGTTTATTTGCAACAATTTTATATTCTAATATATTTCACGGGTTTTGGCAATACTTAATTGCAATAAAAAAGAGGCTGTAAAAAAACAGCCCCTTGATTTTATTCATCCCATGTCCATCTTGTGAAATATCCGTTGTGGTGTGAAATAACGTGTTGCGTTTCGCCGCCTTTTTTAAATGTGTGAGATGAGCCCATTTGCGCTTCATAGTCATAATCGTAACCTTCGGATTCCAGCATTGCCATGAATTCTTCGTGGCTGTCGGTTTCGTCTTTAACAAGCACGATTCTCGGTGACTTTTGAATTTCAACATAATCGGTGTCGGTGAATTGTATCTGCGCAAAGCCGATGCCCGCTTTCACAAAATTAAATGTGCCGAGTTTTTCAAAAGAAACAAAGCCGATTAACACAATGATTATCAAAGCCGCAACAGAGCCTGCGATTATTTCTTTATGTTCTTTTTTCATGCAACTTCTCCTTTACTCTTTTTTTAGTGATTAAAGCGGTCAGAATCGGCAGAACGGGTATAAGAGCAACAATTATAAAAAGAGGAATGCCGCCCATGCCGCTGTTTTCGCTGCCCGCCATAAGAAGCATCAAACTCGGATATCCCAAGGTCATGGCTAAATAGGACACAGCCGAGCTGATATAAGGAATGTTTATTCCGTCAAAAATAAAAAACATAATAGGGATAAGCGTGAAAACCGCAACCGTTGTTATAAGAAACGCAAGCAACACATTTTTGGATTTCTTTGAAGCCAGTGTGGCGGAAGTAACTGTTAAAAGAACGGAATATACCGTTGCTGCGGCAATAAAAACAAGGCTTGAAGTGCCAGGCACCGTTACTCCGACGATGCACAGCAGCGAAACGGCACAGAAAGCCGCAAAGGTTGCAACAACTGTTAATATAACTTGTTTTGCCTGCTTCATAATAATCCTCCCGAATAGTTTTATGCAATTATATTCTATCTGTTAATGTTTGACTTTTTATTAACAAATTCTTACAAAAATCTTACAATCACGGATTATTTATTTCTTACATATAATATTCAGGGGTGATGTAATGAAACGCAGGCGGTTTTATCGGCGTAGGGGCAGTTTGCTTTTTAAGGCGGTCTGTGCCGTGATTATCTTGTTGATTGCCGTTCTGCTTCTCGATGCAAAGCTTCGCCCCGCGATATATGACCTTGCCGCGCTGGAGGCTTATGCGCTTTCGTCAAAAACGGTAAATTCCGCAGTTGAAAAAATTCTTTCCGAAAACGCACCCGCATATTCCGAGATTGTCGGCATAAACTACAGCGACACCAACACGATAACGGGCATAACCACCGATATAGTCAAAATGAATCTTTTTAAATCGCAGGTAACAAAAGCCGTTGACGCCGCGTTTAATGAACGGGGCACAACAGAGGTTGCGGTTGCTCTCGGCACGGCAAGCGGTGTCACACTTTTTTCGGGCTGGGGACCTTACATAGATGTTGACGTAGGCTTTTCATCGTCAACGCAGTCCGATTTTGAAAATGTTTTTACCGCCGCGGGCATAAATCAGACCCAGCACAGCGTTATGCTGAATATCGAAACAACGGTTATGCTGAATATGGCAGGCAAGCGGTTTTCACAAGCTGTTGAAACCTCGTTCTGCGTTGCCCAAACGGTTATAGTCGGCTCCGTGCCCGATGTTATGGTTGAATAATAAAATCATTGATTTTATCTGTAAAAATTGGTATAATACAAATATTATGGGTACGGGCAAAGCCCGTCCTTAACTCTTCACTTTTAACTTTTCATTTTTCACTAAATTTTAAGGAAGTAACCGCCATGCAGTTTGAAAAAGCACAGGAGAGAGCAAAGGAGCTTCGCGACCTGCTCAATTATCACAGCCATAAATATTATGTTGAGGATAACCCCGAAATAGGGGACTATGAATATGATATGCTCCAGCGTGAGCTTGCGGCGATAGAAAAAGAATATCCCGAGCTTATAACACCCGATTCGCCAACGCAGCGTGTCGGCGGCAGCGCTGACGGACTTTTTGAGCCCGTAACCCACGCCGTGCCGCTTGAAAGCCTGCAGGATGCGTTCAGCCTTGACGAAGTGCGCGCATTCGATGCAAGGGTGAGGGAGATATTCCCCGATGCGGAATATGTTGTTGAACCGAAAATTGACGGTCTTTCCGTTGCTCTTGAATATGAAAACGGCGTTTTTGTGCGCGGCTCAACAAGAGGTGACGGCGTTGTCGGCGAGGATGTAACGGCAAACCTGCGCACGGTTAACTCAATCCCTCTGCGCCTTAAATCGGATGCAACAATCGAGGTGCGCGGCGAGGTCTATATGCCCAAAAAGGTTTTTGCCGCTCTTGTTGAGGAGCAGGAGCAAAACGGCGAAAAGACCTTTAAAAATCCCCGCAACGCGGCGGCGGGCTCTCTGCGCCAGAAAAATCCCAAGATAACCGCATCGAGAAATCTCGACATATTTGTTTTCAACATTCAGCAGTATGCGGGCGAGGGGATAACGGGTCATAAGCAGTCCATAGATTTCCTTAAAACTCTCGGCTTTAAAACGGTGCCTTTTTACAATAAATTTGATAATATTGAAGATGTTATTGCGGAGCTTCAGCGAATCGGCGAAATACGCTCGTCATTGCCGTTTGATATTGACGGCGCGGTAATCAAAACGGATTCATTCGCGCAGCGTGCCGAGATTGGAAGCACCTCAAAATTCCCGCGATGGGCGCTTGCGTTTAAGTATCCGCCGGAGGAAAAGGAAACAACGGTTGTTGACATTGAAGTTGCAGTCGGCAGAACGGGTGTTTTGACCCCCACAGCCGTGTTTGAGCCCGTTCTTGTTGCGGGGTCAACGGTTTCAAGGGCAACGCTTCATAACCAGGATTACATCAACGAAAAAGATATCCGCCTCGGCGACAGAGTTGTTATCCGCAAGGCGGGTGACATCATTCCCGAGGTTATAAGAGTTGTTTCTCACGCGGAAAACAGCGAAAAATATCTTCTGCCGTCGGTCTGCCCCTCATGCGGAGCGAATGTTATCCGCGAAGAGGATGAGGCGGCTGTCAGATGCGTCAACCCCGAATGCCCCGCGCAGCTTTTGCGCAATCTTATCCACTTCTGTTCAAGAGATGCAATGGATATTGAGGGCATGGGCGATGCCGTGCTTGAAAAGCTTGTTTCAAACGGACTTTTGAGCAAGGCAAGCGAAATTTATACACTCAAAAAAGAGGATTTTATGACCCTTGAAGGCTTCAAGGATAAATCCTCGCAAAACCTTGTTGATGCTATAGAAAAATCAAAGCAAAACGACCTTGCAAAGCTCGTTTTTGCTCTCGGAATCCGCCATGTGGGTCAGAAAGCGGGCAAAATCCTTGCCGAGCATTTCGAAACCATGGAGAATCTTATGAATGCCGACCTTGAAAAGCTGACGGCGATTGAGGGCTTCGGCGGAATAATGGCGCAGAGCGTTGTTGACTTTTTCGCATTGGAGCAGTCGAAGCGCGAGATTGAAGCGCTTGCCGCACTCGGCGTTAACATGGCTTCGCAAAAGGAGAAAATCGATAACCGCTTTGAGGGCAAAACCTTTGTTTTAACGGGCACTCTGCCCACATATTCGCGCAATGAAGCGAGCGAAATAATTGAAAAGTTCGGCGGCAAAACGGCTTCCTCCGTTTCAAAAAAGACAAGCTATGTGCTTGCGGGTGAAGAAGCGGGAAGCAAGCTGACAAAAGCCCAATCCCTCGGCGTCGCAATCATCTCGGAAGAGGAATTTAATGAGATGATAAAATAAGTGAAAAACTAAAAGTGAAGAGTGAAAAGCTTCGGACGGGGTTCACCCGTACCCGATATAAATGCGGCGCAGCCCCTTAACTTTTCACTTTTCATTCTTCATTTTTCACTAAATTCAAATTTTCTCTTGCAAATTATATTTTATTATGTTATTATACCAAAGATATAAAAACGCACTGACCGGGAGAGTAAGTAAAAACCACTCACTAAAGAGAAAATCCGTCGGCGGCTGAGAGCGGATTGTGAAGTGATTTACCGAAGTTCACCCGTGAGCGGTGAGGCTGAAACAAAGTAGGCTTCAACGGCTGCCCCCGTTACGGGCATCAAAGCGCGCGGCTTTTGCCGTGAACGCAGGGTGGTACCGCGGATTTTATTCGTCCCTCGTCATCTTTTGATGATGAGGGATTTTTGTTTTATTGTAGGGGTCGGCGTCCTCGACGACCCGTATGCGCCGTCAGGCGCATAACATACAAGGCAACACAAACCGTATATTATGAAAGGATTGATATAAAATGTTTGAAAAGCCCGCAGAATTAAAAAAGCTGTTTGAGGAAAAGGCTGCAGCCGTAACGGCAACAGCCGAGGTTGAGCAGCTTCGTATTGAATTTCTCGGTAAAAAAGGCTCCGTTGCCGCTCTTATGCAGGAGCTTCGCAACGTTCCCAACGAGCAGAAAAAAGAAGCAGGTCAGGCGATAAACGAAACAAAGCAGTATATCGAGTCTGCCATTGCCGCAAAGCTTGAGGAGCTTAAAAAGCTTGAGGAGCAAAAGCTTATCGACAGCGCGGAAAGCTATGACGAATCAATGCCCATCAGCGTTGACCTCGGCTCATATCACCCCATAACACTTGTGCGCCGCGAGGTTGAAAGCATCTTTTTGAGCATGGGCTTCTCGATTGAGGATTATTCCGAAATCACCGATGACTACAACTGCTTTGAGGCTCTCAATATTCCCAAGCACCACCCCGCAAGAGATATGCAGGACACCTATTATCTCAGCTCGGGTCAGCTTCTCAAAACTCACACCTCTGCCGCCCAGAACACAATTTTGCGCAAGTATGCAAAGAACCTCGAAAACGGCAACCCCATCCGCGCAATCTTCCCCGGCAGATGCTTCAGAAACGAAAAAATCGATGCTTGCCATGAAAACACCTTCTTCCAGATGGAAGGCATCATGGTTGATAAGGATATCTCCATTTCCAACCTTATTTATTTCATGAAAACCATGCTTTCCGAGGTTTTCCAGAAGGATATCACCGTCAGACTCCGCCCCGGCTTCTTCCCCTTCGTTGAGCCCGGTTTTGAGCTTGACATTCAGTGCACAATCTGTAAAGGTGCAGGCTGCCCCTCCTGCAAGGATTCGGGCTGGCTTGAGCTTTGCCCCTGCGGCATGATTCACCCCAACGTGCTCACAGCCGCGGGCATTGATGCCGAAAAATACACGGGCTTTGCATTCGGTCTCGGCATGACAAGGCTTGCAATGATGACCTATGGTGTTAAGGATATCCGCGTTTTCAACAGCGGCAACCTCAAATCTCTTTCACAGTTCACGGAAAAATCCTTTACCAGACCCGAAGAAAGCAAGGAGGCATAAGAAATGTTTGTATCAATTAACTGGATTAAAGACTATGTTGACCTTGACGGTCTGGATATCAAAAAGCTTATCGAAAGCTTCACTCTCGCAACCGCAGAGGTTGAGGACATAATCGAAAAGGGTGCCGACGTGCAGAACGTTGTTGTCGGCGAAATCCTTTCCGTTGAAAACCACCCCAACTCAAACAAGCTCCACCTTCTCAAGGTTGACGCGGGCGAAAAGGTTTGCAACATCGTTTGCGGCGCGCCCAACGTTGCCGTTGGTCAAAAGGTTGCTCTTGCGCTTGCGGGCGGCAGAGTATGCGGCGGCGAAATCAAGGTTGCAACCGTTGCGGGCTACGAGTCCGAGGGTATGTGCTGCTCCGAAAAAGAGCTTGGCATCAGCGATGACCATTCGGGCATCATGGAGCTTGACCCCTCGCTCAAAAACGGCACAAACATCAAGGATATCTTCCCCATTGACGATATTATTTTTGAGGTTGATAACAAATCCCTCACCAACCGCCCCGACCTCTGGGGTCACTACGGCATCGCAAGAGAGCTTGCCGCTCTTTCGGGCAGAGAGCTCAAGCCCCTTGAAATGGGCGACCTTTCATATGACGGCGACGAGAAGGTTGACGTTAAAATCGGCAGAGAAGATTTGGTCTACAGATATTCCTGCATCAAGATGGATAACATCACCAAAAACAAGAGCCCTCTTGACATGCGCATCCGCCTTTATTACTGCGGCATGAGGGGCATTAACCTGCTTGCCGACGTAACAAACTACATCATGCTTGAGATTGGTCAGCCCACTCACGCATTTGCGGGCAATTCAATCGACAAGATTGTTGTTACAACCCCCGATGAAAAGATTAAGTTCACAACCCTTGACGGCGTTGAAAGAGATATCGACGAAGAAACCCTCATGATTTGCAACGGCAACACTCCCGTCGGCATTGCCGGCATCATGGGCGGCCTTGAATCCGAAATCGTTGAGGATACAGGCTCCGTTGTTCTTGAATCCGCTAACTTTGACGGCGTAAGCATCAGAAAATCATCTTCAAGGCTCGGTCACAGAACAGATGCCAGCGCAAGATACGAAAAGATGCTTGACCCCGAGCTGACTATGGACGCTGTCGGCAGATTTGTAAAGCTTGTTAAGGATATCGACTCCGGCGCAAGAGTTGCTTCAAAGATTACAGATGAATATGTCAGAAAATATCCCGAGATAACTCTTTCATTTGATAAGAAATATGTTGACCGCTATACAGGCATTGACATCAGCGACGAGCAGATTAACAAAACTCTCACCGCTCTCGGCTTTGCGGTTGATTATGATAACGGCGAATACACCGTAAAGGTTCCCTCATGGCGTGCAACCAAGGATGTTACAATCAAGGCTGACATCATTGAGGAAATCACAAGAATTTACGGCTACGACAACTTTGAGATTACAACCACCAACAGCCCGTTGAAGCCCGTTCCCAACGACTATGCAAGGCTTGAGGATGCGGAAGCAAAGGATATTCTTGTTAAGAAATACGGCTTCCACGAGGTTCATTCCTATGTTTGGTGCGACGGCAGAAAGTTCAAGAAGCTCGGCATCGAGGTTGAGGATAACGTTAAGGTGCTCAACATCGAAAATTCCGACAACGGCGTGCTCCGTAACTCAATGCTTCCCACGCTTCTCACAATCGCGCAGGAAAACAAGGATTTTGCCGAGAAATACAGCATTTTTGAGATTGGCAGAGTTGTTGACGGAACAGACGAAAACGGTCTTTGCAACGAAAGAAAGCACCTCGGTGCCGTTATCTATGACAAGAGCGGCAACGAAAAGGCAGCTTATCTGAAGGCTGTTGAGATTATCAACTGCCTTATCGGCGAAATTAAGCAGAAGAAAGCGGGATATAATAAGATTGCTCCCGTTTCGGCATGGCAGCATCCCAAGAACACCGCCGAAATCCTTATTGACGGCAAAAGGGTCGGCATTCTCTGCGCAATGCATCCCGCAAACCGCGCAAAGCTTGACAAGACCGCCGCGGCAGTGTGCTTCGAGATTGATATGGACATCTTCTCTTCTATCGATGCAAACTCCATTTCATTCCGTGAGCCGAGCACACAGCAGTCAACCTATTATGACCTTTCACTCGTTCTTGCGGAAAACACCAAGTATTCAGACCTTGCCGCTTGCTGGGAGGCTCTTAACCTTGCAGAGCTTGAAACCGCAAAGGTTATCGATACCTATGAAAAAGACGGCATAAAGAGCGTAACCGTTCGCCTTATCTTTGCTGCAATGGACAGAACGCTTGAAATGGAAGAGGTTCAGGGCTGGATTGACACAATTCTCTCAAACCTCGGCAAGATAGGCGTAACCTTGAGAGCATAAGAAGTTAAGAAATAAAAGTGAAGAGTGAAAAGCTTCGGACGGGTTGCACCCGTACCCGATATAAATGCGGCGCAGCCCCTTAACTTTTCACTTTTCATTATTCACTTTTAACTTCTGATTTCCCGATTGTAAACAATAAACAATATTTTTCAAAAAAAACTTGTTTTATTTTGATTTGTGTTATATAATGTACTGTAACGGAGGTGACCGAAATGACTGATAAAACAATAAAATTTTCGATTAAGGATGAAAACGAGGTTGAGATGAAGAAAAATCTTCTCGCCGTTTATGAGGCTCTTAACGAAAAGGGTTATAACTCAATCAGCCAGATTGTCGGCTATATCCTCTCCGAGGACCCGACCTATATAACAACTCACAATAACGCACGCAGCCTTGTCAGAAGGCTCGACAGAGATGAACTTCTTCAAGCCATGGTTAAGTGCTATCTCGGAATTAAATAATCTTGGAGGAGTGATAAAATGGCAAAGAAAAAGTTTCTTATGTATAAGGGCAGACCTCTTGTAAGAAGCGGTAAAACTATTTACTACGGCTTTATGAGCGACCCTTATGTTGTTATAATGCAGATAACCAGCACTCGCGAGGTTAAGGGCGTTGAGGTTGCCGACAGAGTTGTTGTTCAGCTTGTCAACACCGACCCCGATGTCAGAATGAAAGACAAGATTGTCAAGAAAGCGGAGCGCAGAGGCATCTATAACGCAATGGATATCGGCTGCATCTGGCTCGAAAGAGAGCTCAAAGAAACTGCATGATTTTTAGGAGCTGTGTAAACAGCTCCTTTTTCTTTTTGTAAATATGTAGGGGCGATTCACGAATCGCCCGCAAAATATTTTTATTTCCCCTTGACAGGGGACGATGTGGCATCCGTTGACAATGTGCTTCAGATAATAGAGAATATCGAATAGATAATAAATAATAGATATTCGTTTGGTGTAGGGCGGGGGCTTGCTCCCGCCGTAATAAAATAATTTCCATTTCCCCTTGACAGCGCCGTTCTAATCTGTTAGAATGATGTTGTACTAATGCATTAGAATACAAAATAAAGGGGGAAATAACATATGGCAACGCCTAAAATTTTTGAAAGTGAATATCGCTTTTGCTTAATTTTATGGGAAAACGAGCCGATAAGCAGCAGGGAGCTTTCCGAGTTGTGCAAAGAAAAGCTCGGCTGGTCAAAAACAACAACCTATACGGTCATCAAGCGCCTTTCCGACAGAGGTGTGCTCAAAAACGAAAACACGGTTGTAACCTCGCTCGTTTCAAAGGACGAAGCGCAGGTTTCCGAAATTGATGAGCTTATGGAAAAGAAGTTTGAGGGCTCTATCCCCGCGTTTATCGCCGCTTTTGCGCGCAGCCGCAAGCTGTCCGACAAAGAAATAGCGGAGATACGGCAGATTATAGAGCAGGGGGGCAAGTGAGATGGGTGCTTTGTTCGTTGATTTTTTGAACATCAGCATAACCGCAAGCTACATAATCCTCGCCGTTATTTTAATCCGACTGATATTTCCGAAAATTCCGCGAAAATTCATTTGCATTCTTTGGGCTGTTGCGGGAATAAGGCTTATTCTGCCCTTTTCAATCGAAAGCATTTTCAGCCTTATACCCAGCACCGAAACCGTTCAGCCCGTTACGGGCAATCATCGCGGTGTAATCATTAATTCCGGCATTTCGGCTATTGACACACCCGTTAATGAATATTTGAGTGACAGATATTATGAGGGCGTGACCGTTTCCGCAAATTTGAAGGACACCGTAATATCCGTTGCCGCCGTTGTATGGGCGGTCGGCATTGCCGCGATTCTTATTTACGGAATCGTCAGCTATATCCGCGTAAAAAAGACCGTTACGGGTGCTGTTCTTTTGAAAGACAACATTTGGCAGAGCGAAAATGTTGTTTCGCCCTTTATTCTCGGTGTTTTCAAACCGAAAATTTATATTCCGTTTAATATGGATATTGAAACGGCAAGCCACGTTATCGCCCATGAAAATGCGCATCTTAAACGCCGCGACCATTGGATAAAGCCGCTCGGATTTCTGATTTTGGCTGTCTATTGGTTTAACCCGCTTGTGTGGGCGGCATACATTCTTTTGTGCAAGGATATTGAACGCGCGTGCGACGAAAAGGTTATTGCTCAAATGAACGATGACAGCCGCAGGGAATATGCTTCCGCTTTGCTTGAATGCGCCGTTAACCGCAGACGCATTGCCGCCTGCCCGCTTGCATTCGGCGAAACGGGGCTTAAAGAGCGCGTTAAGGGTGTTATGAACTACAGAAAGCCCGCGTTTTGGGTGATTATTCTTGCGGTTATCGCATGTGTTGTTGCGGCTGTATGCTTTTTGACTGACCCGAAAAAAGACAGCGAGTATTTTGACTCGGGCTACCGTTTGAGCGTGCAGACGGATACTTATTATGTGACGGGCAACTTCCCCGATGACACGGATTATATCTCTGTTGACCCCAAAATCGGAGTCAAGAAAAGGCTGCCCAACGGAACAAAATTCAAAATTACCGAAGTGAATTTGCAGACGGGCGAAGTGTCGGTTGAGTTCAGCGGAAAGCCTGTCTACAGCAATTATAATAACCTTGAAGACCAAAAAGAATGCGGAAATATTGTTGTAAATGACGGCGAAAGCCTTATGCTGATAAGCTCACCGCCTTACAGAGAGATTACCTTCAGGCTTGAAATGACCGAAAGCATTGACCAAGCCATAACCGATGCGATAATCGCCGATAACAGAGGCAACTATATGCTCGGCACTTATTACGGCGAGGACCATGTTATCTTTGCAACCGATGCATTCCAATACGGCAACACTGAAAGAGTTACGGCATATGTCGGTGCGCACTACGGCGAATATATCAACTACGGCGGCTCGGTGCATTGCGTCGGCGGCTGTGCCATGCCCCTTGCGCTCACCTTTGAGTATGTTGACGGCAAATATAATCTTGTTGAATATTGGGAGCCTGAGGACGGAAGAGAAAATGTCAATTCAATCCGCCAAAAATTCCCGAGGTCGGTTGCGAAGGATGCGTTGGAATATGAAGTGGGCAAGGGGCTCGATAAAAAAGCCGCCGCTTTTTATTACGATAATAAAGAAGCATATTCCGCCACCGATTGCGCGGGTGTGAGCTTAAATGTTCTCGGCTTTAAATCACAGGGCTCAAATCCTTATGTTAAGCTTGAATGGAGCAACCAAACCGACAAAAGCTTTTTCTACGGCTACGCTTTCGGTATTCAGAAGTTCAATCCCGATTTGCTCGGATTTGAGGACTATCCGCCCACGGAGCAAATGTCTTTTACAACGCCTGCGCTTCTTGTTGAGCCCGGTGAAACAAGGCAGGAAAGCTACAGCCTTAATAAATACGATTTTTCGCAGGACGGCTACTACCGCTTTATTACCTCTTTCCGTTTCGACGGAGATGAAAGAGATTACGTTGCGATAGTTGATTTCACCGTCGGCGATATTGAACTGGATTTGAACGGAAATCACACAACCCGCGCGGTGACTGTGCCTGCGGATAAAGCCAAATTAAGCCCTAATGCAGGAGATTATTTTATCATCCCCGAAATCTACTACAGCGTTTATTATGATAAAGTCAGCCTCGCAGACGGCATAGAGGATTATTTCGAAAAGAACAGCGAAAAGCTTGTTTTCATTGAATATGCGGAGCCGGTCAAGGAAATCCCCGTTATCAGAATAGGTACAAAAGAGAAATTTGACGGGTTTATGCGAGAGGTATCCGGCTACGGCTCAACCGATGAATTTGAGCTGACCTCGCGGCAGTTTGACGAAGCGTTTTTTGAGGAAAACACTCTGCTGATGATGTATGTGCACGAGGGCAGCGTTTCAACAACCCACACCTTAAGCCCCATACAAAAGGGCAACAGCGGAGATGCGATTGCCTTAAGCTTTGAAGTTCACCCGATAAGCCCCGAAATTTATGCGTGGGCGGAGCAAGGCTGGTTTATCACGGTTGCAATGGATAATGCCGCTCTGTGCGAAGCGGGTCCGATTGCGATGATTGCAACCTACGGTAACAGTATTTCGGAAAATGAATCCGTGCCTCAAAGAACGGGCGAGCTTTATATGCTTGAGGGCGGTGAGGATTTTTGGTCGCCTTATGTTAATCTTAAAGAGGATAACAAATTCTATTTCTATATTTCCTCGGACAGCAATTATTATTGCGAAGGAAGCTACAGCCGTGACGGCGATAAGCTGACCCTAAAAACCGACGACGGTAAAAACACATATGTGTTTAAGACGGAGGGCGATAAGCTGATTTTTGATGCGAACAATTCTTCGGATATTCCGAAATTCAAGCCCTCCTCTTACTACTCTGTGCTCTTTGCGCCCGTAACCGACGGCGCGGTGTTTGTTAAACAATAGATTTTTAGCGGCTCCCTCTGATGAGGGAGCTGTCCGCAGGACTGAGGGAGAGATTAGTTTTGCTTAAAGTTAATGGCTTTATATAAATTTTAAGCAGTTCTCTCCCTCCGTCTTTTGCTTCGCAAAATCCACCTCCCTCGTCAGAGGGAGGCGTGTGTGACCGTTTTTATGAAATTTATAGTACCGAAAAAATAAGGGGCTGTGAAAACAGCCCCTTAACTTATATCCTTATTTTGCAAACGCCTTATCCGCTTCGATAAGCGAAATGCCTGCCTTGCCGAGAAGGTTTGCCGCCTTTGCGTTATCCTCAACTCTGATGATTACGCATGCTGCGCCCTCGTGGCGGGTGATGAATGCATAGGCATATTCAACCGCAATGTCTGCATCCGAAAGCACCTTGATTGCCTGCGAAAAGCCGCCGGGTACGTCGGGCACTTCAATGCCGAGAACATCTGTTACGGAAGCGATGATGCCCTCTGCCTTAAGGACCTCGAAAGCCTTCTCGTGGTCGCTTACGATAAGCCTTAAAATGCCGTAGTCCGTTGTGTCCGCAATGGAAAGGGCGCGGATGTCGATGCCTGCATTGTTAAGCACGGAGGTTACCTCGTAAAGACCGCCCTTTTTGTTTTCAACAAAAACCGAAATCTGTTTTACGCTCATTTTTATGCCCCTTTCTTAATCGTGTAACTTTCTCTTGTCAATAACTCTGACCGCCTTGCCCTCGCTTCTGGTAATAGTCTTGGGAGCAACAAGGTGAACCCTGGGATTGATGCCGAGCATTGTTTTGATTGCGTTTGCAAGTGCCTTCTCTTTGGCGGAAAGCTCTTTAACCGTGTCGGAGAACTGCTCGGGGCTGAGCTCAACGGAAATATCAAGCGTGTCAACGTTGTTTGCTCTGTCAACCTCGATAAGATAGTTGGGTGAATAACCCTCCTGAAGAAGAACGGTTTCAATCTGTGAGGGGAACACGTTAACTCCGCGGATGATAAGCATATCGTCGCTTCTGCCCATGGGCTTTGCCATTTTGATGAGTGTTCTGCCGCAGGAGCACTTCTTTCTTGAAAGAACGCAGATATCTCTTGTGCGGTATCTCAAGAGGGGGAAGCCCTCTTTGTCAAGGCTTGTGAAAACAAGCTCGCCCTTTGAGCCTTCGGGAAGCACCTCGCCCGTGTCAGGGTCAATGATTTCGGCAAGGAAATGGTCCTCATTGATGTGCATGCCCGTCTGTTCTTCGCATTCAAATGCAACGCCGGGACCCGTTGATTCGGTAAGACCGTAAATATCATATGCCTTTATGCCGAGAGATTTTTCTATATCGCGCCTCATTTCCTCTGTCCAAGGCTCTGCGCCGAAAATGCCCGCTTTAAGGTTGATATCATCGGGTGTAAGACCCATTTCTTTAAGGGTTTCGCCGATGTATGCAGCATAAGAGGGGGTGCAGCAGAGGATTGTTGAACGCAAATCCTGCATGAACTGAATCTGGCGCTCCGTGTTGCCCGAGGACATGGGCAATGTCAGGCAGCCAACCTTTTGTGAGCCGCCGTTAAGACCGAAGCCGCCGGTGAAAAGACCGTAGCCGTAAGCAACCTGACAAACATCCTCGTTTGAGCCGCCTGCAGCAACGATTGCGCGTGCGCAGCAGTCATCCCAAAGGTCGATATCCGCCTGTGTATAAAAAGCAACAACGCGCTTGCCCGTTGTGCCGCTTGTGGAGTGGATTCTGACACAGTTTTTAAGGTCTGTGCCGAGAAGTCCGTAGGGGTAAGCATCGCGCAAATCCGCCTTTGTCAGGAACGGAAGCTTGTGCAAATCGTCAACGGACTTGATATCGTCGGGTGTAACACCCTTTTCATCCATAAGCTTGCGGTAGTATTCAACGTTTTCGTAAACGCGCTTAACCTGCTTAACAAGCTTTTCGTTTTGAATCGCTCTCATTTCTTCAAGCGAAGCGGTTTCAATGTCGGGTTGATAGTATTTTGCCATTTTCAACACTTCCTAAAATTATATATTGTAACCCATTTCAAATGCTTTGAGGTTGAGTTCAAGGAATTTGGGCGGAACGCTTTCTGTGAGCGCTTTTATCCACTTTTCTTTTGCGATGTCCGCCATGTTCTTTGCCATTGCGCCGATGAGAATAACGTTAACCGCCTTTGAGTTACCCGCTTCAACCGCCATGGGCAGGGCATCAACCGTTTCGATATCCGCGCCCGCAGCCTTGAGAGCTTCAATAATTCCCTCGGGATATTCCGTTGAGCCCATAACAACGGGCATGGGGTCAATCTGCTGAGTGTTAACAATAATCTTGCCGTCAGGTTTTAAATACTCAAGCCATCTTGCGGCTTCAAGCTTTTCAAAAGCAAGGATAATATCCGCTTCGCCCTTTTCAATGATGGGAGAAGCAATGCTTTCACCGAATTTAACATAGGTAACAACCGAGCCGCCGCGCTGGCTCATGCCGTGAACTTCCGAAACCTTAACGTCGTAGCCGCAGTCAAGAAGAGCCGCGCCGAGAATACGGCTTGCAAGCAATGTTCCCTGACCGCCTACGCCGACAATCATAATTGATTTGTTCATGCTTTTCCCTCCTCAATAGCGCCGAATTTGCAAAGCTGACTGCATACGTTGCAGCCAAGGCACTGTGTAAAGTCAATAACAGCCTTGCCGTCCTTCATGCTGATGGCGGGGCAGCCAATCTTCATGCACATTTTGCAGGATTTGCACTTGTCGGGGTTAACCTTGAGGGGCGGGTTGTGCTTAACCGTTTTAAGAAGAGCGCAGGGACGTCTTGAAATAACAACGGCGGGGCCGTCTGCTTCAAGAGCGTTTTTGATGCCCTCTTTTGTTTCTGCAAGGTTATAGGGGTCAACAACGATAACATTCTGAATGCCGACTGCCTTTGCAAGAGCTTCAAGGCTGACCGCGTTTGCGGGCTCACCCTTGATATTTTTGCCCGTTGTGGGATTTTGCTGGTGACCTGTCATGCCGGTTATTGAGTTGTCAAGAATAATAACAACGGAATCCGTTGCGTTATATGCAATGTTAATAAGACCCGTAACGCCTGAGTGGATAAAGGTTGAGTCGCCGATAACGGCAACGCTCTTTTTGGCGTTTGCGGGGTCAGCCGCGTTTCTGCCGTGGAGGGCGGAAACCGATGCACCCATGCAAAGAACTGTGTCAATCATGCCGAGAGGCTGTGATGCGCCGAGGGTGTAGCAGCCGATGTCGCCGCTTACTGTAACATTAAGCTGCTTCAAAGCATAGAAAAGACCT
Source organism: Clostridia bacterium (assembly GCA_017623615.1). Classification (GTDB taxonomy): domain Bacteria; phylum Bacillota; class Clostridia; order Oscillospirales; family Acutalibacteraceae; genus CAG-177. The sequence goes on along the minus strand of JAGAOT010000014.1, from coordinate 34,382 downwards.
CTGTGGGGGCAGCCTGCACAAAGCACGGGGGGTCTGGGCACGATGTTAACGCCGCTCTTAAGGCATTCGTTCTCTTTGCCGAGGATAACCTTGGCAATCATGCTCTGGGAATATTCGCCCTGCAGAGTGAATGCATCCTTGCCGATAACCTCAATACCGATTTTGCGGCAATGTGTTTCTATGTAGTCGTCAAGCTCTTCAAGCACATAGACCGTTTCGCACTCAGCGGCAAAATTCTTGATAAGGTCAACGGGCAGGGGATAAACACAGCCGAGCTTTAAGTATGATGCGTTTTCGCCGAGAGCCTCTTTTGCGTATTGGTAGCAGATGCCCGAGGTGATAACGCCAATCTTTTTGCTGTTGTATTCAACGGTGTTGAGCCCGTCTGCGCCCTCTTCGCAGTATGCAATCTGGTCAAGAATGCGCTGCTCAACAACAACGTGCTTGCCTTTTGCGTTTGCGGGCACCATAACATATTTCTGCGGATTTTTTGTGTATTCTTTAAGTCCGTTATCAACTCTGTCCGCAATCGGAGCCGTGCTTCTTGAATGGGCAACTCTTGTGGTGAGTCTGATGATAACGGGTGTATCGAATTTTTCCGAAAGCTCAAAAGCTCTCTTTGTGTAGTCAAGGCATTCTGCGGAGTCTGCGGGCTCGAGCATCATTGTTTTTGAGCCCATTGCATAGTGCCTTGAATCCTGCTCGTTCTGGGACGAATGCATTCCGGGGTCATCGGCAACAAGGATAACCATGCCCGCGTTAACGCCCGTGTAGGAAGCGGTGAAAAGCGGGTCTGCCGCAACGTTAAGACCTACATGCTTCATTGCGCAGAATGAGCGTGCGCCCGCAACGGCGGCGCCGAATGCAACCTCGCAGGCAACCTTTTCGTTGGGAGCCCACTCGGAAAAGATTTCGTCATATGCAGCGGCAAATTCCGTTACCTCTGTGCTGGGAGTGCCGGGGTAGCTTGAAACAACTCTGCAACCGGCTTCATAAAGTCCGCGGGCAACGGCTTCGTTGCCCAAAAACAGTTTTTTCAACTGACATCCTCCTAATCTGATTTATTTATCCAATTTCATTTCAACCTGAGATGCAACAAGGCTTTCGCCGCAGTAAATCTTGCGAAGCTTGGGCTTTTCTATCTTGCCCGTCGGGTTACGCGGCACTTGCGCAAAGATAATCTTGTGCGGGCGTTTATATCTGGGAAGGTCGCGGCAGAAATCCTTGATATCTTCTTCGTCTGCCTTGCAGCCTTCTTTGATTTCAATAATAGCAGCGGCAATTTCGCCGAGCCTGGGGTCGGGCAAGCCGATAACCGCAACGTCCTTTATTGCATCGTGCTTGCGCAGGAAATCTTCAATCTGAACGGGGTAAAGGTTTTCACCGCCCGAAATGATAACGTCCTTTTTGCGGTCAACGAGGAAGATAAAGCCGTCCTCGTCCTCCTGCGCCATGTCGCCCGTGAAGAGCCAGCCGTCGTGAAGCACTTCGTTTGTTGCCTTGTCATCGTTATAGTAGCAAAGCATAACGCCGTCGCCCTTAACTGCAAGCTCGCCGACCTCGCCTTTTTCAACGGTCTGACCGTTTTCGTCAACAATTTTTGTTTCCCAGCCGTAGCCCGCCTTGCCGATTGCGCCGACCTTGTGAACATTGTCAACGCCAAGGTGAACGCAGCCGGGTCCGATTGATTCGCTCAAGCCGTAGTTTGTGTCATATTTATGATGGGGGAATATCTTGAGCCATCTCTTGATAAGGCTGGGGGGAACGGGCTGTGCACCGATGTGCATGAGCCTCCATTGGTCAAGATTATATCTGTCAAGCTCAATGTCGCCTCTGTCAATCGCGTCAAGGATATCCTGCGCCCAGGGCACAAGCAGCCAAACGATTGAGCATTTTTCCTGGGAAACGGCTTTGATTATCCATTCGGGCTTTGCGCCCTTGAGAAGGACCGCCTTGCCGCCGACAAGAAGGCTGCCGAACCAATGCATTTTTGCGCCTGTGTGATAGAGCGGGGGAATGCAGAGGAAAACGTCGTCTTTGGTCTGTGAATGGTGATTCTGCTCAACCTTGCAGGAGTGAACAAGAGCCTTGTGGGCGTGAAGAATTGCCTTGGGGAAGCCCGTTGTGCCCGATGAAAAATAAATTGCGGCATCGTCGCTGTCTGAAACGGTGATTTCGGGGTTTCTCGATGTGCAGTATGTAACGAGCTTGTTGTAGCTTTCAGCGAATGTGGGGCAGTCCTCACCGAGATAAAGGCGAAGCTTAACGTCGGGAATGCGGTCACAAATCTGCTCCATTCTGCCGACAAATTCGGGGCCGAAAACGATAGCGTCGCTGTCCGAAAGCTTTAAGCAGTATTTGATTTCGTCCGCGGTGTAGCGGTAGTTGAGGGGCACGGCAAGTGCGCCCGTTTTGAGAACACCGAAGTAAATGGGCAGATATTCGATGCAGTTCATGAGAAGAATTGCAACTCTGTCGCCCTTTTTGATACCTCTTGAAAGCAGAAAGTTTGCAAAGCGGTTTGCTTTTTTGTTGAAATCCTCCCATGTGATTTCGCTTCTGCCGGTTGCGTTTGCGCCCTGCTCAATGAGCGAGTATTCGCGCCACGTTACGCGGCTTTTCTCTTGAATTTCGGGGTTGATTTCAACCAGAGCAATGTCGTCTTTGTAAAGCTCCGCGTTCCTTTCAAGAAAACTTGTAATTGGCATAACTTATCATTCCTTATATTTTGTTACTTATTAAACACAATGCAGAGCGGCGGGATTTCGGAAAACTCCGCCACTCTGTTATTATTTACATTATTATTTTGCTTCAACCTTATGCACATCGCCCGTGTAGAAAAACTCTGTTTCCTTTTCGTTGGTCGCTTTTGTTGAAGCGCTGACGATAAAGCAGAGTGCGATAGAAGCAGCCATCGCAATGCATGCGAATACGGGGCCCTTGCCTGCAAGCCAAACAACGGTTTCATTAGCCGTGAAGCTTGTCATAAGCTTTGCTGCTGCAGGGATAACTGCAATAACAAAGCCGCCGATAATGCCTGCCCATGCGCCCTTGGTGTTCATCTTTTTCCAATAAAGTGCAACAACATAAGGAGCGAGGAATGAGCCGGAGATAATGCCCCATGAATAGCTCATCATGTCAAGAATTGCCGTGTCGGTGTTGGCAATGACATACGAGCATATTACAAATATAACACATAATACCTTAATAATCAATGATGATTTTTCTCCGCTCAAATCTTTTTTGAAATGCTTGATAAAGTCAATCGTGAGAGTTGAGCTTGCGGTAAGGGTAACGGAGCAAAGGGTTGAAACCGAAGCTGCAATCAAAAGCACAAGAACGATGCCGAGAAGCACGGAAGGAAGCCCCGATTCCTTGAGCATGTTGGGAACAATGTAGTCCTGCGCAATGTAGCCGGGGTCTGCGGGGTCGTTAAGCTGCGCATATGTGAAATATCTGTAGCAAAGCGAGCCGATGAAATATCCGCCGCCCGCAACAAGAAATGCAAAGAAGGTTGAAATTGTGATGCCTTTCTTTGCCTGCTTGTCGTCCTTGATGCCGAAATACTTTGTAACCATTTGAGGAAGTCCCCATGTGCCGAAGCTGGTCATGAGCACCGTTGCCCAAAGAGAAATCCATTGAGAAGCGTTGAGCTTAGGCAAACCGTTTGATGCCGAGGGTTGTGTGCCGAGCGTGTTTGCATATTCCTTAAGTCCCTCAAAGCCGCCGACTGCATCACAGCGCACAACGCAGATAATGAGAAGCGCAACGCCGAACATCATAACAATGCCCTGCATGAAATCCGCCCTTGCCTGAACAAGATATCCGCCGAAAACAAGAAGCAAAGCCGCAACAACCGCAATAATAATCATGCAGATGTCAACATTGATGCCGAGAAGAACCTCTGCAACCGATGCAAGACCCTTATAAACGGAAGCCGAATAGGGGATAAGGAAAATAAATATAACTATGCATGCAAAAAGGCGCATGCTTTCGCTTGAATAACGCTTTTCGAGAAACTGCGGCATAGTTTTAATCTTAAGGCGGTAAGAGGTGTCGCGTGTTCTGCGTGCGAGCACCTTCCATGCAAGCCAAGAGCCGAAAACCGCGTTGCCGAGACCTGCAAGAATGCCCCAAAGGCCGTAGCCCTTGCCCGTGCCGCCTGCATAGCCGACAAACATAACAGCCGAGAAATATGCCGTGCCGTAAGAAAGGGCGGAAAGCCATGCGCCCGCATTCCTGCCGCCAACGGTGATATCGGCAATGCTCTTTGCTTTTTTGCCTTGCGTGATGCCGATGACAGCCATCAAAATGATGTAAATGCCAATCGTTACCCAAATAGCAATCTTGTCCATACAATTCATCCCTTTTAATTGGTAGTGCTTTAAAGCTTTTACGTGTTAAAGTGTGCCTATATAATATACCTTTCATTTCGTTTTGTCAACAGTTTTTTGAATTTTTTTAAAACAAAAAACAGCTTGCACAAACGCACAAGCTGTCTGTCGGTTATAAATTAAAGCAAATCTGCTATATCGTAAATAAGCTTTTCCGTTTTCTCCCAGCCGAGGCAGGGGTCCGTGATTGATTTTCCGTATATGCATTCGCCGATTTTCTGCGCGCCGTCCTCAATATAGCTTTCAATCATAAAGCCCTTGACAAGCTTTTTAACGTCTGCATCATGTCGGCAGCTGTGGAGCACTTCCTTGGCGATTCTGACCTGCTCAAGATATTTCTTGCCTGAATTTGCGTGGTTGGTGTCAACGATTACGCCGGGGTTTTCAAGCTCGCTTTCGGCATAAACCTGAGCAAGGTGAACAAGGTCCTCATAGTGATAGTTGGGCATGGACTGACCGTGCTTGTTAACATATCCGCGCAGAATGGCATGGGCGCAGGGGTTGCCCTGGGAATGAACCTCCCAGCCGCGATAGATAAATGTATGCTTATGCTGTGCGGCGGTGATTGAGTTCATCATAACGGAAATATCGCCGCTTGTGGGGTTTTTCATGCCTACGGGGATTTCGATGCCGCTTGAAACAAGCCTGTGCTGCTGATTTTCAACCGAGCGTGCGCCGATTGCAACATAAGCAAGAATATCGCTCAAATATCTGTAGTTTTCGGGGTAAAGCATTTCGTCGGCGCAGGTGAAGCCCGTTTCCGCGATTGCTCTCATGTGAAGCTCTCTGATGGCAACAATGCCCTTATACATATCGGGCTTTTCGTTGGGGTTGGGCTGGTGAAGCATGCCCTTGTAGCCGTCGCCCGTTGTTCTGGGCTTGTTGGTGTATATGCGGGGGATAATCAGAATTTTGTCGCTGACCTTATCCTGTACCTTGCGAAGGCGCGAAATATAGTCGATAACGCTGTCCTCATTGTCCGCAGAGCAGGGGCCGATAACAAGAGTAAGCTTATCGCTTTTGCCGGTAAAAACATCTTTAATTTCAGCCGCTCTTGCATCAACAAGCTTTGCAAGCTCGTCGGAAAGGGGATACTGCGCCTTAACCTCCTGCGGAATGGGAAGCTTTCTTTCAAAAATCATACTCATAAATATCACTTCTTTGTTGGAATTCAAGATTATTTTCTTGCCATTATATCACAACCGCTGCATCAAATCAAGAAAAATATAGTATTATTCTGCCGCAAACATTTTTGAAACCCGTTTGATAAGCAGGATAAAGTTGACAGCAAAAATAACCCGTGTTATGATATTATTTACTATAAGATAAACAAAGAGATTACCCTAATTTATACTCTGCCGACTGTTTGTTTCTCCGCGCTGAAACAAGGGCGTGTGTTTTTCTGTTCTTGATTATCTTTATTGAAATTACGGAGGTATTGTGATGAAAAAGCTTTTATCGGTAATTCTTGCTGTTATAATCACCATGAGCGTAACACCGTTTGTGTTTGCCGCGGGAACAACGTACTATATCGACAGCATATCGGGCAATGACGAAAATACGGGTTTGTCCGAAGCCTCTGCGTGGGGAACCGTTGATAACATAGCTTCGTTAACACTTGAAGCAGGCGACAAGGTTTTGTTCAGGGCAGGCGGCAACTATAACTGCGCCATTACGCTTACATGCTCGGGAACTCAGGATAATCCCATTGTTATTTCGGCTTACGGTGAGGGCGAAAAGCCGCATCTCAATACAGATGCAAGAGATGCCGTTATGAAGCTTTTTGACTGCTCCTATGTAACCGTTTCGGGCTTTGAGATAACTGCGCACAACGGCGGCGGTATCTGGGTTGACGGCGTTACAAAGGAATCAAAGGGTGTCAGAATAGAAAACTGTGAATTTCATGATATGCAGAATTATAAGGTAACTTGCCGTGACAACTATACCGAAGGTCCGATTTCGGGCAGAGCGGCCATAGTTATCAAGCGTTACGGCGGCTCACCTTATCCCGTCAACGATTTTCAGGCGGTAAACTGCAAAATATACGATGTCGGTAACGGCATATTCTTTACCGGTACTCAGGACCTGAACAAAAACGCACTTGTTAAGAACTGTGAATTTTACAATATGGACGGTGAAGCGGTTGTTCTTGAAGGCTGCGACGGTGCTTTGGTAACGCATTGCCGTGCGATTGACTGCTGTCAGGGCGTCGGTCTTGATGAAAACGGAGAAATTCTTTATTTTACCGCCGCAATGTGGACTCATTATTCCTCAAACTGCACTTTCAGCTACTGCGAAATAGCAGGTCAGAAAAACTACGGTGACGGAATGACGGTCGACTTTGACCACGGCTCATATAACTGCACATATGAATACATTTATTCGCACGATAATATGCGTTTCATGTGCAATAATCCCGCTAAAGGCGGCAACAGAGGCAACACGGTAAGATATTGCCTGTCTGTTAATGACAATCAGGGCAGAAACAAAATCGGCGTATCCGACGGCGAATGGAATTTCAGCTTTTACAACAACACAATAATCAATTCACCCGAATTTCAGATGACCCAGATTTATGATTCTCTGTTTGCAAACAATATTATAGTTTTCAAAGACGGTCATAAGTTTTATCATATAAATGAAGAAGCTAAAACATGGAATAATGTGTTTGCCAACAACTGCTATTACAACACTTTTAATCCTTCATTTGATAAAGATGCGTTGAACACTTTTCCGGGCTTTGCGGGCGGCGACGACCCGATAAAAGCATATCAGCTTGCTGAAGGCTCGCCGTTAATCGGCGCGGGCTTTGAGATTAAGGACGGCTGTATGACGGATTTCTTCGGTAATCAAATAACAAGTAACAACATCGGCTGTTACTCCGCCGGCGGAGAGAATGCCGAGCTTGAAACGGAAAACTTCTTTGAAAAAGCCGTAAGAATTATCCGACAAGCATTTAATATCTTAATTGAAGAAATACGCAAGTTAATCATTGATATTTTTGAGTGATTTCCGATAAGCCTTTTCGATGAAATGTATTACGAGCTGCCTATGCAAAAATAAAAAGGAAAAAATAAACAAAGTTGACAAAAAAAGAAATTGTGTGTATAATTATCCAAATAAAAAATTAAAAGTGAAAAGCTGCGGATAGGCTCCGCCTATGACCGTTTGTTATATGGTACGGGAGAAAGGCATCCTTAATTCTTCACTTAAATCGGAGGTATAAAAATGAAATACTACCTCGGCATGGATATCGGCGGCACGAAATGTGCTGTTGTCATCAGCGAAAAAAGCGGCGCGGCAATCAAGGACAAAATCCGTTTTGAAACGCGTGTTGAGCGGGGCTATGAATTGGTTATTGCCGAGCTTATTTCATCGGCGCGCGAGCTGATTGAAAGGAACTGCATATCAATCGGTGACGTGCTTGCCTGCGGCGTAAGCTGCGGCGGACCTCTCAACAGCGAAACGGGTGTTATCATGCGCCCGCCCAATCTGCCCGATTGGGATAACGTTCCGCTTGCCGATATCGTCAGCCGTGAGCTTGGTGTTCCGTGCAAAATCCGCAATGATGCCGATGCATGCGCGCTTGCGGAGTGGCAGTTCGGCGCGGGCAGGGGAACGAAAAACATGATTTTTCTCACCTTCGGCACGGGTATGGGCGCGGGTCTCATTCTTGACGGCAGGCTTTACAGCGGCACAAGCGGCACGGCGGGTGAGGTTGGGCATATAAGGCTTGATGCCGACGGACCCGTGGCATACGGCAAGGCGGGCTCGTTTGAAGGCTTCTGCAGCGGAGCAGGCATTGCCTCAATGGGCAAAAAGATGCTTGCGCTTTATAATGGCGAAACCTCCATCCCGTATGATAATGTAACGGCAAAAACAATAGCCGAAGCGGCAACGGGCGGCGACAGGCTTGCAAATGCGATTTACCGCCGATGCGGCGAAAAGCTCGGCTTGGGTCTTTCGATACTCATTGATATTCTCAACCCCGAAAGAATTGTTATCGGCAGCATTTTTCAGCGTTCGGGTCGTTTGCTTGTTGACAGCATGAACGAAACAATAAAAAAAGAAGCTCTTGCAATTTCCGCAGAATGCTGTAAAATAGTTCCCGCAATGCTCGGTGACGAAATTGGCGATTTCGCTGCGATAGGCGTTGCAAAGGATTTTGCGGAGGGTGCAAAATGAGCGAGATTTTAAATGAGCTTTTTAAAAGATATCCCTGCCTTGATGCCTGCAGAGAAGATATAGTAAAAGCATATGCGCTTTTCGGCGGATGCTATGATAACGGCGGCAAAATTCTTTGCTGCGGCAACGGCGGCTCTGCGGCGGACTGCGACCATTTTGTGGGCGAGCTTATGAAAGGCTTTCTCAAAAAAAGACCCCTTTCCGATGCGGAAAAGGCGGCGTTCGATGATGATTTTATCGCCGATTCGCTTCAAAAGGGCTTGCCTGCAATTTCTCTTTGCGCGCATTCGGCGTTGATGACCGCTTTTGAAAACGATGCGGTGCCGACCCTTGTTTTTGCACAGCAGGTTTATGCCTACGCAAAAGAACATGATGTTTTGCTGTGCTTGAGCACATCGGGCAATTCCGAAAATGTTGTTTATGCCGCCAAAGCGGCAAAAGCGGCAAAGATTAGAATAATTTCAATAACGGGCGCAAAAGAGAGCAAATTGAGTGAGCTTTCCGATATTTGCATAAGATTGCCCGAAACGGAAACATTTAAAATTCAGGAGCTTACGCTTCCTGTTTATCATTGCCTCGCTGCAATGCTTGAGGAAAAATATTTTCAAATGTAGGGGACGGCGTCCCCGACGTCCCGTGTGTGCCGCAGGCGCACAAAAAATAAAAATTAAGGAGCAGTAAACTATGACCAACATTCCCAGACATGAGCATCCCGACCCGCAATTTGAAAGAGCAAATTGGCTCAACCTCAACGGCGAGTGGGATTTTGAATTTGACTTCGGTAACAGTAAATATGATGCAGGTATTCTTGACAGAGCGGAGTGGGAAAACAAAATAACAGTTCCTTTCTGCCCTGAAAGCAAGCTTTCGGGCATCGAATATACCGACTTTATCCCTGCTGTTTGGTACAGAAAAGCCGTTAACGTAACCGCAGAGCAGCTCAAAGGCAGAGTTTTGCTCCACTTCGGCGCGGTTGACTATGAAACCAAGCTTTATGTCAACGGCAAAAAAGCGGGATATCACAAGGGCGGATACGCTTCGTTCAAATTTGATATCACCGAATATCTCACCGAGGGCGAAAACACAATCATTGTTAACGCCGTTGACGATACAAGAGACCCCCTTGTTCCCAGAGGCAAGCAGTGCCCCGACCTCAAATCAAGGGGTTGCGACTACACAAGAACAACGGGCATCTGGCAGACCGTTTGGTTTGAATATGTTCCCGCGGCATACATAAAGAGCTTCAAAATTTATCCCGACTATGCCAACGGCGTTGTTGCAATTTCTGCTGTTGTTGAGGGTGAGGGTGAATTCACCGCCTCCGCTTCATATGAGGGCAAGCCCATGGGCTCATTCTCAAAGACCGCCGCTTCAACAATTACGGGTGAAATTAAGCTTGATGAAATTCATCTTTGGGAGGTTGGCTGCGGCAGACTTTATGACCTTGAGCTGACCTTTGGTGAGGATAAGGTCAAGAGCTATTTCGGGCTTCGCAACATTAAGCTTGATGATTATAAATTCCTCATTAACGGCAAATCCGTGTTCCAGCGCCTTGTTCTTGACCAGGGCTTCTATCCCGACGGCATTTACACCGCTCCCACAGATGAAGCGCTCGAAAATGACGTCAAGCTTTCTGTTGCAGTCGGCTTTAACGGCGCAAGGCTTCACCAGAAAGTGTTTGAAAAAAGATTCCTTTATCATTGCGACAGACTCGGCTACATTGTTTGGGGCGAATACGGCAACTGGGGTCTGGATTGGTCAAATCCCTTCTCGCTTGCGGCAATGCTTCCCGAGTGGTGCGAATGCGTTGAAAGAGATTTCAACCATCCTTCAATCATCGGCTGGTGCCCGTTCAACGAAACATGGGATATTGACGGCAGAAAGCAGTATGACCACGTTATTTCAACAATTTATAAGGTTACAAAGCATATGGATGAAACCCGTCCCTGCATTGACACAAGCGGCAATTTCCACACAATCACCGATATTTACGATGTTCACGATTATGAGCAGGATTATAATGTTTTCAAAGAAAACTACGATAAACTCATGACCGAGGGAACTCTCTTTGAAAGATTCCCCGACAGACAGATGTACAGCGGCAAGGGCTGCGCATGGATTAGCGAATACGGCGGACTTCAGTGGTCAAAAGGCGACAGAGGCGATGCATGGGGCTACGGCAACGCGCCCAAAACCGAAGAAGAGTTTGTTGACCGTTATGCAGGTCTTACAAACGCGCTTCTCGATAACTACAGAATGTTCGGCTTCTGCTACACCCAGCTTTATGATATTGAGCAGGAGCAGAACGGACTTTATTACTACGACAGAACTCCCAAGTTTGACCCCGAAATTTTCAGAAAAATCAATTCCCGCAAGGCGGCTATAGAAGACTGAATATAAAAAATTACTCCCGATGTTTTTTGCATCGGGAGTAATCATTTATATGGAATTAATCATATTTTTAAGGTTTTCAAAGCCTATTTCAATTCCGTCAAGGCATTTTTCAAGCCCCTCAAATTCAACGCTTACCCAGCCGTCATAGCCTGCGCTTTTTGCAACGGAAAGGCATTGCATAACGGGGATATCGCCGTGGCCGATGATTGAGCCGCGCAGATAATTGCCCGCTCTGGATTTGAAAAAGCCCTTGCCGGGGTTGAGCGAATTTCCGCTTTTAATGTGGAAATCCTTTGCGTGAATGTGTTTGATATAGGGCGCAAGCCTGCCGGCTGCCTTTGCGCTGTCCTCATCCGCGCAGGAGAAGTTGCCCACATCAAGAAGCACGCCGAAATTGTTGCTGCCGACACCCGTGATGATTTTTTCAACCCTCTCGCTGTCCTGGCAGAAAAAGCCGTGGTTTTCAATCATGGTAACAATGCCCTTTGATTCGGCATATTCCGTAACTCTTTTGCAGCCCTCAACAAGCACGGGAAGCACCTGCTCAAAGCCCGCATGGGATTTCATGCCGTCGGGCATACCCCATGCCGCGTCATGGCGCAGGCATTTTGCGCCGAGAATTTCGGCAATGTCAATCTTGCGGCATATTCTTTCAACCTCCGCATCAAGCCCCGCATCGCTGAGCAGGTTTGCTGAAATTGTGTAAGCAATAACGGGGAGAGAAAGACGTTCGCTTTCCGCTCTAATCATTTCGGCATATTCCTTTTCGCTGACCCCATCGGGAGGGGTGAGGTCGATGAACTCTATGCCGTCAAAGCCCATATCCTTTGCTTTCTTCATCACGGAAAGCTGCGTTTCTTCGCCGCTTGAAATAAGCTGCTGGAAGCTGTAGCTGCTGACTCCGATTTTCATTTTAAACACCTCAGCAACCGTGGCTCTTAAGGAACTCAACGGCCTTTCTGATATCCTTTTCGGGGTCGTCGCCGACTTCTCTTTCAATCGTCAGGAAGCCCTTGTAGCCGATATCTTCGAGAGCGGCAAGGTATTTAACCCAGTCAACCTGACCCTCACCCAGAGGCACTTCAATGAACGAATCCTCGGTGATGATAACATCCTTTTTAAGACCGTAAACAATCTCGGGGTCCTTAAAGAAAATCTGCTTGCCGTCCTTTGCATGGGTGTGAACTATGTATTTCTGCAGGTTGTAAACCGCGCCTGCGGGGTCGTCACCGGTAACCATAACAAGGTTTGCGGGGTCAAGGTTAACGCCTACGCCCGTTGAGCCGAGAGAATCAAGGAATTCCTTGAGGATTGCCGATGTTTCGGGGCCTGTTTCAATAGCAAAGTGTGCGCCGATTTCGTCAGCATAGCGTGAAAGCTCAAAGCAAGCCTCCTGCATAACCTTATATCTGTCGTGGCTTTTATCCTCGGGAACAACGCCGATGTGGGTTGTTACAACATTGGTGTCAAGCTCTTTTGCAAGGTCAATAATTCTCTTGGATTTTTCAATTTTTTCGGGGTTTCTGTCAGCAAAGCTGAATCCGCCGCCGCCAAGGTCGCCGCAGAGAGCGGAAATTTTAAGACCGTTGTCCGCAACAAGCTTTTTGAACTCGCTGATTTTTGCGGCAGTCATGCTTTCGGGCGACATTTCGCCGTGTGTGGCATAAACCTGAATGCCCTGCGCACCAACGGAAGCGGCCTTTTTAACCGCCGTGGTTATATCTGTTCTGAAACTGTCGATGATAACACCGATAGGGAATCTGCCCATATCTATTTCTCCTTTGCTTTCGGCATGTGTGCCGTATTCGTTTTTATAATATCAAACATTTGTATGTTTATCAAGTTTTTTTTACATTTAACTTTACAATTTTTGTTTTTGTGGTATATTATTAGTGGTATATTATTAATGGTAATTTATTTCTGGAGGTATAACTATGTCAAAAATCAAGGTTGCGGTTATCGGCTGCGGAAACATCGCTAATGCTTCTCATATTCCCGCATACATGCAGAACGAGGAAGTTGAAATCAAATATTTCTGCGACATCATCCCCGAAAGAGCGGAAAAGGCTGTTGAAAAATACGGCTGCGGCAAGGCTGTTGTTGATTATCATGATTTTCTCAATGACCCCGAGCTTGATGCTGTTTCGGTCTGCACCCATAACGATTTTCATTCAATAATCACAATCGATTTCCTTAAAGCAGGCAAACACGTTATGTGCGAAAAGCCCGCGGCAAGAATTCTTTCAGAAGCTCTTGAAATGCAGAAGGTTGCAAAAGAAACGGGCAAGGTGCTCAACATCGGCGTTTGCAACAGATTCAACACATATGTTATGAAGGTTAAAGAGCTTATCGACCAGGGCGAACTCGGCAATGTTCACCACGTTTACGCTTCATTCAGAAAATTCCGCTCAATTCCCGGCATCGGCGGCGATTTCACAACAAAGTCAAAGTCCGGCGGCGGCGTGCTTATCGACTGGGGCGTTCATTTCCTTGACCTCATTATGTATTGCTGCGGCGACCCCAAGCCTTTGACCGCTTCGGGTGAGGCTTTTTGTAAGCTCGGCAAGGATATAAAGAATTATACATATACCGGAATGTGGGCAGAAGAAACAAAGGAAGAAAACGGCACATATGATGTTGATGATTCCGTAACCGGTATAGTCAGAACAACAGGTCCCGTTATCACCTTCAACGGCGCATGGGCACAGAATGTCGGCGTTGACGAAATGTATATCGATTTTATGGGCGACAAAGCGGGCATAAGGCTTCAATATTGCTCAGATTTCAAAATTTGGACAGTGAAGAACGGCATGCTCACCGAAACACAGGTTTCAGCTAAAGAAACACCCATGTATTTAAGTGAAATCAACGATTTCATCAGATGCATCAAGACGGGTGACAAGAATCAGCAGAACATCGATTTTGCCGTTGAAACCTCAAAGATAATGCAGGCAATCTATGATTCCTCAGAAAATCATTGCGAAATTAAAATCTCATAAGAAAGAGCGTGACATAAATGGATATCAGAATTTTTAAAAACGAAGCGGAAATCGGCGCGGCTGCGGGTCAGCTTTTCTGCGATATGGTTAAAGAAAACCCCGAATGCGTACTCGGTCTTGCAACGGGCGCAACACCCATCCCCACCTATAATTATATGGTTAAGGAATTTGAAGCAGGCAATGTTTCTTTCAAGAACGTAAGCACCTTTAACCTTGACGAATACTGCGACCTTCCCAAGGAGCATAAAAACAGCTACTACAGCTTTATGTTTGAAAATCTTTTCTCAAAGATTGATGTTGACCCCGCAAATGTCAATTTCCTTGACGGCAACACAACTGACCCCGAAGCCGAAAGTGCAAGATATGCCGCTGCAATCGCTGCAAAGGGCGGCATTGACGTTCAGCTTCTCGGCATCGGCAGAAACGGTCACATTGCGTTCAACGAGCCCGCCGATGCATTCACGGGCGAGAGCTTCAAGATTGCTCTCACACAGAGCACAATCGATGCAAACTCAATCTATTTTGACGATATCCCCATGCCCCGCTATGCGATGACAATGGGCATCGGCTCAATCATGAAAGCAAAGAAGATTGTTCTTATCGCAACCGGCGCATCAAAGGCAGAGGCAGTTAAGGGCATGATTAAGGGCGAGGTTACGCCTCAGCTTCCTGCTTCAATTCTCCAGCAGCATCACGATGCCGTAATCTTCCTTGACGAAGCTGCAGCGGCGCTTCTTTAATTAAATCCCCGTTAGGAGGAATTTCCCAATGGACAAGAAAACTTATTATATAACCACTCCGATTTATTATCCGTCGGATAAGCTTCACATCGGTCACACTTATTCAACCGTTGCGGCGGACACAATGGCTCGCTACAAGCGTTTTCAGGGCTATGACACTTTCTTTTTGACCGGCACAGACGAGCACGGTCAGAAGATTGAGGACAAGGCAAAGGAAGCGGGCGTTACTCCCAAGGAGTATGTTGATAAAATCGTTGCGGGCATCAAGGACCTTTGGAAGCTGATGAACATTTCCAACGATAAATTCATCAGAACAACCGATGAATACCATGAAAAGGCTGTTCAGAAGATATTCCAAAAGATGTATGACAAGGGTGACATCTATAAAGGTCACTACGAAGGTCTTTACTGCAAGCCCTGCGAATCCTTCTGGACGGAAACCCAGGCGGTTGACGGCAAGTGCCCCGACTGCGGCAGACCCGTTACCAAGGAGCGCGAGGAAGCGTATTTCTTCAAGCTTTCAGCATATGCGGATAAGCTTGTTAAATACTATGAGGAGCATCCCGGTTTCATTGAGCCTCAGAGCAGGCAGAATGAAATGGTTAACAACTTCATAAAGCCCGGTCTGCAGGATTTGTGCGTATCCCGTTCATCGTTCAAATGGGGCATTCCCGTTCCCGTTAACGAGGAGCACGTTATCTATGTTTGGCTTGACGCGCTGACCAACTACATCACCGCTCTCGGTTTTGCTTCCGAGGACGACACGATGTATAAGAAATACTGGCCCGCCGATGTTCACCTTATCGGCAAGGATATCATCAGATTCCACACGATTTATTGGCCCGCATTTCTCATGTCGCTCGATGAGCCCCTTCCCGAAAAGGTTTACGGCCACGGCTGGGTGCTTCTTGAGGGCGGTAAAATGAGCAAGTCCAAGGGCAACGTTGTTGACCCCGTTGTTCTTGCCGAAAGATACGGTGTTGATGCACTTCGCTACTATCTTCTTCGCGAAATTGCATTCGGCTCCGACGGCATTTTCTCCAACGAAAATCTTATCAACCGCATCAATTCCGACCTTGCAAACGACCTCGGAAACCTTGTTTCAAGAACGGTTGCAATGGTTGAAAAATACTTCGGCGGCACAATCCCTGCCGAGAGAGAAGCAGGGGAGTTTGATGATGACCTCAAAGCCCTTGCCGCTCAGACTAAAATCGACGCGGAAAAAGAGCTTGATAAGCTCAATTTCTCCGTTGCATTGACAAATATCTGGAAGTTTGTTTCAAGAACAAACAAATATATCGACGAAACCGCTCCCTGGGCGCTAGCAAAGGATGAGTCAAAGAAAGCAAGGCTTGCCGAGGTTATGTATAACCTTTGCGAGAGCATCAGAATAATCTCTGTTCTCATTGCTCCCTTTATGCCCGAAACCACGGTTAAAATCAGAGAGCAGCTTGGTGTTGCCGCCGATTTTGAGTGGGATGAATGCGGCATATTCGGCAAGGAAGCAACCTATACGGTTGTTAAGGGCGGAATTATCTTCCCCAGAATCGACCTTGAAAAAGAGCTTGCAGAGCTTGAAGCGGCGCAGGCTGCGGCTAATCCCGTTAACCCCCTCAAAGAGGAAATTCAGGGTGTTGCCAAAATCGGCATTGACGATTTTGCAAAGGTTGACCTCCGCGTTGCCGAAATCGTTGCCTGCGAGCCCGTTAAAAAGGCGAAGAAGCTCCTTAAGCTCACTCTTAATGACGGCACGGGCGACCCCAGAACAGTTGCATCGGGCATTGCAAAATGGTATAAGCCCGAAGAGCTTATCGGCAAGAGCGTTATTCTTGTTTCAAACCTCAAGCCCGCCGTTCTCTGCGGCGTTGAAAGCTGCGGCATGATACTTGCGACGGATGTCGGCGAGGATGATGTTAAGGTTATCTTTGTTGACGGCGTTCCCGCAGGAAGTAAGGTAAGATAAATTATGAATAATATCTTTGACAGTCACGCGCATTATGACAGCGATGCCTTTGATGCTGACCGCAAAGAGCTTGTGAGCGCCCTGCCTGAGCGGGGCGTTTGCGGTATCATAAACTGCGCAAGCGATATGGCGTCATGTTTAACAAGCCTTGAGCTCGCCGATGAATTTCCGTTTGTTTATGCCGCCTGCGGTGTTCACCCTCACGAAGCGGAGGGCTGCAGGCAGGGCTATCTTTCCGTGCTCAAAAAGCTTTGCATGGAGGAAAAATGCGTTGCAGTCGGTGAGATAGGGCTTGACTATCACTATGATTTTTCGCCGCGCGACATTCAGCAAAAAGTCTTTGAGCAGCAAATAGTGCTTGCAAAAGAGCTTGATTTGCCCATTATCGTGCATGACCGCGAGGCACATGAGGACACAATGACTCTCCTCAAAAGATACAAACCGAAAGGCGTTGTTCATTGCTTTTCAGGCTCTGCCGAAATGGCAAAAGAGGTTGTGAAGCTCGGCATGTATATCGGCCTGGGCGGTGCGGTAACTTTTAAAAATGCCCGCAAGCCGCGCGAGGTTGCCGAGGCTGTGCCCGCAGATAAGCTTTTGATTGAAACGGACTGCCCCTATATGACACCCGTTCCGTTCAGGGGACAGAGATGCGATTCATCGTTTATCCCTTATACCGCCGAGGTGATTGCCGAGGTCAGAGGAACAACCGCGCAGGAAATACTTGACCTGACAAGAAAAAATGCAAATTCGCTTTTCGGCTTGAGCCTATAGTCTTATATTAAAAATATCTTAATTTTTAATTAATAATGTTGAAAAATTCCGAGTACTGTTTTATAATCTCTTATCATTTGGTAAGGAGAAAATAAAATGCTCGGAATTTTTCTTGCAATCAAGAACTTTGTTTATGCACTTTTGTCGGTGGTTGTTGCTCTGCCTATTGCGGCAACTATGTGTTTGCCCGGCGACCCTGACACACCCGTTATGATTAACGCGGAAGCAGAAAATCCGTATATTAACGAATATCTTGACCCCGATGTTTCGGCTCACCGCTCCGGTGCGGGAGTTGTTCCGCAAAACACGCTCATGGCTTTTCAAACCGTTCTTGAACAGAGTGACACTCTCGGCGTTGATACCTTTGAATTTGATGTTCAGCTCACAAAGGACGGTGAGCTTATAATTCTTCATAACCTCACATATGACGAAACCTCAAACGCCGTTGAGCAGTTTGGCCGCAAATCCGTTTACGCTTCGTCGTTGACCTATGAAGAAGCGTATAACACTCTTAACCTTGGCGAAAACTTTACTGCCGACGGTGAAACCTATCCCTACCGAGGCTTGCGCGGTGAAGATATTCCCGATAATCTGCGAGTTGCAAAATGTGAGGATGTAATCGACTATATTGAAGCAAATTCAAACGGCAAAAAATACAGATATATCATTGAAATCAAGAGCATGGCGGTTGACGGAATGAAAGCCGCCGATAAGCTTTATCAAGTAATCACTCAGCGCAATTTGACGGACAGAGTTATATGGGCATCGTCAAACGAGGGCGTTTCAATCTATATGGAGCATAAATATCCCGATATGCCGCGCTCTGCGCGAACAACCGAGGCACTTCAGTTCTATGTTTACGCAAGAATGAACTGGAATTTGGATGATTTGGGCGTTTCTTATGTAGCGTTGCAGATTCCCTACGGCAGCAGTGCCGCAGGCGGTTTGATAAACACCGGCACAAAAGAGCTCATCAATTACGCCCATAAGTATGATATTGCCGTTCAGTATTGGACAATTAACGATGAGGAAGAGGCAAAAACCCTTATAGAAAACGGCGCAGACTGCATTATGTCGGATTACCCCGAAATGGTATTTGAAGCGGTTAAGTCTTGCAAATAACAAAAGCACGCATCGCGATTAACGATGCGTGCTTAATTTTTTGGATTTTCGGATTAGATTTCCTTTTTCTTCATGAAGCCAAGACCGATTGCCATAACAACAGCAAAGATAATAAGATAACCGGGAATCATCTTGCCGTGTGCCTGGAATGCGGCAACAACCATAACAACGCTGCCGATGATAGCGAGCACGGGAGAAACAAATCTCTGGAAGCCCTTTAACTCCTTAATCTTCATCATCTTGAAGAAGATGGGAATATAGAAGGGATAAATTGTTACGATGGGAAGCTCTGTCGGGTCAAAGGCGAACATGCCGAGCTTTTCGCTGATGCCGCTGAGCTGTGAGCAATAGAAGAACAAGAGCCATGCGCCGCAGAGAAGAAGACCCATAACAGAGGAGTTTGTGGGCATGTTTGTATGCTTGTCAACTATGCTGAAAACATGGGGAGCGGGGCCTCTGCCGCGGCTTGCAAGTGAATAGATGCCTCTTGAGCAGCCGAGCATAAGTCCGTTGAGAGTGCCAAGGCAGGAGATGATAACGAAAACAAAAATGCCCGTGCCCATAACATTGCCGAATACTGCGGCGAAGGCGTTCTTTGCGCCTGCCTGACCGTTAGCCATCATTTCTGCGTTGGGGATTGCGCCTGCAAGACCTACATAGTAGAAAACATAGATGGCAACAATAACGAATGCGCCGATGATGAGAGCCTTGGGAAGGTTTTTCTTTGCATCTTTGATTTCTGCGTTTATGGATGTTGCGATAATCCAGCCTTCATAAGCAAAGCAGGTTGCGCAAACAGCCTTGAAAATCGCGGTTGATGTGGGAATTTCGTTAACAACTGTTGTGAAGTTTGCGATTGTGTGACCTTTTGTAAGACCGTAGATTGTTCCGACAATAGCCATAAGTACAAGGGGAACAAGCTTGATAAAGGTTGTTGAAACCTGGAACTTACCCGAAAGAATGGGGGAAAGTGAGTTAAGAGCAAAGCTTCCGATAAGATAAAATGCTGTGAGTGCAAAGCAAAGGCCGCCGGTTATGTCGGCTTCGGAGCCGTAAATAACAACGAGCGTGTATCTTGCGGAAAGCCATGCAAGAGCCATTGTGAGCGTGGGATAATAAATAGTGGAAAGGAACCAGCCGATAACATAGCCGTATTTTTCGCCTATCATTGCATCGGCATAGTCAACAACACCGTTAACTTTTTCGTATTTTGTCGCCATGATTGCAAATGCATATGCGCAAACAATCATGATGGCGCCGCCGATAATCCATGCAAGGATGCCGAGCTTTAAGTCGCCGCCCGTGTGGTTAAGTATTGCTTCAGCCTTGAAGAATACGCCGCTTCCTACAACTATGCCGACTACCATGCATATGGCCGTCAGCAAGCCGTATTTTTTCTTGAGTTCAGTTGCCATTCAATCATCCCTTTCAGTTGTGTTTTGTGTTTTAATTCTACAATAGTATTAATAAAAAGTCAATATTTTTAAACCTTGCCATATACAAAAAAATATGGTATATTATAACCAATTAAAACGGAGGTGCTTTTTTATGATAAAAAGAATTGCTGCATCAATCTGTGTTTTTGCGTTTTTGCTCGGCTTATCCGCATGCAGTCCTAACCGAGTCGGGGAAGAAATCACCCAAACAGCGGAAACAACAGTTAAAGAAACAAGAATATATAATCATTTCAAGGATGCCGTTCCCGAATTTAAATTTAAAAACACTCCCACGGAGGAGTATAATGAGGGCATCAGCTATGTTTTGAGAGTTGAGGCTTCTGAAAAAGAGGTTGAAAAATATATAAAGGCGTTGCAAAAGGCGGGCTTTACCGAAAGCTCTGTTCAAGCCGAAAAGTATTTTGCAGCAAGAAACTCCGAAGGCTATCATGTTGAGCTGACCAACATCGACGGAATTTTGACCCTCTATGTAAGAAAAATGTCATAACAAAAAACGGTTTGCAAAGAAATTTCTCTGCAAACCGTTTTTGTTTAATCAGTTATCCCTTGCAACCTTGCCGGTTTTAAGGTTGAATTCAAGCACCTTTGCCGTGCCGTTATCGTCAATATCAATTCTGATATTTTCATTGTCGATATATTCGGCGGCAACAATCTTTTCGTCGGTTTTCTTGAAATATTTTCTGAGGTATTCCGCCTGCTTCTTATTATACGCACCCGCGTTGTCGGAAACAAAGAGAACGTTGCCGCAAAGGTTGTTAATCCTTGCAAGCAGATGCTTCTGCTCCCAGGTGAACTTAAGGTTATCGTTTCTCAGGAAGAATACGTCGGGGTCGTTCATGAAAACTCTGCCGTTAAGGTGGCGGCGGAAGATGGAGTTGTTTATCGCGCTCTGTGCGCAGAGCATCTCATTGTTAACATGAATGCGGTTATAAATCTTATCTGCATAGGAAAGGTCAACGTCACAGCTTATGCGGCACGCATCGCAAACACCGATTGCGGCGCTCATGGGGATGCCGCAGCCGAGAAGAAGCTTGTCGCCCACGCATTCACGCAGAAGCTGCATTCCGTCATACATAATCTCACCGCGGCACTTGCCGTTTCTCGGAGTGATGCACTGGCTGTAGAGGAAATCGAGCTTAACCATGTCATAGCCCCAGTCGTTGAGGATAACATCAAAGAAATGCTTGATATATTCTCTTGCTTCATCGTTATAGATGTCAAGAGTATATGCGCCGCCCCAGCCGATGCAGCCAATCTGCGGCTTGCCTTTTGCATCCTTGATGAGCCAGTCGGGATGCTCTTTTGTTGTTCTTGAAACGCGCTGTGCGCTGAAGGGAGCAATCCAGATGCCCGCCTTATAGCCCTTCTTGTGGATTTTATCGGCGATGTATTTCATGCCGTTGGGGAATTTTTCGCAGGGGTCGAGCCAGTCACCGACAAATGTTTCATAGCCGTCGTCAATCTGAAAAATGTTTGCTTCGTTCTTTGCGCAGTTGAGCCCATCAAGGTCGCGAAGAATAATCTTTTCGTCAATTTTCTGGAAATAGTTATACCATGAGGTGTAGCCGCTCATTGAGCCGCCGCGTGTTTCGGGCATATCAAACATTGCAAAATAGCTGTCGAACACCTCATCGTATGTGCCCTCGAAATAAACAATATCGAACACGGTGTAAGGCTCTGTAACAAGCTTGCCGAGAACATCCTTGTGGATTGCAAAATAATTCTCGTTCATCTTAACCTTGAAATATGTGAAGCCTGTTTTCTCGCTCAATGAGCCCCAGAGCTTAACATTTTTGCCGTTTCTGATGTATGTATAGCAATGGCTGTGGAATTCGCCGGGTTTTTCGGAATAATCAACAATATAAGTGTCGCCGAAAAGCCTTGCCGCATGGTTTGCAAGGGGATGGATTTTTGAAATCTTGTTAACGCCTTTCAGAATATCGCTGCACTTGTATTCTCTGCTCTTTGTCCATGACTGATAACCGCCGGCATAGAACCAATCGCCGTTTTTAAATTCATGGCTGTTTTCAACATAAAAATCAACAAGCTCAAAATCGCACTTGGGGTTAAGAACAACGGCGTATCTTTCTGCGGTATCGGTTATTTCAAGCGCATAAGCATCTGTTTCAACCGCATCGGAAGTGATTACCTCGCCCGCAATTTTGTATTTGATAACGTAGTTTCTTTCCATGGTTCCCTCTCCAATCAATTACATAATATATTTATTATAGCAGATATGCTTATTCAATTCAAGATGATATTTTATTTGACATAAATATTGAATAATGATAAGATAAAGAAAAAATAAACAAAAGGGTGATATATATGTATATGGAAAAATATGAGTTTTGGTTTGTGGTCGGCAGCCAGTTCCTTTACGGCCCCGAGGTTCTTGACATTGTTGCCGAAAGAGCTGCGGAAATGGCAGAAAAGATGAACGAAAGCGGCTTGCTGCCCTGCAAAGTTGTTTATAAAGTAACCGCAAAAACCTCCGAAGAAATCTCCGAGGTTGTTAAAGCTGCGAATTTCGATGACAAGTGCGCAGGCATCATCACTTGGATGCACACTTTTTCACCCTCAAAAATGTGGCTTAACGGACTTAAAAATCTTCAGAAGCCTTATTGCCATTTTGCAACACAGTATAACAGAGATATCCCCAATGAAGAAATTGACATGGATTTCATGAACCTCAACCAGGCAGCTCACGGCGACAGAGAGCACGGCTTTATTGCCGCAAGGCTTCGCACGCCCAGAAAGGTTATCATGGGCTATTGGCAGGACGAAAAGGTGCTTTCTGAACTCGGCAAATGGATGCGCTCTGCGGTAGGTGCGGCGTTCTCAAAAAATCTTAAGGTTATGCGCTTTGGCGATAACATGAGAAATGTTGCCGTTACAGAGGGCGACAAGGTGGGTGTTCAGGAGGTTCTCGGCTGGCAGGTTAACACCTGGCCCGTCGGCACGCTTGTTGAATACATCAACGCAGTTACCGAAGCTGAGGTTGATGCTCTTATGGCTGAATACGGCGAAAAATATGAAATTGCAACCGATAATATTGCCGCAGTCCGTTATCAGGCAAAAGAAGAAATAGCAATGAAGAAAATGCTTGACGAGCAGGGCTGCAAGGCATTCACAAACACCTTTGAGGACCTCTACGGCATGGAGCAGCTTCCCGGTCTTGCAAGCCAGAGGCTTATGGAGCAGGGCTACGGCTACGGCGGCGAGGGCGACTGGAAGGTTTCCGCGATGACGGCTGTTATGAAAGCGATGACCGAGGGTATGAGCGGCGGCACGGCATTTATGGAGGACTATACATATAATCTTGCACCCGGTGCGGAATACTCTCTCGGCGCGCATATGCTTGAGGTTTGCCCCACTCTTGCGGCAGGCAAGCCCAAAATTGAGGTGCATCCCCTCGGCATCGGCGGCAAGGGCGACCCCGCAAGGCTTGTTTTTGAAGGTAAAGCAGGCTCGGCTGTCGTTGTCAGCCTTGTTGACATGGGCGGCAGGCTCAGAATGATTTGCCAGGATATCGAATGCGTGAAGCCCATTCTTCCCATGCCCAATCTTCCCGTTGCAAGAGTTATGTGGCGAGCAATGCCCGACCTTTGCACGGGCGCAAAATGCTGGATTATCGCAGGCGGTGCGCACCACACCGTGCTTTCATATGATGCGGATGCCGAAATGCTTCGCGATTTTGCAAGGATTATGGATATCGAGTTTGTTCACATCAATAAAAACACAACTCCCGAATCGCTTGAAAATGAGCTTTTCCTCAATGACCTTGCAAGAAAACTGAAATAAAAAAAGATGCGGCTTACAGAGATTGTAAGCCGCGTTTTTAATATGTAATCATTTTCTGAAAACAGGGGTTTGCGTTATGCCGTATGCAACGGTGTTCATGAGTGCATTGTTTGCCTCTTCAAGATTTTCGCCAATCGCAACCGGCTCAAAAAACTCAATCTTGACACCTTTTTTTCTGAACATTTTGTATTTGCCGACTATTGAAAACGGAACAATTTTTGAGTTGGTCTGCTGCGCCATTTTAACCGCGCCAAACTTGAACGGATTTATTGTGTATTCGGCTTCGGATTTCAGCTTAACTTTTCCTTCGGGGAAAATGCCGATAACCTTGTCGTCTTTGAGCACCTCAATCGCAGAATCGAGAGCTGCTCTGTCTTTTTGACCTCTGTGAACGGGTATCAGACCGAAGGGCTCAAAAAAACGCTTAAGCGGCGGCTCAAGAAGCTCGCTTTTGCCGAGAAAATGAACAACTCTTTTTGTTGCGCATGCAACGAGAATGCAGTCCATAAAATGAGTGTGGTTTCCGGCAAGAACTATTCTGCCGCTTTCGGGTATATACTCCGCGCCGATAACCGTGGGTCTGAATATGAATCTGAAAAGCCAATCCAGCTTGGGTCTGTGTTTGACATATGCTTTGGGTTCCTGCATGCTTTGACCTCCTCGGGCAAATTCTTCGTGTGCGTTTTGATTTTATCACACAAAACAGCAACAAATCAAGTATTTTATTATAAAAATTGGTTGAAGAAAGAAGAATACTGTGATATAATACAAGATATGGAAAATATTAAAAACACAGAAATTCTCAATCAAATCAAAGGCGGACTTATAGTTTCCTGCCAAGCCTTGTCAACAGAGCCGTTATATGACAGCTACATAATGAGCAAAATGGCTTATGCCGCATCCCTCGGCGGTGCCGTGGGCATAAGGGCAAATACTGTTGTTGACATTCTGGCTATCAGAGAAAGAGTCAGCCTGCCGATTATCGGCATCATTAAAGAAGTTTATCCTGACAGCGATGTTTACATCACCCCCACAATGAAAGAGGTTGATGCGCTTGTTGAGATAGGCTGTGAAATCATTGCGGTTGATGCAACAAACCGTGTCAGACCAAACGGAGTAACCTTTGAAGAGTTTTTCAAAGAAGTGCGCGCCAAATATCCCGACCAGCTCTTTATGGCGGATACATCCTGCTTTGAAGAGGGCAAAAAGGCTCTCGAGCTCGGTTTTGACCTGCTCGGCACAACCATGAGCGGCTACACGCCCTATACCAAGGGCACTTCTCTTCCCGATTTTACGCTTATGAAGCGTTATAAGGAAGAGCTTGGTGCAACCGTTATCGCCGAGGGCGGCATCTGGGCACCCGACGAGCTTGTTAAAGCTTTTGAAAGCGGCGCACACGCGGCGGTTGTCGGCACGGCAATCACAAGACCTATGGATATAACAAAGCGCTTTGTGAAGGCTTTGGAGGAGTCAAAAAAATAATTCCGTAGGGGACGATGTCTGCATCGTCCCTTATGTTTTATCGGAGGAAAAATGAAAATTCTGGCATTTGATATCGGCGGCACAGAAATAAAATATGCATTCTGTGACGAAAACTTTAATCTCACCGAAAAGAAATCAATCCCCACAAATGCTCATGAGGGCGGGAAAAGAATAATTGAACGCATAGTTGAAATTATTAAAAGCTGCAACGGTGTTGACCGTGTCGGCATTTCAACCGCGGGTCAGGTTGACAGCGTTAAGGGTGAGATTGTTTTCGCTACGGACAGCATTCCCGGCTACACGGGCACAAAAATAAAAGAGATTATCGAAGCCGAAACGGGAATACCTGCCGCCGTTGAAAACGACGTCAATTCCGCCGCTTTGGGTGAAGCGATTTTCGGAGCGGCAAAGGGATGCTCTGATTTTATCTGCCTGACCTACGGCACGGGCATCGGCGGAGCGATTTATTTTGATAACAAGCTGTTTACGGGCAGCTCCTTTTCCGCCGGTGAGTTTGGGCATATCATAACGCATGCGGGCGGCAGAAAATGCAGCTGCGGCGGTGTCGGATGCTATGAGGCATATGCTTCTGCGGGTGCACTTGTCAGGAATGTTGCCGAAAAGCTCGGCAAAAAAATGAACGGCAGAGAGATTTTTGCAAATTTCGATAATCCCGAGATACGCTTGCTTATCGATGAGTGGATTGACGAAATTGTTATCGGCTTAAAGAGCCTCGTTTATATTTTTAACCCGTCGCTGATTGTTGCGGGCGGCGGAATAATGAACGAAGCATATATTACCGATGAAATAAACAAGCGTATGCAAAAGGAGCTTATGGCGAGCTACAGAAATGTTAAAATCGTTAAGGCTCTTATGGGCAACGATGCAAACAAGCTCGGCGCAGCTTATCTTGCCGCCAAAATATAAAATTACCGCCGAAACCGTTGAGGTCTCGGCGGCATTTTTTATGGTAATATATATTTTTCTTTGAAGCCCTTGAATTTTTTTGTAAATTCTTCGTTGCCCGAGGTCTTGTATTCGTTAAGGTATTCGTGGGCATCAAACACGGATTCGCTGATTCGGATAAGGCAAACGGCGATGTTGGAGCAATGGTCGGAAACTCTTTCATAGTTTGTGAGCAAATCTGAAAGCACAAAACCGAGCTCAATCGTGCAGTTGCCGCCCGTCAGGCGGGAAATGTGTCTGCTCTTGATATCGGAAATAATGCCGTCAATAACCTGCTCAAGCGGCTCCACATCAAGCGCAAGCTGAAGATTGTTTTCTGCAAAGGATTTTTCGGTTAATTCTAAAATCTTTTTTATGGCGTTTGTTGCAACCGCCAATTCTTCGGTTGCCTTGTCGGAAAAATGAATTTGCTTTTCGTCGATTTCCTTTGCGGTTTTCATAATGTTAACCGCGTGGTCGCCGATTCTTTCAAAATCGCCTATAACATGCAGCAGAGTAGCAACCGTATTGCTGTCTGTGTCGGTTAAATCATGGCTTGAAATTTTAACAAGAAATGTGCCGAGCTTGTCCTCAAAATCATCAAGCACCTGTTCGTTTTCGGTGATTTTGTCGGCAATTTTTTTGTCGTAATTTTCAATCAATGAAACAGATTCAAGCAGAGTATCTATGGCAAGCATGCCCATTTTAACTGCATAGTTGCGGCTTTCCGAAACTGCAAGGGAAGGGGAGTTGAGAAGTCTTTCGTCAATGAATGCCTTCTGACCGCCGGATTCCTTAACGGTTTTTCTTGCAAGCTTTTCAAGCTGCTTTGAAAACGGGAAAAGCAAAACAGTTGTTGTAATGTTGAAAATGCTGTGGACTATCGCAATGCCTGCGGGGTCAATGGCTGAGTCGGCAAACGCAAAGTCAAATATTGCGTTTGCGCCGTAAAATGCCGCGAGCAAAACGGCTGTGCCGATAAGATTGAAATAAACATGGATTGCCGCAACGCGCTTTGCGTTTTTGCTGACACCGATGCTGGAAATGAGCGCGGTAACGCATGTGCCGATGTTCTGACCCATAATTATGGGGATTGCCATGCTGTAGGAAAGCGCGCCGGTTAATGAAAGCGCCTGCAAAATGCCGACGGTTGCCGAGGAGCTTTGAACAACGGCGGTTAAAACAATGCCCACAAGCAAGCCGAGAATCGGGTTATTGAACATAACCATGATTTGGCGGAATTCTTCCATTTCGGAAAGAGGCGACATTGAATCGCTCATCATCTCCATGCCGAACATGAGAACGGCAAAGCCGAGGCATATGCTGCCGACATCCTTTGAACGGCTTTTCTTTGCAACCATAACAAGCAGAATGCCGATAAATGCAACTATCGGCGAAAATGACGAGGGCTTGAGCAGGCTGATAAAGAAATTGTCGCTCTCAATGCCCGCAAGGCTCAATATCCATGCGGTAACCGTTGTTCCGATGTTGGAGCCCATTATAACCCCCACGGACTGACCGAGCTGCATTATGCCCGAGTTAACAAGACCGACCAGCATAACCGTAACGGCGGATGATGACTGGATTGTTGCCGTTATGCCGACACCGAGCAAAAGAGCCTTGATGGGTCTGTCGGTCATCTTTTTCAGGATTTTTTCAAGCTTGCCGCCCGCGGTTTTCTCAAGCCCGCCCGACATGGTGCTCATTCCGAAAAGGAAAAGGGCAAGGCCGCCGAGCAATGATATAAAATTAAAAACAGTCACAGCGCACCTCCGTGATTTGAGTTGTTCATCACAAATTTAAATATATAGTAAAATTTTGGATTTTTCAATAGAAAATAAATAATTTCTGAAAATATTCTATAAGACCCGCAAAGTCAATATATTTGAAGAAAGGGTGTGAGAGAATGATATTCAAACTGAAAAAATCATATATTTCCGTTGCCGCAATATTTGTTTCAGCGGCTTTGATGATATGTGCGGCGGCAAAGGCGATTTCCGTTTCATCAAACGGAGAGTCTGTCAGCCTGCCGATAGTGATGTATCATCAGCTCACAAAGTCCGAATCCCGCGCAGGCCGTTATGTCCTGACCCTTGAACAGCTTGAAAAGGATTTGAAATTTCTTAAAGAAAAGGGCTACGGCACCGTTACCGTGCAGCAGCTTCTGGATTTTTCGCAGGGGAAAGGGGATATTCCCGAAAAGGCGGTTATGATAACCTTTGATGACGGCTGCGAAACGCTTTATGAATACGCCTTGCCTCTGCTTGAAAAATACGGATTCACCGCTGTCGGCTTTGTTGTGGGAGCTCTTACGGATTATTATACAGAGCTTGATGACCATAACCTTAATTATTCTAACCTGAACTGGTCACAAATAAAAGAAATGTCGTCGGGAAAAATAATTGATATACAAAGCCATTCTTATGATTTGCATAAAAACACGGGTAACCGTTCGGGCATGAAAAAGAAAAAAAGCGAAACTTTTGAGCAATACAGTGAATTTTTAACTGCCGATATGTTAAAAATGAAAGAGGAGATGCTTAAACACACCGGCAAAGCGCCGATTGCCGTTGCATACCCTTTCGGAAGCTACAGCAAGGAAAGCGCCGAAATATTAAAAAAATGCGGCATTAAAATGGCGTTCACCTGCGAAGAAAGGGTAAACATAATAAAAAAAGCCGAACCCGATTGGTTATTCGGGCTCGGCAGATATAACAGACCTGACGGTATAAGCTCCGAGAGCTTTTTTGAAAAAATGGGAATAAGTTAAGTTCAGCTTAACCGAGAATCTTTTCGATTGCGGCAATTTCAACGCAAAGGCAAAGAATCTCAACCGCCTTGCAGAGTTCGTCCCTTGACGGGAAGGTGGGGGCAATGCGGATGTTTTTATCCTCGGGGTCTTTGCCGTAGGGATAGGTTGCGCCTGCTCCCGTGAGCGTAACGCCCGCTTCCTTGCAGAGGGCAACCGTTCTTTTTGCACAGCCCTCATAAACATCAAGGCTGATGAAGTAGCCGCCGTTGGGAACGGTCCATGAAGCAATGCCCTTGCCTGCAAGCGTGCTTTCGAACGCATCGAGAACTGCATCAAACTTGGACTTTAAAACAGCGGCATGCTTTTGCATGTGAGCCTCAACGCCCGCCTTATCCTTAAGATAGTTAACATGGCGGAGCTGGTTAATCTTGTCATAGCCTATAGTCTGGATTGTCATGCGGCTTTTGATTGCTTTAATATTATTATCAGAAGCGGCAAGCACGGAAATGCCCGCGCCCGGGAAGGTGACCTTTGAAGTTGAGGTAACCTCAATAAAGAAATCCTCCGTGCCGTTTTCTTTTGCGGCATCAAAAATGTTGAGAAGCTTGTCGTGAGTGTCGTTAATGTGGTGAATGCAATAAGCATTGTCCCAAATAACCCTGAAATCCTTTGCTGCGGGCTTAAGAGCTGCAAAGCGGCGAACGGTTTCGTCGGAATAGGTGATGCCGGAGGGGTTTGAATACATAGGCACGCAGATAACGCCCTTAACCTTTTCGTCCTTCACAAGCTCCTCAATCATGCCCATATCGGGGCCGTTTTCGTTTGAGGGAATGTTAATCATCTCGATGCCGAAATGCTCAAGGATTGCGAAATGTCTGTCATAGCCGGGCACGGGGCAGAGGAATTTGATTCCGCTCTGTTTTGCCCAAGGCTCTGCACCTGCGCCGAAGAGCATGCACTGCGCAATGTAATCATACATAATTGTGAGGCTTGCGTTGCCGAAAACAATAAGGTTTTCGGGGGCAACGTCAAGAATTTCCGAAAAGAGCTTTTTGCATTCGGGGATTCCGTCGAGCACGCCGTAGTTGCGAACGTCAAAGCCGTTTGAAGCCTTGAAATCGCCGAGCAGGGCGGGGTCAAGCATGTCATTTGTCAATTCAAGCTGGTCTGCGCCGGGCTTGCCTCTGGACATATCAAGCTTTAAGCCGAGAGCCTTATATGAATTATATTCCTGCATGAGCATGCCAAGGCGTTCCTGAAGCTGCTCGCGGGATAAATTTTGAATGTTCATTTTGAAAAACCTCCGAATTTTATCGCTCAATGTTTTATATTCTATAATATGCCAAGCGATTTTGCAAGTGTTATTTTAAAATCTTGCAATTTTTTGGAGGTTTGCACTATAAACCCCCGCAAATTCTGCATTTTTGTTATATATTCACATGCAAAAAGACGAATGTGTTAAAACAATTCTGTGTGAGCATCGGTTTGGAAACAAATCGGTGCTTGATTTTTATAAAAATAAATATGACTTTTTTGTTAATAAAGCTTGAAATATATCAGAATAAATGTTAATATATTTTCGATTTGCGTTTACAAAACGTTTTAAGAAAGGAAGGATTTTCAAAATGGGTTTTATCACCGGAATCGCAACAGACATTTTTGGAAATTTGCAGTTCATTGACCCCAAACAGGTCATTATGTGGATAATCGGCGGTTTGCTGATTTTCCTCGCCATCAAAAAAGAAATGGAGCCTACTCTGCTTCTCCCCATGGGCTTCGGCGCAATTCTTGTTAACCTGCCCATCCCTCCCGTTGCGGAAGGCGAAGCGGCAACGGGCGTAAGAGGCGTTATCGATTTCCTTTTTGAGATTGGTATTGACAGCCACGAGCTTTTCCCGCTCATTCTGTTTATCGGCATCGGCGCAATGATTGACTTTGAGCCTGTTCTGACCAACCCGAAGCTTATGATTTTCGGCGCGGCGGCGCAGTTCGGTATTTTCTTCACCCTCTGCCTTTCATCCGTATTCGGCTTTGAACTCAAGGATGCGGCTTCAATCGCCATCATCGGCGCGGCAGACGGCCCCACATCAATCTTTGTTGCAAATATGCTTAATTCAAACTACACGGCGGCTATCATGGTTGCGGCTTATTCTTATATGGCTCTCGTCCCCATTGTTCAGCCCCCCATCATCAAGCTTTGCACAACAAAGAAAGAACGCCTTATCCGTATGAATTACACGGGCAAAAAGGTTTCAAAGCTCACAAAGATTCTCTTCCCCATCGTTGTAACAATCATCGTTGGTATGGTTGCACCCGACGCAACAGCCCTTATCGGCTTCCTTATGTTCGGCAACCTTATCAGAGAATGCGGTGTTCTTAATTCACTTTCAGAAACAGCGCAGAACGTTCTCGCAAACCTTATCACAATTTTCCTCGGCTTCACAATCGCATCAAAGATGGTTGCAGAGGATTTCCTCAAGCTTGATACAATCCTTATCATGATTCTTGGTCTTGTTGCATTCATCGTTGACACCTTCGGCGGCATCATGATTGCAAAGATTATGAACCTCTTCAGCAAGAACAAGATTAACCCCATGATTGGTGCGGCGGGCATTTCCGCGTTCCCCATGTCTGCAAGAGTTGTTCACAAGATGGGTCTTGCAGAGGATAATCAGAACTTCCTTCTCATGCATTCAATCGGCGTTAACGTTTCGGGTCAGGTTGCATCCGTTATCGCAGGCGGTCTTATTCTAACGCTTGTCGGCGGCGCACTTGCTCAGTGATAGGAGGAAATGAAAATGGAAACAACAACAATTATGGAAACAACTGCTCCCGTTGCTGAAGAAATCGTTCTTCTTGCAGAGGATGCCGTTGCAGAAGTTGAGGCAATATCAGAAGTTGCAGAAACAAGAGATTACTGGACTCCCGAAGGACTTAAGGAGTCAGCACCTATTATGGGCAAGGGTATGCTCGGTATATTTATCGTTATGGGTATTGTTATCGGCTGCGTAAGCTTGCTCAACAATGTATCAGGTCCCAAGAAAAAGAAAGAAAAGAAGCAGTAATTATGCAAAAGAAAACGGCATCGGATTTCCGTGATTTCCGATGCCGTTATTTTTTTATTTACAGAATGTCTTTCTCAAATACGCAACCGAAGCTGCCGCGTCCGCGTCGAGCATTTCCTCCGTTGCTCCGTGCGACATATCGCGCCAGATTGAAATATCCTTTCCTACTTGACCGCCCATCTGAACAAACGGCTCCATAACAACATAGCCGTCGTAGTTGATATCGCGCAAAGCCTTGCCGATTGCCTCCCAGTCCATTCTGCCATTGGGATTGGGACATCTTCTGTTTGCTTCACCCACATGGAATGAGCCGAGATAGCCTTCAGTCAGCTTAATGGCATCAACCATTGAATCCTCTTCGATGTTCATGTGGAAGGTGTCGAGCATCGCCTTAACATTCGGCTTGTCAACAGCCTTGACATATTCAACATCTTCATAGGCTTCGTTTATCATGTAGCCCTCAAACCTGTTGAGCGATTCCATACAAAGCGTTATGCCGTGGTCAGCCGCCATATCGGCAAGCCTTCTCATGCTTTTTATGCTGCGCTCGGTGTCGGCTTTTTTATCAAATCCCGATGCAAAATCAACGGGCCAATAGGAATAAAGCGCGCCGCCTATTCGGTCAATTCCCGCTATTTCCATTTTTTTGAAAACATCCGCATAGAACGCAAATGCTTTTTCAACAGCCGCAGAATCGGTTGATGCAAGGTTGTGTTCGGGTCTGGGACCGTAGCCGCCCGAAAGAAGCATGCCGTTATGTTCGGCGCATTTTTTCAATTCCCTGAAATACTCTTCATTTTCAAGATGAAATGCACCGCATGCAACTTCGAGCACGTCAAAGCCGAGCCTTTTGCATTTTTCGATATAGGGCAGGAAATTGCCGCCCCATTCATGCTCCCAATATGCATAATATATTCCGAATTTCATAATTATCTCCTATAAAGAAAGGGCACGGTTTAACCGTGCCCATTTTTTATCAGATGAGCGAATTGTAAAGAGCGGTGATTTCTTCAACGCTTGTATCTCTGGGGTTGCCGGGGCGGCAAGCATCGTCAAATGCGCTCTGTGCAAGGAAGGGGATATCCTCAGCCTTAACGATTTCCTTAAGGTCAGCAGGAATGCCAACATCGATTGAAAGCTGCTTAACAGCTTCAATAGCAGCCTTTCTTGCATCCTCAATGCTCATAGCCTCTGTGCCTTCAACGCCCATAGCCTTTGCGATATCTCTGTATTTGTCGCCGGTTGCGGGTGCGTTATATTCCATTACTGTGGGAAGAATGATAGCGTTTGCAACGCCGTGAGGTGTGTCATAAAGAGCACCGAGGGGGTGAGCCATTGAGTGCACGATACCGAGACCGACGTTTGAGAATCCCATGCCTGCAACGTACTGACCGAGAGCCATGCCCTCTCTGCCTTCGTCTGTGTTTGCAACTGCGCCGCGAAGGCTCTTTGCAATGATTTCGATAGCCTTGATATGGAACATGTCGCTGAGCTCCCATGCGCCTTTGGTGATGTAGCCTTCGATTGCATGTGTGAGAGCGTCCATGCCTGTTGCAGCTGTAAGACCTGCGGGCATTGTTGACATCATGTCGGGGTCAACAACAGCAACAACGGGGATGTCATGAGCGTCAACGCAAACCATCTTTCTGTTGTTCTGTGCATCTGTGATAACATAGTTGATTGTAACTTCAGCTGCAGTACCTGCTGTTGTGGGAACAGCGATGATGGGTACGCACTTGTTCTTTGTGGGGGCAACGCCTTCGAGTGAACGGACATCTGCAAATTCAGGGTTGGCAATGATAATGCCGACAGCCTTTGCTGTGTCCATTGATGAGCCGCCGCCTACAGCGATGATGCAGTCTGCGCCGCTTGCTTTGAAAGCTTCAACGCCCGCCTGAACATTCTCGATTGTGGGGTTAGCCTGAATTGTGCTGAATACGTCATAAGCAATGTCGGCGCCCTTAAGAACGTTGAAAACCTTGTCTGCAACGCCGAACTTGATGAGGTCGGGGTCGCAGCAAACAAGAGCTTTTGAAAAGCTTCTTGCCTTGAATTCATCGGCAATAGCGGCAATAGCGCCCTTGCCGTGGTATGATGTTTCATTAAGTACAAATCTGTTGGCCATTGTTATTTCCTCCTGTTATGTATCAAAGATTAAGAAAGTCACGTCTGTATAAGTCTTCAATCTTGAATGCTTTAACGATTTCAACAAGGTCGGGATCGGTGATTGTGTTAACTCTGGGAAGGTGAGCGGTCATCATGTAAAGCTGAGCCGCTTTTTCAACTGTTTCAATAAGACCGAAAGCTTCGTC
>JAGAOT010000013.1 GCA_017623615.1 Clostridia bacterium | reverse complement strand
GTTATCGTATTTTTGAACAAAAGAAAAAGGAGAAAAGCATTTTCAACTTAGTGCTTTTCTCCTAAAAATATGTAATTTTCATAATTGTCATCCTCATAAATCTTACTCGTGAGTTTCCATACCCGTGGGATAGTCGGGTTCGGCAAATTTGAACATATAATCCGCCGCCAGAGCGTGACCGAATTCGTGGGTTATAACATCAATATCGCCGCTTGTGCCGTTGAAGTTTGCAAGGATAAACGGCTGCTTGTATTTAGCGAAGGTTGTGCAGTAGCCGCCGCCGAATTTGCCGTCACGAGCCTCAACATCAAAGGCTTCGGCATCGAGCATTCTCTGCATAAAGTTACCGATTTCGGGCTTCATATCGTGATACATTTTAAGTGCGTTCTCAAAGATTGCGGGTGTGTCAATGACGGGTCGGGGCATTTCACCCGTAACGCTGATTGCATCGTCATAGTACATTATCTTGTCAAGGTCAAGACGGTTGCGGATTCTCTCTTTGAGCTGTGCAACGGCAGGAACAATATCGGTTTCAACGCTCTTTCTGAATGCGGCAACCATCTTTTCGTCATAGTCTACCCTGCCCATACGGTAATAGCCGAGTTCAACAAAGTTTTTGTAGCCGAGCTTGCGGGCGATTTGAGTGCGGATTTTAACAAGACCGTCAAAGATTTCGTCGAATGTATCGGCATTCGCTTCCATCGTTTTGCCGATTGTTTCTGCGGCTTTTCTGCGGACATCGCGGCTGTCATCTTCAAGCTTACCCCTCAATACGGAGAGGGGCATTTTTTTGCCCTCAAATTCAAATGCAAGCTCACCCATAAACTTTGAGTAGCGTGTGACAAGTGCATTTTCAGCCTGCAAATCCTCAATTACTTCGGGTGAAAAGGTTTTGAGCGACATCTCAAAGCCCTTGAAAACTCTGGGATTTATGAGTTTTTTGGCATCTGCTCTGTAAGATGAATCAAGCATAGCTTTCTTATATTCATTCTCAATCTCGGAGAAAAGCGGCATTGCGTTATCGTAATAATCCATCTCCGCATTATAGAACTCATCTCTTGTGTTAAGGGTGAAACGGCAGTTCGCAAGTGACGCGGCGGTGTCAACATCTTCACTGATTTTGTTATACTCATCCCTCGCCGCCTTCAAATCCTCTGCGGATTTCGCCGCCCTGATTTTTGCAATTATCTTTTCTGCCTGCTCTTTGAATTCTTCTACGGTAATTCGCTGATACGGCATCTCGGAAACTTTCATTGTATCTCCCCTTTTGTTGGATTTTAACAGTTATAGTATACTATGGAAATGGTGAGAAATACAACAATAATTTTGATGTTCGGTGAAAGAACGTTCAACAACTGTTGAAAATTCTGACGGTCTTGAAATTAAAACTCGTTGGGTGTATAATACCGAAAGACTTTATTTCAGGAGATAAACATGGATAACAACAAAGAATTTCTCGGCACCGAGCCCGTCGGCAAGCTGCTTTTCAAGCTTGCTGTTCCGACAGTCATTGCCCAGCTCGTAAATATGCTCTATAACATCGTTGACCGCATTTATATCGGTCACATTCCCGAAGAGGGCAGCCTTGCTCTGACGGGTGTAGGCGTTTGTATGCCGATAATTATGATTATTTCGGCTTTTGCAGCTCTCATAAGCTCAGGCGGCGCTCCGAGAGCATCAATAAATATGGGCAAGGGTGACAAAAAATCCGCAGAGAAAATTCTCGGCGGATGCTTTACACTTCAGATTATTATTTCAGCCGTTTTAACTGCGGTTTTGCTTATTTGGAACAGAGATTTGCTCCTTGCCTTTGGCGCAAGCGAAAAAACAATAGATTATGCAAGTGCATATATGAGCGTTTACGCAATCGGCACGGTGTTTGTTCAGCTCACGCTCGGTATGGGTGCATTCATCAATGCACAGGGCTTCACAAAAATCGGTATGATAACCGTACTAATCGGTGCGGTCAGCAACATAATCCTTGACCCGATATTTATTTTTGTTTTTGATATGGGTGTTAAGGGCGCAGCACTTGCAACAATCCTTTCGCAGGCAATTTCATGCGTATGGGTAATTTCATTCCTCTGCGGCAAAAAAACATATCTTAAACTTAAAGTATCGGATATGAAAATTGATGCAAAACTCGTTTTCCCCTGCGTTGCGCTCGGTCTTGCAACCTTCATTATGCAGGGCAGCGAAAGCGTTATTTCTGTTTGCTTCAATTCATCGCTTCTTAAATACGGCGGAGATATTGCCGTCGGCGCAATGACAATTCTGACAAGCGTTATGCAATTTGCAATGCTGCCTATGCAGGGTATTGCGCAAGGTGCACAGCCCATTTCAAGCTATAACTACGGTGCAGGAAACGTTGACAGAGTTAAGAAAACATTCAAGCTGCTGCTCACTTGCTGTTTGACATATTCGGCTGTTTTGTGGGCATTGATTATGCTTTTCCCGCAAATCTTTGCAGGAATATTCACACCCGATGCTGCACTTATCGAATTTACGGCAAAGGCACTCCGTATCTACTGCGTAGCGATGTTCCTTTTCGGCATTCAGATTGCCTGCCAGATGACCTTTGTTTCAATCGGCAACGCGCCCTGTTCAATCATCGTTGCTATAGTTCGCAAATTCGTTCTCCTTCTGCCGTTTATCTATATAATTCCGAATTTCGTTGCAGATAAAACAATGGGCGTTTATCTTGCCGAACCTGCCGCAGACCTTATCGCAGTAACATTTACTGCAATCCTCTTTGCCGTACAGTTCAGGAAATCAATGAAAACGCTTGAACAGTAAACACCCGCAGTTTGTCAAAAAACAAATTTCGAAAAACGATGTTTTTGCTTTCGACTCACATTCTAATCAAAAACATCTTGTAAATATAATAATTCGTGTTATATAATATAAGACAAATAAATCAACAGTTTAAAGAACATAATCAATGGTTTTGAGAGGTTTTCAAAATGGATTTTGACACAAGTAAATTGCAGTGGACGAGAGAACCCGCGTTGTATTCCGTCAGCGACAAAAAAATTGAAATTGTTACAAATCCGCACACAGATTTATGGCAGAGAACATATTACCGTTTCAGAAACGATAATGCGCCCGTTTTACAGATGGAAACAGACGAAAAATTTTTCTCTTTCGTTGTTAAAACAGAGTTTGAAAGCAAGCACAGTTTTGACCAATGCGGAATTGTTATGTATCTTGACAGCGATAATTGGCTCAAAGGCTCGATTGAGTTTGAAAACGAAAAATTTCAGCATCTGGGCTCTGTTGTAACAA
Source organism: Clostridia bacterium (assembly GCA_017623615.1). Taxonomy (GTDB): domain Bacteria; phylum Bacillota; class Clostridia; order Oscillospirales; family Acutalibacteraceae; genus CAG-177. The sequence continues at coordinate 162,968 of JAGAOT010000013.1, read as the reverse complement.
ACAACGGCTATTCCGACTGGGCAACAACCGAAATTGATGCAAATATAAAATCAATGTGGTACAGATTCAGCCGAAGAGAAGATGATTATTGCATTGAATGCTCCGATGACGGAAAGATTTTCCGTCAGATGAGGGTTTGCCATATGTTTAACGGCGGCGGCAAAATCCGTTTCGGCATTTATGCATGCAGCCCTGAAGAGTCGTCATTCAAAGCAACATTTACACACATGGAACTTACGGAATGTAAATGGTCGGCGCATGACGGGCAACAGCCTGATTAATAGCAGTGAATTTAAAACTATCAATTAAAAAATCGAAAGGTGAATGCTTTGTGAAAAAGAAATTGCAGGTTGCAAATATCGGAATGAAATTCGGAATGTGCCATGTTGAAGGCGCATTAAACTGTAAAGATGCCGAGATTGCCTTAATCTGTGACAGCAACGAAGAAAATCTTCGTTTTGCAGGCGAAAGATATAATATCCCTGAAGAAAAATGGGTAACCGACTATATGGATATCGTGAATAATAAAGATATTGATGTGGTTACCGTTGCAATTCCCGACCAGCAGCACAAGAAAGTTTCTTGCGATTTGCTTCGCGCAGGCAAGCATGTGCTTTGCGAAAAGCCTCTTGCTTTGACAAGGGAAGATATTGAAGAAATAGTAAAGACCGCAAAAGAATCCAATGCAAAATTTATGGTGGGTCAGATTTGCAGATTCACCCCCGCTTTTGAAAAGGCAAAAGAGATTATCGAAGCGGGCACTCTCGGCGAATTATATTTTGTTGAATCGGAATACGCTCACGATTACATGCTGATACAAGAGCCTTGGCGCTGCGACCCCAAACGCCACGGAGTAATCGGCGGCGGATGCCACGCGGTTGATTTGTTAAGATGGCTTGCCGGTGACCCCGAAGAAGTTTTTGCTTACGGCACCCACAAGCTTTTGCCGCATGTCACTTATGACGACGCTACCATTGCAATCATGAAATTTGATGATAATTTGGCGGGCAAGGTGTTTGTTTCAACCGGATGCAAGCGTGATTACACAATGCGCACGGTTATTTACGGAACAAAAGGCACTCTTATTTGCGACAACACTTCACCTGAGATGACTCTCTTTACGGTTGACGAAAATCAGGTTACAAAAGAGCCTGAAATCATCCCCATTGAAGTTAACAATCACAACGCTGTTAAAGAATTTGAAGTTTTTGCAGATGCAATTCTCAACGATAAAGACGTTTTGACAGATGCAAGGGAAGGCGCAAAAACGGTTGCGGTTTGCCTTGCAATCGTGGAATCCGCAAAAACCGGCGAAAAGGTTAAACCCAATTACGAATTTTAAAACAAAAACCGGAACGTCAGTTTAATGTTCGCGATTTGTGTATGATTTCGGACAAATGCATCTTACATTGCCTATTGCCATTTTCTCTTATTAACAATAAAATATAACTGCAAATCAAAATGGAGGAAATAAATATGGCAAAAATTGTTTCAATCCCATTGGCAATAATTATGAGCATTGTGTCTTTGTTATTCCCCTGCAAAGCCGAAATGCCCGATGAAACACAGTGGAACACAAACTACCCTTATGTGTTTGTTCACGGTCTTATGGGCTGGGGTGAATATGATGCACATTATAAAATGTTCCCTTATTGGGGAATGTTTGGCGGCGAGCTTCTGAGCAAGCTCGAAAAAAAGGGCTATGAATGCCGCGGCGCATCCGTTTCCGGCACCGCAAGTGCATGGGACAGAGCCTGCGAGCTTTATGCGCAGCTTACGGGCTCACAAATTCAATGCCCGATAACACAGACACCGCCGCATATGACATGTTTATTGACCATGCGCTGGAGCTGAACAGTAATATGGTAACAGACGAAAACACATATTATTTTTCTATCCCCTGCACGGCAACGCTTAAAAATGAAAACGGAACATACAGCGCGGACAAGAGCAGAATGGAATTTATTTTTCAAAGCAGCGCAGACGAAATCGGAATGCTCACGGGCACAACCGAAGGCGGATATGTTGTTGACGAAAGCTGGCTTGAAAACGACGGGCTTGTAAATACCGTTTCCGCTTCGGCTCCGTCAAGCGCGCCCTCGGCAGCATTTGACGAAAACAGCACCAACAAAGGAATATGGAACATTATGCCCGTTTATCAAGGCGACCACATGTCGCTTCAGGGCGGATTTTTCAAAGTGAATACAGATGTTTTGAGGCTTTACACCGAGCATCTTGACATGATTAACTGTCTCGGTTAAAGCGAGCAATATATATTAAACATGCAACCCCCGAAGCAATCACTTCGGGGGTTTTTTATAAGCCTGCATTGCCTGGTTAAAATTTATTTTACTCCTCCTACGCCATGGTTTTAAGCATATCTGCCGTAACCTCATATTTTAAGGGCTGTCCGTTTTTATAATTATCAAGCTGTTCAATCATATAATCTGCCATACGCTCGGTTTCATTGCCGAGGCTTCCCGCAATATGCGGGGTGATTATCGCATTGGGGCACCAAAAAAGCGGGCTGATATACGGGAAAGTTTCGTTTTTCAAAACATCCGCAACCGCAGTCCTCGACGGGTGCATAATAAGGCTTCTCGCAAGGGCCAATTCATCCACCTGGTCGCCTCTGCCTGTGTTTATGAAGGTTGAATGCTTTTTCATCAGCCCGAAAAGCTTTGAGTTAAATATGTTTTTCAGCTCTTTTTTATTTGCAAGGTGATTGGTTATAACATCGCATTCTTTAAAAAGCGTTTCAAGGCTGCAAAGAGTAACGTTAAGCTCCCTCGCCTTTTCTTCGCTCACAAACGGGTCATATGCCATAACCTCAACATCATATTCCTTAAGCCTTTCGGCAACCGCCGAGCCTATTGCGCCAAGCCCCACAATGCCGACCTTTGCGCCGTATGCGCCGATGCAGTTTTGCGTGTGCGCAAATGAAAGCGGAAGAAGCGGCTTATATTTCTTTGCGCCTTGGAAATATCCCTTTAAAGCCAAAACAATCTGCGAAACCGTGTATTCGGCAACGGGCACTCCGTTTGCCGCAAACGCGCTGAAAACCCTTATTCCGCAGCTGAGAAACGGCTCGGCAAAATACTGCACGGTGCCCGCGCTGTAAAAAAGAACCTTAAGGTTGGGCATATACTTTTTTATTTCTTCCTGCGTGAAATCAATCATTCCCCATGTTGCAAAAGCAACCTCACAGTCCTTTAAAAACTCTCTGTGCTCATCGATGTTGCTTCTGTCAATTCTTTCGGAAAGCTCGCCGCGTTTTCTTAATTTTTCAAGCACGGTTTCGGAATAAACCGACGAAAACCTGCTTGCGTTTTTACCGAATAATGCGATTTTAATTGTAATCACCTCAATAGCTTCTGAGTTTGTTTATATCCTTGATAAAATTCTTTTCCTTTGAGCCTTTTGTGAATTCAACAAGCACAATGCCGCTGAAATTCATCTGCAAAAGCTTTTTAAGAAGTTTATCAAGATAAAGCTTGTCTTTTTTTCGAAATCGCTGTTCTTTTGCCAAATCGCGGTAGCTGACATGAACATTTTCGATAAAATCAAAAGTCCGTTCAATTCTGTCAATATCATAATCAAACCTGAAGTATCTTGACTGAAAATATGTTTTGAAATTATCCGCATTAAGCTCGTTTCTGATTTTCAAAAAAGCATCGGTATTGTTGTTATAGGTGTTGTCGTGGCACTCGGGGCAGACCAGAAGATTATATTTTTTCGCAACGCGGCACATGCTTTTCAAATCATCAAGAATGCGGCTGTATTCATCCGCCGAGGTTTCCTCGCTGTCCTTGCTGCCGAGCCAAACTCTGACAGACGGTGCGCCCATTGTTTTTGCAATTCGGCATATTTCTTCCCATTTGCTTTTATCTGCGCAGCCGACTCTGTAATAACTGCCGTAGGAGCAGATTTTTATGCCCTCGTTGTCACAGATTGATTTGACTATGCGGGCTTCTTCCATGTTAGTTACATGTATATCTCCGCCCCATTCAATATAGCCTATGCCTGCTTTTTTTGCTGTTTCAACAACTTTTGCGGCACTCATTTTTCTGAATGTAACACTGCAAAGACCGAGTTTAAAGCTGTTCATTCTGCACCTCGTTATGTACGGTTTAAATATTTTTCAAACGGCTCATCCGTTTGGGGCACGGGCTTTGCCTCAATGAAAGACACCGCGCCGTTTTCGGTCAGCGTAAGATATTTTCTGTATGTCGGGTTTTCTTTTACCGTTTGACCGTTTTTAATAAAAACAGCACCGCCTCGGCTGCCCGCAAGCGGCATTTCACCGATTATGGTTTCAAGCAATGCCTTTGCGCTTAAAAGCATATCCTTATCATAAAAATAATCGCTCAATGATTTGTGCTTTAACGGATACGCCGTCAGAAGCCCGTCTATTTCCTCAAGCAATGCGGCGCAGCCCTCATGATTGCGCAAAAACGCCGCACATGCACTCATTTTGGTTTTGATTTCTGAATAATCAACACCGCTGTCAATCACAAATTCTTTGTATTTATCAAAATCCGCACACGGTATATTGAAATCGTGTATTTGCGTTTTTTCTTTGATATGCCTTGCACACAGCAAGCCGCCGACCTGCGTATCGTTAAGCGCCGTGCCGCCGGGGCGCGCAAGCCCGAAGGTGCCCGCAGCTTCGCCTATGACATAAAGCCCCTTAACATCGGTTTCGCAGTTATTATCCGTATAAACACCGCCGTTGTTATGCTGGGCACAAACCGCTATACGCAGCTTTTCTTTTGAAATATCGATATTTTGATTTAAATAAACCTCAATCGCTTTGGGATTAAGCTTTTCAAGCCTTTCAATCGGGGTGTTGCCAGTTACATTATTTTTTTCAATATAATGCTTTGCTTCTTCATCAAGGCGGTCAAAGCAAAAGCCCTTGGGATTTTTGGTGTAATCAAGATACACCTTTCTGCCTTTTTGAATTTCATTATGCACGGCAATATCAATTCTTGAAGATTTTTCCGCCCTTTCAAAGCTGAACGGCCACTGATAACCTTTAAGAAAAATATTGCTGCACATTTCCTCGGCTGTTTCAAAGCTGTCATTGAGAAAATCGAACTCGTTTCCGCTGCCGTCAATGCTGACAAAACGCGGAATAACCTGCATAAAGCTGCCCGAAACATTCCAGCGGAAATCAACCGAAGCCATGCCGTATTGCCACTGCGAAAAATTGCAAAGCCTCACTCCCGCTTCAAGCAAAATGCCCGTCATTCCGTGCTGTGACTCGGGGTAAACCGAATTTTTGTAAATACACGCAGGGGCACCCGTTGCGCAGATAACATTTTTTGCGTAAAAGCACTCAAACGCCTCTGTTTCGGTGTTAAGCACCGCAACGCCGACTGCCTTTTTGCCGTCTTTCAGTATCTCAACAACCTGTCTGTTATCAAAAATCGGGGTTCTGTTTTTTTCAAGCACAACATTTTCAAGCTTTTCGGTCATAACCTTTGAGGTTAACGGACCGATTGAAGTTGCCCTCACCGTGTTGTCATGGTCGGTTTTATAGCCGGGGAAGCCGCCGAATTTGTCACGCGGAAAATCAACTCCGTAATCGCAGAGCCTTAAAAAGCATCTTGTGCTGTTAACCGCCTGCAGATACATTTTTTCGCCGTCACAGCACCCCGCCTCAAAAATATCACACGCCATTTTATATGGACTGTCGGGCACAAAGCCGTCCATGGACAGTTTATAGTATGTCTGCTTATCGCTGCCCGTGTTGCGCGAAGTGCCGCCCAATCTGTTTTCGGTTATAATTGCAATATCGGTGATATTCTCTTTAAAAAGCCAGTCTGCCGCGCCGTATGCCGCCGCACCGCTTCCGATTATTATTGCATCATAAATTTTTATCATAAGCATCTCACATTGAAGCCGCCGTCACAGTCGATAACCGTGCCGGTGCAAAAATCAAAATCACCTTTTGCTATTGAAGCAACACATTTTGCAATGTCCTGCGGCTGACCCATTCTTTTGATGGGAGTTATTCCGTCGGCAATCATTTTTTCGTATTTTTCTTTAACTTTTGAGGTCATTTCCGTTTCGATAATACCGGGTCTGATTTCAATAACGCTTATGCCATATTCCGCAAGGCGCGCGGCGTAAAGCTTGGTTATCATCGAAATTCCCGCCTTTGAAATGCAGTATTCACCGCGGTTGACGGAAGCTGTGTATGCTGACATTGACGAAATATTAACTATTCTGGATTTGCCGTTTTCTTTGAGCAAGGGCACAAATTTCTGCGTAACAAAAAAAGTTCCCTTTAAATTTATATCTGTTACATAGTCAAATTCTTCGGGCGTTAAGTCCAGAATATCCTTTCGCTCTTTCGGCGCAACACCCGCATTCTTGACAAGCAAATCCGTTTTGCCGAATTTTTCTTTGACGGCGCAAGCAAGCTTTTCAACATCGTTTATATCCGAAATATCGCAGGGAATAAAAACAACCCTGCCGCCGTATTCTCTTTTTAATTCTTCAATCTGCGCACTTTCTTTTCTTGCGGAAAGCACAACGGTAAATCCGTTATCGAGAAGTTCCTTTGCTATGCCGAGCCCTATTCCTCTGCTTCCTCCGGTTATAACAGCAGTCATGCTCACGCCTCCCCTTTATTCAAAACATATTTCTGATAATACGGCATATAAACCTCCGAATCCCTGACGGGGCAGCCTGCAACCGTGCCCGCGCGCATCAGAAGCGAGCATTTGCTGCATTTAAGGCAAAGCTTTCGCTTGTCAAGCTCGCCCTTTTCAAGATAATCTTTAAAAAATGTCGGGTATGCAAAGGTCAGCCTGCCGAAGCCCGCAAAGTCGGCAACACCGTCATTTATAATTTTTTCGGCATATTCCATTGCGTTTTCGGCGGGATAAGTTAAGCCCGATGCAATAAAACAGATATCTTTAAATTCATCTTTAAGTTCTTTTGTAACGTCATATATTCTCTTAACGCCAATCGTGCCGTCTTCGGGGGCATTAATGCATGGGCGGTTGATATGAGGGATGAGATATGGGTTGCCCAAGGTAAGGTTAATCAGCCTTATTCCTTTTTCATAAAGAGCTTTTATGATAAGCTTTGTTTCGGTCAAATCAATGTTATTGTTTTCATCAACCCCGTATCCGTAGGGGTAAGGGAAGCAGTCGCAGGCGTTGAGCCTTGTTGTAACAAAAGCATTTTTTACCGCGCTTTTCACGGCATCAATGCATTCGAAATAAAGCCTTGTTCTGTTTTCAAGGCTTCCGCCGTAAATGCCCTCGCGCTCTTTCGCGCTCAAAAACTCGTTAAAAAGATAGCCGTGACAGCATTTAACGTCAACTCCGTCAAAGCCAACCTCCTCGGCAAGCTTTGCGGCTGCGCAGTATTTTTCGGGAATGGTTTTGCAGTAATCATCGGTCGCAACAACATAGGGCTGATTTTCTTTGCCGATTTCCCAATGCTCGTTGCGATATGCCACAATCGGCTCGGGTGCTCCGCTCGGCTTGCTGAATCTGCCGCTGTGGGTTAACTGAACAATTATTATCGGCTCAAATCCGTTCGTTTTGAGCGAAGTTTCTTTTATTTCGTTTATGAGAGATTTGAATGACTCCTTGGTTTTTTCATTCAAAAACAACTGTCTCGGATTTGCCCTGCCCTCTTTTGTGACCGCGGTTGCTTCAAACCAGATTATACCCGCTCCGCTTTCGGCAAAGCGCAGATATCTTCTGCGGGTGAGTGCATCAACAGCGCCGTCAAAAGTGCCGTCACAGCCCTCCATGGGATGAAAAACAATTCGGTTTTTAATTGTTCTGCCGTGCAGTTTTAACGGAGAATCCAAAACAGTATTCATAGAGCATTCCTTTTACTTGTAGTATTTTATTTATTATAGCAGATAAATAATATATAGGCAATATATGTAAAAAAGAAAAAACCGGACAAGGGAAACCAAGCCCTTATCCGGTATGTTTTTTGTGAAATCAAAGCAAAAATTTTTCAATCGCCGCGGCAACTCCGCACTCCGCGTTGGAAGCCGTCACATAATCCGCAATATTGAGAATCGACTGCTGCGAGTTTGCCATGGCAACGCCTATGCCCGCATACGTGAGCATATCATAATCGTTGTTGCTGTCACCGATTGCGATTGTATTTTCGCGCTTTATGCCCGTTAATTCAAGCACCTTTTCAATTCCGACAGCCTTATTAAGACCCTTAACCACAATATCGGCATAGGTGTCAAACTGAAAGACCGTCAGTTCGTCTTTAAAAAGCTCTTTGAAATCCTCGGAAACGGTTTTACCCATTGCCACAACCTGAATTTCATCATCGCACATAAGCAGATAATCCTCTGTTTTTTGAAGCAATATCTGAAAATCGGCATGCTTGCGGTTGCCGTTGGGCAAAATGTAAACACTCTTTAGACCCTCAAAGATATACCAGAATTCGCGGTGGTCAAAAGCATATTCGACAAATTTTTTAAGCGTTTCATTGCTCATTGAAGCACGAAACTCCGTTTTGCCGCCTATCGTTACCATTGCGCCGCTGCCCGCAATAATTCCGTCAAATTTTTCAATCTGTTCCATAAGAACCGGCGGAATATTCGCCCAAGAGCGGCCCGTGTTGATAAACACTGCGTGACCCTTTGCCCTCGCGGCATTGATTGCATCAATATTTCTTTGAGGAATAATGAAGCTGTCATGCAGAAGAGTGCCGTCGATATCAAGAAAAACAGCGCATTTTTCTTTGGGATTCAACATAATTAAGCCTCAATCTTATGGAAAATCTTCTTACCTTTTTTAACAACGATGGGCTTTTCTTTGAGTGAAGCCTGTGAGAAGCTCATTGTGAAATCCGTTACCTTTGCATCGTCAACGGAAATACCGCCCTGCTGAACAAGGCGTCTGCCTTCGCCCCTTGACTTTGTTATCTCGGCTTTCATGAGAATATCAAGAATATCAATAACGCCGTCTGTGAAATCCGCATCGGTAAGAGCGGTTGCGGGCATGTTGTCAAGGTCAGCCGCGCCGCTGAAAATAGCCTTTGCGGCAGCCTGTGCCTTTGCGGCTTCTTCTTCGCCGTGAACAAGCTTTGTGAGCTCGAACGCAAGAATTTCCTTGGCTGTGTTGAGCTGGCTGCCCTCCCAGCCGTCCATTGCATCAATTTCTTCAAGGGGAAGGAACGTGAGCATACGGATGCACTTGAGAACATCGTCGTCACCGACATTGCGCCAATACTGATAGAATTCGTAGGGTGAGGTCTTTTCGGGGTCAAGCCAAACAGCGCCCGAAGCGGTTTTGCCCATCTTCTTGCCCTCGGAGTTGAGGAGCAGAGTGATTGTCATTGCATAAGCATCCTTGCCGAGCTTTTTGCGGATAAGCTCCGTGCCGCCGAGCATGTTTGACCACTGGTCATCGCCGCCGAACTGCATGTTGCAGCCGTATTCCTTGAACAGATGATAGAAGTCATAGCTCTGCATAATCATGTAGTTAAACTCAAGGAAGGAAAGACCTTTTTCCATTCTCTGCTTATAGCACTCCGCGCGGAGCATGTTGTTAACAGAGAAGCATGCGCCGACCTCGCGAAGAACGTCAACATAGTTGAGGTCAAGAAGCCAATCGGCGTTGTTGATAAGCATAGCCTTGCCGTCGCTGAAATCAATAAAACGGCTCATCTGCTTTTTGAAGCAGTCAACGTTATGCTGGATTGTTTCTTTGGTGAGCACCTGGCGAAGGTCGCTTCTGCCGGAGGGGTCACCAATCATGCCCGTGCCGCCGCCAAGGAGGGCGATGGGCTTGTTGCCTGCCATCTGAAGGCGCTTCATAAGGCAGAGAGCCATGAAGTGACCTACATGGAGGCTGTCAGCCGTGGGGTCAAAGCCGATGTAAAAAACAGCCTTACCGTTGTTGATTAAATCTCTGATTTCTTTTTCGTCCGTAACCTGCGCAATAAGTCCTCTTGCAACAAGCTCTTCATAAATCTGCATTATTAATACATCCTTTCGGTATAATTTATTAAAATATAAAAACCCTCTGCCATTGCTGACAGAGGGCGAATTAACGCGGTACCACCTCTATTTGAGCACTCCTCACGAAATGCCCCTCGGCGGGTAAAAACTACCCTTGCGCTTTAACGCGCGCACACGGCTCTGCCTACTGCAATTTTCAGCAAAGCGGCTCGGGGATGTATTTCACACGCCGCCCGTTATCCCCTTTCACCGCCCGAGGACTCTCTGAAACAGACTTAACGGCTACTTCTTCCCGTCATTGCCATTGAAAGCTATTATACAATATTAATTTATGTTTTGTCAAGCCTTATAAACCCTAAACGCACAAAGACAAAATTTCAAAAATAATTGCCGCAGCGGTAATAATTAAAGGAATTATGTTTTCTTTTTCAAGTCAATCATTCCTCAACTGCTTTCAGCCATTCACGGGCAATAATCATATGACCCGCTATGCCGGGATGAGTGCCGTCCCAAACAAAATATTCCATTCTTGACCTTTCAGCCTGCTCGTAAATTTTATCATACAGCGGAACAAAGATGCAACCGAAATCCTCGGGGTCATTGCTGTCGGGTCTTTCAAACGGCTTTTCAACTCCGTCGGTTATTGAGTCACCCGAAAACAAAACAACATCATTTTTGCCGAGTTTTATGTTTTCATCTTACCTTAATTCCTTAAGCACTTCATATGCACTCCGCACATCGCTTTCGAAATCAATAACGTTTGCCTCGATTGAGCAATGCTCAACGCCGATTGCTTTAAGAGGCTCAACAAAGCTCGCCTGGCTGAATTTATCGCCCGCAGCGGGGTAGATTCTCTTGCAGTCCGGCATTCCGTCAGGGTCGGGGTTTGAGGTGTGTGCATGCACAACCCAGCCCTTATATTCAAGCAGGCTTTCCATGCTTTCGTTTTGGACATACATGTGCGCAACATCCGCAAGCACCTTAACATAAGGCGAATTGACCGCCTTTGCAATTTCAACACCGTCTGCAACCGTGTTTATCGCGTTGCATTCCTCGGGGCGAAGCGGCTCTATTGCAACGGTTATATTGTATTTTTCCGCAAGCGGCGCAACATCGTTTTTGAGGAAATCAACAATCTGCGCTCTGCCTTCTTCAAGGCTCATGCCGTCAGGAATTCTTCTTGCTCCCGATGAGCCGAAAACAAGGTGTTCAAGTCCAAGATAAGACGCGTTTTCAAATAGTTTTTCAAGATATGCGTTAACCTCTGCTTCGTTTTTTTCTTCGCCGACAATGCGAAGCCCGATAAAGCAGTTGGCGGCAGCCATGGGCAGACCCGTTGCTTTCATTGCATCAAGATATTCCTTGTCTTTTCTTGCAATTTCCTGGCAATGCCCCTCCGCATAATCATAGCCGATTTCCTTTATCAGCTTCATTTTTTCTATGTCTGTGCCGACACAAACGCCGAATTTCATTCTATACTCCCCTTTGCGTTCAAAAGCATTTCCTTTGCCGTTTCAAGCTGCAGGGCGGTTACGCTTCCGCCCGCGGTTATTCTTGCAATTTCCGCAGCTCTGCCTTCAAAATCGAGCGAATCGATGTTGGTATAGGTTTTCATATCATCAACGGATTTGCTGATTTTCATGTGTTTATCCGCCTGCGCGGCGATACGCGCAAGGTGAGTTACGCAGATAACCTGCCTGCCCTTTGAAACCTGCTGAAGCTTCAACGCGATTTTTTCCGCCGCAGAACCGCTGACACCCGTGTCAATTTCGTCAAATATCAGCGTTGCGATTTCGTCTTTATCGGAAAGAACATTTTTTATTGCAAGCATAATTCTTGAAAGCTCGCCGCCCGATGCGATTTTTGCAATCGCCTTGGGCTCCTGACCGGGGTTTGCGCTGATTAAAAATTCTATTGCATCCGCGCCCTTCGATGTTAATGCAGTTGCTTTGCGGTCAACAACAAAGGTGACCTTCGGCATATCAAGAAATTCAAGCTCCGCTTTAACCTTTTTCTCAAATTTCCTCGCCGCGGTCATTCTGCTTTCCGTAAGCTTTGCGGAAAGAATTTTTATTTTGTCGGAAAGAGCATAAAGCTGCTCTTCAAGCTCCGATATTTTTTCATCTGAAATTTCAATAGCATTCTTCTCGTTAACCGCCTTTTCGAGGGTTTCGAGAATCTCGCTTTCGCTTGCGCCGTATTTCATTGAAAGTCTGTAAAGAAAATCCAGCCTTTCGTTTATTTCCGTGAGCCTTTCGGGGCTGTAGTCAAAGCCGTCAACAAGGTCACGCACCTGCGCCGATATTTCCGCAAGCTCATACGAAACCGAGCGCATGCTTTTTGCGCTGCTTTCCGCGTTTGAATAATATTTTGAAGCCGTTTCAAGCTCATGCGCGCAGTCCTCAACACCCGTTATAATTCCGTTGTCGCTGCTCAATGCGGCATATGCCTTTTCGAGCGATTTTATAACCCTGCCGCTGTTTTGCAAAAGCTCTTTTTCCTTTGAAAGCTCATCGCGTTCACCCACATGAACATTCGCCTCGGTGATTTCGTTTATCTGAAAATTGAGGTAATCGAGCCTTGCCGCCTTTTCATCCCTGCTGTCATAAAGAGCTTCAAGCTCCTTTTTAACTGCAACAAGGCGGGTGAAAACCTGCTTATATTCGGCACGCAGAGCCTCGTTTTCCGCAAGAGAATCAATAAAGCCGCAATGTCTGTCCGGCGACAGAAGCGCCTGACTGTCATGCTGACCGTGGATGTTGAGCAGACCCGCACCGATTTCTTTCAGCGCGCTGACGGTTGCAGGGCAGCCGTTGATGCGGCAGGCGTTTTTGCCCGATGCACTCAACGAACGGCTCAAAACAAGCGTTTTGTCGGGCATTTTTTCAATGCCCATTTCATCAAGCAGCTTTTCGGTTGCATCGTTTATATCAGCAAACGAAGCATAAACCCTTGCGCTGTCCGCACCCGTGCGTATAAGTTCCCTTGACGTGCGCTCACCAAGCACGGCATTGATAGAGTCAATAACGATTGACTTGCCCGCGCCCGTTTCACCCGTCATAACATTGAGCCCCGAATCAAATTCAAGCTCCGCGCTTTCGATAACGGCAATATTTTCGATTTTTAAACCGACCAACATATGTTATCTTCCCTTCGGTTATCCGAGTAAATCGGCAATAGCTTCTTTCATTTGATTTGCAAGCTCAGGTGTTCTGCAGAGTGCAAAGATTGTGTCATCGCCCGCAAGAGTGCCCACAAGACCCTCCCAATGCATGGAATCAAGAGCCGCACAAGCCGCCTGCGCCATGCCTGTGTAGCATTTTATAACAAGGGTATTGCCCGCATAATCGGCGGAAATAACGGAGTGGCTGAAAATGCTTCTGTATTTGCCGAGAAGCTCACTTGAATCGCCGTTATCAACCGCATAGCGGCTTCTGCCCATTTCGTCAACCTTTTTGATAAGGCGCAAATCCTTGATATCTCTGGAAATTGTTGCCTGCGTTGTGTCAAAGCCCTCTTTTTTGAGCATTTCAAGCAGGTCTGTCTGGGTTGAAAGGCAATGCTCCTCAATCAGCCTGATTATTGCCTCATGTCTTCTCTTTTTCACCTTTTACACTCCTTAAATTTATCTTCTTTGCGCGAGTTTTTTATAAAGTATGTCGATAAAATTATCCGACTTGATTCTGATGAAATCTGCCGTAAATTCGGCTCTTGAAATTTCCGCAACACAGCCCGGCTCGATTATAACGGGCTCCGTGCCGTCGTCGGAAATGCAAAGCGGAAGGCTTTCCGCCGATGTGACGGTTATGACCGCATCAGGTCTGAAAATCAGCGAGCGGTCAACAAGCGAATGCGGGCAAAGCGGGGTCAGCAGAATGCTTTCAAGCTCCGGGTCAACTATCGGACCGCCCGCAGAAAGGGAATACGCCGTTGAGCCCGTAGGGGTTGAAATAAGCACCCCGTCGCACAGATAACTGTTAAACAGCTTGCCGTCAAGAGCAACATCAATGGCGGTCATCCTCTGCTTTTCTTCGTTTGTAACAAGGCAGTCGTTAACGCAATAGTCGCCGAAAATCACCTTGCCGTCTTTTTTAACTGTTATTTTGAGCAGAAGCCTTTTATCGAGCGAATAATCTCCGTCAATCAGCCGCGAGAGCAGATTAAGCTCATTATCCTCAAGACCCGCCATGAATGCAAGCCTGCCCGCATTTATTCCGAGTATGGGCTTTTGCTTCAAAACAGCAAGCTTTGCGGCATGGATGATTGAGCCGTCGCCGCCGATTGCAATAACCGCATCGCAGCGTGACAAAGCTTCTTCGGGCGGCAAAAATTCCGCACCCGTAAATTCAAAATCCTTTTTATGTTCGGGCAAAAAGCAGAACTCGGCGCCGAGCTCTTTGAGCTTTTTGCAGATACCCGCCGTTACGTCAAACGCCTCCGCGCGGGTCAGGTTGGGCATAAGAGCAATTCTCATTCTCCTATCCTCCGTGTTATTTATCAAGATTTTCGTGCGAACGCTCCACAAGCTCGGCAACAGAGCCTCTCCAGAGCATTTCACCGTTTTCACTTTTTTCAATGTACATAAGATATTCTATGTTGCCCTCGGGACCTTTTATTGGAGAAAAATCAACATCAATAACCTTAAAGCCGTTTTCTGCGGCAAACTCGGTTATGTTTCTCACAACGTCCTCGTGAACGCTTTTGTCGCGCACAACACCCTTTTTGCCGATATTTTCTTTACCCGCTTCAAACTGCGGCTTTATAAGGCAGACCGACCTGCCGCCGCATTTAAGCAGAGTGTGCATAACGGGCAAAATAAGCTTTAACGATATAAATGAAACATCAACGGAAGCAAAATCAATCTCGTCGGGCACCTGCTCCCTTGTGACATATCTGAAATTTGTTCTTTCAAGATTTACAACTCTTTCGTCGCAGCGAAGCTTCCACGCAAGCTGACCGTAGCCTACATCGATGGCATAAACCTTCTTTGCGCCGTTTGACAGCATGCAATCCGTAAATCCGCCGGTTGATGCGCCGATATCCATGCAGATGCAGTCGCTCAAATCAAGCCCGAAGCTTGCAACAGCTTTGTTAAGCTTTAAGCCTCCGCGGCTGACAAAGGGATTAACCGCACCCCTGACCTCGATAACATCGGTTTCTTTGATATTAACGCCGCCTTTGAGCGCTTTTTGACCGTTGAGATAAACGCTGCCCGCCATTATCATGGCCTTTGCCTTTTCTCTTGTTTCGGCATATCCTCTTTCAAAAACGGCAACATCAAGCCGCATTTTTTCGCTCATATTGCTACCTCTTTTTCAATCTTGCCTGCCATGCCCGCGGCATCCATGGAGTATTTTTCCATAAGCCTTGCAACGCTTGCGTGGGCAACAAATTCGCCGTCAACGGCGGTTACGGAATATTTTCCGCCAAAGCCGCTTTCGAGCAACGCACAGCCGAATTTTTCGGCAACGCCGCCCGAACGCATGCCCTCCTCAAAGAAGAAAACATTTTCGCATTCAAGCGCGCTTTCAACAGCGCCGATGGGCATAGGCTTGATTTTTTCAAGCTTTATTATTCTGACATCGACACCCTTTTCGCGAAGCATTTCAGCCGCTTTAAGAGCGTTGAAATACAGCCTGCCGTAGGTAACTATTGCCGTTTTGCCGTTACCGACAGTTTTGAATTCACCGCCGTTCGATTCCTCAGCCTCGGCAAATTCGGGCATGCTTCCGCGCGGGTATCTGATAACAACCAGATTTTCGTCTTTATAAAATGCGTTATAAAGCGCATTGTTAAGCTCCGCATAGGTTGCGGGGCTGTAAACCGTTGTATTGGGCATGCTTTGAAGCAGAGCAACATCAAAAAGACCCTGATGCGTTTCGCCGTCCTCACCGACAAAGCCTGCTCTGTCAACGGCAATTATCATTTTTTGCCTTTGGAGCGCACCGTCATGAATAAGCTGGTCGGCGCACCTTTGTAAAAATGTTGAATAAACGGCAAACACGGGCAGCATACCCGCCGATGAAAGCCCGCTTGCAAAGGTTACCGCATGCTCCTCGGCAATACCGACATCGAAAAATCTTTCGGGATATGCCTTGGCAAAGCCGTCAAGACCCGTGCCGAGTGCCATGGCGGCGGTTATGGCGCAAATGCGCTTGTCCTTTGCCGCAAACTCGCAAAGAGCCTTGCCGAAACGGGTGGAATAACAGTCGCCCGATGAGAGCGGCTCACCCGTATTAATATCGAATTTTGAAATTCCGTGGAACTTTTCGGGAGAGGTTTCCGCAAAATCATAGCCCCTGCCCTTTAATGTGTTGATATGAATAACAACGGGGCGTTCAACCATTTTTGCGCTGTCCATAGCCTCGCAAAGGCGGGCTATGTTGTGACCGTCAATCGGTCCGATATATTTAAAGCCCAAATCCTCAAAAAACGAGCTGGAATAGATAATATTCTTTAATGTTGTTTTGAGTTTGAAAAGATGATGGGAAAGTGATTTGCCGACAACGGGAATACGGTTGAGCGTTCTTTCCGTGCCCGCTTTGAATCTGTAGTATTCGGGCTTTGCTCTGACCGCCGCAAGATACCTCGCCATTGCACCGACGTTTTCGGAAATTGACATTTCATTGTCATTCAAAATAACGATAAGGCGCGTTTTGGTTGAGCCCGCGTGATTAAGAGCTTCGTATGCCATACCGTTGCCGAAAGAGCCGTCACCGATAACGGCAACAGAAAAGTTTTTGGAGCCTTTAACGGCATTTGCTGCGGCAATTCCTGCCGCCTGCGATATGGAAACACCCGCATGACCCTCGTAAAAGCTGTCATGCACGCTTTCATCAGGGCGCACAAAGCCCGATATTCCGCCCTCCTTGCGCAGGGTGGAAAAATCGGCGTATCTGCCGGTCAGAAGCTTGTGGGTATAAGCCTGATGACCGACATCCCATATAATTTTATCCTCGGGCGAATTAAAGCTCTTGTGCAAGGCAACAGTCAGCTCAACCGTGCCGAGATTTGACGCAAGGTGACCACCGGTAGAGGCTACCGTATCAACCAAAACACCGCGTATCTCGGAGCACAGCTTTTCGAGCGAAGCCTCGTCAAGTGCTTTAACGTCCGCGGGATTATTCAAATTTTCAAGAATTTTTTCGTTCATAAATCAGTTTTTTCGGTTCAAAAGCCTGTCCGCAAGCAGAGCCAAAAATTCTCCTCCATTGCCGAAAATCTTCAACGCTTCTTTGGCGCGTTTTGTTAATTCCTCGGCATATTCCGCCGATTTTTCAAGACCGAGAAGCGAAACATAGGTTGATTTCTTGTTCGCGCTGTCGCTTCCGACGGGCTTGCCGAGAGTTTCCGCATCGCTCGTTACATCAAGAATATCGTCAACTATCTGGAACGCAAGACCGATGCATTCGCAGTATTCTTCAGCCGCCTTGATTTTTGCTTCGTCAGCATCGGCGGCAATACAGCCGAGAACGGCAGAGGCTCTGATAAGCTCGCCCGTTTTGAGCCTGTCCGTTTCGCGTATCTCATCAAGCGAAGCCTCTCGGTTTTCATTTGCAAGGTCCATAACCTGACCCGCAATCATGCCCGAGCAGCCTGCCGCCTTGGCAAGCTCCAAGCCCGCCTTTGCCTTGGCTTCGCTGCTGACATCGGGGGCGGAAAGAACGGTTTCAAATGCCAATGTCAAAAGTCCGTCACCCGCAAGCAGGGCATTCGCCTCGCCGAAAACAATGTGGTTGGACTTCTTACCGCGGCGCATATCGTCATCGTCCATACACGGCAAATCGTCGTGAATGAGTGAATATGTGTGAATCATTTCTATTCCGAGCGCAAAGGGAAGAGCTTTTTCATAATTTGCTCCGCACACGCGGCAAAACTCCATTGCCAGCACGGGTCTTATGCGCTTGCCGCCGTTTTTGAGCGAATAAGCCATGACTTCGAGCATCTTTGTAAGACCGACGGATTCTCTGCCCCCAAAAGCCGCCTCGGAAACATATTTGTCAGCCGCTTCGTTTGCCAAAGCGACGTATTTGCTGAAAATTGTATTAAAATCAATCATCGTTTTTCGCCTTTCCCGAAGAAAGCTCGGTGATTTTCAGTTGCGCCGCATCAAGGCTCTTTGCGCATTTTGCCGCAAGCGCCGTGCCCTCCTCATAAAGCTTCATCATTTCCTCAAGGGAAAGATTGCCGTTTTCAAGCTTGTCCACAATTTCTTCAAGCCTTGCAACGGATTTTTCGTAATTTATTTTCTCCATTTTTAACTGCCTTTCACATTTGTTACTTCGCATTCGATATCGCCGCCGCTGACCTTGACATTAATCGTGTCGCCCTTTTCAACAGAGCCGATATCGGAAATTATTTTGCCCTGCTTGCTTGCAACGCTGTAGCCCCTTGCGAGAATTTTGAGAGGGCTCATCGCATCCAGCTTTGCGCAAAGCGTGGAAAGCTCTTTAGATTTATCGGTTAACCCCGAGCGCACGGCAGAATCCATAGCCATTGCGGCTCTGTCACAGCGCACGCGCAAGTTGTCAATATAATTCTGCGGACTCATAAGCCTAAGCCTTGCGCCATGTTTTTCAAGCATCGCGCGCTTCGCAGCAAGCCTGTCCGAAACGGCGGAAAGCATGCGTCTTTTTGCCGATGCAAGCATTTCAAGCTGCTGATAGGAATCGGGCACGGCAAGCTCTGCCGCGGCAGATGGAGTAGGCGCTCTCAAATCCGCCGCAAAATCGCATATCGTGAAATCCGTTTCATGACCGACAGCGGAAATAACGGGTATTTCGCTTGCGGCAACGGCTCTTGCAACAATTTCTTCGTTGAACGCCCAAAGCTCCTCAACGGAGCCGCCGCCCCTGCCGACAATCAACACATCTGCCGCTTTTTCGGCATTAAAAAGCTCGATTGCCGCCTTTATCTGCGGCGCGGCATAATCGCCCTGCACCGCAACGGGGCAAAGAATCAGCTCGGCAAGCGGAAACCTGCGTGAAATAACGTTGATTATATCCCTTATCGCCGCACCCGTGGGAGAAGTTACAACGCCCACGCGCATGGGATAAGCGGGTATCGCTTTTTTCTTATCGGCATCAAACAAGCCCTCTTTTGCAAGCTTTGATTTAAGCTGCTCAAAAGCAAGGCTGAGTGCGCCCGTGCCGTCCGGCTGCATTTCGTCAATATAAAGCTGATACTGACCGTCGCGCTCAAAAACGGCTACCCTGCCCCTTATGATTACGCTCATGGAGTTTTCGGGCATGAATTTGAGGCGCACGTTGGCGGATTTGAACATAACCGCCTTTATTGACGAATACTCGTCTTTTATTGTCATATAGAAATGACCCGTTTTGTAGTGATTGGTAAAATTCGATATTTCACCCTGAACAAAAACCGTTTGCAAATTGATATCCTGCTCAATTATCGATTTAACATATCGGTTGAGCTGGCTGACGCTCAAAACAACTCCGTTAGCCATTGTCAGCCGCCCCTTTCAAGCTTGCAAGATATGCAATGCCCGCCGCATTGTCACACGAAAACTCGGGAGCGGCAAAGCTTGCGTTGAATTTGCTTTGAATTCGGTTTTTGATTATGGTGTTTGACATTACACCGCCCGCATAAACGAGGGGCAAATCGCCGTATTCCGAAACGGCGTATTCCGTCATTTTTTCAACGGTTTTGCAGACAAAATCTATGCAGTAGCGGGCAATATCTTCGTGACTTTCGCCGCAGTCGAGCATTTTTTTACACTGATTTTCAAGCCCCGAAAGGCTGCAATTTCCGCTTTTAACGCAGACCTTGGGATTGAAAGTTTTTTCACTTTTCAGCGCAAGAGTCTCCAATTCTTTGCCGCACGGAAAAGAAAGACCCATCATGACACCCGCGCGGTCAACAGCCTGTCCGCAGTTTAAATCCTGCGTTTCGCCGATTATCTTAATATCAAAAGCCCTCTCACTATCCGGAGTTACAAGCAGCATTTCGCTTGTTCCCCCGGAAACATGAAAGGCAATAAATTTCTCTTTAATTAAATCCGTTCTTCCGCTTGAATAAAGGGCGGCGGCTATGTGACCCGCCTGATGCGAAAAGCCGTAAACCGGCTTTTTCATTGCCGCGCCGATGCTCTCGGCAGTATTAACGCCGACAAGGAAGCAGGGCATATACGACCCCTCGGCATCCCTCGGTTTTTCGGAAACGCCTATCGCATCAATCTCTGCACATTTATCGGCAAAAAGCTCTTTCATGAGCGGATAAAGCCTTGATGTGTGATGAAACACGGCGTCACTCTGGCGCAGACCCTTTTCGCCCTTTTTAACGGGCAAAAGCAGCTTTTTTTGAAGCATTTCGCCGCTTTCGCTGTTGTAAAGGCAAACGGAAGTTGTGTAGTTGCTTGTGTCAATTCCGAGAGTAAGCATTACTTTTCTTCCTTTGCAACAGAACTTAAAATACCGTTAACAAAAGCATAGTCATCCTTTGAGGCGTATTTTTTGCAAAGCTCAACAGCTTCATTTATCGAAACGCCCACGGGAATATCGTCAAAATAAAGCATTTCGCAAATTGCAAGGCGCATAACCGCAAGGGCAACCTTTGAAATGCGGCTCATCTTCCATTTAACGGAATTCTTTTCGATTATTGCATCGATTGCTTCCTGATTTTCAACCACCTTGGAAGAAAGCTTTTTTATAAACTCGCTGTCGGCAACAACCTCGTTTTCAACCGCAATTTCATAAAGCTCCGAAATATCGGTTTCGGCATTGAATGATTTTTCAAAAAGCAGAATAAAAGCCTGTTCTCTCTCTTCACGTCTTGTAAGCATATTAATCCTCCGAAAATCCCTTTAATATGCATAATTATATCATTATTCTGCCCATTATACAATATATAAATTTAAAATATTTATTAATATTCCATTTCGATTATCGTTATGTTGTCAACGGGATAGCCTGTATGCTTAACGGCAACCTCTTTTATTTTGACTATTGAAACATCGTCAAGTGAGCCGTTTTCAACGATTATTTCCGCATTGCCGCCGTTGAGGATAACCAAATTTTCGCATCCGACCTTTGCGGTTATCAGGTTTTCCAAATCGCTTTCAAGCGTTATGGCGTTTGCAAGCTCTTCCAGCGCTTTGGCAGCACTGCTGACAGCTTCCGATGAGGATGCGCTGTCTTTGATAATATCGTTGAGTGCCTCTGCGGCTTCGTCGTGGGCAGTTTTTCTGCGGAGCTTTGCACCCGCAAAATATTCACTCGCCTGTGCCTGCGCCGCCGCATCCTCCAAAACCGCATCGGTTGAAATGACATAGCGCGCATCGCCGAGATTTGCGCCCTCCTGCGCTTCGGGGGCTGTTGTTAACGCCGTGCCCGCTGTTGCGGACTCCACCTGCGGCTTTGTGTAATACCAATTAACGAAAACCGCCGCCGCAAGAGCTATTATGAGAGTTGCAAGCAAGAGCTGTCTTTTTTTGATAATCATATTCATATCCTCCAATGTTTTTGTGATTTTATGCATAATGAATGTATTAATTCATTTTTGCCACGCTTACCTTTGCGCTGCTGATATCAAGCAGAGCCGTTACCGCGCTTATTATCTGTTC
Organism: Clostridia bacterium; assembly: GCA_017623615.1. Classification (GTDB taxonomy): domain Bacteria; phylum Bacillota; class Clostridia; order Oscillospirales; family Acutalibacteraceae; genus CAG-177. The sequence continues at coordinate 141,423 of JAGAOT010000013.1, read as the reverse complement.
GCGCACCACCTCGGAATTGCCGCCTTCGCACACAACCGCAACCCCGCGCACCCTCGGCTCCGCCACCCTGACAACTATACCCTTTTCGCCGCCGTCGCTATCCACAATAACATATTCATCCTTGCGCTCGAAGCTGTTTTTGCCGCTCGGGTCGGCGTTTTCGCCATAGTTATAATCATGCAGATAAATCTCCTCGCTCCCGCTTTCGAGAGTGACCATAACCTTTGTTTTGCCCGCACCGGAAATGCTTGATATTATTGAAGTTAAGCGCATTTCAAGGTCAGCGGCGTATTCGCCCGTGCCCGATGTTGAAATGACGGTTGTCTGAGCGGAAGCAGCCTTGCTTTCGGCGGATATTTCGCTGACGGTCAAAGCAATAATACCCGCAAGCAAAAGAAAAGCCGAAAGCAGCATTTTTTTGCTTATGCGGCTTTTTTCGGTTATTTTTTCTATGATTTTTTTGATTTCATCATAAAGCTTTTTCACATGAAATACCGTTCCTTAAAATGAGTTTACCTGCACGGGCACCCCAAGCTTTTTTTGCAGAATTTCGGAAAACTCCTTTGTTTTTTCTCCGTTTTCTGCAGTTATATTCACCGTAATTTTGTGTATAATTATGCAATTTTCTGCATCGATATTCATTTCAGCTTCAACAGATTCAACCTCAATTCCAAGCTCCCGAGCCGTATCGGTAATTTGATTTTCAACCGCATTTCGGCACGCCGAAACAAGCTGTTTGCGGAGCGCCTCAACATTCTCTGTTTCAAGCTCATATTCGGCAAACGCTTGCACGGAAAAGTTTATATCTTTCATTTGCGCAAGCGGTGAACAGATAACGGCAACAACAAAAATCCCCACCACGGCGCGCACTGTTTTATCCATTGACCCGCGCGGCGACAAAACCATTGCAAATGTGCCCGCCGCAGATGCGATTATCAGGCTGAGTGCCCATTGTCTTAACACTTCCAACTTTTCATTCACCAGCCTTTATAAGCACAACCAGCCCCGACGAAATAATAAAAACCGCCATGCAGAGCAAAAGCAGAGTGTTTACCAGGGAAAACACAAAGGCAATGCTTTTGAGAATTTCGGAGCATACTCGGCAGTCAAGCAAATCGCTGACTGCGCACGCCGCCCGCATTGCAAGCACCCACAGCGCAAGATTTATTATTATCGGTATTCCTATAACAACAAACGCGATTACAGCATATATACCAACCGTTGAGCGAAGCAAAGACAGACTGCCCACAACCGAGGTATATGCCTCGCCTATCGCTCCGCCTATAACCGGCACAAAGGTGCTTGAAGCGAGCTTTACACCCTTTACCGCAAGACTGTCCGCACTTGAAGCAAGCAGACTTTTAAGCGACAAAAAGCCCGTAAACAGGCCAGCCGCCGAAGCAAACACGGTTAACATTGTTTTCCGCAGTATTTCCGATATTGCGGAAAGGCGCAGGGTCGGAAGCATTGCACCGGTCACACTCAATGCACCCGATATGCCGACAAGGGGTAAAACAAAGTTTTTTGCAAGGGATTCCACAAATTCAGCAGCCGCAAATGTCGCCCCCTGCATGGATAAAGCCATTGTCGGATTACCGCTGACAGTTACAACCGCCGCAAAAACGGGTATCAAAGCCTTTTCAAAAACGGCGCATGCCTCGATTGCCGCCGCCGCGGCTTTTATGCTTTCGGCGGCAGGCGAAAAGACGGAAATAACAACAAAGCAGCCGCAAATCATATTCAGAACTGATTTGCTTTTTTCGTCATCAGGAAAAAATCCGCCGCAAACGCTTATCAGAAGCACCGCTCCCATTGATTTCAGCATCGCCTTGAGCGGCCCTTTTGCCTTTCCGCTTATCAAATCACCGATAAACTCAAATATGGCTTTCGGTGAAACATCCAGAATTTTTTCAAATTCAATTTCTTCACAGCCGAGTTTTGCGAGATATCCGCGGGTTTCATCGGAAAGATATTCGGAAAGCTCTGCCGCTCCGCTCGCTTCAAGCGGGTCTTTATAATATTCATCGATGTTTGAGGCGCATGCTTCGGGAGCAAAAATCACGATAAGAAGCACCGCCGCAAAAAGTATTATCATTCTTTTTATATTCATATCATCAGCCGTTTATTAATCCTATTGCGATTTGCGCAACGGTTTTTATCATCGGCATGGCAAGCGCAACCGCCCCCACCCTGCCCGCAAGCTCAACTGCCGCCGCGATTGACGAGCAGGAGTTGTCATAGCAAATATCAGCGGCAAACTGCGTAACAACGCATATGCCGAGAGCCTTCATAAGAAGCGACACATTTTCTTTTTCAAGCCCCGCAAGGCTCATCATATCATCAACGCTGCCCGAAACATTCAAAAGGCTGTCGGTAAGCGTTATAAGAATCACCGCCGCGCCGCCAAGCACAATCAGCGGAGCAATTTCCGGCTTTATCTGCCGCAAAAGTCCGTAAAGCAAAACGGTTAAAATGCCGACAAACGCAATCTTGACAATATCCATTTCAGAAATCCACTATAGACTTGACGGTGCCGAGCAAATCAGCAAACTGCGGTATGAGCATCATGAGCACGGCAACAATGCCCGCAAGAATCGTTATCAGCGCGTAGTCATCCCTGCCCGAGCGCACCAAAATTGAATTGAGGATTGCAACAAGAATACCGACTGCGGCAATTTTAATAACAACAGAAATATCCATAAACACCGTCCTAAACAATTAAAATAGCCGCGGTTACCCCTGCAAGCAGACCGAGAGGCGGAAAAAGCTTTGTGTAACGCCCGCTTTTTTCGCGGCGTATTTTAAGCTCATCCTCAAAAATCCGTCTGTAATATTCACAGCAGGAAAGCTGGCTTTCCAAATCCGATGCGCCGATATCTCCGCCAAGCCTTGCAAGATAAGGCACGGTTTTGCCGAGAAGCGCGCAAAGCTCCGAATCCTCAAAAACGCATTTGCTCCATGCTTCATGAAACGCTTCGCCGAAGCACACTCTTTCTCTGACACATTTTATAAAGCTCAATTCCGCCAAAGCCTCATTTTCGCCGAGGATTTTAAGCAGCTCGGGCACGGGCAGGCATGCATAGCGAAGCTGTGTTTCAATAATATTAATCATCAAAATTATGTTGCTTATCACAGCCGCTTTTTTTGCATGAAGCGCCGAAACGGCAAAGCCGCCAACGGCAAAAGCCGCCGCTATCATAAGCATTGCTGCAGCTTTAAGCAATCAAATCACCTGCCGTAAAGATTTTTTCGGTTTTGCCGACATGCCTGCCGGAGAGAAGAATAACCCGGTCAAATTCGCCCGTCATAAGAAGGCGTTTTAAGATTGGTTTTGTTTTAAGCTCCCTTTCATTTCGTGCATGCAGGCTCAAAGCAAAGCAAACCCCGCTGTTTACACCAGCTTCAACCGCCTGCACCTCTTCCGTGGTTGCAATTTCGTCGCAGATAATAATATCGGGTGAAAAAGAGCGCAAAGCTATCATAATCCCCTCGCTTTTTGGGTAAGAGGTAAGCAAATCACAGTTAATTCCCAAATCATTCTGCGCTATTCCCGAAAAAGAAGCGCCTATCTCTCCGCGCTCATCACAGACAAGCGTTTTTCGGCATTCGCCTTTACTGCAATCCGAAAGCTGACGCGCCAAGTCGCGCAGAACAGTTGTTTTTCCGCTTGCGGGTGGACCGGCGATAATCACGGATTTGAGTCCGTGCGCATATTCACTTTTATATATTTCATCCGCCGCACCCTTTATTTCACGCGCAATTCTCAAATTGATTGAGCACACGTCGCGTACAGCCGTCACCCTGCCGTTTTCCGTAACCGCCGTGCCTGCAATACCCGCGCGGTGACCTCCCTCAACGGTTATGTAGCCTCGGTTTATGGCATCCTTGAAGCTGTGAACGGAGTAGCCGCAAAGGCGTTTAAAAATATCCGCTATTTCATTTTCATCGGTTTTCAAAACCAAATCGGAATAAACCTGCGTCAGCCTGCCCGTGTTCGCGGCAAATTCCGCTCCGTTATCGGTAATAACAGTAACGGGCTGCCTTGAACGAAGCCTTATTTCACGTATTCGCTCTTTTTCCGAGCACTCAAGCGCAGTAAAATATTCCGCAAGCCGCCTTGAAAGGCTTTGCGCAGCGATATCAAAGCGTTTTATGTTATCCATGGCTTTTCTGTCCTTTCTCACGTCTTTTGTAAAATATATGGCTCCTTGTCCTGAATTAGAACAAGCAGATTTACAGATTGTTCACTTGAAATGCACATAATAATATGGTATATTATCTATGTTTAAGTATTGTTTGGTTTTGGAGGAAATTTTTATGACACGTCTTGATAAAAAGCAGTCAATATTCAAGCGTCTGTTTGCAAACAACTCCTATTGCTGGCTTTCCTGCCTTTGCACCGTAGGCGTTATGATGCTTGTTTATTATTGCTATGACCTTTTCCCGTTTGGCGAAACAACCATTTTGAGAATGGACCTTTATCACCAATACGGTCCTCTTTTTGCGGAGTTTTATGACAGAGTAACAAACCTGCAGAGCTTCCTCTATTCGTGGCAGACGGGTCTGGGCTCGCCGTTTTTGGGCAACTTCTTTAACTATCTTTCAAGCCCCACGGCGATAATCATGCTTCTGCTCGGTCACGAAAACATGCCCGAAGCGATTGCAGGCATGATAATCACAAAGGTGGCTCTTTCTGCGGGAACATTCACATATTTCCTCAAAAAATCGCAGGGCAGGCACGACTACACAACGGCGGCATTCGGCTTGCTTTACGCGATGTGCGGCTACTTCATAGCGTATTACTGGAACGTTATGTGGATTGACGCAATGGTCTATTTCCCGCTTGTTATCCTCGGAATTGAAAACATCATCAACAAGCGTAACCCGAGAATTTATATTGCATTCCTTGCCCTCACGCTTCTTTCGAGCTACTACATGGGATATATGACCTGCATTTTCTCGGTGCTTTATTTCCTTGTTTATTATTTCAGCAAATACGAAGCAGGCTCACTCACCGACTCCACCCCCTATGTTTTTGACGAAAACGGTGAAAAGAAATACAGCTTTAAAGATAAACTCAAAGGCAGCGTTTTTCTTCGCAGCGGCTTCACATTTGCGTTTGCAAGCGTTGCGGCGGCGGGGCTTGTTGCGATTTCGCTTATCCCCACCTTCCTCATTCTGAAAAACTGCTCGGCAACCTCGGGCACATTCCCGACAAACTACGATTCCTATTATTCAATCTTTGATTTTCTCGCAAACCACCTTGCAAGCGTTAACCCCACAATCCGCAGCAGCGGCGAAGACGTTCTTCCCAATATTTACTGCGGCATTGCAACGGTTATTCTTGTTCCGCTTTATCTTTTCACAAAATCAATCCCTCTCAAAGAGAAGGTTGCAAATGTTGCCCTGCTCGGAATCATGTATTTCAGCTTCAACATCAACATTCTCAACTATATCTGGCACGGCTTCCATTACCCCAACGACCTGCCATATCGCTGGTCATTCATGTATTCATTCATCCTGCTCATGCTGGCATACAAGGCATTCACCCGCCTTCATGAATTCAGCGGGCGAGCAATTCTCGGCACGGGCATTTCCGTTTTGGGCTTCATTATCCTTGTTCAGGAGCTCGGCTCAAAGAATGTTGAAGAAATAACCGTTCTTATCAGCATTATTTTTGTTGTTACCTACTGCCTTGTTTTTGCGTTGATGAAAGACCCGAAATATCAGCAGTCAGCAGTTGCCGTTCTCCTGCTCTGCTGCGTCATCGGCGAGGTTGCCTGCGCAAATACAGACCGCTACAGCATGGACCAGCTCAAATCCAATTTTGTAGGCGATTACGGCGATTTCGAAGCCCTCAAGGAAGAGCTTGACGAATATGACGGCACGGACTTCTATCGCATGGATTTGACCTATAACAGAGCAAGAATGGACCCCGCGTGGTATGGCTACAACGGCGTTTCCACCTTCTCCTCCATGGCATATGAAAGGCTTTCAAATGTTCAGAGCGATTTGGGCATTTACGGCAACTATATCAACAGCTACACCTACCACCTGCAGACACCCGTTTACAACATGATGCATTCGCTCAAATATGTTGTTGACAACGACGAAAACGTTACCGTTGAAGACGATTATTATAATCAGCTTATGAGCGCGGGCAAATTCACGGCATATGAGAGCGAATATTATCTGCCGATTGGCTTCGGCGTTAACAGCGACCTGCTCAACTGGCAGACCGATATGACAAATCCGTTCACCGTGCAGAGCGACTGGTTTGAATATTCAACGGGCGTTTCAGATGTTTTCGGCATGATGAATATTGACGAAATCCAATATTACAACATGGATGAAATCACATCGGGTCTTGAAACCGGCGATATTTACTATACAAAGAGCGGCGACGGCGAGGGCGAACTGACCTTCATCCTTAAAACCGACGAAACGAAACACTGCTATCTCTATGTCAACTCACATGACTTTGACAGCATACGCATTACAAAAGACGGCAATGACTACACTCAGTATACCGATGAGCCTTATATTTATGACCTCGGTATTGTTACACCCGAAGAAGAAATTATTGTTGTTATCACGATTGAGGACAGCGACTACGGCTACATTGACTTCTACCCCTACTATGTAAACGACGACAAGCTCAATGAGGGCTATGAAATCCTCAAGAGCCGCCAGCTCAATGTAACATCTTTCAAAGAAACAAAAATCAACGGCACGGTTTCAGCAGAATCTGACACACTTTTCTTCACCTCAATCCCCTATGACAAGGGCTGGACAGTAAAGGTTGACGGCGTTGAGATTGCCGAGGATGATTATATTGCCCTGCAGGATGCATACCTCTGCTTTAACCTGCCCGCAGGAGAGCATGAAATTGAGATAAGCTTTATGCCGCAGGGGCTTCTGCTTGGCGCAGGCATTTCCGCATTGACGGTTATCGCCCTTATTGCAGCGGCAATAATCTTTGCAAAGCGCAGAAAGAACAATGTTAATGCTCCGTTTGTGCCCGTGGCAATCCCTTCAGAAAACGGCTTTGATTCAGAGCCCGTCAGCGTTGAAATCGGAATACCCGAAGAAACCGCAGACGATGACATTTCGATAATTGAAGAAGAGCTGAACACCGAAATTTCCGACAGCGAAACAAACGAATAAGCAAATAAAAAATACCTTTCACTGAAAAGTGAAAGGTATTTTTGCTTTCTGTTTTTATTTCTTGTTTCTCTTTGCAGCCTTTTCTGCGCGGAGCTTTTCGCCGTATGCTTTTTCCTCGGCGGCTATTCGTGCGGCTTCTGCCGCCGCCTCTGCTTGCGCCTTTTCATGGCGCGCCTTTGCTTCGTCATTCATCGCGGCGATTTCATCAAACTTTGCATAGTTTTCGCTCTGTGTTATAAGCTTCTTTGCTTTGATAACCGGTCTTGCGGCGCGGTTATAAACAGAGTTGTCGTTTGTTGCTTTCTTAATTTCTTTTTCAAGAAGCTTCTGCTGCGCTTTGATATCCTTAACCTGCTGCATGTAACGGGCAATTTCGTCCTTATCCTTTTCATCCCTTGCCTTATAAAGCTTCTTGTATGTTGCTTCGAGTGTTTCGTCAAGCTCATCTTCTTTAGCAAAAAGCTTTTCAAAAACAGCGATATCAAATTCAACTATATTATTTGAATAATACTTTGCGGCAGCCTTTTGAGCATCAATAAAGTCGCGTGCTCTTGATACTGCATCTTTTCTGTATTCCTTTTCTTCGGGAGTTGACTTGGGCAATGCCTTTGCCGCCGCAAGCTCGGATTTATCATAGCCGTAAATCGCTTCATAGCCTGCATGCGCAGCTTTTCTTGCATCGTCAAGCTGTCTTTTGCCGAAAGAGGTGTTGAAACGGTTCATTTCATCGATAACAAACTTTGAAATTTCGAGATTCTTGTTAAATTCCAAAGCCTCTTTATATGCTTTTTTAGCCGCCTTCTTTTCTTCCTTGCCTGAAGCATGCTTTTTAGCCGCTTTGTATTCCTTTATGTTCTTGGGCTGTGCGCCGTCAAGCTCATTGGCTTCTCTGATAATTTCGATTGCCTCGACAAGGTCTTTATCCTTAAGAATTCCGTTGCCGTAATCCTCAAAAAGGGCACGGATTTTGAGAACTTTAATCATGCCCTGCTGCTTAACCTCGGAAAGGTCATAGAAGAAATAGGGAATAACATTCATTGCCGCGCCGAGAATTGAAACAGCAATAAGAACGCCGAAAATGCTTATGAACGTTTCTTTGTGATAAAGAACATTGTAAACATTTGTCGGGTCAAGAAGCTCACCTTCCTGAGCAACAATCTCGGGAAGAAGCTGTGCAAGCTTCGTTTCGTTAAAGCCGACTTTTTCATAAATCGCCGGAAGAACCGAGCTTGTAACCATTGTGATAACGCTGCCGATAAGACCGACTGCGGCAAACATGCCGTCGATTCTCTCGCCGGTAATATACTGCTGATAGTCGCGGATATCGCCGTTAAGGCTCGGAGTAAGAATATGAGCGAACGAGCCTACAAGAGCGTTGAACCAAAGGCAAATCATAACAAGCCAAATCATAACGCTGATGTCGGCATATTTAACAACGGGATAAATCGCCGCAATGAAAACAATGTTGAGCGCATTTGTTAAAATAAGAGTATTCTTTTTGCCGAGCTTTTTGATTGACAACGGAGCAAGAAGCATGCCCCAAAGCGATGCGTTGCCGTAAATTGTAACAATCAGCGAATATTCGCCGCCGGTGCAGGCATACTGATATGAATAAAGCCAGTTAAGAATGCTGCCGTAGGCACCCTCAAGAAAGCCGAGCCAGCCTGCAAGCGAAATAACCCAGAAATATTTGTTTTTTGCAACGGCGCGAATCGCATCAATAAACTTTATCTGAACAACATGAGTCTTTGCCTGAACAATCTTTTCCTCTGTGTTAACATAAACGATAACACTCAACAAGAAACCGAGAATAAGAATGGGAGGCCAGATATATCTGTAAAGCCTGATATCGTTGAGGTTGTTTGTTCCGATAATGGTTGTTGCAAGCAGAGGAATTATTGCGTTTGTTATTGTGGGCGCAAGAGAATCCGTAACCGATTTGATTGAAGAAACATTTGCGCGCTCCTGTGTGTTGGGTGAAAGAACAACAATGTAGTTGTCATATGCATCATAAAGGAAATTATAGAAAAACTGGAAACCGATGTTAAAAAGAAGAACAACAGCACATTTCATCATCTGGCTGCCCATTTTCTCATAGGGCATCCAGAAATAACCTATGGCAAGAACAATCGTGGGCAGGCCCATGGTGAGTATGTAGGGTCTGTATTTACCTTTTCTGTTTCGAGCGTTGTCGATGATATAAGCTCTGAGCATCGTCAGCGGGAAGCTTATGATAACAGCAAGAATATATATGAAATACATGTTCATCGGCTCAATGCCGATTGTGTTACCGACAAAAACGTTTGTTGCCGAAAGCAGCACAGCCGAAATACAGGTGATAATAAATTTAACACCTATTCCGCCGCCCGCAAGAGAAGCGATTTCTTTGAAATTCATGTACTTGCCCAGAGGCGGTGTTTTCCAATAAGTTTTAACCTTGGAAATACCCTCTTTGGCTGTTGCGACCAAGTTCATGTTTTTCCTCCTAAAAAACAAAATTATTGTTATATAAAAGTAATTATATCAAAGTAAATAAAAAAAAGCAATATATCAAGCTGTTTTTGTTCAGTTTGTTTGCCGCATATTTTTCTTGACGTAAAAGCTCCGTTTTGATATTATTATAATAATGTATTAATATGAACACTTTATCGGAGGTTAAATTATGGAAAACATAAAAGCCGCTATAGAATCCGCACAGACCGCTCTCGGCATTGAATTCGGCTCAACAAGAATAAAAGCCGTTCTCATCGGCAAAAACCACGAGCCTCTCGCTTCGGGCAGCTTTGACTGGGAAAATACATACGACAACGGCGTGTGGACATATCCGCTTGAGCAGGTCTGGGAAGGCTTGCAGAGTGCTTTTGTCGCCCTTAAAAAGAATGTTTTTGAAAAATACGGCGTGAAGCTTACAAGCGTTGGTGCGCTCGGCATCAGCGGCATGATGCACGGCTATCTTGCTTTTGACAAAAACGGCAATCAGCTTGCCCCTTTCAGAACATGGAGAAACACAATAACCGCAAAGGCTGCGGAAGAGCTTTCAGAGCTTTTCGGCTTCAACATTCCCCAGCGCTGGAGCATTGCCCACCTTTATCAGGCAATCCTCAACGGTGAGGAGCATGTTAAGGATGTTGACTTTATCGCAACTCTTGCGGCATATGTTCATTGGAAGCTGACGGGTAACAAGGTTATCGGCGTCGGCGAGGCTTCGGGCATGTTCCCCATTGACAGCAACACAAACGATTACGATGCAAAAATGCTCGAACAATTCGGCGAAAAGGTTGCTGAATATCCTTGGAATATCAATGAAATTCTTCCTAAGGTTCTTGTTGCGGGCGAAAACGCAGGCACATTGACTGAAGAAGGCGCACTTCTTCTTGACCCTACGGGCGAATTCAAAGCGGGCATTCCCCTCTGCCCACCCGAAGGCGATGCAGGCACGGGTATGGTTGCCACAAACTCCGTTGCAGTCAGAACAGGTAACGTTTCCGCAGGCACATCAATTTTCCTCATGGTTGTTCTTGAAAAGGCTCTCTCAAAGCTTTATCCCGAAATTGACATGGTAACAACTCCCGCCGGCAAGCCCGTTGCAATGGTGCACTGCAACAACTGCTCGGGCGAAATCGATGCATGGGCAGGAATGTTCACCTCAATGTGCAAGGCTCTCGGCATGGAAATAAGCATTTACAAGGTGCTTGACAAAATTTTCGAATCCGCTCTTGCAGGCGACAAGGACTGCGGCGGTTTGGTTGCATATAACTATCTTTCCGGCGAGGTTATCACGGGTCTCGACAGCGGCAAGCCCATGTTTTTCAGAGGACCCGACAGCAAGTTCACTCTTGAAAACTTCTCAAGAGCACAGCTTTGCTCCGCCGCGGCAACTCTCAGCATAGGTATGGAAATCCTTGCTGACGAGGATGTTAAGATTGACCGCATTCTCGGCCACGGCGGCTACTTCAAGGCTCCCGTTGCAGGTCAGAAGATTATGGGCGCCGCACTCAACGCTCCCGTTTCGGTTATGAAAACAGCGGGCGAAGGCGGTCCGTGGGGCGTTGCAATCCTTGCAGAATATATGGTAAGCAAGGCTGAAAACGAGGCTCTTGACGAATACCTTGAAAACAAGGTTTTTGCGGGTCAGGATTCAACCGAGGTTACCCCCGATGCCGACGATATCGCGGGCTTCAAGGCATTCCTTGACAACTACAAGAAAGGTCTTGCCGCAGAAAAGGCAGCCGTTGAAGCTTTCTGAAATATTTAACAGTATTTGCCGCTCTTTTCAAAGAGCGGCTTTTTGTTTGCAATCATTTTCATTAAACATTAAATTGTATGCTGTTTTTTGTGTTGACAATATCGATATTCGATGTTAATATAAAGTTGTAATTATCGATATTCGATAATCGGAGGTGAACGAATTGCCGAGAGCTAAATTTCAAACGCTGACAGAGCAGATGTTTTATATTCTAATGTGCTTAAAAAACGAATGCTGCGGAACGGATATAATGGAAAAAGTAAGAAAAATGACGAATGGTCGCATCGTTGTAGGTCCCGGCACACTTTATAATCTCTTGGAGCAATTCGTTGAAGAAGATTTAATATGTGAAACAAAGATTGAGGGCAGAAAAAGAAGCTATATTTTAACAGATAAAGGTAAAAAACTTTTAGAAACAGAATATAACCGAATCTGTACACAAGCAGAGGATTTTCGTCGCTTTTTGGGAAAGGAGAATGACAAATGAGAGATTTAAAATATCGTATTGAACTGTTCTCCCTTTATGACCACACAAATATTGAAAAGCATTTAAAAAAGATGGCGGCTAAAGGGTGGATGCTCGAAAAAATCGGAAGAACTTTTTGGGTTTACAACCGCATTGAGCCACAAAACATTAATTTTTCGGCAGTCTATTATCCGAAGGATATTAATGAAGATAAAAACATGTCCGAAGACCGACAGAATTTTATTGACATGTGTACTTGCGCAGGTTGGAGTTTTGTTCTTTCATCGGATAAGCTTCATATTTTCTGCTGTAAAAACAACGATTGCATACCGATTGAAACAGATGCTCAAATTCAGCTTGAATGCATACACAAATTTGCCAAAAGTGAAATCATATACGGCTATTTTTTCTTCATTATTGCTGCTGTCATTTTCACGGCATTTTCCGGATATTTAATTTGTAAAGAGCCAATCGAAACTTTAGCCGATAGCCTTGATGCAATTTGGTTTTGGCCGTTTTTCATCCCCTTTTCACTATATAACATAATCAAATATTTAATATGGCACAAAAATGCAAAGGCAGCAGCCGAACGCGGTGAGTTTTACGAAACTAAGCGAATAATCAGGTTTGAAGTTCTGTTCTGTCTTCCGCTGTACATCTTCAGTTCTTTGCTTCGGACGCTCATGATACTGGAAATCCAACAAATTCTGTTTGTGATTTTTTTGATTATATTTGCCGCAATTCTTGTTTGTATTTTCAAAGCAATCAGAAAAGCTTATTCAAAAACAAAACTAAGCGAAAATGCAAAACTGTTTTTTAAGTTTTATACAGCTATTGTTCTTGTTGCTGCTTATATTGCAGGTATAGTTTTGATTTATCCTATTTTTCCTAAAAGCAGCGAAAAATTCAAAAAAGACTCTGACAGTTTTATACCCTCAAGCTATACCGTTTATCATCACAAGAATCTACCCGTTAACTTGGAGGATTTAATTCCGATTAACGGTGTAGTTTCAAAATACAAGTTCAATGACTATCTGCTCTTGATTAATTTGGAAAAAACCGAACAATATTCTCTTGAGGATAATTCTATAGAATTATCCTGCGATATTACGCATGTAAACTTTTCACCTATATTCAATGCTTGCAAAAAAGAAATCATTACCATTAGCGAGAAAGTAGCTAAAAACGGATTTACAATTAAAAAAGAAGCTGATGCATCGGTTTGGAATGCAGACGAAGTTTACCGCTACTATAAAGACGGTGAACCCTGCAACTCATATGTAGTTTGCATTGATGACAAAATCATTCAAATCATTTTTGGATGGGAACCTACCAACGAACAGATTGCCATTGCTGCTGAAAAGCTGAAAAATGCATAACAAAAAGGCACGCCGCTTGGCGTGCCTTAATTTATTATATTACTGGTTGTCCTTACCCTTGATTATGTCGTTAATCATGATATAGAACTGGTCATCCTCAAAGCCATCGCTTGCCTTGGGAGCTTCCTTGGCGGGAGCTGCGGGGGCTGCGGGCTCAGCGGGAGCCGAGGAGCCGAAGTGAGGAATGCTGGGACCTGCTGGAGCTGCGGGTGCAACGGGTGCCGCGAGAGCCTCAACGGGAGCTGCGGGGGCTGCTGCAACGGGTGCCTTTGCTACTGCCGAAAGGAACGGGTTTGCGGGAGCCGCAACCTTTTCGGGTTCCTTCGCCTTTGAGTCAAAGCCTGTTGCGATAACGGTGATAACCATTTCATCGTCAAGGTCGGGATCGAATGCGATACCCCATGTGATGTTAGCATCCTCATGAGCCTTGGCGGTGATGATTTCTGCTGCATTTTCAACATCCTCAAGGTCAACGTCATCGGAAGCGGTGATGCTGATGATAACGCCCTTTGCGCCTGCGATTGATGTTTCAAGAAGCGGGCTGGAAACTGCTGCGTTTGCGGCTGTTTCTGCCTTGTCCTTGCCCTTTGCTCTGCCAACGCCCATGTGAGCGTAGCCTGCGTCCTTCATAACGCTTGTTACGTCAGCAAAGTCGAGGTTAATGAAGCCGGGAACTTTGATAAGCTCTGAAATGCTCTTAACGCCCTGAAGAAGAACTTCGTCTGCCTCTGCAAAAGCTTCTGCAATGGTCTTCTTTCTGTCGTCAAGCGCGCGAAGTCTGTCATTGGGGATAACGATAAGGCTGTCAACATGCTCTGCAAGCTTTGCAATGCCGTCCTGCGCCTGAAGCATTCTTCTGCGGCCCTCAAACTTAAAGGGCTTTGTAACAACGCCGATGGTGAGGCAGCCCATGTCTTTTGCAACCTGTGCGATAACGGGAGCTGCGCCTGTGCCTGTGCCGCCGCCCATACCTGCGGTTATGAATACCATGTCTGTGCCCTTAAGAGCATCGGAGATGGAATCTCTGCTTTCTTCTGCGGATTTTGCGCCGATTTCGGGCTTGCCGCCTGCACCCTGACCGTGAGTTGACTTTTCGCCAATCTGAATCTTGTGGGTAGCCTTGGAGTGAACAAGAACCTGCTTGTCTGTGTTGACAGCGATAAACTCTGCGCCGAGAACGCCTGAAGTTATCATTCTGTTAACGGCGTTTCCGCCGCCGCCGCCGACACCGATTACTTTTATCTGAACCGCACTCTCAAAATCATTATCAATTTCAAATGCCATTGGTGTGAACCCCCTGTGGTTTTTATTTTTCCTTATTAAACAGAATTATATTACCATGTATTTAATAAAAAAACAAGAACAATTTGAAAAAATGTTGCTATTTTAATGTTTTTTTTACATTTTATATATATTTAATCTTGATTTTGGCAAATTACACTTTATTCCTCGCTTGGTTCTTCGGAATTATCGCCCTCGGGGCTTTCCTCTGTTCCGTTTTGCATGTAGAGATTTTTATACTCGACAAGCTGCTCAACATCATCAAAATCCGAGGGATTGAAGTATGCCTTTTTGGGTATTGTCAAATCAATCGTGCCGCATTGCGAGGGGTCGATTGTGTTTTCTTCATTAATAACTCTGTTACCGAGCGAAAGCTTCGAGGCAAGCTCCGTGCTGTCACCAAGCTTGAGCACAATGCGCTGCTGATAGATAAGATAGATGCTGTTTGTATCGGCAACATTTATGAGGCTGATATCCTTCGTGCCGTTTTGGGCAATGCTCTGCGTTATTTCGAGAAGAAGCTCAAAGGTTTTATCCTGAATTTCTTCTTCCTTGTCCTCACTCGGCTTTACAAACGAAAGCACCTCGCCCACATAGGTTTTAACGGGGTTTGCGCCCGTTATAAGCGCAACTCCTTCGGGCACCGTTGTGGATAATTCGAGCACCTTCATATCGCTGTTTGTGAGGGCATACATGCCGCCCGAAATCTGAAAAGCAAACGCTTTGAAAGTTTCTTCAAAACGGATAACAATTCCGTCAGGCAGTTTTTTTGTGAGTTTGACATTGTCCGTATAGGGCAAAGTTCTTTCAATCGCCGCCGCGGCTTCGTCCAAATCGGCAAAAATAAGGCTCTTGCCCTCGGTTATGCCGCTTGCCGCAATTATTTCCTCTTTTGCATAAGGGCTTGTGCCCTCCACCGCAAAGGTTTTAACTCTGAACACGGCAAAGAGCAAGATAGGGCTGATTATTATGCTCAAAAGCAAGAAAAATCCCACCGTAACAACTGCAAGCCTGAATCTTCTTTTTCTTTTCAGTTTTTTAACTCTGTTTTGTCTTTCTTCGGGAGAAAGTCTGCCTTCTGTCCCCTGCTGTATTTCTCTGTTCATTTTCCAATCCCGCCATTTTCATTCTCTTTTTATATCTGCACCGAGAGCGGTAAGGCTTTTTTCAATCGCCTCGCACCCTCTGTCAATGTGATGAATTTCTTCAACAACCGTTTTGCCTGCGGCACCCAAAGCCGCGGCAACCAACGCGCTTCCGCCCCGCAAATCGCAGGCAGTCACCTTTGCGCCGTGAAGCTCTTCAACACCCTCGACGACTGCAACACAGCCGTCCTCAACTCTTATGTCCGCACCCATTTTGACAAGCTCCGGCACATGCCTGAACCTGTTTTCAAAAATCTTTTCCGTTATAACGCTTGTTCCTTTTGCCTTGGCAAGCATAGCCATGACTATCGCCTGCGAATCCGTCGGAAAGCCCGGATAAGGCATTGTTCTGATTGATTTCACTCTTGAAACACGGCTCGGTGCTTTAAAAATCAGCTCTCTGCCGTTGAAATCCGACTCACAGCCCGCCGCTTCAAAAACGGGTATTATAGGGTCAAGATGCTCGCGGATAACTCCGCTAACCGCTATTTTGCCGCCCGCCGATGCCGCACACGCCATAAAGGTTGACGCAACAATTCTGTCGGAAATAATCGTATGCTCCGCGCCCGTCAGCTTTTCGGGCGGATTAATGCGAATAACGCTTTGACCCGCACCGCTTATTTTCGCTCCGCATTTTTGCAAAAAGCTTGCAAGGTCAATTATTTCAGGCTCTCTTGCGGCGTTGGTTACAACCGTTTCGCCCCTTGCACTCATCGAAGCAAGCATGATATTTTCCGTTGCTCCGACGCTCGGAAAAGAAAGGCTGATATTGCCGCCGTTAATGCCTTGCGCTGCCTTGCAATTCAGTCTGCCGCCTCTTTCGCTGATTTGAACATTCATGTTGCGTAAAGCGTTTAAATGCAAATCAATGGGGCGAAGCCCGATTTCGCATCCGCCCGGCGAGGATACCGACGCATTACCAAAACGCGCAAGCAGCGCGCC
Organism: Clostridia bacterium; assembly: GCA_017623615.1. Lineage (GTDB taxonomy): Bacteria > Bacillota > Clostridia > Oscillospirales > Acutalibacteraceae > CAG-177. Next base: position 124,797 of record JAGAOT010000013.1, on the reverse strand, counting down.
GAGAAACACGATTGAGGAACGCATTTCGCGCATCAGGCTTTCGGGGATGTCAAAGCGGTTTGCACATGAGGAATCCGCAATAACAGTATGACCCTCGCGCTTAATCTTACAGCCGATATGTTCAAGTATTTTTAATGCCGCCGTAACATCTGTCAGGTCGGGGCAGTTATGTATAACGCTGATTCCGTCCGCCGCGGCAACTGCCGCCAAAATCGGCAATGCGCTGTTTTTGGAGCCCTGCAAATCAACGCTTCCGCAAAGCGGATTGCCGCCGTTGACAATTATCTTTTTCATAACCCACGCTCCTTTGAAAATAAAGGGAGCATTTAATACTGCTCTGTTCCATAGTATTCAAAAAGCGAAGGTTTTGTGATTAAACTATCTCACAAAGGGTCTGATAAATTCTTTCCGTTGCATCAAGAACAGCCATTTCTTTGGCGCATTTTCCAATCTCGGAAAGCTTGTTTTTGTTCTTCAAAAGAGCATTCACTCTTTCCGTAAGGCTTTCGGGAGTAAGGTCTTTTTCTTCAAGAATTTCCGCCGCTCCGTTTTCAACCAAAGCCATTGCATTATGATACTGGTGATTTTCGGTAACATAAGGCGACGGGATAAGTATTGACGGCTTGCCGAGCGCCTGAAGCTCGCTCAATGTGCGTGCGCCCGAACGGCCTATAACCAAATCCGCCGCGGGGAGGCACTTGGGAATATCAATATATTCAACAATTCTGATATGAGGATTCGCCTTTAAATCAACGCCGTTTTCTTCAAGCTCTTCTTTAAATCTGTCGCTGTTTTTGCCCGTTGCATGAAGAAATACGCAGTCGTTATCCTTATATTTATTAAGAATAAGACCTTTTACCGCATCGTTCACGGGCTTTGCGCCGAGGCTGCCGCCCATTGAAAGAATAAGGGGCTTATCCGTTAAACCAAGCTCTGCCCTTGCAAAATCTCTGTCACCCTTAAGGATATCGCCGCGTATGGGCAGACCCGTGAGAACGCAAGGATTTTTGGGCTTAATATGCTTTTCAGCCTGAATTGCGGTGAGCATTACTCTGTCAACCTTGCCCGCAAGAGCCTTGTTTGTGACACCGGGGAACGCATTCTGCTCGTGGATTGCGGTGGGTATTCCCATTTTTGCCGCCATTCGCAGAACGGGGCCGCTGACATAGCCGCCAAAGCCAATCACAAGGTCAGGCTTGAAGGATTGAATTATCTTTTTTGCCTGCGACGATGCTTTGAGCAGCTTTGAAACCGTGCCGATATTGTGCTTTATCGCTTCGGGAGAAAAGCTTCTCCAAAAGCCGCTTATTTGGATTGTTCGCAGTTCGTAGCCTGCCTCGGGAACAAGGCGGGCTTCCATTTTATCCGCCGTGCCGACAAATACTATTTCGGCGGTGGGATTTTTTTCCTTTATGTAGCCGGCAGTGCCGAGAGCGGGGTTAATGTGGCCGCCCGTGCCGCCGGTTGCGATAAGAATGCGTTTATTTTCGAGCATTTTTGATTTTCCTTTCGCTGTTTCTTGATATTGAAAGAACAATTCCCATTTCAAAAAGCAAAATAACAAGAGCCGTGCCTCCGTAGCTGAAGAACGGCAGGCTTATGCCCGTGTTGGGTACGGTTGCGGTTACAACGGCGATGTTCAACGCCGCCTGCAAGCCGACCTGGAAGCTTATGCCCATTGCAAGCAGAGCTTCATATCTGCTCCTTGCGCGAAGACCGATTATAAATCCTCTGCCGACAAGCAGGATAAAAAGCAATATTATAAGAAGGGCTCTGATAAAGCCGAGTTCTTCGCATACAACAGCAAAAACAAAGTCGTTTTGCGGCTCGGGAAGATACATGTGCTTTTGCTTTGAATTGCCGAAGCCGAGCCCGAAAAGGCCGCCCGAACCTATCGCATAAAGCGACTGCTGGCTCTGCCAGCCCGAGCCCCTTGTTTCCGCTGCCGTTAATTCCTCGCCGAAGAGGAGCTTTAGCCAAATTCTAATTCTTTCGCTTGCATAGCCTTCAAGGAATTTATCAGCATTAAACACAAACCATATGCCCACAATGGCAACAATCACTGCACCCGCAACAAACCAGCGCATTTTTATGCCGCCGAAAAACATCATCGCAACGCCGATGCCGAGGATGAGAAGAGTGCCCGAAACGTGGTTTTCCGCATAAACAAGAGCGCAGACCATAACTATGATTACGCCGTAGGGAACAATCATCCATGCGTTTTTTTCAATCTTTTTGTGGTGGCGTTCCATGCTGAACGCCAAAAACATTATCAGCGCAAGCTTTGCTATTTCCGACGGCTGGAACGTGCCGATAACGGGCACCCACATCCAGCGCTTGAACTGCTCTTTGCCTGGCACCTCATAGGGATTAATGAGCACATACAGCAAAAGCAGAATTGCAATAATCATAACAACACCCGAAACATCTCTGAAAACATCGGGCTTGACATATGAAACCGCAATCATCAGCACAACGCCGAGTATTGCATAAAACACCTGTTTTTTAACGTAATAATACGGGTCGTTTTTCGCATCGGCATCATACCATGCGTTAACATAGCTTGCCGAAAACATCATTATTATGCCTATTGTCAGCAGCGCGATAACAAGCGCCAAAAAGGTTATGTCCAAAGGACCCGCGGCAAACAAATCGCGAAGCTTCTTTTTGCGGGTAAACAAATCTTTTATCAGATAATACACACCGAAGTGCGCCAAGATTTCCTGCTTCAAGCTTCCCCCTCCTTCAAAGAATATATCCGCTGTAATTTATAACGGCAACTGCCGCAAGCCCGCCGAGAACATTGACGGCGGTAAACACCAGAGCGATTTTCTTTTCGCTCCAACCGATAATTTTAAGGTGATGATGAACGGGAGCCATTTCAAAAAGCCTTTTGCCGCCCGTTTTCTTAAAGTAAACTATCTGTAAAATATCGGATGCGCCCACAATCACATAAGCGATGCCCGCCAAAAGAAGAAGCAGCGGACAGCCGACTGCATACGCAAGCGCAACAACCATTCCTCCGAGGAACATTGAGCCCGTGTTGCCCATAAAGACCTTTGCGGGTTTTTTGTTCCAAAGGACAAAACCGAGGCATGCGCCCGCAAGCGCGGCGGCAGCCATTGAAAAGCCGAAAAATCCTTTGAGCGCGGCTATAACGCCGATTGAAACCGCGGTTGTGAGAGTAATGCTGCCGCATAAGCCGTCAACCCCATCCGTTAAATTGACGGCATTAACTGCGGCATAAATCATAACAATTCCGAAAATCCAATGAAAAAATCCCGTTTCAACGGCTCCGACAAACGGAATAAACATATGCGGCGCACCGTTCATGCCCATATAAAGCCCCGTAAGATACGCAAGGCTTACAAAAAACTGCATAACGGTTTTCTGCTTTACCGTGAGCCCGAGATTTTGATGCATGGCAACCTTGATGTAGTCATCAACAAAACCGATAAGAGCGAAAGCAAGAGCCATTACAACTCCGCTCCAAAGCTTTGTATACATTTCTTCGGGCAAAAGGCTGCCCGATGCGGCTATGTCGCCGCCCGTAAGTTTATCCGTTGCAACAGCAAGAAGAATGGCGGCGCATGTGCCTATTATGAACATAAAGCCGCCCATGGTGGGAGTGGTCCGCTTGCCGCTCCGATTGGGGGCGATATCGAGAATAGTTTGCCCGAAATTGAGCTTCCTCAGCCAAGGAATCATTATAAATCCCAAAGCGCCCGTAACCGCAAAGCCGGCAACCCCCGCAATCAAAATCACAGCAGCGGTATTCATTCTTTCCTCCCGTTATTATTTTTCAAGAGCCTCGTAGACCGAGAAAATAACTTCTTCGAGCTTCATTCCCCTGCTTGCCTTGAACAAAACGGCATCGTCCTGCTCAAGAAAAGCGATAAGCTCCTTTGAAAGCTCCTCTTTATCAAGAAAGCTTCTGACAAGCTTAACCTCACCGTCCGAAGCACCTTTGGCGGTTTGCACAGCGCGCTCACCGTAAGTAAACACGGCATCAACTCCGTTTTCTGCCGCTTTTCTGCCAACATCATAATGGGCACTTTCGCTGACAGCACCAAGCTCCAGCATATCGCCGATAACAGCAATTTTGCGCGCGGCATTCATGCTGCCGAGCACGGCAAGAGCTGCTGCCTGCGAATCGGGGCTTGCGTTGTAGCAATCCTCGATAAAGGTCATGCCGAATTTTTTATTGATTCTCTGGCGCATGCCTGCGGGAACATAGGCTTTGAGTGCTTCAAAAGCATCCATAGGCTCAATACCGAAAAGAGAGCCCGCTGCAGCAGCCGCCAGCGCGTTGTAGACATTGTGGCGGCCCGGGAAAGGCAGGCTCACCCTGCCCGAACCGCCGTTGAAACCGACAGTCAGCTCGGTTTCGTTTTCTTTGGAGGTTATTTCAAATGCCTTAAATATAGATTTTTCATTTTCAATTCCGTAATAAATTACGGGATGCGCATCGGGGCGCACGGTTATGAGCATATCGTCATCCGCGTTTAAAATAACGGGTGCGTCAGGCTTCATTCCGTGAAGAATTTCAAGCTTTGCGCGCAAAATACCCTCGCGCGAGCCGAGATGCTCGATATGCGAAACGCCGATGTTGCTGATTATCGCAGCATCAGGTCTGACCGCCTTGGTCATTCGCGAAATTTCGTCAAAACCGCTCATTCCCATTTCAATAACTGCCGCTTCATGAGTTTCATCAAGCCTGAAAAGCGTGAGCGGAACGCCGATTTCGTTATTGAGATTGCCCTCGTTTTTGAGGGTGTTATATTTTGAGGACATAACCGCGTGGGTCATTTCCTTTGTTGTTGTTTTGCCTACACTTCCCGTTATTCCGATAACGGGGATTTTGAAAAGGCTTCTGTAATATCCCGCAAGGTCAAGCAAAGCAAGGCGGGTGCTTTCAACAAGAATCTGTCTGTCGCCCAAACCGCAGTCCCTTTCGCAGACAACTGCCTCGGCTCCGCTTTCAACAGCTTTTTTTGCAAAGTCGTGACCGTCAAAGTTTTCGCCCTTGATAGCGACAAACAAGCATCCCTGCGTTATTTTTCTTGTATCTGTGCAAACACTGTCAAAGCTGCCGCAAAGCTCGGTTGTTGATTTAACAGCCGCCGCGGCTTCCTTAAATTTAAGGGGTATCATTTATTTCACGCCTTTTCGGAAAGTATTTCTGCAACAACCTCGCGCTCGTCAAAGTGGATTTTGCCGCTTGCAAGAATCTGATAGGTTTCCTGACCCTTGCCCGCAAGAACAATCACATCGCCCTCACGCGCGGTTTCAAGAGCCTTTTTGATTGCGCTCTTTCTGTCGCTGTCAACAATAATTTTTGCATTGCTCTTGCCGCCGATTCCCGCCGTTATATCCTCGATTATCGTTTCGGGGTCCTCGCTTCTCGGGTTATCCGAGGTTACAACCGCAACATCGGCAAGACGCGCAGCAATCTCGCCCATTATCGGGCGTTTTGTTTTATCTCTGTCACCGCCGCAGCCGAAAACGCAGATAACTCTGCCGTCGGTTATTTCGCGGACACAGTTGAGCACGTTTTCAAGCCCGTCGGGTGTATGCGCATAGTCGATTATAACTGTGTAGGGCTTGTCGGCGGGCACAACCTCCATTCTGCCGGGCACACCCGTGCAGAGTGCAAGAGAATCAAGAACCGCGTTAAAATCAAGCCCCATTTCCGCAAGGCACACAGCCGCACCCATTGAGTTATAAACGGAGAATTTGCCCGGCACAGCAAAGCTGACTCTGCCGATATTGCCGTTTTTAACCATAATATACTTAACGCCCGCAGAAGAAATTTTGATATTCTTTGCAGAATAGTCGCAGTCGTCGCCGTTAACGGAAAATGTTACGGTTTTACAGCCCGCGCCGTTTGTTAAATATTCTGCATTTGCATCGTCAATATTGACAACGGCAAGCGAAGCGTTTTCGAAAAGCTTTCTTTTTGCCGCTCTGTAGTTTTCAAAAGTTCCGTGATAATCAAGGTGGTCTTGTGTTAGATTTGTGAAGATTGCGGCATCAAAATGAATGCCGTCAACTCTGTGCTGGTCAAGCGCTTGAGATGAAACCTCCATAACGCAGTATTCACAGCCGCATTCAACCATTTCGCTGAAAAGCGAATAAAGCTCATAGCAATCGGGCGTTGTGAGCGCGGCGGGATACTCTTTTTTGCCGACAATGTTTTTAACCGTGCCGATAAGACCCGTTTCGTGACCCATTCCGTCAAGAACGGATTTAAGAATAAAGCACGATGTTGTTTTGCCGTTGGTGCCCGTAACGCCGATTATTTTAAGCTTTCTTTCGGGGTGACCGAAAAACGCCGCACACGCCAGCGCATAGGCGCTTCTTGTGTTTTCAACAAGAATCTGGCAATCCAAGCCGAGGTCTTTTTGAACAATAACCGCAGCCGCGCCGTTTTCAATCGCTTCCTGCGCCTTTGTGTGACCGTCGAAACGCTTGCCCTCTATGCAGACAAACACGCACCCCTCGCTTACCTTTGCGGAATTATCCGTTATAAAGGCAACTTCTCTTTCACCGAAGCTTATGCCAACCCCCAAATCCTTGGCAATTAAATCAAGTTTCATCTTCTGTCCTCCTACCGTCCTAATCTGCGAGGTCGTTAACGTTGGTATTGGATTTAAAATAAACCGTAACGGTTTTTCCGTATTCAACCTCTTCACCGGGCTCAACGCTCTGGTCATAGGAAATAAGCTCTCCCGTATTCAAAGCATTGCCTGATATCTTAATATTTAAACCTGCCGCAAGGGCATATTTATTCGCCTGCGAAACGGTCATCATTCTCAAATCGGGAACGGTTACCGTTACTCGCTGCGCATCATTTTCCGTGTAAAGCACTATTATTCCGTTTTGCGGCATTGTTTGGTTATATGCAGGCATCTGCGCCGTAACCGTTTCGCCGCTTCCGACGGTTTTAACCTCGAAGCCTGAGCTTTCAAGCAAAGCCTGAGCATCGCTGACGGTGCTGCCGACAAGATTCGGCGCGGTTGTGTCAAGCAATTCAAGCTCTTTTTCGGTATACTGTCTTTCAACGTTCATATATTCAAGCGTTTTTTCAACCACCTGAGCCGCAACGGGTGTGCAAATCTGACCGCCGTTATACTGACCGACGGGCTCGTCGATAAGAATAAGCACGGCTATTTCAGGGTCGTCAGCAGGCGCAAAGCCGCCGAATGAAGCAACATATTTGCCCCTTTCGCTTGCGAGCTTCTGCGATGTGCCCGTTTTGCCCGCCACTCTGTAGCCCGCAACATAGGCGTTTTTACCCGTACCCGTGGTTACAACCGCTTCCATCATTTCGGCAACGGCTGCAGCGGTTTTTTCGGAAACAACATGGCGCCTTACCGTAGGCTCTGTTTCTTTAATAACATTTCCGTTTTCATCAAGCTGCTTTGCAACAAGATAAGGTGTCATCAGCTTGCCGCCGTTGGCAATGGCGCACATAGCGGTTATCATCTGAATGGGCGTAACCTGGAAGGACTGACCGAACGAGGAGCTTGAAAGCTCAACAATACCCATGCTTTCCAGCGAGTGGTATGTAACTCCCGCAACGGGGCTGCTCTCTGCAGGCAGGTCGATGCCCGTTTTCTCGGTAAATCCGAATGCCTCAAAATATTCAAAGAATTTTTCCTGACCGAGCTTTTGACCGACGGTTATAAAGAACGGGTTACAGGAATTCATAAGACCTTCTTTGAACGTCTGCATTCCGTGACCTGTTCGCTTGTGGCATTTAATCGTTCTGTCGGAAACCTGAATTTTGCCCGAACAGCTGTAGGTTGTGTCAATGGTTGCAACATTTTCTTCAAGAACAGCCGCGGCTGTAATGATTTTGAAAACGGAGCCGGGCTCATATGTGTCGCTGACGATAAAGTTTCTCCAGCGGGAATAAAGCAGATTGTTGCGCGCCTTGTTGCGTTCGTCAATGTTTTCATATTCCGTTTCAAGAGCGGTCTTTTCTTCGTCTGTGAGCGACTGCGGGCTGTTAAGGTCATAATTCGGCATGGAAGCCATTGCAAGAATTGCACCCGTGTCAACATCCATAACAATTCCGTATGCGCCGACACCCTTTGAATCAACATACGCCTGCTCAAGCGAATCCTCAAGATATCTCTGGATAACCTCGTCTATCGTGAGCACAAGCCCCGTGCCCTGCGTTGCATCATAGATTGTTTCAAACTCCTGGCTCATAATATCGCTCTTGCCGTTTTGAGCAGTTATTATTCTGCCGGGTGTGCCGGTGAGAGTTGTGTCATATTTAAGCTCTATTCCCGACCTGCCGATATCGTCCGTGCCCGTAAAGCCGATAACATTCGAAGCAAGCGTACCGTAGGGATAATAGCGTTTAACGTCGGGGTCAAGACCTACTGCTGAGCTGTAGTAAATCTTTTTTTCAACGTTTTTGAGTATACCGTCGCCGACATCCTCAATCTCGTTGTATGTATAGTACTGAGTTAAAAACTCGGAAATTCTTTCCTTTTCTTCAAGCTCAATCTGTCTTTTAACAACAAGATAGGCATAGCCGTTTCTGTCCGCCTTATCTTTTATGCTTTCAATTTCAACGCCCGTAAGCTCCGAAAGCTTTCTGCAAAGGTCGTTTTTGAAATCCTCGTTTGTTATTTTGTTGGGTCTTATATAAACCTTCCACACGGAGGCACTCTGCGCAAGCACCGTGCCGTTTGTGTCATAGATTATTCCGCGCTGTGCGGATATCTCTGTGTCGTGAAGCTGATTTTTCTCCGCCTGCTCTTTATAACGCTCGCTGTCAATAAGCTGGATTCTCGCAAGGTTAACCGAGGTTATGCCGAAAATGCCGACCGAAAGCAGTAAAAACACAGCAAGCACTCTGTAAAGCATCCTGCTTTTGGGAGATAATTTATTCAAAACAGCTTCCTCCTTGTAATCATTTTATCAATTAATAAAAAGATGCCGCCTCAATCAGCATGCAAAATCCGTATTCCCGGCAAACCGAGCCGCCGGAAACTGATTTTCTGCATCCGCCAAAATTGAGACAGCCTTGATTATAACATTTTAAATATATGCGGGTTTAAGTTTGCAATATTCCGCAATCAGAGAGAAAAAGCCGCCGCTTTTCAGCCGGCTGCTTTTTCACCTTTATCCGTTACAGCTTTTCCGCCTGCCACAACCACCTCGTCGCCATCCCTGTCCTCGAAGTAGTGAATTTGGCAGCGCTCAAGCTTATGCATACCCAACGCAGAAACCGCATATGCATCAACCTTTTCAAGAGAAACGGTTGAGTTTAGCTGCATAACAAGCCTTGTATTCTCCGCTTCAGCTTCGCTGATTTTGACCTCCCACTCGCCCGCTTCTTTTTCAAGTCTGACAAGACTCACCTTTGACAAAAGAACGGAGCCGAAAAGCAAAATCAAAACTGCAGAAACAAAAAACAGTTTAACAGAACGCAGGGCAGAGGCAACGGCCGCTTTTCTTATTTGTTCCGCGCTTGCAGGTCTTTTGGCAGGCTGCCTTTTCGGAGCGGTTGTTTCTCTGTCCGCGGCAGGCTTAAATGCCGGCATGTTATACAGCGAAAGGTCATATGCTTCGCTGCGGTTATATTCAGCCATTTTCCTCTTCCTCCTTTCTGTTACTTTAAATCAAAATCAAACTAATTTTTCAGCCGTGCGCAGCCTCGCGCTTCGGCTTCTGTTATTATCGGAAAGTTCGTTTTTACCCGGAGCAACGGCTTTAAGCACCTTTGCTCTCGGCGTGTTGCCGCAAACGCATACGGGAAAATTCTTGGGGCAGGTGCAGCCCTTGGCAAATTCGGCAAACTCACGCTTGATTGTTCTGTCCTCAAGCGAATGGAAGGTTATCACGCTAAGCCTGCCGCCCTTGTTGAGGCAGTCAAACATATCCTCCACCGCATTGCCGAGACCGTCAAGCTCACCGTTAACATAAATTCTTATTGCCTGAAACGTTCTTCTTGCGGGGTGACCGTCGCGCCTTGCCGCCGCGGGCATTGCAGATTTGATTATCTCCGCAAGCTCAACGGTTGTTTCAATGGGCTTTATCGCCCTTTCTCTGACAATCGCTTTGGCAATCGACGGAGCAAACTTTTCTTCGCCGTATTCAAAAATTATTTTTCTAAGTTCATCCTGTGACAGCGTATTAACCGCCTGCGCCGCGCTTATGCCTTCAAGGCTCATTCGCATATCAAGCGGAGCATCGTGGTGAAACGAAAAGCCTCTTGACGGCTCATCAAGCTGATGTGAGCTGACTCCGAGGTCAGCAAGTATACCGTCAACGCCGCTTATGCCGAGCGACGCGAGAATGCTTTTTATGTTAAAAAAGTTATCGTGAACAAGTGTTACGCATCCGAAAGGCAAAAGCCTTTCTTTGAGGATTTCAATCGCCTGCGGGTCGCGGTCAATCGAAATCAATCTGCCGCCTTTAAGCTGTTTTGCAATGGCACTTGAATGCCCCCCGCCGCCCGAAGTGCAGTCAACATAAATTCCGTCGGGCTTTATGTTCAGCGAATCGATGCTTTCCTGAAAAAGCACGGGTATGTGGTGAAACGAAGCTTCTTTCATGCTCATACCTTTCTCCTCGGTCTGCTGTAAGGAACACCCTTGAAGAAGTCGCCGTCATCCTCATCGCTTGACTTGGTGCCGTACCATTCTTCCCAAGTGGCGGGATTCCACAGCTCAACCCTGTCCGTAAGACCGACTGCAAGAACTTCATCGCCGAGAGAAGCATAGGCTTTGAAATCATCCTTGATTGAAATTCTGCCGGATTTATCGGGAGTAACGGTGTCGCTTCTGTTGGCAAGCTTTCTTTGCGCATCTGCCTGATGCTCGCCGTCAAAAGAAGATAGCACGATATCCGTAAAATCATCCCATCCTTCTTCCGAAAAGAGAACAAGGCAGGGTTCCTTGTGGATTGACTTGAGAATGACGATATCGTCGCCAAGCCCTTTCCTGAATTTCGGAGGAAGCGGCATTCTGTTAACTTGGTCAAATTTTCTGGTTTCTTTTCCGTTGAGTGTTGACACGGCGCATCCTCCTTTCTGCGGATTTTTACCCTTTCGTTCCCTTTGAGCCCCATTAGTACCCTTATTATAACTTGAACTTCCGATAATTACAAGTGTTTTTTTTCAAAAAAATCAATTTTTTTCGATAAATTTCAATGTTTTTTTACAGAGAATTTTAATTCGCTTGTGTCGACACTTTTTTCGACCACAACATGTTGAATTTTAATAAAAAACAAAACTGCCTGACTTGAATCAGGCAGTCAAAATAAGCATGTCCTCGGGGCTGATATCAGGCTGCAAAGCGCAGTTTATGGCAAGCGAAGTGAGCTTTGAAGCGCGTTCTATCATCAAATCCACCTCACGCGGGGTAACAAAAAGTCCGCCCGTGTGCTCCGCTATCATTTCCTCGTCGCCGTCAAGCCCCACGCAGTCCATAATAAGCGTTGCGGCATCAACCACCGTAGGCACTCCGATTGATATAACAGGCACTCCGACGGTTTTTTCACTTATCTCCTGCCTTGCATTGCCTACGCCCGACCCCGGCACAATCCCCGTGTTGCACATTTGAATTGTCGTTCCGAGCCTTTCAACATTGCGCGCCGCAAGGGCATCCACGGTTATGACAAAATCGGGCTTGAGCATTTTTACAACGCCTTTTATTATTTCGCCCGCTTCCGCTCCCGTTTCGCCGAGAACACCCGTTGAAACCGCACTAACACACCTCAAATTTGACAGACCCGTTGATTTCAGCAGCTCTCCCGTTATGTGGCGGGTCGCGAAAATCATGGAAGCGCATTTCGGGCCGAGCGCATCGGGCGTTATCCGCGTGTTGCCTAAACCGGCAATAAGAGCACTTCCGTTTTTCGGAATAATCCTGCGTATCTCGTTAACAACCGCTTCCAGGCTGTCATCAATAAACTGCGCATGCTTTGCAAACGGAGTCACTTCAACCGTAACATATCTGCCAATCGGCTTTCCGACAGCCTCCTCGCCGTCGGAATTCAAAACATCAATTCGCGTAACCTTTGCTTTTGTTGCGTTAAAGCTTTCAATTTCAACGCCGTTAATTGCTTTTTTGCCCAAAATCTCGCATCTTTCAAGCGCCAAATCTGTTCTTAAATTCATATTTTCATTTTCCTCTTGATTTTTTTCTCGCAATATAGTAATATTAGTTGCAAAAACTAAAAACATTTTTCAAAAACTTCTTGCAATTATTGAAAAAATGTGTTATCATAATTGCCTGTATGAAGAAGGAGGTGTCGTTATGCCCAATATTAAGTCAGCTAAAAAGAGAGTTATCGTTAACAAGACAAGAGCTGCAAGAAACAAGTCACGCAACACAGCTCTCAAAACCGCTATCAAAAAGGCTCATGCAGCTGTTGAAGCAAATGCTCCCGAAGCAAATGCACTCGTGAGAGACGCTATCAAGAAGGTTGACCAGGCTGCGGCTAAGGGTCTTATCCACAAGAACAACGCTGCTCACAAGAAGTCAGCTCTCGCTCAGCTTGTTAAATAAGCTATCAACAATTTAAAAATTACTCAATGACCGTGGTTGTAAATTTTTTATGACCACGGTTATTAAGTTATTGACAATCTTTGATGTTTAAGCTATAATTTTCTTGTAAATAAAGCTTGGGAGGTAATTCATAATGGATTGCGTTAAAAAAGTTCTCAAAATTGTCGGCATTGTTGTTGCCGTTGCAGGCGTTGCCGCAGGCATTTATTTTGCAGTTAAAAAGTTCCTCGACAAGAAGAATCAGGCTGCAGACTGCGAAGAAAACTACGTTTCCTGCTCCTGCTGCGAAGCATAATCAAAAAGCTTTTCCCCGTCCGTTTGGGCGGGGATTTTTTTAAGATTTTATTAATTCGGTAAAATCCTCGTTGACAAAGCCGCAAAAATACATATCATTTAAAGTGTAATGTTTTTGCGTGTATTTCACTTTTCCTTAGGCTTTGCAATGAACGAAGCTATAATGCCGCAGAGAATCACGGCAGTCACCCCGGCAGAAGCCGCTGTGAATGCTCCGGTTAAAATTCCTCTTATCCCCTGCTCGGCTATTGCTTTTTCCGTTCCCTTTGCCAAAGCATAGCCAAAGCCCGTCAAAGGAACGGTTGCTCCCGCGCCCGCCCACTTTTCAAGCGGCTCATAAAGCCCGAGAGCGGTCAGCACCACGCCCGCAACAACAAACAAAACAAGTATGCGCCCCGGCGTAAGCTTTGTTGTGTCAATCAAAATCTGGCCTATAAGGCAAATAGCCCCGCCAACCGCAAACGCCTTGAGCAAGTCAAGCAATATTTCCATAATCATCATTCCTTTTTACTATTATCGGTAAACATTTTGCGAATATTCCCGATTTTTTGAAAATAGCTATTGACAAAACGCTCATTAACCCATAATATTTATATTGTGGTTTCCGGGGGGAAACAATCAAACATTAAAGGAGAAACAGAAATGGTATTTGAAAAAATCAAAAAGATTATCAGCGAGCAGCTCGAAGTTGACGAAAGCATTATTTCCGAAGGCTCATCAATTACAGGCGACCTCGGCGCAGACAGCCTTGACCTTGTTGACCTTGCTATGTCAATCGAAGACGAGTTTGACATTGAGCTTTCCGACGAAGCACTTGACAAGATTAAGACAGTCGGCGACCTTGTTGTTTACATTGAGGACCGCATCTGAAAATATCATTGCAAACCGCAGCTTAACGGCTGCGGTTTTTGACTATAATTAAGTCGCGAGGTGACCACATTGATTATTAAAAACGCCGTGGTTTACGGCAAGGATTTCACTCCCGAAAAGACAGATATAGAAATTGAAGGCGAAATTATTAAATCACTTCAAAAGACCGATTGCGTCGGAGAAGATTTCAGCGGATGCGTTGTTTTGCCCGGATTTATCGACATTCACATTCACGGCTGCAACATGTCGGATGTTACAAGCGGCAAAGAGGATGCAGCGCTTAAAATGAGCGAATGGCTTGCTCAAAACGGAATTACGTCCTTCTGCCCTACAACGATGACTCTGCCCGTCGCAATGCTCAAAAGCTGCTTTAAATATGTTGCGGATTCAATGGGCAAGGAAAACGGCGCTTATATTCACGGAATAAACATGGAGGGTCCCTTTATTTCACCCGCCAAAAAAGGAGCGCAGGCAGAGGAGCATATCCTCAACCCTGATTTTGAAGTTTTCAGCGAACTGAATGCGATATGCCCGGTTAAGCTTGTTGACATTGCGCCCGAAATGCCTGACGCTCATAAATTTATAAATAAAGCTAAAGGCATTTGCACCGTTTCTGCGGCGCACACAACTGCTGACTATGCTCAGGGTAAAGCAGCCATTGAATGCGGAATAAGCCACGCAACGCATCTTTATAACGCAATGAACGGACTGACATCGCGCGAAGCGGGAATGGTAGGCGCCGTGCTTGACAGCGGCAATGTTAACGCAGAGCTCATCTGCGACGGCATTCACATCTGCCCGCCTACCCTGCGAATAACATTCAATGCTCTCGGCGAGGACAGAACGGTTGTTATAATCGACGCTATGATGGCGGCGGGGCTTGCGGACGGCGAATACACCCTCGGCGGTCAACGCGTTATCAAAAAGGGAGCAGCAAGGCTTGAAGACGGCACCCTTGCAGGCAGCGCAACAAATCTTTTTGAAGAATTTCAAAATCTGATTTCTTTCGGAATACCGCTTAAGCACGCAATAAAATCGGTTACAATCAACCCCGCACGCGCAATAGGAGTTGACAAAATCACCGGCAGCATAGAGGTTGGCAAGAACGCCGATTTGCTTATTTTATCTGAAGATTTTTCACAGATAAAAGCTGTTTTTGTTAAGGGAAAAAGAGTAAGATAGACAAACTTGAATTTATTCTTGCATATAGTTTTATATTATAATAATATATACCTTTAAATATGCATGAATATATACAGACAAGCAAAAAAGCTTTACAATTTTTGATTGTAAAGCTTTTTTACTTTCGTATGTGAATAACCTCGTGGAAAAAGTGGATAACTCAGCTTTATTATTCTATTTTGACGCTAAAACCGTAAAGTTTTCCACTTTACAAAAGCTATAATGCGTATAAAGAATAATTTTATGCAGTATATACCGTATATAAACGTGAATAACTTTTGCAGGATTGGTAAAAAAATCCTGCATTTTTTGTTTTTTTGTGGCGATTTACAAATCATCAAAAAATTCAGATTTAATCACTGCATGTCGGGGCTCGCTGTCGCCTCAACAGCATTTTTTCTGCACCTTACAGCGCACACGGGGGCGCGTCAGGGACGCCGCTCCCTACAATCATCCATGAAGCCGTGCAAAAATCAAAACAGACTCTCTACTATTGTGCAGGGTCAATGTGAGCTTCGACCATATATTCTTTACAACACAAAAGCCCCCGACCTTCCGAAGAAAGCCGGGGGCTTGCTGATTTGCAGTTAAATTAACCGAGAAGATTATGCGTCTGTGCTGTGCTTGGTCTGCTCGATAGATTCAACGAATGTGTAGTGGTCAACGATTTCTGCAACGTCAAATTCATCAACCTTACCGTCGTGGTCAGCATCAGCAGCTTCATACTTGGTTGAGTCGAGAGTGTTAAGAGTGCCGAGAGCGGTGTAAAGCTCAAGAGCGGTTGCATCAGTACCGTCGATACGGCTGTCACCGTTGATATCACCGTAAAGAACAGCGTAGTATCTGAATCTTTCACCGTTGCCGACACGGCCGCTGTAGTAAGCGCCGGTGCCGTTACCCTTACCGGAGCCGGTGACTGTGAGGGTGTTACCGATACCTTCGTCAAGTCTCATACCGATAAGTTCAACAACATCGAGAACTGCGCCAACGCCTTCTGTAAGACCGAATACCTGACCAACGATACGTGCTGCGCCTTCTTCAGATGTATTGTGGAAATCTGTTGTTGTGCCTGCAGCGTTTGTGAGGCCGGGAGCGGTGTTATAAACAAGAGCGTTGATTGCCTGACGGAGAGCAGCAGCCATGTTATCAACTTCTGTCTGGCGCTCGTCGTCAACATCGGGGTCATTTCTGAGAGTATCACATTCTGCATATGTGCTTTCAAGAACTGCAAGACCTGCAGCCTGATAGCCGAGAACTGCATCAAGCTTGTTTTCATCAGTAATGATGTCATAAGCTATTGCCATGTAGTTGTCAAGCTGTTCCCAAGAAGCAGCGCCTGTGTAATCAACAAGAGCAAGATATGCTTTAAGAAGACCGATATAAGCTTCTGTGATAAGAGACTGTGTGAATTCATTTTCAGCCAAAGCAGCATTTCCGGCTACTTCAATAAGTGAATCAGCATAGTCATAAGCTTCCTTGAACTTTGCATATGAACCGGATGTGTAAATCTTGGTCATTGTAAGCTCGCCGGTTGTTAAATCTTCGTCACCGGTGTACATATAGTTACGAAGCTTGGTTTCGCCGTTCTTATAAGCGCTTGTGCTGAGCTCCTTAACCCACTTAAGCATTGTTGTGTCAGCATTCTTAAGTCTGTTGGTTTCAGCGCGCTCATAACGATAGCTGATAAGGTCGATTCTGTTGTAAATACTTCTTCTGCTTGTGTAGAGAGTGTCAACATATTCTTCATAGCTGTTATGAATCTGCTTCTTAACATCATCAGCATAGGTCATTACGTGACCCTGCGGGTTTGTATCGCTAAGCATGGAAATTCTGCCGTATGAAGATGAATATTCAGCGTTTGTGATGGGCTTTGCAGCAACGCCGTTAAGAGCGATGCCTGCATCAATAAGCTTGAATGCGGGGCAGGCAATCCAGTAATTGGTTGTGCCGTCTTCAAGAGTTTCTGCGCCGCAGGTAAGACCGTTGTTTGTGCACCATGTAACGATGGTGTTGAAATCGCTTTCTGTAAGAGTGTTCCACTGCTTGGAACCTGCGTTATAAAGGAGAGTTCCGTCTTCAGCAACTCCGCGAGGAGTGATATCGAATGCAACTGTGTTAAGAGCAAGCCTTACGATAGACTCCATCTCTTTGTCGTTAAAGCGAACATCGTTCTTGCTGTCTGCGCCGTAGGCAACTGCCATTGCAATCTGTTCGAAGTTGGCTGCGTTTACCTCGTTCATCTTAACGCTGACAGTTTCGCCTGTTACGGAATCCTTATAGGAGAAGTCTGTTGTGTCGCTTGTTGTGAAGGGATAAACTGCTGAGGGGATGCCGGGGTCGCCGTCAACGGGGAAGCCGGGGTCGGTCACTTCACCTGCATCGTTTGTTGTGGGAGCAACATAGTCGCCATCAATGCTGGTATCCTCGGAAATAACGCTTCTGCCGTCGTCGTTTTCGTCATAAAGGTCTTTTGACCTGAGCTGAGCTTCGATTGAATACATAAACCACTGACCGTATGCATCGGGAAGAGTGCCTTCAGCGAAGTCTCTGTATGACGATGAAAACTCATTAGCATCATCAAGGGCATTGTTTACGGCTGCGTAATAGAAGCCGTTTACGCCCCAGTCTTCATAAGCAAAGAATCTGTGGTAGCCTGTTTCGTATGAAACAAGAGGATTGGATGCGCTTCTTTCATTTGTGAGGTTTGCATACTGGAAGCCGCTGTATTTATTCTTGTAGCTGCCAGGATGGTCGTCATAGTCGGGGTTGGTATCTTCCGCCTTATCCTTTTCGGGAGTTACAGAGGTTGCCGTGTCAATATATGACCATCTTGTGTAAACAGTATAGGAAGCTGTTTCTTCACCGGTTGTTTCGTTAACCGTAACAACTTCGTCAACATATGCATCCTTAAGAAGTTCAACAACTTCATCTGCCTCTTCTCTGGTTGCATAGGATTCATAGATTGAGCCGTTATTAAGCTTAATCTGATAGGTTGTTGCAGTGATGTTACCGGCATCGTCGGTGGTAACAACTCTCTGAACAACTGCATCGCCCGCTACCGCTGCATTTGCATCGTCTTCATTTGCCAAGGTCTTAAGAGCGGTTGCGTTGATGTTGCCGCCGAATGAGCCGACATAATTTTCAAGGTCTTCAATCTTATATCGGAGCATATCTGTGCCGAGCACATCTGTGTCATAAGGTCTCTCATAAGTGGTGGAAACAAGGAAGGGAAGAACTGTGCCGAGAATCATTTCCTTATACTGGTTGATATAAGTGAGAAGGTTCTTAATCAAGACGGGAAGTGATGCTGCTTCGCTGGGGCTGCCGTTTACCTGTGATGAAATAAGAGCATCAAGAGTTTTGATTGTTGTGTAGTTCCTGTTCTTAACAACATTTGTTCTTCCGTCGGGAAGAAGGAGACCGCGGTCGTTAAATACAACAGCAAGAACACGGTCGATTACGAGAAGAAGAACTTCAAGGAGAGGCTTGTTAAGCTCTGCGGAGGGGTCCATATTTGTTGAGAGCAAGCCAATAATGCCCTGAATATCAAACTCAACAAGGTTGCCGAGAAGCCATTCATTAACAAACTCATTGGAGCTTGTGATGTTGGGAAGCCATGATGTGGGAATCAGGCTGAAGAGGGTTGCATCGAGAAGGTCATAAACAGCGTCGAGGTTTGCTGTTTCCTTGAGCTCACGGGCTGCATATGAGCCGGTGGAATCTGCCTGATAAATTGCACGAACATATGTGTTAACCGCGCCTGCCCATACGCCCATTGTTTCATCATCCATGAGAAGGTCGCCGTTCTTATCTTCACCGGCAAGCATGGGTATGTATGTGCGGCAAGCCCAGAGAAGGAATTCGCCTGCGAAGAGCTCAAGAGTTGTGTCTGTTGTGAGTGTCTGACCCTTGAGGTCAAGGATTGTGTTAAGGTATGCTGCAAGATATGAGCAGCCGATGCTCAAAGCAGCCGAAGGAATGTCAACGTTGTGGGTTCTGCCGGTTAAATTACCGCTTGCATCCTTTTCGGGGAAGACCTTGGTTGTTTTGTAAGGAATGGGGTCAACAGCACTGCCGTTTGCATCAACAACAACGCCTACGCCGCCGTTGAGAGTGAGCTGATGATAAGCATCAAGTCTTGCATAGTAGTTGTTTCCGGGAACAGCGGGTGCTGCAAGAGCAGCAAGACCGTAAGCAAGAACTGAGGGGATGTCTGTTGTCCACTCGGGGAAGTAGCAACCGTCAATCATGTCATAAAGAGCCATCTTGATGATTGTTGCATAAACCTGCTTTGTGCCGATTACAAAGTTGCTTCTGATGAACTTGGGGTTAGCATAGTCATCAGCGTTTTTATCGGAAATATTAACAGGAAGGTCTGTTGAAAGATAGTTATAAGCAACGGGAGTTACAACCTCATTGATTGTCTGATATTCTGTTGCATAAACGATATCGCCTGTTTCGTAGGTGATATATGTAATATCAACTGCGCCTTCTGTACCTTCTGTAACAAGCTGCTTATCTTCATTGTAATACCAGATTGCGTTCAGTTCATCGGAGGAATATGAAAGGTGAGCTGCCGATGAGAAAAGACCGAGGCTGGGAAGCATGTTGATAAGAAGTCTTACAAGGTCGTTAAGAAGCGACATGAAGTTATCCTGAATGTGGATACCCTGATAGTCGATAAGAAGGAATGCATCAAGACCGCCGCCGTTGAAGAGCCAGTCAAGCATTGCATCAATCTTAAGAGCGGGATATTTGTTTTCGTCATCAGTATATTCAGGCTCGGGAGCGCCGTTCTGAACAAGGAGTGACTCAACAAGACCGATAATCAATGAGAACATCTGGTCGTTCATAATTTCGGGGTCGCCGTACGGGAACTTCTCTGTGATTTCGATATCGAGCGCATCATAAAGAACATCGCTGAGGATGGGGCCGAGCATGCCGCCCATGAGGCACTCAAGAAGGTTTGAAACGAGCTGATAGGTGTTCATTGTGCAATCTTCGGCAACGCCGTCGAGGTCACGGTCCGCCTTAATGGGGATTGCTGTGATTGAAGCACCGCCGGGCTGCTTATCCATGCCGGCCATAAGAGGAGAAGCATTTTCGCCGAGAAGTGAGTTAGCGCCTGTTTCGGCAGTATAGCCTGTGCCTGTTGCAAGAGCCCATGTGATAAGCTTCTGAACGCCGGTGTCGATTGTTTCGCCTGCAGGGATAGCTTCAAGGCTGTCATCAACAAGCATTGTATAAAGCATGCTTTTAAGAGCGCCGTCAAGATTGGTAATGTAGCCGTCATTATTGACTAAGCCGGGGAGAAGGTCCATAAGCAAGTCGGGAAGAACATCGCCCCACCAAACGGTGCCTGCAACAACCTTAACCAAAAGATTTGTATGATTGCTAATCCAAAGGATAAGCATTTCAAGAACTTCCGAGTCCTCTGCGGTAGCTCTTGTGCAGTTGTTATTAAGGTTTGCCATGTTGAGGTGGTTGTTAAGGTCACCCAAGATATTATAACCAAACAAGTCAGCGATTTTGTTAACTGTGTCCAACGTGCTGGAATTGTCCAAACAGTCAAGAATGCCGTAAAGTGAGTAAATCAATTCGTCAACGCTGGTTAAATCGAGGTTCTCATCCTTTGAACCTGCTTTTTTGATACGTTCACCGATATTAAGTGAAATTGTACCGCCATTAACAACACCACTGAGAACTTTTGTCACGTCTTTAACCAAAGCATTAAGTTCGTCCATGGTGATGTAAATCGCTGCATCTGCAAGCAAATCATCAAGCATGTCGAGCAAATAGCCGCAGCCCTGCTCATAGTCGAACCAATACATTTCGTTGTTTACGTGAGGCTCGTGGTAGTTGTTAGCCGTTGTGTAGGCATAGGTCGAAATTGATGCTGAAGAGAACAGCATAACCGCAGCCAACAAAACAGCTAAAAGTCGTTTTGCCTTTTTCATATTTTGCACCTCCATAAAAATAACGCTTTCGCGCTTGAGACCCTTGCAAGAGGTCTCTTTGCAGGCATCAGACAATGCCTTAATTTACAGTAATTACTTTATAAGGGAGTTGTTGCGTTCTCCGTGCAATATTTTAAACGTTTTGTAAATAAATTATGAACAAATTATTAACATGACGACTTTTTGTGTATATTAAACAAAGAAAAACCGCCGTTATTGGGCGGTTTTAACAAAGAAAATCAACTCGTGCAGATTGTCAATTAATGGCATTTTCGCGTTTTTAAGCCGCTCCGGATGCTCGTGACCGCTCGTTAAAAGCACGCAGTCTGCGCCCAATTCCGCCGCCATTTCGGCGTCATGCTCAAGGTCGCCGACAACAAGCACCCTGCCCTTTTCGGCGCCGTTTTTGCGCAGATATTCCGCCGCCCTTTCTATCTTTGAGCCTGCAAAAAAATCGCTTGCGCCGAGCAGCTCATCAAAATAGCCAGAAACACCGTATTTTTCCGCGTTTCGGCAAAGCTGCTCATTGTTTGATGACGAAACAACAACCTGCTTCAATCCCTTTTCTTTAAAGAATTCCAACGCTTCACGCGCACCGTCGGTTAAATCACAATCGGCAAGATGGCGAAGGTATCCCTCATTATATTGTTTTATTATTAAAGAGTAGTCCTCTTTCTCCAAATCAAACACTTTTTCGTAGAACTTGATTATGGGAACACCGATGCATTCTTTATAATAAACATTATTTATATGCGGCATTCCGCGCATTGAAAGCATGTCGTTGACGCTTGCAAGAGATGCTCCGATGTCGTTGAGCAATGTGCCGTTCCAATCCCAAATGATGTGAGTATATTTCAAAATCTCCGCTCCTGTTGTTGATATTTAGGTAAATATAATATAAAATAGTATGTAGGGGTCGATGCCCACATCGACCCTCATATCCATGTTTCACGGCGGGAGCAGCCCCCGCCCTACACTGCGTTTGAAATCATAGTGTAGGGGCGGATATTATCCGCCCGTTTTAAGTATTGTTTAATTCGCGGGCGATTCGTAAATCACCCCTACATCAGATTGATTAAAAAGGAAGATTATAATGAATACATTTAATAAAATATATGATGTTGTAAGAAAAATTCCGCGCGGAAAAGTTTGCACCTACGGCTGTGTTGCCGCAATGGCTGGCAATCCGCGCTGGTCAAGAGTTGTGGGGTATGCGCTCCATGTTAACCCCGAGCCCGGCAAAATCCCCTGCCACCGCGTTGTTACCAAAAACGGCGAAGTTTCAAAGGCGTTTGCCTTTGGCGGCGAAAACATGCAGAGAATTCTGCTTGCCGAAGAAGGCGTTGAATTCCTTGACGACGGCAGAGTTGATATGAAAAGATTTGCATGGAACGGGAATTTATAACCCCAGTTTTTCGCGAAGCTCTATAATCTCCGTCAGCTCAAGGCTGACGGCTTTCATGTATTCAAGCGTTTCGGGGTCGCGGGCAAGCACACGCGCTGTTTTGCGCACTTCTTTAATAAACGAGGGGTCAAGCGGTTTTTGCTGCCGCGCAAGCGGGCACATGTTTGCGCGCGGGTCAAGAATAACCTCAAATTTCAGTTTACCGTCAATTTCATACACCAAAGGAAAGAGCGGAAAGATGCGGCATGCGAGCGGTCTTTCCGCTCTGTTGCATTTACCGGAGCATATAACCATGGGGTAACCGTAGTTCCCCTCGGTTTCACACACCTCAAAGCCCTCTTTATCGGCAAAGAGCTCCTCTTCGTGAGGGTAAAGCCACATGCCTTTACAGTCGCCGCGGCAGCAAAGGCCGTCACAAAGCCGCCCGCAGTTATAAAAACCGAGGGGTGTTTTATGATAAAGTCGGTCATAAGCTTCTTTCAGAATTTTATTCATAACGTCAACATCCTTTCTGCAAACGCCTGCAGAGAAAAGTCACACAGCGTTTTGGGATGCGCAAGATATTTTTGCAATATGTCCCGTGTTTTTGCTTTGTTTTCTTCTGTGTTTTCGCTCAAAACCGATATTGCAGATTTAAGCAAATCAAGCGCGATAAACTGTTTTTCCGCCCAGGGATAAAGCTCCGAAATCATAGCGTTTTCAACGGTTTTAAGCTTTTTGCAGCATTTTTCAAGCGCGGTTATGTAAGCCCAAACGGTTTCGCCGGCTCCCTGCAAATCACCCGCAAAGAATTGCTGCTGCGCAAGGTTGAGCATTTCATTGAGCATAGGTGAATTTTCAACCTTTAAGCACGAGGTCAAAAGGTTATCAAGAAACGGCATACAGATATTTTTCTCAGCTCCGAGAACGATTTCACACGCGTTTTGCCACGACTCAAAGCCGTTATAGGCGAGCGGATTCCAAAGGTAGTCGCAGACAGTGAGTAAAGGCATTCTGCTTGACATAGCAAATTCCATTGTGTTGGAAATTATGCCCTCGGAATAGCGATATAAATCCGCATCTCTGCCGCTCAAATAGCCGATATGCATCTCGTTCTGCATCTCCGCATCGTTGACGGGGAAGTTATCCCAATATAGCGGCTTGTGGTTGGTTGCATTTTCAAAAATAACCGCTTCACGCACGGTAAGCTCCTGCGAACAAATATTTTTGCCCGTCCAAAAAATGCTGATATCGGCTCCTATCCCCTTGCCGAGCTTGGAAATATAGTATTCATCGCCCGTGCCGTGATATTGCAGAGGGCAAACGGTCAGACGGCAGCGGGAATCAATCTGTTTAAGAAAATCATTGAATTTGTTGGCAAGGTCGATGTGAGCGTTGACAGCCTCGCCGCCAAACGCCGCCTTATCCTCATCAAACCACAAATCCTCGGGTATATCGTCCACCAAAAGCCCAAAATTGCGAATACCGATTCCGTAAAGCTGTTCCGCTTTACGCGCAAGCTTTTGAAAATCCTCTTCGGAGGAATATTTCATACTCAAGCCGGGAGCAATACAGAAATTGAACTCCATAAATCTTTCTTCGCAGAGCGCGGAAAGCTCGGAAAGAGCAAGCAAATCCTGCTTGGGATAAAGGTCAAACCATCTGTCGCGGTGATACGGGTCATCTTTCGGGGCATAATAATATGTGTTCATGCCGTAAAATGACATAAGCTCCAGCATCATTCTGCGGTTTTCATGGCTCCAGGGTTTGCCGTAAAATCCCTCGATATATCCGCGCTTGGCAAACAGCGGATAGTCCTCAACCTCGCCGATAAAGAATTTTTTATCCTTTATCATTGAAATAACGCGGTTAATCGCCCTGAAAAGACCCATGCGGCACGAAACCGTAGCGGTGATTTTTAATCCGTCTGCACATTTTTCGCAGGAAATAATATATTTTTCTCCGCTTATTTTGCGTGATTCTTCGATATACTCCAAACGGCGGGTATTTTCTTTTACAATGTCTATGTAAAGCGTGTCACCTTTACAATCGAGCGAGTTTTCAAGCATTTCGCGCGCATAATCGCAGTCGAAGCCGTTTATTTCAAGCTTTGCGGGCGAAAAATCAATCCATTGTGTGATTTTGGGCTTTTGAAAAGCAGGGTAAATCATAACGACTTAATCTCCTTTTTATATTTGGCAATGTAGGCGTTGTTGATTTCGTCACCGCCGTCAACATTGCTGCTGGAGAAAACCTCGGGCGTAAAGCCCTCCGAAACCATAATTTCAACCGCTCGTGCTTCAATCGCATTCAAAATTGCGGCACCCGCAGCGGTTGAGGTGGGCGCAACGCTTCTGTTGATTTCATCAATCCTCATTGAAGCATCGCCGTGGCAGCCGCAGTTGTCAATCACGATATCGGCGGCTTCAAACAGCTTTTTGCCGCTTGAATGCCTTGATGCGCCCTGCATTGTGTGCTCCATATTGGTTATAACAACGGTTTTAACTCCCCTCTCGCCCGCAATCAGCGCAAGGTCAATTGCAACGCCGTTTCTGCCGGAATTGGAGAATAAAAACAGAATATCCTTCTGATTTATTGAGTGATGGTCAAAAAGGATTTCACCGTAGCCCTCCAGCCTTTCAAGCTCCGTGCTCTTTGCGGCGCTTTCGTGGAGCATAAGCGAAGTTTCAAGAATGGGGTTAACATTCACAAGACCGCCTGCGCGGTAAAAAATCTCCTCGGCAAGCATGTGGGAATGGCCCGTGCCGAAGGCGTGCACTCTGCCGCCGTTTTCAAGGGTATCGGCAACTGCGCGAGCCGCCTTTTCTATATTGTCAAGCTGCTCCGTTGCAATACGGGCAATTATTTTTTGCAGATTTTCAAAATATTCAACAGATTTTGACATAACAGCCTCCGAAATGATTGTTTTATTTCATTTTAAACTCTGTGCGCATAAATATCAAGTTTTTTTGAAAATTACTTTATTTTTATTACCTTGTATGTTATAATTTACGAAATTGAAGGAAAGGTGTTTTTATGAGAAGACAAAGCGGAATTTTGATGCATGTTTCCTCGCTTTACGGCGATTATTCTATCGGAACATTCGGAAAAAATGCATTTGAATTTATAGATTTTTTGGTTGACTGCGGTTTTTCGGTGTGGCAGGTTTTGCCGTTTACCGTAACCGACGAATACAACTCCCCCTACAAATCCTTTTCCGCATTCGGCGGAAATCCTTATTTTATCGACCCCGAAAAGCTTTTTGAGGACGGGCTTATTTCAAAGGATGACCTTGAAGCGTGCAGACAGCAGGCCCCCTATTCCTGCGAATTTGAAAGGCTTTCAAAGGAGCGCATGGCTCTTTTGAAAAAAGCATACGGCAACTCAAAAAATCAAAATGAGGTTAAGGAATTTATTGAATCTCATCCGCGAATCGAGGCATTCTGCCGCTTTATGACGCTCCGCGAACAAAACGGATTAAAGCCTTGGCAGGAGTGGGAAAGCGAAGAAATAACCGACCTTGAAACACTCGGCACATGGCAGTTCATCCAGTATGAATTTTTCACTCAATGGGCAAAAATCAAAAAATATGCCAACTCAAAGGGCGTGAGCATAATCGGAGATATCCCCATTTATGTTTCGGACGACAGCTGTGATGTTTGGGAAAACCGCTCGCTTTTTGACATTGACGAAAAGGGCTATCCCTCAATGGTTGCGGGCGTTCCGCCCGATTATTTTGCCGAGGACGGTCAGCTTTGGGGCAATCCGCTTTATGATTGGGACGAAATGAAGAAAGACGGCTTCAAGTGGTGGAGAGAACGCATCGACCATGCTCTTACCATGTTTGACGGCGTAAGAATCGACCATTTCAGAGCGATTGAAGCATATTGGGCCGTTGATTCGAGCGAAACAACGGCGCGCAACGGCAATTGGCTCAAAGGACCCGGCATGGATTTTGTTAACGCAATCAAGGCGGGGCATGAGGATAAGCTGATTATTGCTGAGGATTTGGGCGATATAACCGACGAGGTGCGTGCGCTTGTTGAAGAAAGCGGCTTCCCCGGAATGCGCGTTTTCCAATTCGGCTTCCTCGACGACGGCAACAGCATCCATATGCCGCATAACTATATCAAAAACTCGGTTGCATATTCGGGAACGCACGATAATAACACAATCTTCGGCTTCCTTTGGGAAAGCGACGATGCAACAAGGAAAAGGGCGCTCGATTACTGCGGCTTCGGCGGCGGTGACTGGGGCGGCGCAAGCCCGCTGTTCTTAAGAGCGATATTCGCAAGCGTAAGCGACCTTGCGATAATCCCCGTTCAGGATTTCCTGATGTACGGCTCCGACACAAGAATAAACACACCCGGCGTTGCAAAGGGCAACTGGAGCTACAGAGTAACAAAAGAACAGCTCATGAACGCCGACAGAGAATTTTTTAAATCATTAAACAGAATTTATAAAAGGTAAGGAAAATGAATAGTTTTTTTGAGATAAGCGAAAAAATCAAGGCAGCAAGCGATGACGCTTTGATTAAGGCAAAGGCAAAATTCGATGAAATTGAAGATATAACCGAATATAACCAGCAAAAGGTGCTTGCATCGTTCATCAAAAACAGAGTGAGTGAAACGGATTTTGCGGGCTCAACGGGCTACGGCTACGGCGACACGGGCAGAGAAAAGCTTGACAGAATCTATGCCGAAATTTTCGGTGCGGAGGATGCGATAGTCCGCCACAGCTTCACCTGCGGCACCCACACCCTTGCGGTTGCGCTTTACGGCGTATTGCGCCCGGGTGACACGATGCTCTGCGTTACGGGCACACCGTATGACACAATCCACAGCGTTATCGGAATAAGCGGTGACGGCATGGGCTCGCTCAAGGATTTCGGCGTTAACTATGCGCAGGTTGACCTCGGCAAAAACGGCAGACCTGACCTTGAAGCGATTGAAAAAGCTCTTGAGATGAAGCCGAAAATGGTTTATATTCAGCGTTCGAGAGGCTACAGCCTGCGACCAAGCCTTTCCGTTGCGGAAATCGGCGAAATTGCGGCACTTGTCCACTCCAAATGCGATGCGGTTGTTATGGTTGACAACTGCTACGGCGAATTTGTTGAAAAAACAGAGCCCACCGAGGTCGGTGCAGACCTCATGGCGGGCTCTCTGATAAAGAATGCGGGCGGCTCAATCGCAAGAACGGGCGGCTACATAGCGGGCAGAAGCGACCTTGTTGAGCTTTGCGCCTACAGAGCAACAACCCCCGGGTTGGGCAAGGAAGTCGGCTGCACACTCGGCGAAAACCGCAACATGTTTATGGGCGTTTTCCATGCTCCGCATGTTGTGGGCGAATCGCTCAAGGCGGCTGTTTTTGCCGCCGCAATGTTTGAAAACTTCGGCTTTGAGGTTACTCCTTCAAGCTCCGAAAGCAGACATGACATTATTCAGGCTCTCTGCCTTAAAACCCCCGAAAGACTTGTTGAATACTGCCGCGGAATCCAGAGCGGAGCTCCGATTGATTCATATGTTTCGCCCGAGCCGTGGGACATGCCTGGCTATGACAGCAAGGTTATCATGGCGGCGGGTGCGTTCATTCTCGGCTCATCAATCGAGCTTTCGGCGGATGCTCCCCTGCGCGAGCCGTTTGCTGTTTGGATGCAGGGCGGCATCAACTTCCACTCCGCAAAAACGGCAATAATGCTTGCCGCGGAAAGACTTTACCAAAAGGGGCTGCTATAATATGGAATATAAGGGCATTACCCGCGATGATTTGTTCAGACTTGCGGACAACCGCTTCAGAAACTCCAAGGCATATTACGAAGAAAACAAAGAAATTATAAAAAGCACGGTTACCGTGCCAATGCGCCAGCTTGCGGGAATTATCGGCGAGGAGCTTCTTTCCGTTGACCCGATGATGAATACAATTCCAACCAAAATGGTGTCGAGAGTGCGCAGAGATACGCGATATACCAAGGATAAGTCCCTATACCGTGAAAACATGTGGATAATGTTCATGCGCCCGAAGCATGAGTGGCGCGGATATCCCTGCATGTGGTTTGAGGTTACTCCCGTTAACTATTCGATGGGAGTGGGCTTTTACGGTGACGAGCCGGGACTTTTGGAAACTTTCCGCAAGGCTCTGCGCGAAAATCCCGAAGAATTTAAAAAAGCGGCTCAAAAATGCGAAAAAAGCGGCTCCGTTATGTTTAAAAACAGCTATAAAAGACCTTTCCCCGGCTGCCCCGAGGGTCTTGAAGCATATTACAATCTTAAAGATGTTGGATTTATAAAGTTTTCTGACAGTCTTGATGACCTTAAGGACGAAACGATTATCGAAATAATGCGTGAAACATACAAGGCATACACCCCCATGTATCAATTCTTGCTGAGCGTTTCAGATGAATACTTTTCAAAGGAGAAGTGATTATGGACTATTCAAAGTTTAAAAGCGGCAGCGATATCCGCGGATATGCGCTCGGTGATGAGTCTAACCCGCTTTATATGAGCGACGAAATGGTTATGAGGGCTTCGGCGGCATTTCTGGCATGGCTCAAAAACAGAACGGGCAAAAAAAACGTGTGTGTTTCCGTGGGGCATGACAGCCGACTTTCCGCAGAAAGAATAAAAAACGCGGTTATAAAGGCTCTCGTTTCAAACGGCGCAAGGGTTTTTGACTGCGGTCTTTCATCAACCCCCGCGATGTTTATGACAACCGTTGAGCTTTCTTGCGACGGCGCGGTGCAGATAACCGCAAGCCACCACCCCAAGGACAGAAACGGGCTTAAATTCTTTACCCGTGACGGCGGACTCGACGGCTCCGATATCGCGGAAATTCTAAAAAACGCAGGCGCAACCGAAGATGCTCTCGGCGCGAAAAACGACGAATGCATTCCCTGCGATTTCATGAAGCGTTATTCCGAAATCCTGCGCGAAATGATAATAGACGGCGTTGACGACAAAGCCGACAGAAATCATCCGCTTGCAGGCATGAAAATTGTTGTTGATGCGGGCAACGGAGTCGGCGGATTTTACGCAAGCGATGTGCTTGCACCCCTCGGCGCGGATATAAGCGGCAGCCTTTATCTCGACCCCGACGGCAATTTCCCAAACCACGCACCCAACCCCGAAAATGCGGCGGCTATGGAATGTGTTTCAAAGGCGGCTGTTGCGGCGGATGCGGATTTCGGTGTTATCTTTGACACCGACGTTGACAGAGCGGCATGTGTGGGCAAGGGCGGATTTGAAATTAACCGCAACAGACTGGTTGCCCTCGCTTCAAAAATTGCGCTCAAAGGCTGCCCGAATTCAACAATCGTTACCGACAGCGTAACCTCTGACGGGCTTGCGGAATTTATTAAGCAAAACGGCGGCACTCACCTGCGCTTTAAGCGCGGCTACCGCAACGTTATCAACAAGCAGATTGAGCTTGAAAAAAGCGGCACTAAGTGCCCGCTTGCAATGGAAACCTCCGGTCACGCTGCATTTGCGGAAAACTATTATCTTGATGACGGAGCATACCTCATAACAAAGCTCATTATTGAGGCGGCAGCTCTTGCAAAAGAGGGCAAAAGCCTTGACAATCTGATTGAAAACCTGCGTGAACCCGTCGAGGAAAAAGAGCTTCGATTCAAAATCCTCTGTGACGATTTCCGTCCCGAGGGCGAAAAAATCATTTCTCTTTTTGAAAAAGCGGCAACGGAAAATGATGGTTGGTGCGCCGCAGAGGATAACCACGAAGGTATCAGAATCAATGCTGACAAATCCTGCGGCAACGGCTGGTTCCTTGTCCGTTTAAGCGTTCACGACCCGATAATCGTGCTCAACGCCGAAAGCGATGAAACGGGCGGAATAATTAAGATGTGCAAGGATATTTATGACGTCATCTCCACAGCCGAAAACCTCGATAAGCTTGATATTTCGGCTTTGACCGATTTTATAAAATAGGAGGAATAAAAATGATTGACAAAATTATTTCAGCTTTTTTTGCTCTTGTAACGGCGATACTTTCGCTGTTTTACACCCCCACTCCCGTTGCGCAGGTTAACCCCGAAGCCCTGCCCGAAGCAAATAAAACACAGGCTGTAACAGTTATGAGCTATAACGTTTACGTTAAGGGCTCGGGTGAAAAATCGCCCGAAAACAGAACAGACGAGGTTGTTTCAAACATAAGAAAATACAGCCCCGATTCTTTCGGACTTCAGGAAGCTGATGAGGGCTGGATGGAAAGACTGCCCGCAGAGCTGACCGAATATGCCCATGTCGGCATCGGCAGAGATTCCGATAACGGCGGCGGCGAAGCAAGCCCCGTTTTCTATAAGAAAGACAAGTATGAGCTTGTTGATTCGGGCACATTCTGGCTTTCAAAAACTCCGGAAAAGGCTTCAAAGGCATGGGATGCAATGTTCAAGAGAATCTGCACCTACGCCGTGCTTAAAGATAAGCAAACGGGATTTACATATGCGCATTTCAACGCTCACTTTGACCACATGGGCGTTATTGCAAGAAGCGAATCCGTTGCGGTTGTTACCGCAAAGATAGCGGAAATTGCTCCGAATATTCCCGTTGTTTTCTCGGGCGACCTTAATGACAACGAAGAAACCGATATGTATAACCGCGTGCTTGAAAGCGGCTTGAGAGATACAAAAAAGATTGCCGCATCCGCAGTTGGCGGCACAACCTATCACGGATATTCCGACCTGCTGACAAAGGAGCTTCCGATTGATTTTATTTTTGTAAACAACTTTGCGAAGTCGGTTGAAAGCTACACGGTTGACTCTGAAAAAATCAACGGCATTTATCCATCTGACCACCACCCCGTTATTTCAAAAATGACTTTAATTAACGGATAAGGAGAATTAATATGTATTTTAAAATAATGCAAAAGGTCGTTGCGTTTTTTATTTCAGTAATCGCAATGTTCGGCACTCAAACCCCCGTAGAAGAAATCAAGCCCGCCCTGCCCCTTGTCAATGTTAACCCCAATGCCATTGCAGAATCGGTTGCAACGCAGGATGTCAGAATTATTACATACAACGTTAAGATAAGCGGCGACGGATTAAGAACGGTTGAAAAAAGAATTCCGCTCATTGCCGATGAAATCAAAGAATACACTCCCGATTCATTCGGCTTACAGGAAGCCGATAAAAAATGGGTTGAGGGCGTTGCCGCAGAGCTTGCCGACTATGCTCACATTAAAAAATACAGAGAAGACGGTATTGAAAAAGGCGAATCCAGCGCAATTTTCTATCTTAAAGATAAATACACCCACGTTGACAGCGGTCATTTCTGGCTTTCCGAAACCCCTGACAAGCCCTCAAAGGGCTGGGATGCCGCTTGCGAGAGAATCACCTCATGGGCAATTCTCAAAAACAAAGAAACCGGCTTCACTTACGCTCATTTCAACACGCATCTTGACCATGTGGGCGGTACGGCGCAAGCAGAGTCCGTTGCCCTTATTTCCGCAAAAATTGCCGAGATTGCACCCGATATTCCCGTTGTTTTGACGGGCGATTTCAATTTCAGCGAGGGCTGCGGCAATTATAATAATGTTCTTTCCTGCGGACTTAAGGACACAAAATATCTTGCCGAGGAATATGATGACCACGCAACATATCACGGCTATCATGTTGTAATGACAAGCACCAAACCCATTGACTATGTTTTTGTTAACGGCTATGTTTCTTCGGTTAAGTCCAGCATTATCGATTCCGACACTGTCAGACACGTTCTTGCTTCCGACCACTTCCCGATTATCGTTGATATGACTCTTTTCAACGGAGGTAGCAACTGATGTACAGAGTAATGTCATTCAACCTGCTTTGTGCGGGCAGAAAACACAGAAAATGGCAGAAAAGAGCCCCTCTTGTTTATAAGATTATCCGCGAGGTTAACCCCGATTCATTCGGCGTGCAGGAAGCGCATTGGGGATGGATGAAAAAGCTCATCAAAAACCTGCCCGAATACGCTTACGTCGGCATAGGCAGGGATGACGGCAAGAAGAAAGGCGAATTTTCGGCAGTTTTCTATAAAAAAGACAAGTTCACCGCAAGTGAAAGCGGCAACTTCTGGCTTTCCGAAACTCCCGACAAGCCCTCAAAGGGCTGGGATGCTGCATGCATAAGAGTTGCTTCCTTTGTTAAGCTTACCGACAAAGAAAACGGCAAAGCATATGTTCATTTTAACACTCATCTTGACCACGTTGGCAGGCAGGCACAGATTAACGGCGCAAAAATGATTCAGGAAAAGGCAGCTTCTTTCGGCGGAGTGCCCGTTGTCTGCACGGGTGACTTTAACGTTTTTCAAGATTCCGAATGCTATAACACCATGGTCAGCGGCAACATGGCAGATGCAAGAAAGCTTGCACCCGACACGGACAACTGCTACACCTACCATGGCTTCAAGCCTGAAAAAATCCGCGAAATTATTGACTTTGTTTTTGTTGACAAGGCAACTGTTAAGCCCGCTTGCTTCAAGGTTGTCAACAAAATGGTTGGCGGCAAATATTATTCTGACCACCATGCCGTTTATGCCGATATAGAAATTATATGATAAAAAAAAGAGTAAAAGTGTTACAAATGTAACATTTTTACTCTTTTTATGTTGACAATTTTTGTGCAGGTGATAAAATAAAAATATACAGTATTAAAGGAGAGAATGTTATGGATTTAAAGAAGATTATCAACCAAAAAGATTCCGCGGCCAAATACATAATCGATGAGATTACGCGCGTTATCAAAACCTGCGAAAAACGCGACCCCGGCTCAGAGGGCGAAAAGAAATCCTGCGAATACATGGCAGAGGTTCTTAAAAAGGACTGCGGCTGTGAGGATGTTAAGGTTGAGGGCTACGAGGTTGCTCCCCGCGCTTTCTACGGCTGGATTTATTTCACGGTAACCTTTGCAATCCTCGGCGCAATTCTCTTCCCCTTTGCTCCCATCATTTCCATTCCGCTGCTTATTGCGGGCTTTGCAATCGTTCTTATCCAGTTCGGCGTTTATAAGAAACTCCTTGACCCCATCTTCCCCAAGAAAACAAGCCACAACGTTACGGCAATCAAAAAGTGCTCGGGCGAAACAAAGAGAAGAATCGTTTTCAACGGTCACCCCGACGCAACATGGGAATGGCCCGTTAACTACGCTCTGGGCGGTGTCGGCTTTGAGGGCCACGCAATTATCGTTATCGGTGCGGCTCTTTTCTATCTTGTTCTTTCAATTATCTGTGTTGCCAAAAACGGCATTACTTTCGGCATGCCCGACACATCCGACCCGCTTGTTAAAGCAGGTCTTTGGGGGCTTCTCACTCTTCCGTTCTCAATCGGTCTTTTCTTCATGGTCAACTACAAGCGCGTTGTTGATGGCGCAAACGACAACCTTTCAGGCTGCTACATGGGCATTGCCGTTCTCAAATACCTCAAGGATGCAGGCATCGAGCTTGAAAACACCGAAATCGGCGTTGTTCTTACCGGCTCTGAGGAAATTGGTCTGCGCGGTGCAAAGGCATGGGCAGAAGCTCACAAAAACGACTTCAAGGATGTTCCCACATTTATTTATTCATTCGACACAATCAACGAGCCGAAATATCTTATGGTAAACTACCGCGACCTTAACGGCACAGTAAAGGCTGACAAAGATGCATGCGACCTGTTTATGGAAGCGGCAAAAGAAATAGGAATCCCCTGCAAAAAGGGCATGGTTCCCCCTCTCGGCGGCGCAACGGACTCCGCAGGCTTTGCGCAGGGCGGCTTCCGCTCGGCAGGCATTACGGGACTCAACCATAAGCTTGAACGCTATTATCACACAAGGCTTGACACCTACACAAACATGAACGAAGCAGGTCTTGCAAACTGCTTTGCCGCAACGGTTAAAACTCTTGAAATGTTTGACGGCGGCGCAAAACAATAAAATAATGTATGGGCAAAGATAACAAATCTTTGCCCTTTCTTTTTTGCAAAATGACAGTTGACCTGCTTTTAATATATTTGTTATAATATTAACAACGATTTTCAAAAAAATTGGGAGATGATTTTATGAAAACCGCAAAGAAAATGCTCGCATTGCTGCTTGCCGCAACAATGATTTTCGGCGCATCACCCGTTTTTGCCGCTGAGGCAGAAACACAGAAAAACTACATAATCGATAACCCTTATGAGGGTATTGATTGGGACGAGTGGGAGGATTACAAAACCCAGCTTCACTGCCACACAACCGCCAGCGACGGCTTCCTCACGATTGAGGAATTCTGCGAAATGCACTATGCTCTTGACTTTGAGATTGTTGCTCTCACAGACCACGGCACACTCAACAGAGGCTGGAACGTTGTTCCCGAAACAGTTCCCATTATGCGACTTATCAAAAAAGAACGC
The DNA here is from genome assembly GCA_017623615.1 of Clostridia bacterium. GTDB lineage: Bacteria > Bacillota > Clostridia > Oscillospirales > Acutalibacteraceae > CAG-177. The sequence goes on along the minus strand of JAGAOT010000013.1, from coordinate 90,217 downwards.
ACAAAAATGGCTGACATTGTTCCCATCCCCGAGGATGAGTATAAGGCATATCTTAACGGCACTCACCCCGAAAGAAGCTTTGTCACCTCCGCGGGCGACACTCTTACCCGCACAAGCACCAACGGCATGCTTGACGTGCCTCTCGGCATTGAGCTTAACATGGCAACCCCCATTGCAGACTGCCATTTGACGGGATATTGGGCTGAATACGGTCAGGGTCTTGCAGGCGTTTTCGGTGACTACGAAACGCCCTCAAAGGGCGTTAAGGAAGCGGGCGGTATCTCCTTCCTCTCACATGTCGGCGAATATGTTTATACCGACAAGGATTCCGAAAACTACGTTGGTCAAAAGGTTGACGACTACTATGCCAACAAGTTTGCAAGGCTTTTCATCGACAACGCAGGCTCATCGCTCGGCATGGGCATCAACAGCGCAACGGATGCACACACCCGCTGCGACAGAATTCTCTATGACCAGGTTCTTCAAAAGACTATTCCCAACGGCGTTGTTCCTTGGGGCAACACCTTTTCGGATTCTCACAATGAAACAGCGGTTAATGATGCATACACAATGAGCTGGATGCCCGAGCTTACGCTTGATGCATTCCGCAAATGCCTTGAAAAAGGTCAGTTCTTCTCAATTTCTCACTTTTCAAACGGCGTTGAGCTTAACGGCATGGAAGAAATGCCCGGCTTTGTTGAGCAGGATGTTTATGACACAAAAGCATATTGGCTTGACAACACACCCAACGTTACAAGAATGAGCGTTGACCAGGATGCCGACACAATCACCGTTGAGGGCGTAAACGCTAACATTATCACATGGGTTTCAAACGGCGAGGTTATCAAGAGAGAAAGCATTGCCGACGGCTCCGCCACTCTCGACCTGCACAATGACGAATTTCTTGCAGAGCCTTATATGTATGTAAGATTCTATCTTTCGGGCGACAACGGCATCTGCTATTCACAGCCCCTTGTTCTTAACGTTGAGGGCGAAGAATTCCCTGAGGTTGATGTTCCCGAAACACATGATATTTCAACCTTCCTTCGCGGTCTTGTAACCGTTGTTGACGTTGCATTCTTCAGGCTCAATCCCATCATCTGGATTTTCAAGTATTTTGCATTGGGCTATAACCCCATCACTCTCGACAGACTTATTAATCCGTTCTAAAAAAACAATGAGCGGCTTGCATTGGTTTTCACCTTTGCAAGCCGCTTCGTTTTTTATTTAGATTCTTTCATTCTAAACTTTTTCTCTGTACTTCTTCCTTGCATATCTGAAAACAATGTATGCGGCACATACTGCTGCAAAAATTCCGATATACAAAGCATATTTCTTTGCCTCGGGAGTCATTTCCTCGCCGTCATCAACAACCTGCGAAGCATCATCTCCGCCGAAGAAAAGCGCCGAATTGCCTGAGCCGGGTGAGGGAACATGATTTTTCACATCGTCCCAAAGAGTGCTCATAAGAGAAAGAATTTCGGGGTCAAGGTTAAGGAAAAGCTGTGTTTTGAACTTACCCTCTTCGGGGTAAAGAATTTCATCCTCGTAGAAAGAATACTCGGGGTTGGTATAAACCTCGGTATGGGGGCTTGCGTAGCAGATATATTCCGCATTTGCAAGGGCAACATCAGGCTCCAGAAGGAAGTTGATGTAAAGCTCCGCCGCAAGCTTGTTTTTGGCGTCTTTAAGAACGCATGCGGAGTCAACGAAGAAGTTAACGCCCTCCTTGGGGTAAACAAGAGCAAGGTCGGGGTTGTTGTCGTGCATTGTAAGGTAATCGCCTGCAAAATAGGGAGCAAGCGCAGCCTCACCCGACTCCATTTTAAGGAAGATTTCGTCGTTAACATAAGCAGGCGAAACATTCTTTTGCTCTTTCAGAAGCTCTGCGGCTACTCGCCACGCCGCGGGAGATTCGTTGTTATAATCCATGCCGAGTATGCTTTGAGCAATGGCAAAGGCATCGCGAGGGTTGTTAATCATCAAAATGCTGCCTTTGTATTTTTCATCCCACAAAGCAGTCCAGCTTTCGGGCACCTCATCAATCATTGATGTGTTATAGATAAGACCGACCATGCCGACCGTGTAGGGCACGGAATAAGCATTTTCGGGGTCATGCGCAAGGTTTTTATATTTTTCGGGTATGTATTTATAGTTGGGGATGTTTGAAAAATCAATCGGCTGAAGCATATCCTCAGCAATCATTCTTTCAATCATATAGTCTGACGGAATAACAATATCGTATGAAACTCCGCCGCCCTTGAGCTTTGAATACATAACCTCGTTGGTGTCATAGGTATCATAAATAACATCTATGCCGTATTTTTCTTCAAACGCGGCGTTAACGTCGAGAGTATCGTCCGCGCCGTCGGAAATATATTCACCCCAGTTATAAACATAGAGCTTTGTGCCTCTCAAAGCATCAATCTCGCTTTGCTCTGCCGCAAAAGCGAATGTGCAGGGAACAAAAGCAATAATCAGCGCAAGAAGCGCAGAAAGCATTTTTTTCACTAAAGTCACTCCTTTACGGAAAACTTTCACTTTTTCTTTGATTTTTCCTCACTCTTGACCTGAGCGATATTATAGAGGATAAGCAGCACAAGAATGCTGACAAAAATCAAAGCGGAAAGTGCATACATATCCGGCTTAACCCTTTTCTTTGTCATTGAGAAAATCGCAACGGGAAGGGTCTGGAAGCCGGGGCCGCTGGTGAAATAGCTGATAATGAAATCATCCAGCGAAAGAGTGAATGCCATAATCATGCCCGTAATGATGCCCGGCATGATTGACGGAAGAACAACCTTGAAAAAGGCTGTTGCGGGTCTGCAGCCAAGGTCCTGCGCCGCTTCGGCAAGGTTTCTGTCCGTTTGGCGAAGCTTTGGCAAAACCGTCAGTATGATATAGGGCAGGTTGAATGTAACGTGCGCTATAAGCAATGTGCCGAAGCCCAGAACAGCATCTTCATTAACAAGCCTGCCTGCAAAAACAAACAGCAGCATCATGGAAATACCCGTAACAATTTCGGGATTCATCATGGGGATGTTTGTAACAGCCATAACACTTGAACGCGCAACGCCCTTTTTGAATTTGTCAATGCCGACTGCCGCCGCCGTGCCGAGCACGGTTGCGATAAGCGACGAGCAAACTGCAAGGATAACCGTGTTGTAAAGCGCACGGAGAGTTGCCTCATCCTCAAAAAGGACTTTATACCATTCGAGCGAAAAGCCCGAAAAAACGCTTGTGCTGCTCGTTGAGTTAAACGAGAAAATAATCATAACCGCAATGGGCGCATAGAGAAACGCAAAAACAAGCGCGGCATAGGCTTTTGAAGCAATTTTCATATTACCATGCCCTCCTCATCGCCTGAAAAGCGGTTCATAACCGCCATACAAATAAGAATAAGCACCATCAGAACAAGTGAAAGTGATGCGCCGAGATTGTAGTTATAGCTCTGTTGGAACTGCCTTTCGATAACGTCACCGATAAGGTCAAACGAGCCGCCGCCGAGCTTTTGCGAAATATAAAAGGTGCTTACAGACGGAACAAAAACCATGGTGATGCCCGAAACTATGCCCGGCATACTCATGGGAATAATGCATCTTCTGATAACCGTGAGTCTGCTGCCGCCCAAATCCTGGCACGCCTCAACCATGCTGTGGTCAAGCTTTGCCATAACGGAATAAATCGGCATTATCATATAGGGCAAAAAGTTATAGACCATGCCCAATATAACCGCGCCCTCGGTGTTAATCATGTGAATGGGGTCAATGCCGAGCTTGCCGAGAAAGCTGTTGATAATGCCCGTATCCTGCAAAAGAGCCATCCACGAATAGGTGCGGATAAGAAAGCTCATCCACATGGGGAGCATAACAAGCATAACGAGGGTGCGCTGAACTTTTTCGGTTTTTTGCGAAATTATGTATGCAAGAGGAAAGGCGATAAGCAGGCATATGATTGTTGCCTCAATTCCAAACCATATGGAGCGCAGAAAGGTGGGCGCATATTTGCTCAAAGCCTCGATGTTTTCAAAAGTAAAGTTACCCGCCGCATCGGTAAAAGAATAATAAACAACAAAAATAAGCGGAGCGACTATAAACAGAGCCGACCATACGATATAAGGCGAGGCGATAAGCTTTGATTTGAGAGATGAACGGCCGCTCATTCCTCCACCTCCTCCTCGGCGTTGGAGAGCTCGTCAAACTCCTCGCTGAAGGAGCTGTAATCTCCGTATATACCCGAATATTCGGATTTTTTCATAATGTGAATGGCATCGGGCTCAATGAATAAACCGATTTTTGCGCCCTCAGGCTGATAGTCCGTTGTCTGAATCATCCATTTGAAGCCGCCGATATCAACAATTATTTCAAAATGAACGCCCTTAAAGGTTACGGATGTAACAACGCCGCAAAGCATGCCCTTTTCGGGCTCAACAACGTCAACATCTTCGGGGCGGACTACAACGTCAACCGCCTCATTTTTGCCGAAGCCCTTGTCGAGGCACTCAAAGCGGTGACCCGAAAAATCAACAAGGCAGTCGTCAATCATAACGCCGTCAAGAATATTGCTTTCACCGATGAAATCGGCAACAAAGGCATTCTTAGGCTCATTATATATATCAAGAGGTGTGCCAATCTGCTGAATGATGCCGCCGTCCATAACAACAACTGTGTCGGACATAGAAAGGGCTTCCTCCTGGTCGTGTGTAACATAAATAAAGGTTATGCCAAGCCTTTGCTGAATGTTTTTAAGCTCTATCTGCATATCCTTGCGAAGCTTTAAGTCGAGCGCACCGAGAGGCTCGTCAAGAAGAAGCACTCTGGGTTTAACCGCCAAGGCTCTTGCAATGGCAACGCGCTGCTGCTGACCGCCGGAAAGCGAATTTATGTTGCGCTTGTTAAAGCCGGTCAGGTTAACAAGAGCAAGCATTTCTTCAACCGTTTCTTTTATCTGCTTTTCGGGCACCTTTTTAATGCGCAGACCGAAAGCAACGTTTTCATAAACGTTAAGGTGGGGAAAAAGGGCATAACGCTGAAAAACAGTGTTAACCTGCCTTTTGTGAGGAGGAACACCATTCAGCTTTTTATCTTCAAAAATAACCTCTCCCTCATCAGGCTCGATAAAGCCCGCGATAATCCTCAAGGTTGTGGTTTTGCCGCAGCCCGAGGGACCGAGAAGAGTTATAAACTCCTTGTCGCGAATATAGAGATTGAGGTTTTTAAGAACCTGATTATTTCCGAAGGTTACGGAAATGTTTTTCAAATCAATAATTGCATTGTTTTTCAATTATGCAGCCCCTCTCTGCCTTTAGCGCAGCGCTCTGCGAAACGGCTATTATAATAATATAAAATATAGAGCAAAAACTTGCAAATGTCAACAATTTTTTTAATAAATTCATGAAAAAACCGTTTCGGTTTGGGGTTTTCAAATATTTTTCTTTGATTTCCTCTTAAATGCTCATTTTTGCTTTGATTTCCTCGCTTTTTTATTTCAAAAAATTTTTTAGAAGCAAATCAAACCTATTGACAAATATATTCAACTTTGCCATAATTTTCTTGTAATAAAGAAAAGGAGGAATTCAAATGGGCATCTTTTCATCAATTCTCGCATTTTTCTTTTCAATAACATCGTTTTTTACCGTGCTTTTCGGCAACAACCTTTGCACTCTCACTATGGTTTATAATGAGGACAGAGGTTTTGTTTGGGAATGCGACATTGCCGATGACAGCGTGGCTGTTGTCAAGAGCGAAAGTGCAAGAGGCTCTGTTCAGACCTTTGCAATCGAAGGCATCAGCGAGGGCAGAACGGAAATAACCATGACAAATAAAGACGGCGATACTTCTTCATGCATCATCGATTCCGTTGCGCAGCACAACCCCTACAACGGCGACTTTGAATATTATTATATTGAAGTAGCCTATAACTTCGGAACATATATCGACTATGATGAGGGAATAACTCTCACTGCGCAGTCCCCCGTTGAGGGCGGCTATTGGGGTTTCGGCTTCGGTGCAGATGCACCCGAGCTTAAATATGAGCCCGAAACCGTTAACGGCGTTTGCAAATTTGAGGTTATAAACCCGTTTTTGGAGGATATGAAATACGGCACACTCTTCACCTATTACGCTGCTGACGGCACTCCGCTTGAAAACAAGTTTATCGCCTATGTTCTCAACGACGACGGAACAATCAGTTATATTGACGAAAACAGACTCGCAAAAATCGAGCTTCCGTCCGATTTTTCCAAGCTGATTTTCTGGAACGTTACAAGCGATTACTCTGCCGACGAAGCTGAAATAATCAGCATCTACACCACCTCCGATAACTACGGAAGCATATATTTTCCTGAAGATTTTGCATCTGCAGAAGTTTTGGAGTTGATGAATACACTTGTTGGCGAATTGCTCGGCAAGGTCCCTGTCGGCGGAAATGAAACAGTTGTTATTGAAGCTCTCAAAGAGGGGTCGGCGGAATTTACCCTTGAAAAGGTTGACATGTATCCCCTTGTCAAAACCGAAGACGGTTATGAGATTGACACCGAAAAATACGAGGTGCTTGAAACAATAACAATCGCTGTTACTGTTGATGCAGATTTGAATATCACATACGAAATTAAATAAATTTTAAAATAATAACCCCGATGCATTCAGGCAATACTGTTATTGCCAACAAATGTATCGGGGTGATTTTTTGCAATTCAACAAGGTTGAAATCTGCGGAGTTAACACGGCAAAGCTGAAAGTACTCAAGGAAAACGAGAAAATGGAGCTGCTTCGAAAGGCGCGCGCAGGCGACAAGAAGGCGCGTGACGAGCTTGTGACGGGCAATTTGAGGCTCGTTCTGAGCGTAATTCAGCGTTTTTCAAACAGGGGCGAAAACCCCGATGACCTTTTCCAGGTGGGCTGCATCGGGCTGATAAAGGCGATTGACAACTTTGACATGAGCCTTGACGTGCGCTTCAGCACATATGCATGCCCCATGATTATCGGCGAAGTCAGGCGGCATCTGCGCGATAACAATCCCGTGAGGGTCAGCCGCTCCGTCAGAGACACGGCATATCATGCAATGCAGGTCAGAGAAAGGCTGATAAATGAGCTTGAGCGCGACCCCACTCCGGAGGAAATCGCAAAAGAGCTGGGCATTGAAAAAGAAAGCGTTGTTATGGCTCTGGATGCCATTGTTGAGCCCGTTTCACTCAATGAGCCGGTTTATTCTGACGGCGGTGACACCATTTATGTTATGGACCAGATTGGCGACACTGAAACAGACGAAAGCTGGCTTGAAGAAATCCTTTTAAAGCAAGCTATCAAAGATTTGAGCGCAAGAGAGAAAAAAATCCTCTATCTGCGTTTTATGAGGGGCAAAACGCAAATGGAGGTTGCAAATGAGATTGGAATTTCACAAGCGCAGGTTTCAAGGCTTGAAAAAGGAGCAATAAAGCGCATAAAAGACAACAACAGGGTGTGAAAATTTTCTCACACCCTGTACATATTTTACATAAGTGCAACAGACATTGCCAGCAATATCTGCGCGGGGTAATAGGTTGAAAGCTCAGCGGTAACCAAAACATTCTTCCTCTTGACGGGGGTAAAATAAAGAAATCCCAGACAAGTGTCGCTGATAAAAAACAAAACAGAGCCGATGAATGCGAGCCACCACGCAGGGCGCGGGTCTGCCAGAAGAAGCACGAGCGATGCGGCAATTTTATATGCCAGCGCGCCGTAGTAAATACTCATAATTATCCAAAGCTTGTTATCCGCCTTCATTTTGAGCACCTTTATCATCACAAGCGCAAACACAAAGCCTGCAACGCCCACAAGCAAAGCGATTAAATTAAAGCCACTTATAGAAATGAATGCCGAGAGGAAGAAAATATGACCGATAAGAAAATAGAATGTGCCGAGCGGAATGAGCTTTCCTCTGAATGTGGGAGCAACCTCTTTGATGCCGAGAAGAACATCGCCGAAGAAGCCGAAAAACAAAGCAAAGCATACAAGGCAAAAATAATATGTATTATGTGGGTTTGTGCAATAACCGACAATAGCAACCGAAAGGAAGCCGAAGCTTGCCATAAATTTGCACATCATGCCCTCAAACGCCTTGCCTTTGCGTCGCAGAGTGACACATCCTGCGGCAAAAACAGCCGTAACAAGTGCCAAAACATAACACAACGGTGACATTACTCCATCTCCCTTACTGCCCATCTGCCGACGGCTTCAAATCCGATTTTTTTATAAAAATCCAAAAGAGAATCGTTTCTGCAAAATAAAAAAACTTCTTTTTCGGATTTTTCCTTTGCAAGAGTTCCGACAAGAGCGGAAGCATATCCCCTGCCCCTTGCCGACGGCGAGGTTGCAACCGCACCGAGCAAAACGCTTTTTATGCCTTCAAAAAGTGCGAATGCGCAGGCTTTCACTTCTCCGTTTTCTTCCGCGGCAGCAAGCGAAGCCGTGCCTTTATTGAGCCTTGCGCAGACATCGGCAAGAAAAGCACCGTAATCGCCAAGCTCAAAGCCGCATTCGCAAAGTAAATCATATATTTTTCTTTTGTCGCAGTCACGGCTGATTTTTATGTTTTTCGGCGATTCACCGCCGATATATTTAACCGTATAGGATGTTTTATAATCCGCTATGCCGAGCTTTTTCATGCATTCTTCAGAGCAGGTAAGGCTGCTGAAGCCTGCGGCATTCATAAAAGCGCGAAGCTCCTCAAAATCCGCATTTTCGCCCGCGCAAAGGGTCATTGAGCCGTCAACCCTGCTGACTGCGGCAACGGGAATACCGTTTATTTTCTGCACCCAAAACAGCGCAAAGCTCTGCCCCGCGCCGTAGGTGTTAATAAGAGCCGTTATTCTTGCCGCATAGGGGTCGGCAGGAAGAAAAGCAAGCTCGTCAAGGCTTTCACAAAGGCTTACCATGCGGCAAACTTCTCCGCCAATGCTTTAACAAGGCGCAGGCTTTCATCCGCATCGCTGAGTTTGATAACACAGCCCGGAGAATGCAGATAGCGGCAGGGTACGGAAACGGTCAACACCTTAACTCCGCCGCGGCTTTTATGGATTGCCCCTGCATCATTGCCACCCGCAACCATTGTTTTGGGCTGGCACTTAATGTTATCTCTTTCTGCTGTTTCAAACGCCTTATCAAAAAGCTCTCTGCTGTAAAGCGTGCTTCTGTCCATAAACGAAACCGCGCCGCCCTCTCCGCAGATGCATACTCTTTTTTCGTCTTTAACGCCCGCAATATCGGCAGCGGTTGTTGTTTCAACAACTATTGCGTAGTCGGGAGCAATAGCAAAAGCGGCGGTCTGTGCGCCTCTTGTTCCTATCTCCTCCTGAACGCTGAACGAAAACCACGCGTCATATTGGAGCTCGCTTTTTATCATTTCAATCAGTATGGCACAGCCGACTCTGTCATCAAGCGCTTTTGATTTAACAAATCCGTTGCCAAATTCAACAAAATCGCCTGCAAACCATGCGGCATCGCCGAGGCGTACATATTCAGCCGCTTTCTCTTTGCTTTTTGCGCCGATATCTATATAAAGGTCGTCAAGCTTCGGAATATTGGCTTCCTCGCCCTTTTCAACAAGGTGAACGGGCTTTACGCCGATAACGCCGTTAACAGCTTTTTCGCCAACCTTGACCGTTCTGCCGAGCATAACGCGGTTGTCGATGCCGCCGACATTGAGGAATTTTAAAAATCCCTCGGAGGTTATTGCGGTTATAATCAAGCCGACCTCGTCCATGTGCGCATCAAGCATAACCTTGTTTTTGGCGGGATTTTTACCCTTTTTGAAAACAATAAGATTGCCGAGCGGGTCAACGCTGTATTCGGCGTAATCCTTGATTTGATTTATTATATATTCGCGAACGGCGCATTCCCTGCCCGATATGCCCGAAAGAGAGCTTATTTCTTTAATAAGTTCAAGCATTTGCACCGCCCCTTTCGATTATATATTCAGCCATAAGCTTCGCCGTGTTCTCAATATCCGCAAGGTCACATACCTCAACGGCTGTATGCATATTTCTTAAAGGAATTGACAAAAGCGCGGTTTTAACACCCTTGCCCGCAACCTGAATCTGGTCGCAGTTGGTGCCCGTGCTTCTGCCCATTACTTCGGGCTGATTTGGTATATTTTTATTTTCCGCAATTTCTGAAAGCTTTCTGCTCATGGCATAGTCAAGCGACGGACCGTATCCAATCATCGTGCCACCGCCGAGCGAAGCATATTTTTCCGCGCTCACACCGGGAGCCGAAGCGAAGCTGACATCGACGGCAATCGCTTCATCGGCATCTGCCGCAAATGCGCCCGTCTGCGCGCCGCTGCCGCCCGTTTCTTCCTGCACGGAGAACAGAACGCTGATTTTACAGTTCAATTTTTTATCTTTTATAAGCTCAAGGCATCTCAAAACGGCGGCAACACCCGCTCTGTCATCAATCGAGGGCGAACAAACCCTATTGCCGAGAAGCTCGGAATATGCTCCGTTAAAGGTTATTCTGTCACCGGGCGAAACAAGCTTTTCAGCCTCTTCGCGCGTTAAGCCTATATCAACCGCAATATCGTCAAAACCCTTTGCCTTGTTGGCATCCTCAGGCTTTGAGAGATGGGGCGGAGTTGATGTTACAATGCCGAAAAGCTTTTCCCTGCCGTGGACGGTAACCTCTGCCGCGGCAAGCACGCGGATATCCGCGCCGCCGCACTTGGTTACTTTCAGAAAACCCGTTTCATCAATCGCCGTTACAACAAGACCAATCTGGTCGAGGTGGGCATCGAGAAGAATGTTGATATCGCCGTTACCTATGCTGCCCGTTACGCTGCCGAGTGCGTCAATTTTTGCGGGCATATATTTTTCAAGAAGCTTTGCCGCAACAGCCGCCGCTTCGCTTTCAGCACCCGAAACGCCCTTTGCCGCGCAAAGCTCTTTGAGCAATGCGGAAACTTCGGAATAATCTGCCATAATAAACACTTCCAATAATCAATCAGATAACTTTAATGCCGCCGTCGGGACGGATGTTGAGCACATAGCATGCTTTTTCTCCGAATACGGCACAGATTTTTGACTTAAATTCTTCAAGAAGCTCTGCGGGAACAAACGCCTGAATCGTGCCTGCGAAGCCGCCGCCGTGAACTCTCCATGCGCCCTTGCCGTTCAACACCTGCTGACAGATTGCAAGCGCAACGCTCACAGGCTGATTTTCGGGGGCACGGCATGTGTAAACATTCTGGTTATACATGTATGAAGAAAAACCGCTTTCGATAATGAGCTTTTTGAACGCTTCAAAATCTCCGCTCTTGAGCGCATCCGCCAGCTTTGCAACTCTGTCGTTTTCGTTATAGAAATGCATTGCACGAAGCACGGCTCTGTCGCCCGCAACATCGCGAATAACGGAAATATTCTTTTCAAACTCCGCTCTGTCAACATCACGGAGCACGCCCTTGCCGAATTTTGCGGCAACGGCTTCCATTTCACCGCGTACCGCGGCGTATTCGTCGGTGAGGTCAGAATGGTCTCCGCCCGTGTCAACAATGCAGAGAGCGTGGTTTGAAGAAGCAAAATCAAATTCAAGCTTTTCAATAACGGGAAGTGCGGGGTCTTTGAAATCAATCTTAACAAAGCCGCCGACGGAGCATGCCATCTGGTCCATAAGACCGCAGGGCTTGCCGAAATACTCGTTTTCTGCAAACTGCGCTATCTGCGCAATCTCAACCGCGCTGATTTTGCCGCCATTATAAAGATGGTTGAGAATTGTGCCGAGAAGCACCTCAAAAGCCGCGGATGATGACAGCCCCGAGCCGGAAAGAACATCGGAAGCTGTTGCGGCATCAAATCCGCCGATATTATAGCCTCTGTTTTTGAAAGCGGCGCAAACGCCTCTGATAAGAGCCTCTGATTTGCCCCTTTCGGAGGGCATAACGCCGAGTTCTTTCAAATCAACCGCATCAATCTTGTAGCCCTCTGACTTAACTCTGACAATGTTTTCGCTGTTTGCGCTGACTGCCGCAACTGCATCAAGGTTAACGCTTGCGGCAAGAACGCAGCCGTGGTTATGGTCGGTGTGGTTGCCGCCAACCTCGGTTCTGCCGGGCGCGCTGAACATTTCAACCTCTCTGTCGAGCCCGAAAAACTCTTCAAATTTGGTGACAATCTTTATATATCTCTGCTTCTGTGCTTCGATGTCCTCTTTTTTATAGTTTCTTGCAAAAACGCCTTCATATTCTGCGCCTGCAAGCTTTTGTTTGAGCTGGGATGTTTTAATCATTTTCGGCAAGTCCTTTCTTTTCTGATTTTATATTTTTCCTTTTCTTTGAATACTCTATTATTTTTTCAACCGTTGTCCAAACGCCGTTAACGGACAAAGCTGAAATTCCCGTGAAGAACAGCAAAAGCATTATCGGCAGCAGGAAGCCAGATGAAAGCGGGTCATAAACATTGCGGCCGACAAAGGTGAATGATATAAGCTTTGGCAAAAACCCGATTGTTGACAGCAAAATAAATTTTCCGTAGCCGAAATCAAACGAGCCGTAGATGCCCGAAATGCTGTTAATCGGCATGCCCGGTATCAGCCGAAGCGCAATAAGCAGAGCGGGGTTGCCCTTGCCGTCCTGCTGAATAAGCTTTCGCAGTGTATCTGTTTTTGATATTATCTTCCATGCATTTCCCGCGCCGAAGCGTCTGCCCCAAAAATACCGCACGGTCAGCAAAACCGCAAAACCGATTATGTTAACGGGGACTGCAAGATGCATCGGCAGCACAACGCCCGTTAAAAAACATACCGTTGATGTGGGATATATTGGGAAAAAGCTTTTTATTGCAAAAAGCAAAAGTATCGCTCCGATAAACTGCCACGCCTTGTCGATGTGGGTAATAAACTGTTCAAGTTCAGCAAGCTGTCTTTTTGCCTGCGCATACCAGCGCCAAAGCTCCTCAAATTGGAGCGAAAACAAAAGAATGCCGACAGCAAGCGAAAGGGCGAGCAGTATTAATCCGCTGAAAAGCAGAAGCTTTTTAGGTTTCTTTTTATTTTCCAAAGCCTCACCGCTATTCCAACATAATTTTCCAATTATATTCTATCTTATTATCTCTCTCGGGTCAATAACATAAAGAAAATATTTCATATTTTCGGTATTTTATTTTTTACAAGTTATGCTATAATATTAATATAAATGATTTGTTTTTCGGAGGAAGCATTATGAAAATATGCGTTCTTGACGGCTTCACAACAAACCCCGGCGACCTTTCATGGGATTGGCTCATGCGCCTTGGCGACTGCACGGTTTATGACCGCACTCCCCTCGAGCTTGTTGCCGAGCGCACAAAGGACTGCGAAATTGTTATAACCAACAAAACTCCGCTCCGCAGAGATTTGCTTGAAACTCTGCCGAAACTCCGATATGTAGGTCTTTTGAGCACGGGCTACAACATAGTTGACTGGGATTACTGCCGGGAAAAGGGCATCCCCGTTTGCAACATCCCGTCATACAGCACCTCGGCTGTTGCCCAGCTTGTTTTTGCGCTTATTTTGGAGCACACCAACGCCGTTTCGCTCCACAGCGATTCCGTTCACGCCGGCGAATGGAGTGCATGCGCAGATTTCTGCTATTGGAAAACCCCGCTTGCGGAGCTTTCGGGCAAAACGCTCGGAATAATCGGCTTCGGCAAGATTGGTAAAGCGGTTGCAAAAATAGCGCAAGCTTTCGGAATGAACGTTATAGCAGCAACCAACCACCCCGCGCCTTTTGAAAACGTTGTTTTTTGCGATAAAGATGAGCTGCTTGCAAAGAGCGATTTTGTGAGCATTCATTGCCCGCTGACCCCGCTGACCGAGGGCATGGTAAATGCGGAGTTTCTCGCTAAAATGAAGAATTCCGCCATACTCATTAACACTTCAAGAGGTCAGGTGGTTAACGAAAAAGACCTTGCCGATGCGCTGAACACGGGCATTATTGCGGGCGCAGGGCTTGACGTGCTCTCAACCGAGCCGCCGAAAACAGACTGCCCTCTGCTCGGCATAAAAAACTGTTATATCACGCCTCACATTGCATGGGCGGGTTTTGAAACGCGCGAAAGGCTTATGAAAATCTGCCGTGAAAATGTTGAAGCGTTTTTTAACGGTAAACCGCAAAACATTGTTTATTAATGAATAAGAGCTGTTGCAGAACGCAACAGCTCTTGCTTTTATATAAGCACTTTTGAAAGGAAGTCTTTCAGCCTGGGGTTTTTCGGATTTGCGAAAAATTCATCGGGTGCGTTTTCTTCCATGATAACACCCTCATCCATAAACACTACTCTGGAGCCGACTTCCTTTGCAAAGCCCATTTCGTGGGTAACAACAATCATCGTCATGCCCGACTGTGCAAGCTCTTTCATAACGTCCAGCACCTCGCCGACCATTTCGGGGTCAAGCGCGGAGGTGGGCTCGTCGAAAAGCATAACCTCGGGATTCATTGCAAGCGCGCGGACAATGGCAACTCTCTGCTTCTGACCGCCCGAAAGCTGTGAGGGATAGGCATTCGCCTTTTCTTCAAGACCGACTCTTTTGAGAAGCTCCATTGCTCTCTGCTCTGCTTCGGCTTTTTTCATTATGCCGAGTTTAACGGGCGCAAGCGTGATGTTTTTAAGGATTGTATGATTGTTGAAAAGATTGAACTGCTGGAAAACCATGCCCATCTTCTCGCGATGCTTATTGATGTTAACCTTTTTGTCGGTTATGTCAACACCGCCAAGCTCTATTGTGCCGCCCGTAGGCTCTTCGAGCCTGTTAAGGCAGCGGAGAAATGTTGACTTGCCCGAGCCCGAAGGACCGATAACAACAACAACCTCGCCTTTTTTGATTTCGGTGTTAATATTTTTTAACACTTCAAGAGAACCGAAGCTTTTTTGAAGCCCCGTAACTTTTATCAAAACATTATCAGTGGTCACTGTTGCGAAGCCTCCTTTCGAGCATGCTGACACCCTTTTGAAGAACAAGCACCATTACAAGATAGATAACCGCAACCGTTATGTAGGGTATGTTCATGTTATAGGTGAAGCCGACAAGCGCATTTGCACCCTTCATCATATCCTTAACGGCGATGAAGCTTGCAACCGAGGTTTCTTTAAGGAGAACGATAAATTCGTTTGCAAGGGTGGGCAAAACATTTTTGAGTGCCTGCGGAAGAATTATATAAACCATGGTCTGAACATAGTTAAAGCCAAGGCTTCTGCCCGCCTCAAACTGACCGTTGTCAATCGACATGATACCCGAGCGGACTATTTCGGCAACATATGCGCCGGAGTTGACACCGAAAGCAATTATCGCCGCGATGTTTTCATGAACACCTGCCTTGCCGAGCCACAGATAATAGATTATCAAAAGCTGAACTATAACGGGAGTGCCTCTGAAAACCGTCAGATAAAGCTTGCAAATTGAATTGAGGAACTTGAATTTGCCGGTTTTATCGTGAGTTGAGCGGATAATTGCAACCAAAAAGCCTATTGCAAGGCCTATAAGCAGAGCGGCAAGCGTTATTTCAATGGTAACAAGCAAGCCGTCGGTTATGTGCTTATAATTATCGTTCTTGATAAGAACATTATAAACATCGTCCTTAAGCTCAACAAAAGCTTCAACAATACCGTCTTTCAGTTCAACAAAAAATGCACCTATGCCGCCCGCTTCCTGCGCGGTTTCGGCGGCAGAAGCGAATGCGGGGAAAGCAAAGCTTGCAACCGAAACGGCAATAACCAACGCCATTATGGCTGCAAACGCTTTTTTAGACATTCTGAAATCTCTCATGCCTTAATCTGCCTTTCACAAAATTTAAGGGCAAGCGAAAGCCTGCCCTTAACGCTTTTTAAAATAATTTATGCGGGGATATACTTGTTAACGATTGCATCGATTGAGCCGTCTGCGGTAAGCTCTGCAAGAGCGGTGTTAATCTTTTCGAGAAGCTCTGTGTTTTCTTTTGCAACTGCGATTGCGTAATCTTCGTCTGCATAAGCTGTTTCAAGGATTGTAAGACCCTCGTTAGCGGCAACAAATGCCTTTGCGGGCTCGTTGTCGATGATAACAGCGTTTACGATGTCGCTCTGAAGAGCAGCAACTGCTGCTGCGCCGTTTGTGTATCTCTTAACATTTTCCTCGCCGTAATCTTCGCTTGCGTATGCGTCACCGGTTGTTGCTTCCTGAACACCGATGAGCTTGCCTGCAAGGTCGTCGAGAGTTTTGATATCGGAGCCTTCCTTAACGATAACAACCTGAACGCCCTTTGCGTATGTTGTTGAGAAATTAACATGCTCAAGTCTGTCTTCTCTTACTGTCATGCCTGCCATGCCGATGTCAACAACGCCGTTCTGAACTGCGCTGATAATGCCGTTGAAATCCATATCCAGGATTTCAAAATCCATATCGAGCTTTTCAGCGATAAGTGCACCTACTTCAGCGTCAATGCCCACGATTTTGTCGCCCTCATAATACTCATAGGGAGGGAATGCCGCGTTTGTGCCCATGATAAGCTTTTCTCTGCCGGTATCTTCCTGACCGCCGCAAGCGAAAAGGAGAGTTGCGGAAAGAGCAACAATCATAACAACTGCCAAAATTTTAACAAATTTCTTCATTAGAGTTACCTCCGTCAATTTCAAGATACATGTATTATAGCATTGTTAAAATAAAAAGTAAAGAAGTTTTGTATTTTTATAACAAAATCTCAATTTTCTTGCATTCAAATCGGATATTTATTCAATTTTACCAAGTTTGGTGAGTGCTTCGGCAAAATCCGGCGGAAACGGGGCCTCAAACTTCATTTTTTCACCCGTTACGGGGTGGTCAAAAAAGCATCGGCGGCAATGCAGAAGCTGGTGACCGATTTCGGGCATAAAATCGCCGTACATCGTGTCGCCCGCAAGCGGATGACCCGAAAAAGCCATATGCACCCTTATTTGGTGAGTCCTGCCCGTTTCAAGCCGCAGACTTATAAGAGTTGCGCCGTTAAAGCTTTTTTCAACCCGCCAGTTTGTGAATGCCGGCTCAACACCAAGCTCATATGAGCATGCACGCAGAGTTTTCATCGGGTCGGGGCGGTAAATCGGAACATCCACCCTGCCCTCGCCTTTTAATTCGCCTTGAACAAGAGCGCAGTATTCCTTTTCAATCCTGCCCGAAAGTTTGCACGCGGAAAGAGGATTTATCGCGCAGACAACAACACCCGAAGTGCCTTTATCAAGCCTGCCGACGGCCCTGAAAGCCGCACTTTTTCCCTTTTTGGTCAGATAAGCCGTAACTGCGTTTGCAAGCGTATCGCCCTGATGGTTGTGGGTGGGATGCATTGCCATGAACGGTGACTTGTTGATAACAAGAATATCCTCATCCTCATAAAGAATATCAATTTCCGCCTCGGTGATTTCGGGCAGGGCATCATCATCGGGGATTGAAACGCTGATTATATCGCCGCATTTAATTATATCAATGGTGCGGGTCGGCTCGCCGTTGCATTTGAGCGCATACTTGACCTTGCGCATAAGGCGCGAAGAAAAACCACAGTATCCGCGCAAAAAATGAACGGTTTTCCGTCCGTCATATTCAGGCGGCACGGTGTAATCAATATTTCTCGGCATTTTCTCCCCTCCTTATCCTTGATTTTTTGAGTATATCACAAAAAGCCGTTAATGTATAGGTATTTACAAAAGAAAAATACCGTGTTAAAATATTAGGAACGAAAAACCAAGGAGAATTACATGAAAAAAATAATCGCTCTTTTTATATCGGCAACAACTCTGTTTTTGTGCGCATGCACGGGTCAGACCGAAAATCCCGTGGAAACAACTCAATCCACCGCGCCCGAAAGCACGGTTAAATATGAAACGGACTGGCGCACCGCTCCCCTGCCCGCCAAGTTCCCTGCTCCGCCCGAAAAAATGTATGATTTCTATTTTTCAAAAGGCAGCGCAGGTGAAAAAAGCGGAAGCTACCGTGCGGATTGGCTCAGGCTCTATTTCATCTGCCCCGAAAACGAATTCTTTCTGTTTGCGGGCAAAATAGAAGAAAGCGGCTTTAAGGGCGGCTTCAGAAAGTTTGAGGACACAACGGAATACTATCCCGCAGGATATTACGGCCATTGGCAAGACGGCGAACATCTTATCCGCATTAATAAAGCGGAGGCTCTTGACAACGGCGATTTAAAAATTGTTTTGGATATAGTTGAATGCAGCAATAATTTTCCCGAGGCACTCACACAGTTTTTCCCGAAGTTTGAGGGCATCACAAAAAGCACGGGAAAATATTGCGGTCACGATGAAACCAACCAATCCGAAACAACCGAATTTAACGGCACTTTTGAATCACCCTATTGGCATTGGGATTTTGTAGGCGATGACTGCTTTGCAGGCGTGGAAGAAACCGAGGTTAATGCCTATGTAGATAAGCTCGGCAGAGCAGGATTTGTAGGTCCGTTTGCTTATTCAAAAGCTGACGGCTGCGACATTCTTTCGGTTGACCTGACCAAAAATGTTAACGGCACAAAATACGGAGTTTTTATCCTTTATAATCAAACACTCAAAACCCTTGATATACTTTACACCAACAACAGCGACAACTATCTTGATACAGAAGAATAACAAAAAAAGCACCGCAAGGGCGACACTTAATAAGGGTTGCTGCGGTGCTTTTCGATTATTTAATTTTAATTTCATAAAATACAACGCCGTTGGGTGCAAGCTGTGTATTGAGTGTTATAGCGGAATTTTCAACCGATGCCGTTGTAACAACGGGCTCAAGGCGCGAGCATTCGGCATATTTTCCGCGAAGCTCGGTGAAATATATGTTTCTTGCCGCCTCGTTTTTAAGCGTTACGGCGGAGTCAATCTGCGGGTCATCGGGCGACCAACCGAAGCATTCATCGCCGATTTCGTAGATTTCCCTGTCCTTGACCCATTCGTCAAAATAATTGCAGTTGTCGTCAACGGTATATGCAGCTATTTCAACGGTTTTGCCGTTAAACTGCGGTGCATTTATCTCAAGGCTCAAATCAATGCTTTTCTTGTAATCGACATCGTTTTTGAAGTTGTATGCCATAACGCGAAGCGTGCCGCTTTCTTCGTCATAAGCCGAAACGCAGTCCACCTGCGCATTATATATAACGCCGTTTTGAGTTTTTTCGGTGTTCACTCTTTTCGCACCCGCAAAGCGCGAAATATTTTTTGCAACGTGCCAGCTTACCGTCGGATTGCCGTCAAACAAGCCGTTTGAAAGATAACCCCACGCGGAAAAATAATCGCCGCCGCAGTCGAAAAGCTGTTTGTAAATACGCGCATCGTAAGCCGCCTGATATGTGTAACCGACAACTCTTGTAAAAAGCTGGTTATCGTCTGCGCCGCTTGCGTTTCCGCAAAGCAGCCTGCCCTCGTCAATGCCGAAAATCAAGCCCTCAAGCCCCGCTTCGTCGGCACTTTTCTGCAAAAACTCTATTGTTTCGGGCAAGGTTTTACCTGATGTGTATTCGCCGGGTGAATAATCATAGAAAGAGGCGGAAAGGAAGCAGAGTCTTGTTCCTTTTTTGCCTGTTTTATAATTCATGCCGCTTGCGCAATGGTTGATAAACAGCCTTTCATCCCACAAGCCCTCGGTAACGGTCATTGAATGCGCGCCCACAAAAACATCCTCGCCGATAACATCCTGAAGCGCGGCCACCGTGTAGTCATAAAGCTTCATATATGCCTCGGCAGAGCTTTCGGGGGTTTTGTCAACAGCCATAAACCAATCGTCATTTTCATATTCGGTCATAACACCGAAACGCCATTTGAGCACTTCCTGCGCACCGAACTCATCAACCAACGCCTGCGCCATTGCGGCGATATAATTATAGTAAACGTTATAATCATCGGGCGGATAGATGTTAGTTCCGAAAGATTCTCCCATCTGCGCTTGTGATGAATATTTGAGAGGCACGCTGCCGAGCTTTAAATGCGGCTTTGCGCCAAGCTCAATAATGCCCTTGCAGTTGGCAACAAGGCTTGAAAAGTCATAGTCATCAAGCACATCATAATTATTCGGGTCTTTAAACAAATCTCTTGAAGCGTTGCCGCCCGTGCACTGCATAAGCTGAACATACTCAACAAAGTCGCCGATGTTGTATTCTTCATTAATCTTCAAATCGGTGAACTGATTGCTGTCCTGCATGCTCCAAATATTGACGTTGCTCACAACGTTGGGTAAGGAACTGCCGATTTGAGATGCATCAATTTTGAAGCTGTAGTCATTAACCACGCCGCCCCAAGAAAAGATTATCGACGGCAGAGCAATAATCAACGACAAAACATATGATAAAAAATATATAAATCCGTTCATACAGCTACTCCTTTAAAGAATCACTTCTTTACCGGTTTTTGCAGACTCATAAATTGCCGCAAGAATCTTAATCATGTCAACACCCTGTTCGGGAACAAACACAGGCTCCGCCCCCTCAAGAACATCAACAAAATGGCTGATGTTAACCTTGTGAGCACTGGGAGTTCTTTTGCCTTTTACCTTTTTATTTATTTGCTCGCCGTTCTCCTCATAGAATATCTCCGCCTTGCCGTCAACCCATTCAAGGCCGGCTTTTTCGCCTCTCAACTCAACAAAGCGATACTCTTTTCTTATGTTGGAAGCCCATGAAAATTCAATTTGGAGCACTGCACCGTTATCGAAACGGATAAGACCCATTGCAAGGTCCTCAACATCAAAAGTGCCGTTTTCAATCTTATCGCCGAATTTTGCTTCGGGTGAATCTTCAGAGTCATTATCGGCAAACTTACAGAAAACGTTGCCGCTGACGCTTACAGGTTTCGGATTGCCCATAAACCAGATTGCAAGGTCAATCATATGCACACCCAAGTCAATCAGCGGGCCGCCGCCGGACTGCGCTTTGGTTGTGAACCAACCGCCTTTGCTGGGGATGCCTCTGCGGCGCACCCAGCCGCATCTGCCTGCATATATCTGACCGAAGCCGCCCTCATCGGCAAACCTCTTAATTTCAAGCGATGTGCCGAAATAACGGTTGTTTCTGATAACCATGAGCTTTTTGCCGTTTCTTTCGGCAGCTTCTTTCATTTTAAGCGCCTCTTCAACGCTGACGGCATCGGGCTTTTCGCACAGCACATGCTTGCCCGCATTGAGAGCATCAACCGCAACTATCGAATGCAAATAGTTCGGGGTGCAGATATCAATAAAATCAATCGTTTCGTCCTTGAGCATTTCTTTATAATCCGTGTAAGTTTTTGCTGAACGAAACATGGTCTTTTTCGCAAATTCGGCCCTTTCAAGCTTTATATCGCAAAGCCCGACTATCTCAACACGCTTTTCAAGCAGATATGAAGGAAAATGCGAACCTTTGGCAATTCCTCCGCAGCCTACAACACCAACTCTGAACTTTTTCATAGCATCTTCTCCTTTAAAAACATTCGTGCAAAACCACTGTTGTTATGCTTCTTGCGGGCAAAGTCAATCTGCGCGAATAATCGCCAGAATAGATTTCGGCGCAGTTATTCTCCGCATCCGTGCGGTAAACATCCATTGATTTGTAACAGCCGAAAAGCTTGATTTCTCGGTCTGTTTCCGCGTTATTCACAAGCACCAAAACCGTTTTGCCGTTGCCCCTGAATGCGGTTGAGGCTATTTGCGATTTTTCCTCAAAGCTGTCGGTAACGTCAATGCGCTTCATGCCGTTTTCGATAAATTGTGAAAAATGCTTATAAGCATAATAGCGGTTGTAAATCACCAATTCGCCGTTTTTAAGCTCCATAAGCCCGTCGCCGTTAACAGCAGTCCAGCTTTGCCACGAAACGGCACCCAGCAAATTCAAATCCTGAATAATTATGTTTGCCATGTAAATTCCGCTGTCTATGGTTGTTGAATCAATCGTCAGCGGCAGTTCGCACCATTCGCTCATTTCAAGCTTTTTAGTCGGATATTCATTTTTAAATTTTTCACCTGCAGCAGCTTTAATATCGAGCTTGTTGTCAAGCCAATAGCTGTGACCCGCGTATGTATCGCAAAAATCATTAAGAATTTTGCTGGCAAAAAACTTGTCTATGTATTCATAATAACCGGGTGAAAGTTCACCGCTTTCGGGTCCGCTGAGCTTATAGGGCGAGTTGCGCTTTTGCATTTCAACGGCAAAAAGTTCAAGCACCTCAACGGTTTCGTCGGCTGTGTAGTGGCAGCCCTCCTGACCGACCCAGTCGCCGCCCCATTTCCATTGAGGCTCGTTTATCGGCGAAATAGCGGTTACGGGATAGCCCTGCGCCACAAACCAATCGGCAATGGTTAAAACATAGTCAACAAAAGCCGCGTAGTTTTCTTTGGGCAGGTTGGAGGCATATTCCGTTAATCCGCCCGATGCCTGACCGCTGACCGTCATTGAATAATGCGGGCTGTTGCAGAAAAGGATAACCTCCTGCGCGCCGTATTCTACCGCCATATCGAGCATGCGCCTTGCGTTGGCATCGCGGGTGAAATCATATTCATATTCGCCCGTTTCCTTATTCAAAACATAGAAGCTTTCGGTGCGCCTTGTAACATCCCAAATGCGGCAATCGGGGTTATCCGCTTCGCCGCCGCCGATGTTATAGCGGTAAATATCAAGACCCAGACCCGTTTCATCATCGTAAAGAAGCCTTGCAATTTCGCGCGCTGTTGCCTCATCGGCTATTGTTTGCGACCACCATGCCGAGCTTGTGCCGAAGGTTTCGAAAGTTTGATGCTCCACGAATTTGTTCACCCCTATCGACTGAGTTTTGCCGAGTGTAAAAATATTAAATGTCCAAAGCTGAAGCGTTGCAAGAATTATACAGATATATTTCATTATATTAACTCCGTTTTTTTTACAGTTTAACACGATGCAAAAAAAGTGTCAATCTGTATTGACAAAATAAAACAGGCGTGGTATAATTCATTTAACAATTAAGTTAAATGTTGAATGTGAGGTGAGTAAATGAGTATTCAAAACACATTAAAAGCCCTTGCCGACCCTACAAGGCGCGAAATTTTGAACATACTAAAAAAAGGCGCCTTATCTGCGGGCGAAATTTCGGAGCAATTTGACATAAGCTTCGCGGCAATTTCAAGACATCTTTCAGTTTTGAAAGAAGCGGATTTAATCCGCGACGAGCGTGACGGAAAATTCATTTATTATGAGCTTAACGCATCCGTGCTTGAGGAAATCATGCTGTGGATAAGCGATTTGAAAGGAGAGAAATCCAATGATTAAAAAGAATTTGAAGCTTTTGATTTTCACATCAATAATCATTCTTCTGCCCATTCTTGCGGGCTTGATTTTATGGGATAAGCTGCCCGATGAAATACCCGTTCATTTCAATGCTCAAGGAGCCGCCGACGGCTGGGCAGGAAAAGAATTCGGCATTTTCGGCATACCGCTGTTTTTGCTGGCAGTTCATTGGCTTTGCACTTGGGTGACCGATCTTGACCCGAAAAAGAAAAACATCTCGCAAAAATCCATGGGTTTGGTGCTTTGGATTTGCCCCGCAACTTCACTTTTTGTGAACGGAATAATTTATGCATATGCACTCAATTCAAAAATTGATGTCAGCACAGCCTGCACGCTTTTCTTCGGCGTGTTGTTTATTATAATCGGCAACTATATACCGAAATGCAAGCAGAATTATTCAATCGGAATCAAAATTTCGTGGACTTTAAACAGCGAAAAGAACTGGAATTATACTCACCGCCTTGCCGGCAAGGTTTGGGTTATCGGCGGGCTTTTAATAATTGCAACTTCTTTTTTAAATTGGGTATGGCTTTTTGCGGCAATAACGATTATAATGATTGTAATACCCGTTATCGGGTCATATCTCTACTATAAAAAGGAGAATAAAGCATGATTTACGATACCGCAAAAAATTTAAGAAATTATTCGGCACTTAACCCCGCATTTGAAGCTATCGCAAAATTTATTGAAGAAAACGACCTCAAAGCCTTGGAATGCGGCGGCTATGACGTTGCCGACGGCGTTAAAGTCGGCATTTCAGAATATGAACCGGCAAACGGCGGCGACTATGAGGCGCACCGCGACTATCACGATTTGCAGTATGCAATCACGGGCGGAGAATATATTGACGTTTTGCCGCTTGAATTTGCAAAGGACTCCACGGGATATAAACCCGACATCGAATTTTTCACCGCGCAGACCGCAGAGGCATCACGCATTGCACTTGCCGAGGGCACCTTTGTTTTTCTTGCCCCCGACGATACGCACAAGCCCTGCATCAAAATGAGCAGCGATAAGATTAAGAAAGCTGTTTTTAAAATCAAGATATGATTTTGACATCACCTGCTGTTGAGAAAATAGCAGGTGATGCTTTGTTTATAGTAGGGAATAACAAAAAGGGCGGGCACTACCGCGGCGCAAAGCAAAAGCCACGGCGCAAAGCTGAATTTAAAAAGAAAAATTTCGACGAGTCTGCCCCTTGTTTTTCTAATGCTCTCCCCTATTGCTTCCGAAGCGGTCAAGTCCTTATAGCACGCAAGATAAAACATCGATTTTGAATAACGCTGAATGAAAACAAGCCAAAAGAATAAGCCTGCAACTGCAAGCACGGCAAGCCCTGCAAAAACGGCATAAGCCGCTTTCAGGCTTACGGCTCTGTTTTCTGCATAAGACGCAAAAACAAATGCGCCGCAAAACGGCACAAATTCAAAAGCGGCAAACCAAAAAAGCTTCAGAAAAAAATTATAAACACAAAGCGCGCATGCTTTGAGGGCACCCGAAGCACCCATATTAATCCTGCGCATGGGTTTTATTCTTTTGGCAAGAAGCAGGTGCTTTATTTCCAAAAGCAGCCGAAGCGGACTGACCGCGGCAACAAAGAGAAGCAAAGTAACCGCCGAAAAAGCAATCAGAACAAGCCTTTCATCCGTCTGCCAAAATGTGTTTATCGCCGCGTTGCAAAGCGAAAACACAAAAATCAAAACCATTGCGGCAGTTACAAGCGCAGCAATTTTAAGCTGTGAGCCTGCAAGCGCCGCCCTTGCAGAGAGCTTTATGCGAGCATTCATAAAAATCACCATAAAAAGAAAATCGGGAGGAACAAGTCCTCCCGATTATTTTTTCTTAACCGCTGTGTTTTATTCAGTTTTCAAGACCAACCCATTCTCTGCACTTGTCAAGCACGGAGAAAATTCTGTCTGTCACGGGTGCAACGTATTTCTCAAATTTGTTATAGAAAGAGTCGCCCTCTTCAAATTCGGGAGCAACATCGCCCTCGGCAAAATTGCCCATGGGGATAACCCTGAGATTGGGCTTGTCGTTTTGGATAAACTGTGTGTATGCGGGGTTTGACCATACATCATAGTATTCATCCGCATACATAAACCAATAATACATCTCCATTATGCCGTCGTGGGCGTTGGAATGGAGCATATCCTTGATGAACCATGTGTGCTCGGGCAGGATGCAGGTGGAAGCATCGATAACGCCGTCGGGCGAAAGGTGATTATGACCGCAGTCGGTGCATGCCTGCTTATAGTCATCACCGAGAGTTTCATTAAGAAGGGCAACGGTTGCGCCCGCGGAAGCATACTTTGTGTCAACGGTTGCGTCGCTGTTATTATACATGTTTTCAACAAGAGGAGTTCTCTGAATATTGTAGCCCGCAACAATCATAATGCGTACGCCGTCGTCAATCGCGCCATTGAGAATTTCGTCCGCTCTCTGCTGAATCTGATAGTGGTAGTAGTCGGCTTTTTTGATAAGACCCGCCTGTGTTTCGGGGTCAAGATTGATTTTCTTTGCTTCCTCATAGGAGCAATCGGGAACAAACGCCCAAAGTCCGAGAAGAGTGCCGAATACGGGGGTCAGAAGTTCATCGAAAACCCTTGTCTGGAGGTTATCGAGAATTTTTCCTGCCGCGGCGTAAACAAGGTCAACAAGCCCGCTGTAGAAAAGTCCGTTGAAAAGACCCCAAAGCAAGGTGTCGCCGAATGTGAAGGGCGGATAGCCGTCGGTTGCATAATCAAGAAGTCTTCTTGAGTCAAGTGCAAGCTTTCTTGAAAGCAGGTCACCCGCAACGTCTGTGCCGAGCAAGGGGCAGCTTTGGAAAATGCATGCATCAACGTCGTCACAACCGTATTCGTTGAAATACGCAAGAGTGACAACGCCGCCCATTGAGGAGGCTCTGAAGTTAACTTGGTCATGACCGGTGAGCTTTTTGACATGCTCAACAAATTCGTCAAGCTGACCTGCAACCTCAACGGGATCAAGACGCCAGTCATAGTGGAAGTAATACTGCTCACCCTTGCCGTGATTGGTTTCGGTGGGCAGGTCAATCACAACGTCAACATTTTCGGCGGAGTCACCGTTGCCGTCAAGAGCCATTGCACCGAATGCATCATAAACGGCGGAAATGAGCGTATCGCCGAAGCGGTCATAATTCTTTGTTACAACAAGCGAAACTATTGAGGGAAGAAGCTTTACAACAAGCTGAATAATCGTTTCGGTTGAGGGGCGGAAAAGAGTTCTTTCGTTCTCTGCGCCGGGGTTTTCATAAATATCCGTGTTGCCGAGGGGACCTACATAGATTGTGGGCAGCACTCCGCAATCGCATTTTTCGCTTGCCGCCGATGCCGCGGGAGCAAGCACGGAGAAAAGCATTGTTACGGAAAGGATAACGGCAATTATCTTTTTCACAAAATCAACCTTTCGTTTTATGTTTTAATTAAGTTTACCACATATTTTTCCGTTTCTCAACACTAATTTTTGCCATTTCTTAAATAATATTTTATATTAATATTGCAAAAGCAATTATATTTGTGTTACAATACCGACAAGTTAGGGTGTGATGTTTTGACAAATACTGAAAATAACCAATCAGGTCTTTCAATAAACAAAAAAACGGTTATTCTTATCTGCGTGCTTCTTGCTGCCATAATGGCGTTTGCGGGCGTGCTTACGCAGGTTTTGCCGCGCGGTGTTTATGAATTGAATGCCAACGGCACGATAATCAACGGCACATACACACAAACAGAAGACAAATTGCCGATATGGAAGATTCTTCTTTCTCCCATTCTTGTTTTCGGCACAGACACGGCTTTGACCGGCGCGGGTATCATTGTTATGATTACTCTTATCGGCGGAACATTCCTGATTCTCGATAAATGCGATGTGCTCAAATACATAATGGCTGTCATTATCAAAAAATTCGGCAGCAAAAAATATCTGCTTTTAAACTTAATTGTTCTTGCATGCATGCTTTTAAGCTCCACGGCGGGCATTCTTGAAGAATCCGTCACCCTTGTGCCCATTGCGGTTGCGATTTCTCTTGCGCTGGGCTGGGACTCTTTCGTTGGTCTCGGAATGAGCCTTATTGCGGTTGCATTCGGCTTCACCGCTGCAACCTTCAACCCTTTTAATGTGGGAACCGTTCAAAAAATGGCGGATATCCCCGTTTTTTCGGGTCTTGCATTCAGAATAATAACTTTTATCTGCGTTTATGCGGCTCTTGCGGGCTTTTTAACGTTATATGCAAAAAAGATTGAGAAAAATCCCGAAAAATCGCTTTGCCGCGAAACCGATGTTCAGCTTCGCGAAAAATTCAGCCTTGACGAAAGCATGTCAATCCTTAACGATGCAAAAACACAAAAAGCTTCCAAAGCTTTCCTTTTCTGCCTTCTCGGCGTTCTTGTCTGCATCGTGCTTGACTTTATTCTCGGCATGGAGGGAATGCTCTCCTTGCCCGGCATGGCTGTTCTTTTCACCGTCGGCGGCATGCTGGCGGGTCACTTTGCCGGCTTTGACGGCAAGAAGCTGCTGAAAAACTTCGGCGAAGGCATTAAAACCATTGCACCGATTATTCCCGTAATCGTCATCATTCTTTCCATAACCTACATACTTGACCAAGGCAACATAATCCCCACAATTCTCAATTTTGTTTATGAGCTTATTCAAGGTGTTTCGCCCTATGCGGCAATTCTGGCACTTTTCGCATTCATTGTTATCCTTGAATTTTTTGTTGGCAGCGGCACGGCAAAGGCGTTCTTGATAATGCCCCTTGTTCTCCCGCTTGCGGATATGGTGGGAGTCACCCGCCAGAGCGTTACCCTTGCATTCTGCCTCGGCGACGGCTTCACAAATCTGCTTTATCCTACAAGCGGAATTATGATTGTTGCAATAGGTCTTGTCAACATTTCCTACGGCAAATGGCTCAAATTTTCGTGGAAGCTTTTCGCGCTGGAGGGCGTTATTTCCGTTGCACTTATGCTTATCGCGGTTGCAATAAATTACTCGTGAGGTAATCAGAATGAAGTTAAAATTTAATTCGGAAGGAAAATTTAAAATTCTTCTTTTCGGCGACATTCATGAGCATGAGGACTACAAAACAAACCTCAGATTTAAAGATATGCAAAAGCTCATGAACGCTGCTCTCGATGAATACAAGCCCGATTTATGCGTGCTTCTGGGCGATAACTGCAGCACGGAGCTTTTTTCCAAGGATAGCGAAAAATTCAAAGAGCTTGTAACAGATTTGCTGGCACCCATAACAAGCAGAGGCATCCCCGTTGCCGCCATTCTCGGCAATCACGAGCATGACCACGGTCACGAGGACGAGGTTGTTGCCGTTTATCAAAGCATTGACGGCTGCTTAATGAGAAACGAAACGGCACCCGAAATTACGGGAAACGCCAACTTCAAGGAGCTGATTTATTCCTCAAACGGCGAAAAGCCCGTTTTCTGCCTTTGGTTTATAGACTCCAATAACTGCTTCGAAGACAGAAGCATTTCACACTATGACTATGTTCACCCCGACCAGATTGAATGGTTTGAAGAAGAAAGCGCAAAGCTTAAAGAGCTCAACGGCGGAAAGCCGATGCCTTCATTCGTATTCCAGCACACACCCGTGCCGGAGGAATACAACCTGCTTCGCAAGGCAAAATGGTGGGAGCTTCCCGTTTCCGTTAAAGGCTACAACTCACACAGCCAAACACGATATGTCGGCAAAAAAGGCGTTGAGGGCTGCGTTGGCGAAGGTCCCTGCTCACCCGATGTTAACAGCGGTCAGTTCGCAAGCTGGAAAAAGGTAGGCGGAGTTATCGGCGCATTCTTCGGTCACGACCACCTCAACGATTTTTCGGGCTACACAGACGGCATCTTTCTTGCGCAGCACAGAACAGCGGGCTTCAGGGCATATACAGACGGCTGCCGTTCATGCGTAAGGCTTGTCACGATTGACGAAAAAAATCCCGAAAAGTTCACTCATGAGCTTAAGCGTTTCAAGGAATTCGGCTTAAAATGCGAATGCCTCGGCCCCATCATGAAACGCATTACGGACAGACAAAGCTTTTGGATGCACGCTTTTGCCAATGTTGCCATGGGCATTGCGGGCATTGCAATAATCGCAATGATAATCACAAAATTAATTGAATATTTCGGAGGTTAACAAAATGGAGAAAAAAGACAAACTCAGCAAATCATTAATTCTGAACATTTTGCTCTTCGGCTTTATGGGTCAGGTCGCATGGGCCGTTGAAAACAACTTTTTCAACCTTTTCCTTTTCAATGAGATAGGCGGCGATTCAAATGACATTTCCAACATGGTTGCCGCAAGCTCGGTTGTTGCCGTGTTGACAACCCTCTTCATGGGAAGCCTCAGCGATAAGATTAACAAAAGAAAAATCTTCATCTGCGGCGGCTACATTGTTTGGGGTGTGACTGTTATGGCATTCGCCTTTATCTCCCCCGAAAACATGGCTAAAATTATGGGCACAACCCCCGCAGCAGCAATCGCTGCAACCGTAACGGTTGTTATTGTTATGGACTGCATTATGACCTTTATGGGCTCAACGAGCAATGATGCGGCATTCAACGCATGGATTACCGATATCACCTCCCCCTCAAACAGAGCTAAAACCGAATCCATCCTCGCACTTCTTCCCGTTATCGCAATGGTTGTTGTTACAGCCGCATTCGGTGCTCTTTCGGGCAAATTCGGCTACCCCGCATGCTTTATCGGTCTTGGCGCGATTGTTTCAATCTGCGGCATAGTCGGTCTTTTCTCGATAAAGGATTCGAGAAACGGCGTTAAATCAAACAGCAGCTTTGTTGAGTGCATGACCTACGGCTTTAAGCCCTCTGTTATAAAGAACAACAAGAGCCTTTATCTTTCACTTGTAAGCATGGGCATTTTTGCCATTGCAAGCCAGATTTTCTTCCCCTATCTTTTCATTTATGTTGACCACTACATTGACATGTCCACCCTTAAGCTTACTCTTCCCGTTATCCTGCTTGCCGTTGCCGTTATCGGCGGCTCTGTTGCGGCGCTTGTTTTCATGATTGTCATGAGCGATAAAAAAGGCAAGGCTCCCTTCCTTTATCCCTCTGCGGCTCTTTTTGTAACAGGTCTTGTGCTTGTTTATTTTGCGGACAGCAACATCATTTGGTTTGCGCTTGCCGCAGTAATCGCGCTTGTCGGCTACGGACTGCTTATGATTATGCTCAACGCCGCAATCCGCGACTTCACTCCTGAGGACAAAGCGGGTCAGCTTCAGGGAATCAGAATGATTTTCTCCGTTCTTCTTCCCATGCTTATCGGCCCCAGAGTTGCAACAAAGATTACGGAAATCTTTGCAACCGCTCAGTATCAGAATGAATACGGCATTATGGTTGATATTCCCGCGCCTCACATTTATCTCGGTGCGGCGGCAGTAGGACTTCTTATTGTTATTCCCCTCTTCTTCCTTCGCAAGGAATGGAAAAAGCAGAACAGCTAAAAATATAATCAAAACAGCAAAGGACAGCGATTATTTATGCATATTATAATTGTCGGTCTCGGCAAGCTTGGCGTTACAATGACAAAGCAGCTCACCGCCGAGGGACACAGCATAACTGTTGTTGACACAAACAACGAAAAAGTAACCTCTTTGGTTGACACCTATGACGTTATGGGTGTTTGGGGCAACGGCGCAACATGCGAAACGCTTGAAACCGCCGGCGCTTCCAAGGCAAAGCTTATTATTGCCGCTACTGCTTCCGATGAGGTTAATATCCTGTGTTGCCTTATTGCCAAAAGAATGGGCACGGAAAACACCATTGCCAGAGTGCGCAACCCCGACTATGCAGCTCAAATGCAGTTTTTGAGAAACGAACTCGGCTTGAGCATGATTGTTAACCCCGAGTTTGAAACAGCCAACGAAATTTCAAGAATTATACGTTTTCCGTCCGCGGCAAACCTTGATTCGTTCGCAAGGGGCAAAATCGAAATTGCCCGTGTGCGCATACATTCCGACAACATTTTCTGCAACATGCCCATTCACGAAATACGCAAAAAATGCAAGGCAAAGGTGCTTATCTGCGCTGTTCAGCGTGACGACGATGTTTATATCCCCTCGGGTGATTTTGTGCTTCGCTGCGACGACAATATCAGCATTACGGGCACAAGAGCGGAAATCTCGCAATTCATGAAGCAAACGGGCGTATACAAGCAAAAAATCAAAAACGTTATGATTATCGGCGGCGGCAGAATTGCGTATTATCTTGCAAAGCTGCTTTCGGATACCGGCCGCAATATTAAGCTCATTGAGCAGAGCGACAGCCGCTGCTATGAGCTGACCGACGTTTTGCCCGATGTCACGGTTATTCACGGCGACGGCACAGACCAGGATATTCTTGATGAACAGGGTCTTGAAAGGCAGGATGCACTTGTTTCTCTCACGGGCATAGACGAAGAAAACATCATCGTTTCGATGTATGCGGAGTCCAAGGGTATAAACAAGGTTATCACCAAGGTTAACCGCCATTCATACTCCATTCTCAACGATATCGGTCTTGAAACGGTTGTTTCTCCGCAGATTGTTGCCGGTAATCTTGTAACAAGATATGTCCGCGCGCTCCACAATTCTGCAGGAAATTCGCGCATTCAGACACTTTATAAGCTCGTTGGCGGAAAAGTTGAAGCGGCTGAATTTATCGTGCCCGAGGATGCAGGCTATGAAAACATTCCCTTCAAGGACCTTGACCTGCTGCCCAACCTGCTTATCGGCTGTATCATCCGCAACGGAAAAATCATATTCCCCGGCGGCGATGACGTTATGAAAGCCAACGACAGCGTTATTGTTGTTACAGCCGGCAGAATAATAGAAGACCTGCACGATATTTTCGTTTGATAACAGCGGAGGATATTATGAACTACAGAATGGTTTTCTATAACATCGGCAGAATTCTGCTTGTTGAAGCGGCGCTGCTTGTGTTCCCGGCAATCGGGGCAATCATTTACGGCGAAAGCACTCTTACAGCATTTGCGCTGACCATCGCCGCACTGACCGCAGCGGGTCTTACGGCAGTTCGAAAAAAGCCCAAGAAAAACACCATATACGCAAAAGACGGCTATGTTATTGTTGCGCTCACCTGGATTTTAATGTCTTTATTCGGCGCACTTCCGTTTTTTATCAGCGGATATATCCCAAACTTCGTTGATGCTTTTTTTGAAACGGTTTCGGGCTTTACCACAACGGGCTCAACAATCCTGCGCGAGATAGAATCGCTTCCCAAAAGCCTTCTTTTCTGGCGAAGCTTTACTCATTGGATTGGCGGCATGGGCATTCTTGTTTTTGTTATTGCAATCATGCCCAAAACCGAAAGCACATCAATGCATGTTATGAGAGCAGAGGTGCCGGGTCCGACGGTCGGCAAGCTTGTTTCAAAGCTTCGCGCTTCGGCAAGAATACTTTACGGCATTTATTGCATTTTAACCGCCATTGAAATTATCTTTCTTCTTGCTGGCGGCATGCCGCTGTTTGACAGCATTGTTACTTCATTCGCAACAGCGGGCACGGGCGGATTTGCCATCCTCAACAACAGCATCGAGGGCTACAACAGCATTTATGCGGAAATGGTTATAGCTGTGTTCATGCTGATTTTCGGCGTTAACTTTAACCTTTATTATATGATTTTCATAAAGCAATGGAAGCAGGCTCTAAAAAGCGAGGAATTAAGATGGTATGCGGGCATTGTTACCGCATCGGTTTTAATTATTGCGTTGAGCCTTATGACCACAAAATACTCCGTCGGCGATTCTTTCCGCCATGCATTTTTTCAGGTTTCCTCAATAATAACAACAACGGGCTTTTCAACCGTCAATTTTGATACATGGCCCGTTATCGCAAAGCTGATTCTTGTTTTTCTTATGTTTGCCGGTGCTTGCGCAGGCTCAACGGGCGGCGGAATCAAGATATCACGCCTTATTATTCTTGTTAAGAGCGGACTGCGCGACATCAAAAAAGCAATCAACCCCCGAAGCGTTGAAACCGTTAAGGTGGACAGACACACGGTAGATGAACCCGTTGTTAAAAGCGTTTCCGTATTTTTCGGAACATATATGCTTGTTGCGGCGGCTTCAATGCTTATTATCGCCATTGACGGACGCGATATTACAACAACAGCCACTTCAGTTATAGCGTGCATAGGCAATATCGGCCCGGGCTTAGGCGCTGTCGGTCCTTACGGCAATTTCGCTGATTTCTCGGTTTTGAGCAAGCTTGTTTTGAGCTTTGATATGCTTGCGGGCAGGCTTGAGCTTATCCCGATGCTGATGCTTTTCTCCCCCTACGCATGGTCAAGGAAATATTCATAATCCTTTAAATATCAATACCCCCGATTATTCGTTGTGAATAATCGGGGGTATTATTACTTAATTTTTATCAGCTTATCGCCTTTAACAAGATATGCATTTTGTGCAAGGTCAATCATAGGCTGGTCATTGTAGGAATCCGTATAGAAATTTTCAATAACCGCATCGGGATATCTTTTTTTGAAAGCCTTAACCTTATTTTCGCGATAACAGAAATTGACAAGCTTGTAGTTTTCAAGGTCAGTT
Organism: Clostridia bacterium; assembly: GCA_017623615.1. Classification (GTDB taxonomy): domain Bacteria; phylum Bacillota; class Clostridia; order Oscillospirales; family Acutalibacteraceae; genus CAG-177. The sequence goes on along the minus strand of JAGAOT010000013.1, from coordinate 56,388 downwards.
TCGCTGCCGATATAGTTTTTGATGTTAAGGCGGCGGCAGATTTCCTCAAGAACAACATCAATGCATGCGGAAAGGATAACATCGTCATCTTTTCTCTGCTTGAAATAAAACGACTTTATCTTGCTGCTGTTTTTATCCCAAAACTTTTCAACATCGCTGTCAATATCCTCGATTGTTTTGGCATAATTTTCAACAATTCCCGCATATTTGTGGAGCACATCGTCAAGAGTCATCTTTGTTGACTTGTATTTTGCGATTGCGCTGACGGCAGTCGGAAACATAGCAAGAAGCTTCGGGTCTTTTTTCAGATAATAAAGGAAAAGGTCCACGCCTGATTCGCCTTTATAAATCGTGTTGTCAAAATCGTATACGTTCATTTTTTCACCCACTTTAATTTTTTTGTCCCCAAAAGGCGGTCTGTTACCACCTTATTGCAAATTATAGCATTGTGTTTATATCGCTTTTTTCTGATTTAGAATTAATTTCTTAGCATTTTATTAAGATTCGCCTAATAAATCTTTAATTCGGCATTTTCAGCCGCTTCTATTGAATTTTGAAATACAGGCTGATATAATATATTCACTTTGAAAACGGAGAATTAAAAATGGAAAACAAAATTTCGGACAAGTCATTTTACAAGGCTTTTTTTGCAATGACCTTTACAATGGCGTTGCAAAACCTTATTGTTTTCGGCGTTAACCTTGCCGATTCGGTTATGATGGGCGCATACAGCGAAACCGCATTGAGCGGCGTGGGCATATGCAACAACATCCAGTTTTTTCTCAACATGGCGGCTTCGGGCATATCATCGGGCATGACGGTTATCGCCTCGCAGTATTGGGGCAAAAAGGACTTAAAGCCGATTTATAAAGTTTCTGCGGTTGCAATGTGGCTCGGAATCATCTTTTCAGGGCTGATTTTTGTCTTTGCAGCCGTTGCGCCCGAAATGCTTATCCGCCTTTTTACCGACAAAGAGGCGGTTATCGAGCAAGCCGTGCTTTATCTTGATGTTATTAAGCATACATATTTAATATATACATTATCTACAATACTTCTCGCGATACTCCGCAGCGTTGAAACGGTTAAAATTGGATTTTATGTTTCACTTTCGTCATTCGCGGTTAATATTTTCCTTAATTACATTCTTATATACGGAAAAATGGGTGCTCCCGAAATGGGCATACGCGGTGCGGCGGTTGCAACCCTTGTTTCAAGGCTGATTGAACTTGTTGTTACGGTTATTTATATTCTGTTTATTGATAAAAAGCTCAAAATGCGCATCAAGGATTTGTTTGCGGTTGATGCTCAGATGATACGCGACTACTTTAAAACGGGTTTGCCGCTGATGATGAGCAGCGTTTCATGGGGCATCGCAATGAGCATTCAGGGCGCAATTATCGGCAGACTTATTGAAAGCGCGATAGCAGCAAACAGCATTGCAACAACGATTTTCCAGGTGGCAACGGTTATCTGCTATGCTTCAAGCAATTCCGCATGCGTGCTCATCGGCAAAACGATAGGCGAAAACAAGCCGATGGATATTATCAAGCGCAGAAGCAAAAATTTGCAGCTCATTTTTCTTGCGATAGGCGTTGTATCAAGCGGAATATTACTGCTCACCAAAAATCTTATCATCGATTTCTACAACGCAACTCCCGAAACTCTTGAAATAACCAATCAATTTATTTGGGTGCTTTGCGTAACCATAATCGGCACCTCATATGAAGCACCCGCACTTTGCGGAATAGTATCGGGTGGCGGCGAAACCTCGTTTGTGCTAAAAAACGATATTATTTTCATGTGGCTTATTGTTTTGCCCTTGAGCGCATTGAGTGCGTTCGTTTTTAAATTCCCCGTTGTTGTTACCTTTGCGTGCTTAAAGGCAGACCAGGTGCTCAAATGCGCGGTTGCTTTGGTTAAAGTCAACAGCTTTAACTGGGTTAAGACAGTTACAAGGGACAAAAGCGCGTAATGTTAATTTCCGTTGCTTGCTTTAACCCACATATTATTATATAATTTTAATGTTGGGAGGCAGAAAAATGCTTTGTGATAACATTAAAAATTTACGAAAAGAAAAAGGCATGTCGCAGGAAGAGCTTGCGGCAAGGCTCAACGTTGTAAGACAGACAGTTTCAAAATGGGAGCAGAATTTGTCTGTGCCTGATTCAGATATGCTTGTTAAGCTTGCCGAGGTTTTCGGCGTTTCCGTCGGCACTCTGCTGGGTGAAGAAACCACGAAACAAGAAGAATGCGAAATGCAGGATAAATGCACGGCATGCAGAAAAAAATCTAAAAAACGCAAGGTTATGACCGCCGTTGCCGTTGTTTTGATAATTGCGGCTTTCTTAATATTGCTTAACATCATTCTGGCATATTTCATTTATCCGTTTTGGAGGCAATCGAATTCAATCGCAATAATCGGCGGCGCAGACGGACCAACCGCAATTATGGTTGCCGATGTTTCCGCAGATATATGGGCAAGAGTTATACAGGGCGTTGCCGCAGTTGTTCTCGTTGCGATTGCGGTTATTATAATAAAGAAGTCTAAAAAATAATTAAAAAGACCGACAGTTTCTTCTGTCGGTCTTTATCATTTTATCCTGCATTTTTAGGCTTTGTAACCTTCGGCGGAGGAGTGACCTTAACCTTTTTTCTGTTAGGGTCGCGCTCAATAAGCGGCTGTGCGCCTTCATTAACGCATGCGGCTGTTATGCAAACGCGTTCCACGGTGTAATCCGACGGAACCTCATACATAACGGGCATAAGCACGCTTTCGATAATCGAGCGAAGTCCTCTGGCTCCCGTTTTCTTTTCAAGAGCCTTTTCCGCGATTGCTTCAAGCGCGCTGTCGTCAAATTCAAGCTCAACATCATCGAGCTTGAACAGCTCTTTATACTGCTTGACAATAGCGTTCTTGGGGGTTGTGAGAATCTTGACAAGCGCATCCTTATCAAGCTCTTTGAGGGTTGTTACAACGGGCATTCTGCCGACAAGCTCGGGAATAATGCCGAACTTGACCAAATCCTGCTGAATAACCTTTTCCATAAGATTCTCTTTTGCCGCCTCGGATTTGCTCTTGATTTGAGCGCCGAAGCCGAGGGTTGAACCTTCGGAGCGTTTTTCGATAATCTTTTCAATTCCGTCAAACGCACCGCCGCAGATAAAGAGAATGTTTGAGGTGTCAATCTGAATGAACTCCTGCTGGGGATGCTTTCTGCCGCCCTGCGGGGGAACATTGGCAACCGTGCCCTCAATTATTTTAAGAAGCGCCTGCTGAACGCCCTCGCCGCTGACATCGCGGGTGATTGAGGGGTTTTCGCTCTTGCGGGCAATCTTGTCAATTTCATCAACATAGATAATGCCGCGCTCGGCACGCTCGATGTCAAAATCCGCCGCCTGAATAATTCTTAAAAGAATGTTTTCAACATCCTCGCCGACGTAGCCCGCTTCGGTTAAAGTGGTTGCATCGGCAATGGCAAACGGAACATCAAGAATTTTTGCAAGAGTCTGGGCAAGCATGGTTTTGCCGACACCCGTGGGACCAAGCAAAAGAATGTTGCTCTTTTGAATCTCAACATCGGTGCTGCCCTTGCTCTCTATTCTCTTGTAGTGGTTATAAACCGCAACGCTCAATGCTATTTTCGCCGCATCCTGACCTATAACATATTCGTCAAGCTTTGCCTTGATTTCCTGCGGCTTTGGCAGGGCTGAAGAATCAAGCGCACCGTGCTTGTGAATGGGCTCGGATTCGATTATGGAGCAGCAAAGCTCAATGCATTCGTTGCAGATATAAACATTGGGACCCGCGATAAGCTTATCAACCTGGTCCTGCGTTTTATAACAAAACGAGCATGAAACCCGTCTTTCGTCATCTCTGGGCATTTTTTGCCTCCTGTGGATTATTTGCCTTTATCTCTTTTCGATTACCTTATCAACAAGGCCGTATTCCATAGCCTCCTGCGCGGTGAGATAATTGTCTCTTTCCGTATCCCTTGCAATCTCCTCGATGGAGCGGCCGGTATTTTCGGCAAGGATTCTGTTGAGCTTTTCTCTTGTTTTGAGAATGTGGTCCGCAACAATCTTAATTTCGGTTGCCTGACCTCTTGCGCCGCCGAGAGGCTGGTGAATCATGATTTCGCTGTTGGGCAGAGCAAATCTTTTGCCCTTTGCGCCCGATGAAAGCAGGAATGCACCCATGGAAGCCGCCATGCCCATGCAGATGGTTGAAACATCGCACTTGATATACTGCATTGTGTCATAGATAGCCATGCCTGCGGTAACGGAGCCGCCGGGGCTGTTGATATAAAGGTGGATATCCTTTTCGGGGTCCTGACCCTCAAGGAAAAGAAGCTGCGCCACAACGATGCTTGCGGTTGTGTCGTTAACCTCGTCGGAGAGAACGATAATTCTGTCGTTCAAAAGGCGGGAGAAAATGTCGTAGGAGCGTTCTCCGCGGTTTGTTTGTTCAACAACATAGGGTACCAATGCCATAAAAAATCAATCCTTTCTCCGCAATTAATGAATAAACCGGTTGTTGAAACCGGTTTACTCGATAAACTCATAATTAAGTATAGTTAGAATTCCTCAATATTATTCAGCAGCTTCTTCTTTCTTTTCTGCTGCCTTTTTGGTTGTCTTCTTTGCTGCGGGCTTCTTTGCGGGCTTTGCTTCTTCAGCAGCCTCTTCGCCCTCTGCGGGAGCAGCTTCCTTCTTCTTGGTTGCTCTCTTTGCTGCGGGCTTCTTTGCCTTTGCGGAATCTATAACAAGCTTGATTGCATCCTGTCTTGCAAGTTCAGCCGCAACAGTTGCTTCGGGAACAAGCTCCTTAATCTTTTCAACGTCAAGCTGATACATTTCAGCCATCTTTGCGTATTCGTCTGCAACAGCTTCGTCGGAAGCCTTAAGGCTTTCAAGCTCAACAATCTTTTCAACTGCAAGCTCAAGCTTAACATCGGCAACTGCGCGCTCTCTCATCTGACCCTCGAAGGTTGCCTTGTCCATACCCATATACATAAGATATGTGTCAAGGTCGATACCCTGCTGGCCGACTCTCTGTGCGAAAGAGTCAACGTTTTCTTTTGCCTTGTTGTCATACATGCATTCGGGGATTTCACCCTCAACATTCTGGCAGAGAGCGTCGATAACAGCGTCTTCAAATGCGTGCTGTGCGCTGTCCTGCTTTCTCTTGAGGATATCTTCCTCAACGCCCTTCTTGAGCTCATCAACTGTTTCGTATTCGCCCATGTCCTTTGCAAATTCGTCATCAAGCTCGGGAAGCTCCTTAACCTTGATTTCATGAAGCTTAATCTTGAAAACAGCAGCCTTTGAAGCAAGCTCGGGAGCGTATGCTTCGGGGAAGGTTACGTTAACGTCAAACTCTTCGCCGATTGAGTGGCCGATAATCTGCTCCTCAAAACCGGGGATGAATGAGCCTGAGCCGATTGTGAGCTCATATTTTTCTGCCTTGCCGCCGTCGAATGCAACGCCGTCAACAAAGCCTTCAAAGTCGATAACTGTGATATCGCCGTCTTTAGCAGCTCTGTCATCAACGTTTACGATTCTTGCGCCTCTGTCGAGCATATGCTCAATCTCGTGGTCGATTTCTTCCTTTGTTACCTTGGAGTCTGCTTTTTCAGCGGTGAGACCCTTATAAGCCTTGAGAGTGATTTCGGGCTTAACTGTTACGTTGAAGGACATAACAACGCCCTCTTCCTTGCTCATGGTCTTAACGTCAAAATCGCGGGGCTGGTCAACGGGAACGATGCCTGCTTCTTCGTATGCAGCCTGAACAGCTTCGGGGAAAACGATGTCAAGAGCATCCTCAAAGAAAACTTCTTTGCCGTAGAGCTTCTCAATCATCATGAGGGGAGCCTTGCCCTTGCGGAAGCCGGGAATCTGGATTGACTTTCTCTGCTTGAGATAAGCCTGCTGAACAGCAGCTCTGAAATCCTCTGCCGCAATAGCGATTTCAACTGCATAGGTGTTGGTTTCTGTCTTGTTTGCTGATACTAAACTCATTTGAATTCCTCCATAAGTTCTTTTAACCCATAAATTATAACAAACATTTCCGAAAATTTCTATATATATTTATATTTTCTTATGTTTGGTTAATTTTTCGAAATTTTTACGCATTCTTTTGGTAATATTGACATATTTTAATAGACCAAAGCTGGGCAAAAGCCCAAAAAATCGCTTGAAATGAGCGAAAAACGGATTCCGTCGCTCTCGCCCGTGAATGCACCCGCATGCGAATACGAATGCAGGTGACCGTAATAACAACGGGTAATTTTTTCTTCAACAAGCACGTTATAAATCTCGTCGCATTTTTGAGTGAGATTGAGCGGCGGATAATGAAGAAAAACCACGGGCTCAAGCCCCGTTTCTTTTGCCGCGGCTATCGAGGCTTTGAGCCTGCCCGCTTCGCGCAAAACAACTTTTTTATCCGCATCGCTCTCGGCATCGAAAAACCAGCCGCGCGTGCCGCAAATTGCAAATTCGCCGTGCGTATATGCATTGTTGTGAAGTATGTTTAAAGAATTGAGCGAATATTTTTCAAAAAATTCGTCCGCTTTTTTCTTGGTTGCCCACCAATAGTCGTGATTACCTTTAAGAATTATTTTTTTGCCGGGCAGAGAGTCCAAAAACCGAAAATCCTTAAGTCCCTGCTCCAAATTCATGCACCAGGAAATATCGCCGGCAATAACAACCGTGTCATTCTCGCCGACAAGCCTGCGCCAATTATTTTCGAGCCGCTTTTCATAATCCGTCCAGCCGCCGAAAATGTTCATTGATTTACCCGTCGCAAGCGAAAGATGAGTGTCTCCGATTGCAAAAAGAGCCATAGACATATCCTTTCCAAAAATAATTGAGTGCATGCTGTCCATAATATTATTACGGAGAAATCCGCAATAACCGAAAGGAGAAAACGAAAATGGACAAAAAGATAAATGAAATCACATGCTTTGCAAAAAATTGCGTTTATCACAAGGGCGACACAGCCTGCACCGCAGGCAGCATCGAGGTTGGCAATTCCTCCGCATGCAAATGCGGCGAAACACAGTGCTCAACCTTTAAGCTCAACGACAAAGCCGTTGACACTTATTAAATACCAAGCATATTAAATACTACGCCGTCCATGCTGTCCTTTGAGCAGCAGCCGTCAAATCTGACAGCCTTTTCGCGCAGGTTTGCAAGCTGCTCGGGGCAGCTTTCGCCCGTTACCTCGGCAAGGCGTTCAACCATCTCAAATTCGTCAAGATTATTGTTCTTGCCGTCAACCGCCTCAAGAACGGCTGCGCTGAATTTGAACGGGCTTGCAGTTGAAGCGATAACAGCGGGAGTGTTGTCGCCCGTTTCGGCTTTATAATCGTAGTATACCTTAACCGCAACGGCTGTATGAGTATCGCAAAGATAATTCTTTTCCTTAAAGATTTTTGCGATTGTTGCCTTTGTTTCATCATCGTTGCAGCAGCCTGCGGCAAATTCAGCCTTGATTTTTGCGAGAGTATCCGCATCAACCTCATATTTGCCGTTTTCGGAAAGCTGTTTCATCCATGAAGTAACATTTTCGCTGCCCGCCATTGAATAAAGAAGTCTTTCAAGGTTGCTTGAAATAAGGATATCCATGGAGGGAGAAATTGTTGTGAAGAACTCTCGGTTTCTGTTATAAACACCGGTTGTGAGGAACTCGGTGAGAACGGAGTTGCTGTTTGAAGCGCAGATAAGCTTCTTTACGGGCAGACCCATTTCCTTTGCATAGTATGCGGCAAGGATGTTGCCGAAGTTGCCCGTGGGAACAACAATATTTATCGCGTCGCCCGCCTTGATTTCGCCGCTTGCAAGCAAATCACAGTAAGCCGAGAAATAATAAACAATCTGCGGGCAAAGTCTGCCCCAGTTGATTGAGTTGGCTGAAGAAAATGCCATTGAATTTTCGGCAAGCTTTTCGGCGATAGCCTTATCGGTGAAAATTCGCTTAACGCCGCTCTGTGCATCGTCAAAATTACCCTCAATAGCGCAAACAGAAACGTTATTGCCCTCCTGAGTGCACATCTGAAGCTTCTGCATGGGGCTTACGCCGTCGCTGGGATAGAAAACAAGGATTTGAGTATTTTCAACATCCTTGAAGCCCTCAAGCGCTGCCTTGCCGGTGTCACCCGATGTTGCAACAAGAATAACGATTTTTGTGCCCTTTGCAGCCTTGCCGCTGGAAACCGTGAGAAGTCTGGGAAGAATCTGGAGAGCCATGTCCTTGAATGCGCAGGTGGGACCTTTGAAAAGCTCAAGGATGTGAACACCGTCCTCAATTTTGGCAAGGGGTGCAACCTTTTCGCTTGAAAAGCCCGTTTCATATGCGCCTTTAACGCAGGAATCAACCTCAGCTTCGGTGAAGTCGGTCAAAAACAGAGAAAGTATTGCCTTTGCTCTGCCGATATAATCAAGCCCTGCGATTTTTTCGATTTCGCTCATTGCGACCTTGGGAAGATTTTCGGGAACAAAAAGACCGCCCTCGGAAGAAATGCCCTTGGTTATCGCCTGCGAAGCCGTAACTTTAACCGCAGTATCTCTTGTGCTTACATAATTCATTCAACATCATCCTTTTCGGAAAAAGTAATTCAAAATATTATAACATATATTTTTACTGTTGTAAAATGTTTTTGAAGAAGTTATCGGCATTTTTGAAGAAAATTTTATCAATTAGTTCTTCTTGCATGCCTTTTGAGCTCAAAAAAGCTGCCAAATCTGGCATTTTGTCAACACCCGCAAGACAGGGATTGATTTCACAGCCGTCAAAATCCGAACCTATCGCCAAAACATTTTCGCCGCCCAAATCAAGAATATGCGCCATGTGGCGGTAAATCGCTTCAAAGCCGTCGTCGCCGTAATCGCCGAGGAAGCTTCGGCAAAAATTAATGCCAATCAATCCTCGGCATTCGATAAGCAATTTTATCTGCTCATCGTTAAGGCTTCTGCGGCAGGCGAAAAATTTATCCTCGCTGTCCTTTCGGGTTTTGATGAGCACGCTTTCGCAGTTGGAATGCGATGCAATAACTGCCGCTCCGCTTGAAACAGCATCATAAAAGCCCGCTCGGTTGAGATGCGAAACATCGGCGGCTATTTTCAGATCGCGCATATCGCGCAAAAGCGATTTCCCCGCAGGTTTAAGCCCCGCATCGCTGCCCGATTGGCAGCCGAAGCCGAGCTCATTTTCGGCATTCCATGTCAAGGTAATCAGCTTTACATTATACTCTTTTGCAAGCCGTGCACCTGCGTCAAAAGCGAACGGAGAGCCACCCTCAACCGCTAAAAACGCCTTGCATTCACCTGTCTTATGTTCTTCTTTCAAAGCAGAAAAGCCTTGATATAATTGAATTTTGTCATTGTTTTGCGATATTTCGTTTTTTAAATTCAGCAATACTCTTTCGAAATAATCGAGTGCAGCTTTTCCGCGGAACGAGTCGGGAATCCAAACCGCAAAAAACTGCTGCCATTTGTCAAGGCATTCACCTTTACGCAAGTCAATATGTAAATCATTTAAATTGAGGGGGATTTTTTGGTTGTAACACTCCCCCGCCGTGTCACAATGCAAATCAAAAAGCCTCATAACGTCACCTAAAATGCATTTTTGATATAGTTTATGCTGCAAAGCGAGTTGTTGTCATCAACCAAAACCTCGCACACGTCAAAGCGCATCTCACTCTTTATTTTGGCGATTGAAAGAAAGCTTTTTGCCGCCATTTCCACCCTCTGACGCTTGCCCTCATCAACCGCTTCCATGGGTCGAATATCTGTTTTTTCGTTTCTTGTTTTAACCTCTACAAAACATACCGTTTGGTTTTTTGAGGCAACAATATCAATTTCGCCGAAGCGGCAGACATAGTTTGAGGAAAGGATTGCGTATCCGTTATCGCGAAGATAACGCGCGGCATATATTTCGCCCCATACGCCCGTTTTATTCTTTATCATTTCTTTTCACCGATAAACGATTTGAGAAACGTCATACGGTGACAGTCGGAAATTCCGTGCTCCGTGAGCATTTCATAATGCAGCTTTGTGCCGTAGCCCTTGTGCTTTGCAAACTGATACTGCGGATATTTCGCATCAAGCTCCAGCATGAATCTGTCTCTGCTGACCTTTGCAAGAATTGAAGCGGCGGCGATTGACATGCTTTTTGCATCGCCCTTAACAACCGTTTCGCCATTTATCGAAAGAGGCGGCATTCTGTTGCCGTCAATCAGAGCGTAATCGGCAGGCACATCAAGACCCTCAACGGCGTTTTTCATTGCAAGATATGTTGCCTGCAAAATATTTATCTCGTCAATAATTTTTTCATCAACGCTTGCAACGCTCCAGCTTATCGCCTTTTCTTTTATAACATCAAAAAGAGCCTCTCGCTTTTTTTCGGAAAGCTTTTTCGAGTCATTCAAGCCTTCAATTTCACAGCCGTCGGGCAGAATAACCGCCGCGGCAAAAACGGGACCCGCCAAAGGTCCTCTGCCTGCTTCGTCAACGCCGCAAACAGCATTGAACCCTCTGTTTTTTGCGCTTAATTCATACTCAAAATCCATGTTTAACCCTCCAAACGGTAAAAGGACTGCACGGCAAGCCAATCGCCGCCGATACAGTCCGTTACATTTTATTGAAGAAACTGCTTGTCTATAACCTTATTCATAATATCATAAAGATACTGCAGGCTGAAATCCGAGGTCTTATCCAAAACTCCGTGCTTTGAAGCAAGCTCTTCGGTGTAATCCGCAAGCGGATAAATCCTTAAATTGGAATAGCTGTAGCCGTAGTGAGTAACAACGCCCGAAAATCTAACGTTTTCAAAAGAAGCCTCTCTCGTTGCGTTATTGATAACTATTTCAAAATTCAAAACGCCGCCAAGCATTCTCGGTCCTCTGTCCTGTGCGGAAATGAAGTTGCCGAGAGAATAGGCAACAAGCGTTTTGCTGCCGTCGGGATTGGTTATATATTCAACGGGCTGGATAACATGCGGGTGAGTGCCGATAATGACATCCGCACCCCAAGACGCAAGCTTTTGAGCCAAGGTGCGCTGCGCCTCTGTGGGCTCATGAGTGTATTCATTTCCCCAATGCGCGCTGACAACAACCAAATCTGCAATCTCTTTGGCATCGGCTATCCTTTGCTGAAGACGGGTTTCTTCGCTCGCCCTGACAAGAATAACCTCGGTGTCCTCAGGCAGAGAAAGCCCGTTTGTGGACTCCGTGAAACTGATATAGGCTATTTTAACGCCGTTGACCTCATGCATGGGGATATTTGAATAATCCTCTTGATTGAGGTATGCGCCGCTTGTTATCGCTTCCTTGCTTTTCCAGAAATTTATCGCGGAAATCAAGCCTTTTTCACCGCAGTCAATCGAATGGTTGGTGGCGATATTAAAAACATCAAAGCCCAAATCAAGCATTTCTTCGCCAAGCTCAACGGGCGAATTAAACATCGGATAACTTGAAACATTGTGTTCCTGCGAAATAATCGTTTCCTGATTCAGGATTGCAACATCCGGCTCGGCAATTATTTCTGCAAATTTTTCGTAAGCATATGCAAAATCATAGCCGTTTGCCGTTCTTGCCGCCGCCTGATTATAAATCGGCTTATGAATAAGATTATCACCGACAGCCACAAAGCTGACGCGTGAAAACAGCTCCTGCTGCTCTGTTGTTGCGGGGTCGGAGCCGGGAACGGCATTTGAGTTTATATTAAGATTTGAAGTGTTTCTTGTGAAAAATATAACGCCGAGCGCAAAAACATCAAGCACCAGAATAACGGCAATAAAAATCGCCATTTTCTTTCTCATTTTTCTGCCCCCTTTAATCGAGCGTCAGCTTTCCGAGCTTGCCCGCTCTGTATTCATCAAGCAGCATTACCGCCGCTCTCTCCGTATCCGTTTCTCCGCCTTTTATGAGCATACCGCGTTTTGCGCCGATAAGCTCCAAAAGCTCATAAGGCTCAAGTTCTTCAAAATCGGATATTTTATATCTTTCGGTAAGCCTTTGCGGATAATTGACCTGCATAACTTTTAAAAGCCTGACAGCAATTTCCTGGCTGTCGAGAATTTCATCCTTAACAGAGCCGATAAACGCAAGTTTGAAGCCCACCTCGGGGTCCTCAAATTTCGGCCAAAGCACACCGGGAGTATCCAAAAGTTCAATTCCCGAGCCTATTGCAAACCATTGGTTGCCGCGGGTAACGCCGGGCTTGTCCGCAACCTTTGCGCGGTTTTTGCCCGCCATTCGGTTAATAAACGAAGATTTGCCCGTGTTGGGAATGCCCACAACCATAACACGAAGTGCCTTGCCGCCCATGCCCTTTTCTGTGTTGGCTTTTATTTTATCCTTTAATATTTCGCGCACGGCGGGCTGAAACTTTTCAAGCCCCTTGCCGCTTCTGCAGTCAACGGGCAAAGCCGTTATTCCTCTGCCCGCAAGCTCTTTTATTTTTCTTGCGGTTGCGTTATCGTCCGCAAGGTCACATTTGTTGAGCAAAACTATTCGCGGCTTTGCACCCACGATTTCGTCAAGCTCGGGATTCCTGCTGCTTTCGGGAATTCTTGCATCCACGATTTCGCAAACCGCATCAACAAGCGAAAGGCTTTCTTTTATAAGTCTGCGGGTTTTCGCCATATGGCCCGGAAACCACTGAACCGTCATTTTTTCATTCATAGCTTTTAAAATTTCGTGAAAGGATTAACTCTGTAAAGAGCTTTTCCGAGTATATATTCTTCTCTTATGAAGCCTACAAGATTGCTTCGGCTGTCGGTTGAAGCGTTGCGGTTGTCACCCATAACAAAAACGTGACCCTCCGGCACTGTTACGGGGCCCGAAAAATCCTCATTTTTATATGTCAGCTCGTTAGTATAAGGCTCGTCGAGCGCTTCACCGTCAACATATACAATACCTTTGACAAAATCGATATCAACCGTCTGCCCCTCTGTGGCAATTATCCTTTTAACAAGAACATCTTCAATAACGGGGGATTTGGCAGGCTGGCAGGTAACAACAATGTCACCGTATTGCGGCTCAAAATATGATGCCGTCAGAATAAGACGGTCATTATTATGAAGCGTCGGCACCATTGAACTGCCGACAACTCCGACTGCCCTGAAAGCAAAGATAAAAGCCACCGCAACCGCGATAATCGCCGATGCCGCAACGGAAACAACATCAAAGCTGAGTCCGACAATACCGCCGACCTTTTCCGTATCTTTTGTCTTTTCGCTCATATTAATCACCCTTTATCCTAAAAATCGCCGTCAAACGACGGATAAACTCTGAAAATCACCTTGCCGAGAACATAGCGTTCGTCAATCAAGCCTATCTTGCTTGAACGGCTGTCCAGAGAAACATTGCGGTTATCGCCCATAACAAAAAGCTTGCCTTCCTCAACGATAACGGGAAATTCAACATCATAGCTGACCCTCGTTAATTCCGCAATATAAGGCTCATTCAGCTTAACGCCGTTAACAAAAACCGCGTTGGCGTTAAAATCAATATCAACCATGTCGCCGCCAACGGCAATAACGCGCTTGACTATCGGCACATTGCGCTCCCACGGCTGGGTGGAAACGATTATGTCGCCCCTGTCAATTTCGGTTGTAACACCCGAAACGGCAACCCAGTCGCCGTCCTTTAGGGTGGGATACATTGAATCGCCGTCAACACCGACCGCTCTGAAAACAAATGAGAAAATCAAAAACACAACTATTACAGCGCCTTTGACGGACTCGATTGCATCATACATCAGCGAAGCGTGCCACGGAGCCTTGGGCTCTTCGGTCACTGTGATAGGATTAAATTCAATCCAAAATTCTTCAACCCTGCGCATGATGCTCTCCTTTCAATGTAATTAATTTATTAAAGTAACAACAAAGGTGTAACAATGTGAAATTGTTACACCCTCATGCTCATTATCTAATCTGTTCCTTAACTTTTGCAGCCTTACCGACTCTGTCTCTGAGGTAATAAAGCTTGCTTCTGCGGACACGACCGTGTCTGATAGTTTCAACCTTGTCAACGTTGGGGGAGTGAACGGGGAATACCCTTTCAACACCAACGCCGTAAGAAACGCGGCGAACTGTGAAGGTTTCGGAAATGCCTGAGCCCTTGCGAGCGATAACAGTGCCTTCGAAAACCTGAATTCTTTCCTTGTCACCTTCGCGAATCTTAACGTGAACCTTAACGGTGTCACCAACTTCGATTGCGGGAACTTCGGATTTGAGTGAATCCTGTGCGATTAATTTGAGTGCATCCATTGTAAATTTCCTCCGATTTTTTCAGGTGTTCATAATAGAGAATATCTAAAAGAGGAACATCCGCTTTAATGTTATTGGCATTAAACCCCGTCTTTGAGATAAATCTCTAATGACGGCACAAATGCGAGTAATATATTATCATAACTTTTTAAAGAATGCAAGCATTTTTTTGAGAAATCGGTAAAGTTTTGAAAAATTTAACAAATTTCCGAATTTATATTATATTTCCGATATAAAATTATTCAAAAATGCTCAAATCTTCTCTCAAAAGACCCGTTCTTGCTATAACAGTCTTTTCAGGATTTGCCGAAAGAGAGTTGTTAAGCGCATTCAAAAGCAGCTCCGCATTGAGGTTAACCGTGTTGCCCGCGGCGAGAACGGTTTTGACGCATGCGGTGTTGCCGTTCGCTCTGACTTCAAAAGAGCGCACCAATTCGCAAAGGTTAACCGTTTTGATGCCCTTTTTACTGCGTTTTTCGGCGTTGAGCACGCCCGAAGTGATTATTTTTGCCGCGCCGTCAGCAAATGCCGCGGCTTCTTCTTCACTTGCAAAAATCACATCCGCTTCATACTGCGCCGCCGCTATTTCGTTGGGCTTGCAAACGGGCTTTGCAACGTCAACAATTTCAATGCCCTCGGGCATAACGGCATTCAGGCGGCTTTTGATTTCTTTGAAAGACATATCATCCTCAATGCGAATATCAAGCGGCTCACGCAAGCCTGCCTGACCGAGAGGCAGAGGCATAAGAAAGGTCATATACGGGTGGGGGTTAAAGCCCTCTGTATACCAAAGCGGAATCTGCGCTCTGCGCACCGCCCTTGTCATACAGCGATTCATGTCAAGATGTGAGATGTAGACGGCAAGCCCGTCTTTTTTAAACCACAGTCTTACCGATTTCATCGCACGCACCTCCGTTGAGTTTGTTTGCGCCGCAGCCTGCGCATTTTTCGCGGCAGCAAGCGGTTGTTTCACCCTTGTGAGCCTTTTTGTTTTCGTTTATAAGGAACTTTTTGGTCACGCCATAGTCCATGTGGTCCCACGGAAGAATTTCGTCATATTCTCTGCGCCTTGCGGTGTAGAAGAACGGGTCAATTCCGTTTTCGGCGAAGCTTTCTTCCCACGCATCTTTTTTGAGGTGCTCTGACCAGCCGTCCATTTTGCAGCCCTTGCGCCACGCGGTTTCGATAACATCGGCAAGGCGTCTGTCGCCCCTTGCAAAAACGCCCTCAAGGAAGCTTGTCCAAGGCACATGGCGGGAAACGCTGACTTTTCTTGTTTTTACGCAGGAAATAAGATAATCCTGCTTTTCAATAAGCACATCGGGCTTATCCTGCGGCTCCCATTGGAACGGAGTAAAGGGCTTCGGAACAAGCGAAGCAAGGCTTACGCTGACATTGACTCCCTTGCCCTTGGGCTTGTCGGGATTTTTATAAAATTCATCAACAACAGCCTGTGCAAGGTTTGCAATTCCCTGAATATCTTCTTCGGTTTCGGTGGGCAAGCCAATCATGAAATAGAGCTTAACCGCCGTCCAACCGCCCGCAAAAGCCTGCGCCGCGGTGGTCAAAACCTCTTCTTCGGTTATGTTTTTATTGATAACATCCCTCAAACGCTGTGTGCCCGCTTCGGGTGCAAAGGTCAAGCCGCTTCTGCGCACGGCGTTGAGCTTTTCCATGAGCTCCTTGGGGAAGTTATCCGCGCGGAGTGACGGCAGAGCAATGTTGATTTTTTCGTCAATCGTCCACGGAAGCATGTTTTTGATAAGCGTTTCAAGCCCTCTGTAGTCACTTGTGCTCAAAGAGCAGAGAGAAATTTCGTCATAGCCCGTGCTCTCGCAGATTGCGCGGCATTGCTGTTCAACGATTCTCGGAGATTTGCTTCGCAGGGGTCTGTTTAAAAATCCCGCCTGGCAAAATCTGCATCCTCTGATGCATCCGCGGAAAATTTCAACCGTTGTTCTGTCGTGAACAACTTCAAGAAACGGAACAACAAATTCGCTCGGCGCAAACATCTTGTCAAGGTCGGCAACATTGCGTTTTTCAACCTTTGCGGGTGCACCGCAGGTGGGGGTTATCGACTTAACGGTGTTGTCCTCGTTATACTCAACCTCATAGAGTGAGGGCACATAAACGCCTTTGATTTGAGCGGCGGCAACGAGAAATTCCTGCTTCGTTGCGCCCTTTGCCTTGTATTCTTTGAGCAAATCTATAAGCTCGTTTGTAACCTCTTCGCCGTCGCCGGGCAGAGTTATATCGAAAAACTCTGCCATAGGCTCGGCATTGCAAACGCATGCGCCGCCCGCAATAACAATGGGCGTGAGCGATGTTCTGTCCTTTGACCTGACAGGGAGCCCTGCAAGGTCGAGCATATTCAGAACGTTGGTATAGCTTAATTCATACTGCATGGTGAAGCCGATAAGGTCAAAATTCTTTATCGCGTCGCCGCTTTCGAGCGCATAGAGGGGGATGCCGTTTTCACGCATCACCTGCTCCATGTCAACATCGGGCGCAAAAACTCTTTCGCACCATGCATCTTCTCTTGCGTTAACAAGGGAATAGAGTATTTTCATGCCGAGGTGCGACATGCCTATTTCATATGTGTCGGGGAAGCAGAAGGCATAACGGATATCCACCTTTGACTTATCCTTGACTATGCTGTTAAGCTCGCCGCCCGTATATCTGCCGGGCTTTTGCACCTTAAGCAAAAACTTTTCGAGTTCTTTGGGATACATAGATTTTCTCCTAAATCATATTTTATCTGAAATATAATAACATATATTTATGAAAAAATCTACAGTTTCTTTTTGCTTGCGAAAACACAAACGGCAAGATAAGCCGCAACGGCAAGCAGAGTGAAGTTTCCTTTTTTTAACGCGAGGAAAACGCCTGCAATCCCCAGCGGCATTATCATGCAAAGTGACACAAATCGGCATGCCTTTTCCGCTTTTTCTTCGCCTGCAATGCGGTAAAGCGCGGCAAAAAGAATGTTGCCGCCGTCAAGCGGTCGGCACGGAATAAGGTTAAACGCACCCACGCAAAGGCTGATAAGCGCCGCGGTTTTAAGGCTCGGCATTCCGTTTGAAGCAATAAAAAGCAGAGCGGACAAAACAAAATTCATCACGGGTCCCGAGGCATAAACCGCAATTTCATCCGCATTTTTAATGCATGGAAGCTGTGCGCGCTCCAATTTAATTCCGTAAAACGAAAGCTCAATTTTTTTTGGCTTTTCGCCAAGCGCAAGCAAACAGATTATGTGCCCCGCCTCGTGTATCACACAGCAAAGCAGAGCAACGGCGCAAACGCCGCTTGAATCAAGAATCAGCATCAAAGTTACCGCCGCGGCAAAGGAAACATTGATTTTCAGCGCGGTCTGACCAAAATCAAGCTTCATCGGCATTTTCGGGATAGAGAAGCATTTCGGGGTCAACCCTCACTCCGTTTATTCTGACCTCAAAATGCAGATGAGGTCCGGTTGACCAGCCCGTTGAGCCGACAAGACCCACCGTTTCGCCCTGCCTGATAACCGCGCCCTCATCAACATAAATTTCGGACAAATGGCAGTAATATGTCAAAAGCCCCTCGGAATGCTCAATCAAAACATATTTTCCCCATGCATCGTCCTCGCCCGTTTCGGCAACCGTGCCGTAAAACACGGCAGAAACGGGAGTACCCTCCGCTGCTGCCAAATCAAGCCCCGTATGAAAGCCGTAGCTGCCCTTTATCGGATGAGTTCTGTAGCCGAAGCGCGAGGTTATCCGCGCACCCGCAACAGGCATAACCGGCTCATCGCTGACATAGTAATCCGCAAACGAAGTGCCCTTCGCCGCCTGAACGGATTCAATATCATTGCCGCCCGAGCCGTTTTCGATTATTTCGCCGACGGCAATCGTTTCGCCCGTTTCATCGCTTGTCACTTGATATGTATTAACAGAAAAAGCTTCTTCGGCGTTTTCTTCGCTTTCTGAGACGGGTTTAAAAACAAACTGCGCCGCTTCCTTCAGGTCACCCGCAATATCGCCCACAGACATATTTTTCTGCATTATTCTGCCGTAGTCCTCTTTCATGCGTTCGAAATAAGACGGGCTGATTTTAGAGGCAAGAAAAACGCCCGAAACAATAAGAATGCTCAGCACGCTTTGCAGCAGAATGAGCCTTATGAGATAATCTGTTTTTGTTTTCGGCTTATTCTTTTGCCTGCTTTTTGCGGCGGGTGCATCCTCGTCGGCGAACTTAAATCTGCTTCGGTATTCGTCACGCTCCGTTCTCTGCGGTGCCTGAAAATCATAGTCCATTTTAATTCCCCCGTGTTAAGTCATTTTAGTTGATTATATGATTAACATATCGGGAAATATGATAAAAAACGGCGGGAGCAAAGCCCCCGCCATACAAACAATATATTTTTATTCCTCTGCAATTATCCGCCAATAGTCATATGAATAATATTTGGTTAAACGTTCCTCGGCATCGGCAAGGCTTTTGAAATATTCCTTATCAAAATTGCCGCACGGGTCGGCATAAAGTCCCCATGCCGCGGCTTCGCTTACACTCGGGAAATATTTATCCCATAAAAGCAGACTGCCCTTTTTATCTCTGCCGTAGTTGAGATAGCGCGAATCCTCGCGGATTGAATCGCGGATATTCTTATAATCGTCCGCAAGCTCTTTAAGCTCTTTTTCGCCGCATTGACCGAGCGAATAATATTCCGCACGCACGGCTATGCTTTGAAGCATTGAAATATATTTCGACATGCGCCTTGCAAGCTGTTCGTCCGTCAGTTTTTCAAGATTTGCCATCTTATCACCATTCATCGCTTTCGTCAATCAAAACCGCATGGGCACAGCGAATGCCGTCAACCGCCGCGGAAACGATTCCGCCCGCATAGCCTGCACCCTCGCCACAGGGATAAAGTCCTCTTATATTGGACTGATAAAGCTCGTCACGAAGAATGCGTACCGGTGCGGAGGAGCGGGTTTCGGGCGCGGTCAAAACGCCGTCGGGCAACGCAAAGCCGTTGAGGCTCTTATCCATTTTAACAATAGCCTTCGCCATTATATCCGTCACCTTTTCGGGCAAAACCTTGCGGATATCGCCCGGGGTAACACCCGTTGCGCAGGTGGGTTTAACATAAGAAAGCTTTTTTGAGGGTGTATTGTTCAAAAAATCACCGATTGTCTGGGCAGGTGCGCTGTAGTCGCCGCCGCCAAGCTCGAAAGCGGTTTTTTCAATTTTTCTTTGCAGTTCAATGCCCGCCAAGGGGTGGTCGCTGCCGAAATGCTCGGGCTCGATGCCCACAAGCAATGCCGCATTGGAGTTTTCGCCGTCGCGCGCATATTCGCTCATTCCGTTAACGACAACATGACCTTCCTCGGAAGCCGCAGCAACAACCGTGCCGCCGGGGCACATGCAAAAGGTATATGCTCCCCTGCCGTGTTCGGGGTGGCACGCAAGCTTGTAATTTGCCGCACCCAAAGCGGGGTGACCCGCAAAAGACCCATATTGCGCCTTGTCAACCATCTCGCGCGGATGCTCAATGCGAACTCCAACAGAAAACGGCTTCTGCATGATTTTTATGCCTTTTTTATAGAGCATTTCAACGGTATCCCTCGCAGAATGCCCGATACAGAGTAAAAGAGTGTCCGTTTCGATATCTTCAATACCGCCGTTCGGATTTTGGCAGGTTATGCCCTGCACAACGCCGTTGGCAATAATCAAATCCGTCAGCTTCCAGCCAAATCGCACTTCGCCGCCGAGAGAAATTATTTCTTCGCGGAATGCTTTAACCACCGCGCCGAGCTTGTCCGTGCCGATATGCGGGGTTGAGGAATAAGCAATTTCGGGCGGTGCACCGTGGGCAACAAGCTCCTCAACAACCTTTCTGCAAAGAGGGTCTTTAATGCCCGTTGTCAGCTTGCCGTCAGAAAAAGTTCCTGCGCCGCCTTCGCCGAACTGAACATTGCTTTCGGGGTTGAGCTTTTTTGTTGTCCAGAAGCCGTTAACATCCTTTGTGCGCGTATCAACATCCGCTCCGCGCTCGATAACAAGCGGTTTAAGCCCCGCTCTCGCCAAAATCAAAGCGGCATAAAAGCCTGCAGGGCCGAAGCCCGCAATAACGGGGCGCAGAGTGCTTGTTCGGCGGATTTCTGGCATTTCATATTTATACGGAACACCTATCTCGACCTTTGAATTTTTCGCATGTGCAACAACGGATTTTTCATCCGACTCTACCTCAACCGCAACGTTATAAACAAAGAAAATATTATCTTTTTTTCTGGAGTCAACCGCTTTTTTTGTTATTTGAAGTGATTGAATTTTATCCGCCTTGCAGCGAAGCGCCTTTGCCGCCGCCGCTCGAAGCTCGGTTTCTCCGCTTTCAAGCGGAAGCTTGATTTCATTTATTTTAATCATATTTATACCTCATTCAGTTCACCCGCAAGCATTCCCGATGCCCACGCCCATTGAAGATTGAAGCCGCCGCAGCCGCCGTCAACATCAATTATCTCGCCCGCAAAATATAGCCCCTTGCAGATATTGGACTGCATTGTTTCGGGGTCGATTTCTTCTGTTTTAATACCTCCGCTCGTTACCTGCGCATTTATAAAGCCCTTCGTTCCTGTGATTTCAAGCGGAAAATTCTTAATTTTTTCGGCTATTGCGCGCAAATCACGTTCAGATAATTCAGATATATTTTTGTCTGCTTTGTAAAGTTTGGTTGCTTTACAAATTGCTATTCCGACGGCTTTCGGAAGAAATCCAGTCAAAAGATTGTCAATTTGGCAGAATCCCTTGATTTTATTAAGATTTTTCAAGTATTCAAAAAGCTCATTAAAGCTCATCTGCGGCATAAAGTCGATATAAGTAAAGGGATTATGCTTTACATTGTCTATATATTTCTGCGCATGCGCCGCAAGCTCCATGGCGGCTATTCCGGATATACCGTAGTCTGTGAAAAGTATTTCCCCGCTCGTTTGAGCTATTTTTCTTTCGCCTTTAAGCGTGAGGTTAACATTTCTGACCCTGACACCCTTCATCGGCTTTGTTATTTCGGGCGATGCGCACAGCGGCACAAGCGCGGGGTAAAGCCTTGTTATGCTGTGACCAAGCATTTTTGCAAGGGCATAGCCGCTGCCGTCCGACCCTTGCGAGGGCGAGGACTTGCCGCCCGCCGCTATTATCAGCTTTTTGCATTGAAAATCACCGTTAAGCAAAAACCCGTTTTTCTTTTTTATATCGGTTATCTGTGTGTCACAGTAAACATCGATTTTCAGGCGGTCAAGCTCAAAGCGCAGAGCATCAACAACGGAAGAAGCCGTATTACTTTCGGGATAAACTCTGCCGCAGGAATCGGCATAGCAAAGCAGACCGAGCGAAGCGAAAAACTCGGTTACGGTTTGCGGATTATATTTTTGAAGCGCAAAAGCAGCAAATTCCCCGCCGACATAATTATGGTCAAGGGCATTTTGGTTGGTGAGGTTGCACTTGCCGTTGCCCGTTGCCAAAAGCTTTTTGCCGATTCGCGGCAGCTTTTCAAGCACGGCGATTTTTAAATCGGAGTTTTGCCTTTTGGCATTGATAGCGGCAACGATACCTGCAGAGCATCCGCCGACAATAATCAAATCATAGCTTTTCACCGCTTGCGCCTCCTTGCTTTTGAATTACCGATTATATATTTTACAATGCAAATGCAAGAATGTCAAATATATTGCTATTGATATTAAAAATTTAATGTGATATAATACTATATATAAAATAGAAAGGATGTTTTGACATGACTGAAATTACAAAAGACATGAAAATCGGCGAAATTCTTGATGCTAACCGCGAGGTTGCTCCCTTCTTCCTTGAAATGGGAATGCATTGCCTCGGCTGCCCCTCCGCAAGAAACGAATCCGTTGCGCAGGCTTGCATGGTTCATGGCGTAAACGCTGACGAGCTTATCTCAAAAATCAACGCTTTCCTTGCAAAGAATGCTTAATCTTTCGCAAAGAATGCTCATGGCGGCGAGAATGGTGCGAATGGGTAACACCGTTGCCGATATCGGCACGGACCACGCCTATCTCCCCGCCTATCTTGTTTTAAACGGTATTTCGCCAAAGGCTCTTGCGTGCGATGTGCGTAAGGGTCCGCTTGATAATGCAAAAAAAACTGTTGAGCACTACGGAATTGAGGATAAAATCACCTTGCGTCTGTCGGACGGCTTCGACGAAATTGAGCCATTCGAAGCGCAGGATTTTATAATGTGCGGCATGGGCGGCACACTGATGCAGGAGCTTGTTTCAAGGGCATATTGGCTCAAAGACCCCGCAAAGCGCATAATCGTGCAGCCGCAGTCACACGCGGAGGATATACGCAGATTTTTTGTTGAAAACGGCTTTGAGATACTTTTCGAAGATGCATGCACGGACGGCGGCAAGCTCTATTGCGCCATGGCAGCGGAATATACGGGCAATGAAATTAAAGCGCCCGTTTCATACATATACACGGGCAGACTGCCCGAATGCAAAAAGCCCGAAGCAAGGCTTTATCTTGAAAATATTCATGCAAGGCTCATTAAAAAGCTTGAAGCGGAAAAGCTTCACGGCTCGGAAGAAAATGCGGAATATCTTGAAAAGGTTACTCTCGAAATGGAGGAAATCATAAATGAAATGCACTCCGACAGTTAAAGATATCTTTGATTTTATCGGCAGCATTGCGCCGTTTGAAAAGCAATGCGAGTGGGATAACAGCGGTCTGCTCGTAGGAGATGCCGACTGTGAGGTTAACAAAATCGGCGTTGTGCTTGATATTACAGCAGATGCGGTTAAATATGCCGCAGAAAACGGAATTGATTTGATAGTCAGCCATCATCCCGTGATTTTCAGACCCGCAAAAACCTTTTTGGCAAGTGACCCCGCGTATCTGCTGGCAAAGAACGGAATTTCCGCAATATGCGCACACACTTCTCTTGACATTGCTGCAGGCGGTGTTAACGATGTGCTTGCCGAAAAGCTCGGCTTTGAGAATGCCGCTCCCCTTTCGGAAAACGGCGAAACCGAAATGATTAGGGTTTGCGAAATTGCAGAAACCGATGCCGACAGCCTTGCAAAGCTTGTTTGCGAAAAGCTTTCTGCATGCGCCGTCACGGCAGACGGCGGAAAGCCTATAAAAAAAGTTGCGCTTTGCGGCGGTGCGGGCGGCGATTTTATTCGCGACGTTGCCGCGGCAGGCTGCGATGCCTATATAACGGGCGAAGCCAAGCACCACGAGTTTTTGGAAGCCGCGCAAATCGGCATAACCTTGATTGCGGCAGGTCATTTTGAAACGGAAAATCCTGTTGTTGCTGCACTGGCAGACAACATTAGAAAAAATTTTGATTGCGATGTTGAGATTATACCGCAGCAATCACCCGTCAAATATATTTTTTAAACAAACGAGGAACTGACTATGCCCCTTGACGGAATCACGTTAAATTTATTAAAACAAGAGCTTTCGGAATATATTGTCGGAAGCAGGATTGAAAAAATACACCAGCCGTCAAAAGACGAACTGGTGTTTCATTTGCGCACCCGTGCAGGTGCATACCGACTGCTTATTTCAGCCTCGGCGAACAGTCCGCGACTTCATTTAACTGCAAACGCACCCGAAAACCCCGCAACCCCGCCGATGCTCTGCATGCTTTTCAGGAAGCATCTGACGGGAGCAGTTATAACCGATATACGCCAGCTCGGGCTTGACAGAGTTGTTTTTCTTGACCTTGCGGGCACAAACGAAATCGGCGACAGCGTAACATTCACCCTCTGCGTTGAAATAATGGCAAAGCACAGCAACATTATCCTTGTCAATTCCGACGGAATAATAGTTGACGCAGTTAAACGCGTTGATTTTACGCAGTCATCGGTCAGGCAGATTTTGCCGATGTTCAAATACGAGCTTCCGCCCCGCCAAGGCAAGCTTAATCTTGCAGAAGCAGACCCCGAAACCGCCGTTGCGGCAATCAAAAAATGCACGGGCAAACGCCTTTCGGGCGCAATACTTGAAAGCATCGAGGGTGTTTCCCCTCTCATAAGCCGTGAAATTGCTGCATTCGCTTGCGGCGGAGATATCGGAGCGGGTGAAATAGGCGGAATCTATGAAGAACGCTTGCTCACAAAGCTCAGCGAAATAAAGAACACTCTTTTGAGCGGCGGAGGCACACCGACAATGCTTATCCGTGAAAACGTAAAGCCTTTTGACTTTACATTTATGGATGTTACCCAATACGGTTTTACGGTAACAGCAAGAGAATTTGAAAGCTTTTCACAGCTTCTTGATGATTTTTATTATGAAAAAGACCGCTTTGAGCGCACTAAACAGCGCAGCCAGTCACTTTTAAAGCTTCTGTCTAACGCCGCGGCAAGAGCGGCAAGAAAGCTTCAAAGCAGGCAGGCGGAGCTTGAAGCATGCGCTGATAAGGATACTCTGCGAATCAATGCGGAGTTGATTCTCGCAAATCAATATCGGCTTAAAAAAGGCTCACTTTTCTATGACCTTGAAAACTTTTATAATAACAATGAATCGACAAGAATACCTGCCGACCCTGCGCTTTCGCCCGCCGCAAATGCGCAGAAATACTTCAAGGAATACCGCAAAGCCAAAACCGCCGAAAAGATGCTCGGAGAATTAATTGAGCAAAGCGAGCAGGAGCTTGCATACCTTGAATCGGTTATAGATTCCGTCAACCGCGCAGACGGCTACACGGAGCTTGCCGAAATCAGGAATGAGCTTTATGAGCAGGGCTATCTCAAACGCACAAAAAACGATAAATCAAAAAAAGCAAAGCCTATGCCGCCGCTTGAATATGTTTCCGACGACGGTTACACAATCCTTGTGGGCAGAAACAATGTTCAAAACGATATTTTGACATTCAAGACCGCCGCAAAGGATGATTCATGGTTTCACACGCAGAAAATCCCCGGCTCGCATGTTGTTGTTATCGGCAACGGCGATATAATCCCCGAGCTTACCTGCCGTCAGGCGGCAGCTCTTGCCGCTTATCACAGCGGCGGGCGCGAATCCTCGCAGGTTGCGGTTGACTATACCGAAGTGCGCTCGCTTAAAAAGCCCGTCGGTGCAAAGCCCGGAAAAGTTATTTATCATACCTACAACACCATGTGGGTAACTCCCGACAGAGAATTGTGCGAACGATTAAAGAAGAAATAACAAAAATCCGCCCCGTATCGGAGCGGATTTTTTGCTTTATGCGGCTGACGCCGCTTTTTTACTTTCACGTTTTTGGCCAAGCTTTTGAAGAATTATAATAAGAACTATGATTGCCAGACCTATTGCATCCGTCAAAAGGCCGGGAATAATCATGCAAAGACCTCCGCCGATTGCAAGGATTCTTTCCCACCAGGGCATGTGTTTAAACATATATCCTTCCATGCCTGCGGAGATAATATAAATTCCGCAAAGAGCAGTTATAACAAGAAGAACAATTTCATACCAGGGCTTGTCGGCGCCGATAATAAGCATTTCGGGGCTGAAAGCGAAGATATAAGGAACGATAAACGCCGTTATTGCAAGGCGGGTTGCCGTAACACCCGTTTTGAGCGGATTGGATTTTGCGATTGCCGAGCCCGCATATGCCGCAAGGGCAACGGGAGGAGTGATATCCGCAACAATGCCGAAATAGAAAACAAACATGTGCGCCGCAAGAACGGGGATGCTCAGGCTTCTCATAAGGATGGGCGCAACCATGGATGCCATGATAACGTAGTTTGCCGTGGTGGGAACACCCATGCCGAGAACGATGCACATAAGCATCGTAAGCGCAAGAGCAAAAATCGGATGAATCTGTGATGCAGACTGAACAAGCGCGGAAAGCACGTTTGCAAGACCCGTCTGCTGAACCATTGCCGAAATACAGCCCGCAACCGCGCATGCAAGAGCAACTCCGATTGCGTTCTTTGTGCCGTTTGCGAGAGAACGGAAATAAATTCCGAAATCCATTTCAAACTTTTTATGGATAATCGATTTAATAACGCCCTCAACAAGCTTTACGCCGATTGCAACAAAAATTGCGGTGATTGCCGCCTTTGCGGGTGAGAAATAGTTCATTGCAACAACAAGCGCAACAACGGGAAGAAGAAGGTAACCCTTTGTTAAAACAAGCTTGAAGAAGTTGGGAATTGCTTCCTTAGGAAGACCTTTAAGACCAAGCTTCTTTGCTTCGAAGTGAATCATCATGAAGATTCCCGTGAAGTAAAGAACGGCGGGAAGAATAGCCGCAATGGCTATCTGGGAATAGGGCAGACCGGTATATTCCGTCATCAGGAATGCCGCCGCACCCATGATAGGCGGCATTATCTGACCGCCCGTTGAAGCCGCCGCTTCAACCGCCGCCGCAAACTCGGGCTTATAGCCGCAGCGCTTCATTGTGGGGATTGTAACGGAGCCGCTGCCGACAGTATTTGCAACGGATGAGCCTGAGTACATGCCCTCCATTGCGCTGGAAATAACGGCAACCTTTGCGGGGCCGCCGGTTGCCTTGCCCGCGATGGAGTTTGCAAGGTCAACAAAGAATGCGCCGATTCCCGATTGCTCAAGGAACGATGCAAAAATAATAAACAAAACAATGAACGATGCGCAAACGTTGAGCGGAGTGCCTGCAATACCCTCGGTTGTATAGAAAAGCTTATACATGATAACTCGCAAGGGATTGCGGTCAACAACAATAAATGCATAGGCAATAAATGCCGCCGAAACGCAGACTATCGGCAAGCCTACAACTCTGCGGCAGGCTTCAAACAAAAGAAGTGTACCAATAATTGCGATTATGATATCAACCTCGTTAATTCTTGAAGCTCTTGCAACGATTGCATCGCAGTTGATTGCGTAATAGAAAAACGAGCCTGCGCCGACAACCGCAAAAATATAGTCATAAAAAGGCACATGGTTAAGCCTTTTCTTTTCTTTTTTGCGTACGGGGTAAATAATATAGGCCATAAACACTATTACGCCTATAAACCACGCCATTTTCTGCCTTTCCTCCATTGTTCCGGTCCAGCCGTCAAACATAACATAGAGTGAAAACAGCACCATGGCGATTTTGATGATTTTCTCAAATATTCCGCCAAAGTGACGCGTGTTTGATTCCTTGTCAAACTCCGCCATCAATTTGTCAACATCAATAGCATCTTCCTCTTCGGCAGGTGTGCCGAGAGCAGTTGTGTTTACATCTGACATTCATCACATTCCTTTCGTCAGAATTTCATATCCCGCGGCAACCTCAAAAACAACGCGGGCATTTCTGCCGCACATATCTCTGAGGCTTATTTCCTCGCCGCCGAAGGTGAGAATATGGTCGGAAACCGTGCCGACGATATATCTCAACGGGTCATATGTAATATCGAAGCCCGTTATAATCATGTTGCCGTCGCTGTCATAGGTCATTTTTTGGTTGCCCTCCAGCGCGGTTTGAACCCCCGCCCCGAATGAGCGGTAGGTCGTGGAATATGCTCGGATTTCGCCGTTTTCGATTATATAAGTATCTTTAACGGGCGTTTGGTTAACGGAGTGAACAAACTCCACGGAAAACATAAGCCCGTCCTCGGCTTTTTCGGTTATATAGGTTTTCCCGGTATCAGAATCGTATAAAACCAGATATTCCGCCGAAAGCATGCTTATAACGAAAGCAGCCGCTGTAATGATTATCATTAAAACGGCTGCTGCGATTAACCTTTTTTTAGAGTTAGCCGAAAGCTTACAGCTCATTAGCTGATAGCGCCAACCTCTTTATAGTATCTCTCTGCACCGGGATGGAAAGGAACGGAAATGCTGGAAACAGCATATTCAAGGCTCATTTCTGTTGCCTTTTCGTGTGAATACTCGTCCTTGTTTTCATAGATAGCCTTTGTAAGCTGATAAACAGTTTCTTCGTCAAGGTCGTTGCTTACGATGAAGGTAGCCTTAACTGCAACTGTTGTTACGTCTGCATCAATGCCGTTGTATGTGCCTGCGGGAACAACATATTCTGCATAGAAGCCGTAATCAGCCTGAAGCTTTGCAATGTGCTCTGCATCAATACCGACAAGAACTGTGCCCGTTGTTGTTGAAAGGTCTGTGATTGCAACTGTGGGAGCACCTGCTGTGCAGAAGAAAGCATCAATCTTGCCGTCTTTAAGAGCATCTGCAGAAGCCTGGAAGCTGAGGTTCTGCTTGTCGATATCTTCGAATGTGATATCGTAAGCGCCGAGAATCTGCTGAGCATTGAATTCAACGCCGCTGCCGCTGTCGCCAACGGAAACCTTCTTGCCCTTGAGGTCAGCAACGGAAGTTATGCCGGAATCTGCTCTTGCAACAATCTGGCAAACCTCTGCATAAGCTGCGCCGAGAGTTGAGAAGCTGTCAACAGCGCCGATATCTGCAAAGAGTGATGTGCCGTTGTAAGCATAGTCCATAACGTCGTTCTGAACGATAGCCATGTCAACGATACCGTCATCGATATCAAGGATATTAGCCTTTGATGCGCCTGATGACTGAATCATAAGGTTTGCGCCGGTCTTTTCTTTAAGAAGAGTAGAAATAACGTTGCAGAAGCCGTAGTATGTGCCTGTGGAGCCGCCTGTGCCGACATTAATCTTGATTGAGGAAAGGTCGCCGCCTGCAACAGCTTCGTTGTTGGGATTGGTTGTTGTTGTGTCATCACCTGAGCCGCCTACGCAAGCTGTGCAAAGAAGCATTGCAAAAGCAAGAATAAGTGAAAGAGCGATTGCCAATTTTTTCTTCATGATTTACCTCCTATTTTATCCCGAATTTTGAATAATTCAAAACTCGGAAATTCATACCAGTTAATTATAAACCATTATTTAAAATAATGCAAGGCTTTTTATGAATAATTATGCAAAGCAGCCTGCATTTTGTCAATACCACAAAATTCCGAGAAGAAGAATTCTGATAATCCACTGCCACCACGCATATGAAACGGAAACATCAAAGCTGTCAGAGCAGCCGCCGTATGTTACGGTTATTTTTTGAACGCCGGTTTTGTTGAGCGTTTTCGGCGAAGCCTCAAAGCCGCTTGTAACGGTTTCGGCAGAGCCGTCGGAATAAGTTACGTTCAGCTTCATGCCGGATGTGTTGAGTGTTTCTTTATAGTAGTATCCGAGCTTGCTCGGCAGAGTGGTAATCTCAACGGAAACAACGCTTTTTTCAACCGGTTTTTCTTCTTTTATTTCGCAGTCAATGCCGTTGTTAACGGCGTATGTGTAAGCCGCAGAGCCTTTTTCAACCGTCAGCTTAAGCTTATCACAGCCCGTAAAGGCATTGGAGCCTATTGAAGTGACGCTTGCGGGGATTGAAAGAGTTTCGAGCGAAGAGCAGTTATAAAACGCTCCCGCGCCGATTGATTTGACGCTTGACGGAATTGTTACGCTTTTAAGAAAAGCGCAGTTTTCGAAATTTCTTGTTCCGATTTTGGTAACGCCCTCGGAAATAATAACTTCTTCAAGACCCGATGCGTAAAAGACATCTTCAAGAGATTCCACGGAGCCGGGAATTGTTATTTTTTTAAGAGAATCGCACTCGCCGAATGCCTTTGAGCCAATCTTTGTAACCGTTGACGGAACATTAACATTTATAAGCGCAGAGCAGTTATAAAATGCACCTGCTTCAATGGATTTCAGCCCGTTCGGAAGAGTTACGCTTGTGAGCGTTGCATTATCTCTGAATGCACTGTCCGCAATAACCAAAACATCCGACGGCGCAGTGAAGCTTGTTGCTGCTGCCGCGTTGGGATACTGAATAAGAGTTTTATCCGCCGACGGCTCGTATTCGTCGGGGTCATATGAGCTTTTGAACGGGCCGTAAAGAACGCCGTTTTTGCTGCTGTAAACCGTATTTCCGCTTGCGACATTATATGCCTCAACGGAAGAACAGCCGAGAAACGCATTGAGCCTTATCGCCGTTACGCTTGCAGGGATATCAACCTGCGTGAGCGAGGTGCACATTCTGAAAGCCTCTGTGCCGATAAGAGCAACCGTTGAGGGAATCTCGATTGATTTCAATGCAAGGCAATGACCGAATGCTTCGTTGGGAATTGTTTTGAGCTGTGACGGAAGCTCAACGCTTTCAAGTGCGGAGCAATAAACAAACGCCGCCGTGCCGATTTCGCAGGACGGATTCGAAACAACAACCTTTTTGAGCGCAACGCAGGAATCAAAAGCATTTGAATGTATTCTCGTTATGCTTTCGGGCACGGTGATTTCGGTTATCTGACCGCAGTTTTTAAACGCTTCGGGATAGATAGCCGTGACGGGAAGCCCGCCGTAGGTTTCGGGGATTTCAACAACCCCTTTTGCCCTTTCGTCGCAATCGCTGACATAGGCATAGCCCTCGCCCGCTTTAATTTCCAAATCGGTTGAAGCAGATGCGCCGACAAGCGACAAACTGCAAAAAGCAATCATGCATGCAACAGAAATCGCAGCTGACCTTATTAAATTTTTCATAATAAACCCCCGTTAAATAAAGTATTACAGAGTCAATTATACTTTAATTGAATGTAAAAATCAATAGTTTTTAAAAATACAAGAAAATATATTTGTTTATTATTGACAAATAAACATTAAATTACTAAAATAAACCTAAATATTATATTGGGAGATTTTTGCTTTATGTATGACGAAAACGGCAATTTTTATAAGCCCGAGCGCGGTTCAACCCCCGCTCCCGACCACATTATGCTTGCCTTCTGCGGCGATGCCAAAACCGAAATGGCAGTTATCTGGCGCACAAGCACCGATGTTGAAAACGGCTATATCCTTTACCGCAAAAAAAGCGGCGGCGATTGGCTGAAAGCGGATGCAAGCTTTGAAACAAAGGAAACGGATATTGATATAAGCAACTATTTTTCCGTCAGACTCAGCGGTCTTGAGCCCGGCACAAAATACATTTATAATGTCGGCTCCGATGCACACCGCAGCGAGGATTTTTCTTTTGAAACCGAAGCTGAAAATGTTGAAAAATTCAGCTTTATCGTTATTACGGACCATCAAAAGGGTGACCCCTGCCATCTGCCCGACTATTCAATGGTCGGCGATATGCTGAAAAATGCGCTCAAAAAACACCCCGAATGCAAATTTATTTTCACCGCGGGCGACAACTGCGACAACGGTCAGAACGAGCTGCAATGGAACGGAATGTTTGAGGGGCTTAAAGGCATCATAGAGAGCGTTCCTTACATGATGACCACGGGCAACCACGATAACAGAGGCTATATTTCATATTTTCCCGAGCCTATGGGAAAGTTTTATCTTGAGCACGCGGATTTCTTTGATTTCCAGTTCGGACCCGCATACCCTCAAAACGGTCCCGATGGCTACACGGGCGAAAACTATTCATTTGACTACGGCAACACGCATTTCCTTGTTCTCGGCATCAACGCACCCGCCGTTGTTGAGGATTGGGCATATAACGACCTGCAAAGCAGCGGCAAAACATGGAAGCTCGGAGCATACCACTTCCCCATTTATCCCGTTATGCCCGAGGGTCAAAACAATGACGGCTATCCCTGGCTTCGCAAACCTATTGAGGACGGCAGACTGGATATCCTTTTTGAGGGTCATGAGCATTCCTTCGCAAGAACATATCCCACAAAGGGTGACGAGCTTTTTGACCGCCCCTCCGAGGGAACGGTTCATTATATCGTCGGCAACGGCGGCGGCAATATTTACCACTCCAACGCCCGCAAAACATGGCATTCGGCATTCTATCCGCAGGAAATCAGAGTTGGCTCATATACTCTTGTCGAAATTGACGGCGATGTTCTGACCGCAACGGCATACCTTGCCGACGGCAGAATAATTGACGTTTTCACTATTAACAAGAGCAAGGACGAAATAACGCCCATCGCGCTTGCACCCACATATGACTGGACCAAAATGGCGTTCAAGGGTCAGATGCTTGAACTCATTTCAAGGGAGCTTTACCCCGAAATGAAGGACGGCATATGGTATGCGCCCTTCGGAGTGCTCATTCAGTTCATCGGCGGAAAGGTAGTCAAAGAAAAAGACAGCCTTTATGTTGAAGCATACGGACATAGGGCAACCTTTACGGATGGCAGCAGGCTTGCAAAAACAGACCTCGGAACGGTAGAGATGCAAGGCGAGCCGTATTTTGCCAGAAATCAGCTTTTTGTTCCCGTTGACGACAGCGCAAAGATGTTTGAAATGGAATGGTATCACGCAAAACGCAACAATTATATAAACTGGAACACGCCGAGCGAGGATAAGCCGCTCTGCAAGCATCCCGAAGAATAATCAATCGGAGGTATATTATGCTTTACAAGAAAAATTCAGCACCGACTCTTGCAGATGAGCTTTTCAAAAATCCAACCTGCGAATACCGCGGAACTCCGTTCTGGGCATGGAACAGCGACCTCAAGGCAGAGGAGCTTTGCCGCCAGATAGAAATATTCAAAGAAATGGGCTTGGGCGGCTTCCACATGCATGTCAGAACGGGCATGTCAACAAATTATCTTTCGGACGAATTCATGTCGCTCATCAAATGCTGCGCAGAAAAGGCGGACAAAGAGCACATGCTTGCTTGGCTTTATGACGAGGACAGATGGCCCTCAGGCGCGGCAGGCGGTCTTGTTACAAAAGACGAAGAATACCGCGCACGCTGCCTGCTGATGACTCCCGTCCCCTGCGACAACAGCGATGACAGCTCAAAGTTTGTTGATTCAAGAGCAGAGGGCGGCAGAAACGGCAAGGGCTATCTCATTGCCTGCTACGATATAACCCTTGACGAAAACGGATATCTCAAAGATTACAAGGTCATCGGCGAAAACGACGAAGCGCAGGGCACAAAATGGTATGCCTATCTCAAAATCCATGCCCCTTCGCCGTGGTATAACAATCAAACATATCTCGACACCCTCAACCCCAAGGCGGTTAAGCGCTTTGTTGAGGTTACACACGAACGATACAAAGAATCCGTCGGTGAGCACTTCGGCAACGTTGTGCCCGCAATCTTCACGGACGAGCCGCAGTTCACCCGCAAAAAGGTGCTTGACAATTCAACCGATTTGGATGACATCCTCATGCCGTGGACTGACGACATTCCCGAAACCTACAAGGCACAGTACGGCGAGGATATTCTTGCCACCCTGCCCGAAATCTTTTGGGAGCTTCCCGACGGCAAGGTTTCGGTTACCCGATATCACTACCATGACCATATTTCCGAGCGTTTCGCGCAGGCTTTTGCCGATGTTTGCGGAGGTTGGTGCCGCGAAAACGGAATTGCTCTCACGGGTCATATGATGGAAGAGCCCTCGCTCCACAGCCAGACGGCGGCGTTGGGTGATGCAATGCGCTCCTATCGCGGATTTGACCTGCCCGGCATCGACATGCTCTGCGCGAGCTTTGAATTCACAACCGCAAAGCAGGCGCAGTCCGCCGTTCATCAATACGGCAGAGAGGGCATGCTCTCCGAGCTTTACGGCGTTACGGGCTGGGACTATGATTTCCGCGGCTACAAGCTCCACGGCGACTGGCAGGCTTGCCTCGGCGTAACGATAAGAGTTCCCCACCTTTCATGGTATGCAATGGGCGGCGAAGCAAAGAGAGATTACCCTGCTTCAATCCATTATCAGTCACCCTGGTGGAAAGAATTTTCATATCTTGAGGACCACTTTGCAAGGGTTAACGCGGCAATGACCCGCGGCAAGCCCGTTGTTAAGGTTGGCGTTATCCATCCCGTTGAAAGCTTCTGGCTGCATTGGGGTCCCAACGATAAAACCGCACTTATCCGCGAAAACATGGATAAAAAGTTCTTTGACATCACCGACTGGCTGCTCAAAGGAAGCATAGATTTCAACTTTATCAGCGAATCTCTGCTCCCCTCGCTTTGCGAAAACGCAGGTGCTCCGCTTAAAGTGGGCGAAATGGAATATGACGTTGTTATCGTGCCCGACTGCGAAACACTCCGCGGCTCAACTCTTGAACGTCTCGAAAAATTCAAGGCAGACGGCGGCAAGCTTATCTTTGTTGGCAGCGCACCGAAATATGAGGACGGCATTGAGAGCGAAAGAGGCAGAAAGCTTTATGAAAATTCACAGATTGTTCCGCTCGACAAGGCAATGCTTCTCAACGCGCTTGACGAAAACAGAACGGTTACTCTCCGCCTTGCAAACGGCAGACTTTCCGACAGCTTCATTTATCAGCTCCGTCAGGACGGCGGCAGCAAATGGCTCTTTATCAGCCGCTGCTGTGAGCCCTATAACAAAGACGTTGTCAGCGAAAGCAAGCTTCGTATAAGCGTTAAGGGCGAATACACACCCTATGTTTACGACACAATAAGCGGCGAAATTTCAAAGATTGCCTGCGAATACAAAAACGGCTGCACGGTTATTTCAAAAATACTTTTCAACTATGACAGCCTGCTTCTCAAGCTTGATGAGGGTAAGTCGGATTTAATCGGCTGCGCGTTCCACAGCCCCGATTTGGCGGATGCGAAGGCGATGCCCGCCCTTGTGCCCTACACTCTTTCCGAGCGCAACGTTCTTCTGCTCGACATGGCGGAATTTGCGCTTGACGGCGGCGAATTCAAGCCCGAGGAAGAAATACTCCGCCTTGATAACGTTTGCAGAGAGGCTCTCGGCTTCAACGAAAGGGGCGGTCACGTTGCGCAGCCTTGGGTGCTTGCCCCCGAAACCATTGAGCACTATGTAACCCTTAAATTCACAATCAACAGCGAAATTGATTACAGCGGCGCAGAGCTTGCTCTTGAAGACGCAGAAAGCACAAAGATTGTTTTCAACGGCAATGAAATCCCGAGCAATATCACCGGCTGGTATGTTGATAAGGATATCAAAACCGTTCCCTTGACCGAAATCAAAAAGGGCGAAAACATTCTTGAAATCACTCTGCCCATCGGTGAGCGCACCAACACAGAATGGTGCTACATTCTCGGCAACTTCGGCGTTAATGTTGTCGGCAGAGCAAAAACAATAACCGCCCTGCCCGAAAAGCTCGGCTTCGGCTCAATCGTCAGCCAGAGGCTTCCGTTCTATGGCGGCAATATTACATATCATCTTGAAGCACAGGGCACAGACCTGCGCGTTGAGGCAACAAGATATAAGGGCGCGCTCATTTCCGTTGCCGTTGACGGTGAGGAGAAAGGCAAGATTGTTTACCCGCCCTATATGCTCGATATCAGCGGACTTGCCGACGGCGAACACAAGGTTGACATCACCCTTTTCGGCAATCGCTACAACGCTTTCGGTCCCGTACACCTGACCGATGTCAAGCATTCATGGCACGGCCCCGGAGCATGGCGCAGCGACGAAGAAGAATGGAGCTATGAATACGTTCTGCGTGATGTAGGCATTCTCGCAAGACCGATTATCACAGAAAAATAAAAATCATGTAGGGGTCGATGCCATCATCGACCCTTTTGCATTGCAAGATGCAAAATTCATTGCGGCACAGGTTGAGAAAACACACGGCGGGAGCAAGCACCCGCCCTACGCTAACAAAAGACACCGCGGAAAGCATTTCGGCTTTCTGCGGTGTCTTTTCACCATTATAAGTATTTACCTTTTCTTGCATCCTCAACCTCATCGGGCGTTCTGTTGGCCTGACGGTATTTATCGCATGCCGTATCGCTCCACGGACGGTAGCTGTCTTTGAGGGTGCATTTGTATTTGTCGCTTGCAAAGCTGTATTTATCATAGAGATTAAAATACTGACACATTGCGCACTTTCCGTAATAATTGTCTGCCATTGTTTTTCCTCCTCAAAAGAAATAATAATAAACGCTGTTGCCCTGCTCATTCAGAATATAATTGCTGCCGAACTCGGCGGATATCGCCTGACAAATCATTTTCATGGCTTCATTGTGGGTTTTGCGTTCAAGCTCGTCACTGCCAACATGTCCTAAATAAAAATATGCTATTTTATATGTATATTTTCCGTCACTTGTTTTTCCTACACAGCCTAACTCATAAGCAATTTTCATTTCAGAATCCGGGCACCAAAAGAAATCAAAGCTTCTGTCAAGCAACTGCTCTTTGCTTGCATCTCCGAAAAGAATGAACCACATTGCATCGTTTACATCATTATTAACATATTCGTGTATTTTTCTGTCACGCTCCGCAAGTTCAATGTAATTCAAGTTTTCTTTCGGAGCATACTGGTCAAATATAAATTTTTTATGATTTTCATAAATGTTTATTGCTTCATTAAAAGCACGGTCTGTATTATCCAGTATAATATGTAATTCATAAGTGAGAATATGACTTTTCGTTACATAAAAGCCTTTAAGACCACCCTTTCGTTGAAGCTCATGAACATATGCCAATTTCTGTGCTATCGCGTTATATTCAGTCCAAACAGATGATTTGCTCTCGTTAATTTCTCTTTTTCTTTCCTTTGACTCTCGTACACCCCTTGATATCATTTTCACATCATATACAACCCAAAAAATCAAAATTATGAATGGAATAACGACCCAAACAACAGCTTCTGCAAATTCTTCCATTCTGCACCCTCCAACTTCTTCGACAAACTCAATCTTTTGCAAAACAATATCACAAATTGAGATATAAGTCAATATCACATTTTGTGATAGATATAATAGAAATATTGGGGTGAGTTTATGAGATTAAAAGATATACGAGAAGATAAAGATATAACGCAAAAAACTCTTTCCGAATATTTGAATATAAGGCAAAACACCTATTCTCAATACGAAACAGGTCAAAGACAAATCCCCATCGAAACGCTCATAAAGCTCGCCGTTTATTTCGATACCTCAACCGATTATATCCTCGGCTTAACCGACACCCCCCTGAAAAATATCCTCGCTGTGAAAAATACAATAACCAATAGAAATCCGCGGACATGCCGCGGATTTTTTTGACTGTCGATAATATCGTCAGAACATAAGCCAAAAATTAATAGTAGGGTGGGGGCTTGCTCCCGCCGAATTTAATTGTCGGGGTCGGCGACCCGTTTATGCCGCAGGCGCAAAGTGTCTTTTTCAGTGCTTACAAACGTAGGGGTCGATACCCACATCGACCCTGACACAGTTGCAACACGGATTTCACATCATCGCAAGCACCCGCACACCGTTGCAATAACCGTTGCAATATAATTAAATATAAGTTGTATCCCCCTTGACACCCGCGCCAAAATATGCTATCCTATTGAATGAAATTCAATAAACAAATTTGTTTATTTATGAAATAAATACGGATTGAGTAATAAACTTTCACCGTCTTCTGATTGCAAAATTCCGTCGAAAGGAGGAGACCTGATGTTCATTCCCACCCCTTTCGGCATCATGCTCAAGCAAACGCGCGAAAACAAAAAGCTTTCGCAGGGCGAGCTTGCCGAAGAATTGGGAAAAACCGCGCAATACATCAGCAACATCGAAAAGGGCAAAAATAATTCCCCGCCCGATGATGCCGATTTGCAGATTTTAATTAAAAAGCTCGGGCTTTCGGGCGACGAAGCCGAAAAATTCAGGCTCCTCGCCTATGCCGACAGAGGCATGCTGCCTCCCGAAATGTTTCGCTATCTTTTTGACAGTCCCTCGCTTTTAGGGCTTATCACATACGCGCAAAAGTGCGAAATCCCCGAGGATTTTTGGCTCGGGCTGCTTCAAAACACTAAAACCGATAAAGGACGGATTAACCATGAGTAAAACACCCGATTATATTAAATATGCCGCTTCAATAGTTCCGAGCGAACGCCAGCTTAAGTGGCAGGAGCTTGAATTTTATGCATTCTTTCATTTTGGCATCAACACATTCACCAACTCCGAGTGGGGCAACGGCAACGAGGACCCCGAGCTTTTTAACCCCGAAAAGCTGGACTGCCGCCAATGGGTAAAAGTGTGTCAGCTTGCTGGCATGAAAGGCGTTATTCTTACTTGTAAACATCACGACGGCTTCTGCCTTTGGCCCTCGGCATATACCGACCACAGCGTGCGTTCAAGCAAATGGAAGGACGGCAAGGGTGACGTTGTTGCGGAATGCGCCAAGGCTTGCGCGGAATTCGGCATGAAATTCGGCGTTTATCTTTCACCTTGGGACAGGCACGAGCCCACCTACGGCTCGGGTGAAGCCTATAACCGCTTCTTTTTAAATCAGCTTCGCGAGCTTTTGACCGGCTACGGCGACATTTTCTGCGTTTGGTTTGACGGCGCATGCGGAGAAGGACCCAACGGCAAGGTGCAGCAATATGATTGGGAGAGCTATTATAAGCTCATCCGTGAGCTGCAGCCGAATGCGGCAATAAGCATAACCGGACCCGATGTGCGCTGGTGCGGCAACGAAGCGGGCGTTTGCAGAAGCAGCGAATGGAGCGTTGTTCCCTACTGGCATTCAAACCAGGAATTAATTGCCGCCTCAAGCCAAAAGGACGTTTCAAAGCCGCCTAAAAAAATAAATCCCACCGCCCTTGATTTGGGCAGCAGGAAAGCAATAAAAAAATGCAACAAGCTGATTTGGTACCCCGCAGAGGTTGATGTTTCTATCCGAAAAGGTTGGTTTTACCACCCCGAAGAGGATTACTCCGTTAAGCCTCTTTCAAAGCTTATCGAAATCTATTATAACTCTGTCGGCGCGAACGCCAGTTTTCTTTTGAACATTCCGCCCACGGCAGAGGGCAAAATCCACGAAAAAGATGTTGAAACCCTTCTTTCGCTCGGTGCACAGCTTGATATCGACTTCAACGAAAACCTTGCGGAAGGCTCAATTATAACCGATAACCGCCACCTTGACGAAAAGCATACGGGTCAGATGGCTCTCAGCAACGACCCCGAAGAATACTGGCATTCAGGCGATGACCCCGACGGCGCGGAACTGATTCTTGACCTTGGCGATGAATACGATATCAACAAAATCATTCTTGGCGAACACATCAGAACAGGTCAGCAAATTGAAAAGTTCAAGCTTTACGCCAACGTTAAGGGCAAGTGGAAAAAGGTAGGTGCCGCAACAACAATAGGCTATAAGCGCATCTGCCGCTTTGATGAAATCCGCGTTCGCTACTTCAAGCTTGTTATAGAAAAATCAAGATGCTTTGCAACGATTTCAAAGTTTGAGGCGTATTAATCCCACTCTTTCCACACTTCGGGGCAATAACCGACGGTTGCCTTTTTGCCGTTGCGGACTATGGGAGTTTTAAAAAGCTCGCCGTGCTCCAGAAGCTTTTCTTCAACCGCCTCTTTACTCGCGAGATATTTTATAAAATGCTTTTCATATGCCTTTGATTTTTCATCAATCAAGGCTTCCATCGAGCCGACAGCCTGCTTAACGCTGTTATATTCGCCCTTGCTCAAATTCTTTTGTGTGAGGTCAATAAACTGGAATTTTATTCCGCGCTCTTTGAAATAGCGTTGAGCCTTTTTGGTGTCAAAGCATTTATTTGTTCCGAAAATTTGTATATTCATTTAAAAATCCCCTTTTACGGTAATACTATTATGGTAATAAAAATTCCGACACAAGTCAATAGAGCATTGGAAATTCTCTGCAGCGGCGGTCATTCCGCGTTCATCGTCGGCGGAGCGGTGCGAAATATTCTTATGGGCATACCCGTGCATGACTGGGATATCGCTTCCTCTGCCCTGCCGAACAAAACGCTTGAGCTGTTTAAGGATTACAGAACGGTTGAAACGGGCTTAAAGCACGGCACGGTCACAGTTATCATCGACGGCATGAGCCTCGAAATAACGACATTCCGCATTGAAAATGGCTATTCCGACAACCGCCACCCCGACTCGGTTGACTTCACCCGACGCATTGACGAGGACTTGTCGCGGCGCGATTTCACGGTTAACGCGATTGCTTATTCGCCGCAAGCGGGCTTTGTTGACCCGTTTGGCGGTAGAGAGGACATCAACCGCGGCGTAATCCGCTGTGTCGGCGAAGCAGACCGACGTTTCGGCGAGGATGCTCTGCGAATATTGCGTGCGCTTCGCTTTGCGGCTGTGCTTTGTTTTGAAATTGACCCCGAAACAGCAAAAAGCATAAAGAAAAATTACCGACTGTTGGCAAATATTTCAGTTGAACGGATTTTCACGGAGCTTTCAAAGCTTCTCTGCGGCAAAAACGCAGGCAAAATTCTGCGGGAATACAAAGAAGTTATATTTTATATTTTACCCGAGCTTGCACCGACCGACGGCTGCACTCAAAGCCACGAAAGGCATGTTTTTGACGTTTGGGGGCACACAGTTGCCGCCGTTGAGCATATTCCGCCGGAGCCTGCCCTGCGCTTTGCAATGCTTTTCCATGACGCGGGAAAGCCGAAATGCAAAACGACGGACGAAAACGGCGTTGACCACTTTTATTCTCACGGCAAAGAAAGCAAAAAAATCGCTTTTGATGCCATGACACGGCTGAAAACCTCCAACAAATTCAGAGAGCATGTCTGCAATCTGGTTGAACACCACGATTTTCTGCCCGATAAAATAAGCAAAAAAACCTATAAAAAATATATAGCCCGTCTCGGAATTGACACGGTGAAGGAGCTTTTTCTTGTCAGAGAAGCCGATGTTTCGGCGCAAAACCCGAAATTTTTGAAAGAAAGCCTTGCCGAAAACGAGATTGGCAAAAAAACACTTGAAGAAATTGAAAACGAAAATGCCTGCTTCAAGATAAGCGACCTTGCCGTTAACGGAAAAGAACTTGCCGAGGCAGGGATTATCCCCTCCCCCGCCATGGGCGAAATACTCACCGTCCTTCTTGATGAGGTGATGGAGGATAAACTCGAAAACAATAAAGAATTACTGATAAAAAGAGCAAAACAGCTTGCAAAGCTGTGAAAGGAGAAGGTATGGAAATTGTAAGAATCGAAAATGCGCAGGAATTTGACAGCTTTATAAGCTCGCATCCCAAGGGACACATGCAGCAATCCTCCGCATGGGGAAAGGTAAAGAAAGAATGGGAATGGACGGGATTTATCGCCCGTGACGCCGCCGGAAAAATAAAGGGTGTCTGCGCCGTTTTGCTGCGCCAGATTCCCATGACACCGTTTAAAATGATGTATTCGCCGCGCGGACCCGTCTGCGACCTCGGTGACACGGAAACGGTCAGAGAGCTTTTGACCGCCGCCAAAGAATACGGCATCAAAAACAAGGCATATACCTTTAAGATTGACACCGACACCCTTGCTTCAAACTCCGCATACATCGCATTGCTTGAAGAGCTCGGCTTCAAGTTCAAGGAGCACAGCGCAGGGTTTGACACAATACAGTCGCGCTACATTTTCCGCCTTGAAGTGGGCGGCAAAACCGAAGATGAGCTAATGGCGGAATTTCACCCCAAAACCCGCTACAACATCCGCCTTTCCGCAAGAAAGGGCGTAACCGTTGAGGTCAAAGGCGCAGAGGCTTGCGAGGATTTCCACAAGCTCATGCTTGTTACGGGCAACCGCGACAACTTTGTTATCCGCGATGTTTCATATTTCAAGCGCATTATGGATGCATTCGGCGAAAACGCACGAATTTATCTTGCATATTACGAGGGCAAGCCCATTGCGGGCGCGCTCAATGTGCTTTGCGGCGACAAAGTGTGGTATGTCTACGGCGCAAGCTCCAACGAATACCGCAACGTTATGCCCAACTATCTTGTGCAATGGGAAATGATTAAATGGGCAATGGAAAGCGGCTGCAAATATTATGACTTCCGCGGCGGCTACCCCGACGAGGATAACCCGCTCCACGGCATATTCAAATTCAAAAAAGGCTTCTGCAACGACTACATGGAGCTTATGGGTGAAGCAGATTTGATAATCGATAAAATTGGCTTCAAGGCGGTCAATGCAGCACAGAAGCTCGCAAAATCCACCCGCAAAATAAGAGCAAAGCTCCTTAATAAATAAGAATACTTCTCGGCAAACAGCGAGTTTGCCGCTCAAAATCCTCCATATTGATAAAGGCTGTGTCCGTTTGGACACAGCCTTTATCATTTTATCTCTTTTTAATTCTTGCCCAATATTCCTTTGCTGCCTGCTCGTTTTTGTTGTCGCCGAATTCATAATATTTCTTATGTTTTATGGCGTCGGGCAGATACTGCTGGTCAACCCAATGGCCGGGGAAATCGTGGGCATATTTATAAAACTGACCCTTGTTGGGGTTATCCTCTCCGTCATAATGCATGTTTTGAAGCTGACGGGGCACGGGACCCGTTCTGCCCGCCGAAACATCAGCCATTGCGGAGTTAATCGCGCCGTATGCCGTGTTTGATTTCGGGCTTGTTGCAACAAGCACAACCGCATCGGCAAGGGGCATTCTTGCTTCGGGCAAGCCGAGCATCATGGCGGAATCCACCGCTGCTTTAACGATTGGGATTATCTGCGGATAAGCAAGACCGACATCCTCGCATGCACAGACCAAAAGACGTCTGCAAGCCGAGGGCAAATCGCCCGCTTCAAGCAGCCTTGCAAGATAATGCACGGCGGCATCGGGGTCTGACCCGCGCATGGATTTCTGATAAGCGGAAATTATGTCGTAGTGCTCATCGCCGTCCTTATCATATCTCATTGCACTTTTTTGAGTGAGGGATTTTGCATTTTCAAGAGTGATAAGCTTTTTGCCGTTTTCGCTGTTTGCCGAAAGCACGCAAAGCTCAACGCTGTTTATCGCCTTGCGCACGTCACCCGCGCTTGCGGTTGCGATATGGGAATAAACGCCGTTTTCAACAGAATATTCCTCTCCCCTGTCCTGCGCCATAAAATCGAACGCGCGCACAACCGCTTTTTCCGCCTCGGATGGCGTTACGCTTTTGAATTCAAACACCGTGGAGCGGCTGAGAATTGCGCTGTAAACATAAAAATAGGGATTTTCAGTTGTGGAAGCAATCAGCGTTATCGCGCCGTTTTCGATATATTCAAGCAGAGTTTGCTGCTGTTTTTTGTTGAAATACTGAATTTCGTCGAGATAAAGTAAAATGCCGTTGGGGGCAATAAAAGTATCAAGCTTTGCAACAACCTCTTTGATGTCGGCCGTTCCCGCCGTTGTGCCGTTAAGCTTTACCAGATGGCGGTCTGTCTTTTTGGCGATTATGCTTGCAAGAGTTGTTTTGCCAACCCCAGGAGGACCGTAAAACACCATGTTCGGCAATTCGCCCGATTCGATAATGTTGCGAAGCGGCTTGCCCTCGCTGAGCAAATGCGGCTGACCGATTATATCTTCAATTTTCTTGGGGCGGAGCCTGTCCGCAAGCGGTGCCGACATAACATTCCCTTACCTTTCTGCATATATTAGAGTGGCGGGAGTAATCCGAACTGTGTTTTTTATCGGATGATTTCCGCCTTATCGTCGTTAAAATACTCGCAAATCCGTCAAGGATTTGCTCCGTTTTGCGCCTTGATAAGCCAAAAATCCCCACGATAAAAAATCTTCGACCTGAAAGCGAAGGATTTTAAAATGATTTTTGGCGATTGAGTGAGCAGGAAGGCTGACGCCTTTCAATCATGAAACGCCGAAAAGCATTGAAAAGACTCGCTTTCAGGCATAGTTCGGATTGCCCCCGTCACTCTATATTGATTATATCAAATATCAAAGCTTAATTCAAGATGCATTTTAATGCACAAATTCCTGCAAAAATCAATATCTATGCAGGATTTATGAAAGATTATTAACCGTATGTTGCAAAACCAAGCGGTTTTTATACACGTTTTTATGTTTTTTTAACAAAATTATGAAAGAAACAACTTTTTTTGTTGCATTTTTTTGAATATAGGTATAAAATACTATTCAAACGGTTTCCCGTTATTTATTCAGTTAAGAAGCTGTCTTTTTTTGCGGCAGTTTATAGAAGGAGTGTTACTTTTGAGTTATGTAGAGAAAGTCATCGCTGAGGTGGCAAAAAAGCACGCAAACGAGCCCGAATTCGTTCAAACCGTAACAGAGGTTTTCGAATCAATCGCTCCCGTTATCGAACAGCATCCCGAATATGAAAAGAACGCTT
Organism: Clostridia bacterium; assembly: GCA_017623615.1. GTDB lineage: Bacteria > Bacillota > Clostridia > Oscillospirales > Acutalibacteraceae > CAG-177. The sequence continues at coordinate 12,184 of JAGAOT010000013.1, read as the reverse complement.
TGCTTGAAAGAATGGCAGAGCCCGAAAGACAGATTACTTTCAGAGTAACATGGGTTGACGACAACGGCAACGTTAATGTTAACACAGGCTACAGAGTTCAGTTCAACGGCGCAATCGGTCCCTACAAGGGCGGTCTTCGTTTTCATCCCTCGGTTTACAGCGGCATCATGAAGTTCCTCGGCTTTGAGCAGACCTTCAAAAACAGCCTCACCGGTCTTCCCATCGGCGGTGCAAAGGGCGGCTCCGATTTTGACCCCAGAGGAAAGAGCGATTCTGAAATTCTCCGCTTCTGCCAGGCATTTATGACAGAGCTTTACAGACACATCGGTCCCGACGTTGACGTGCCCGCGGGCGATATCGGCGTTGGCGGCAGAGAGATTGGTTATCTCTACGGTCAGTACAGACGCATTAAAGGTGCTTTCGAAAACGGCGTTCTCACCGGCAAGGGCATCCCCTACGGCGGCTCACTCATCAGACCCGAAGCAACCGGCTTTGGCGCAACATACTATGCAGTTGAAATGCTCAAGCATTTCGGCGAAGAAATCAAGGGCAAGACCTTTGCAATCTCCGGCTTCGGCAATGTTGCATGGGGTGCAGTTAAAAAGATTTCAGAACTCGGCGGCAAGGTTGTTACAATTTCAGGCCCCGACGGCTATGTTTATGATGCAGACGGCATCAACACACCCGAAAAGATTGACTACATGCTTGAAATGAGAGCATCAGGCAGAGATAAGGTTCAGGATTACGCAGACAAATTCGGCTGCGAATTCTTCCCCGGCGAAAAGCCCTGGGGCGTTAAGGTTGACGTTGCAATGCCCTGCGCAACACAGAACGAAATCAAGATGGCAGAGGCTGAAAAGCTTGTTGCAAACGGTGTTCCTTATTATATTGAAGTTGCCAACATGCCTACCACCAACGATGCTCTTGCATACCTCAAGGCTAACTGCAAGGCGGTTGCTCCCTCAAAGGCAGTTAACGCAGGCGGCGTTGCTGTTTCCGCTCTCGAAATGAGCCAGAACTCAATGAGATACAGCTGGACTGCAGAAGAGGTTGACGCAAAGCTCAAGCAGATTATGAAGAATATTCATGACAACTCCGCTGCTGCGGCAGAGCAGTACGGCCTCGGCTACGACCTTGTTGCAGGCGCAAACATCGCAGGCTTCATCAAGGTTGCTGATGCAATGATGGCACAGGGACTTATCTGATGGCGCTGCATCAATAAGCGAAGAACAAAAGAAATCGAATAAAAAATTAAGCGGCTTGCATCGGATTTTTCATCCTTGCAAGTCGCTTTTAATTTGATATAAGGAAATTTTTATATTTCTTTTTAGCTGTTTTTATTTTATGCCGCGAGCATATTCAACGCCGTCTGAAGCTGATTATCCTGCTCCGGGGTAAGCAAATCAAGATTCAAATCATCGCCCGATGTGAGGCTGACGGTAACCGCAGGCTCAATGCCCTTTCCGTTATAAACGGCGTTTTCGCCGCCCTTTGGCTCAACCAACGCGACAGTCAGCAAAACAGCTCCGCCGTCCTCAAGAGCAAAAAGCTCCTGCATGGTGCCGACACCCGCCGTTTTTGTGCCCACAAGCTGTGCCTGACTGATGTCACGCAGGTCGCAGGCGAAAAGCTCTGCAGGTCCGCTTGTGTAGCCGTTAACAAGAACAACAAAGGGCATGGTAATATTGCTGTTTTCTGCCGTATAAATCTTATCTTTGTATACATTACCGTTTTTATCCTTAACAACGGCAATGTTGCCCGAAATTGCGGGAACAATAACATCCACAACCTCTGCAGCGTAGTCGATACTGCCGTCCGAGGTGTTGCGGACATCGAATATAAGGCTTTCCGCGCCCTGCTCAATAAGCTTTTGCGCCATGCTCTTAAATTCGGATGCGGTATTTTTATAAAAACCGCTTATTCTTATATAACCGACATTGCTTTCAAGCCTGCCGCTTATGCTGGGGATTGAAAAGCCGAGCATCGGCTCAACAACCTTTGTTTCACCGTTTCTCTCATATTCAACTTTAACTGACATAAGTTTGTCGCCGTAAAGCTTTTCACGCAGGAGCGAATAATTGCCCATTGTAACAGCTGCATTATCAATCGCCGTTATTACATCTCGCTCTTTAAGACCGGCTTTTTCCGCAGGTGAATCGTCATATACATGCGTAATAACGAAATCGCCCGAATAATAGTCAAAAGCGGTTTCAACGCCTATACCCATGATTCCGCCCTGAAGCTTCGCTGTGTATGAAGCATACTCGGAGGAATTGAGATAAAGGCTGTTGCCGTCGCCGAGGCCGTTAACATAGCCCTCCGCCAATGCGGCATTGAGCTTGCTTTGGTCCTCAACAGAGCCGTAAAAATAGTTGGAAACTATTTTGCTGATTTCATCAACTGATTCATAGGTTTGTGAGCGCTGCGAAATGTTGCTGATAATGCTGTCATAAATCTGCTTTGAAACAACCATTGTTATCGCAAAGGTTGCTGTTATTGCCATAATTATCAGCGAAATGCAGATGCCCAACGAAATCTTTTTATTCATAAAAAATTATCCTTTAGATAACATATGACGGCTTTGATACATAATCGAGAGGATTAACTCTGTTTACGCTGCCGTCCGCTTTTTTGATTCGAACTTCGAAATGAAGGTGGGGTCCGGTAACATTGCCCGTGTCGCCCATAAGACCGAGCTGCTGACCCTTTTTAACGATATCGCCCTTTTTGACATTCAGCGATTTTGAATGCGCATAAAGGGTCTGTTTACCGTCACCGTGGTCAACAACAACATAGTTGCCGAAGCTGCTGTGCCAGTCCGCGATGATTACCTCACCGCCCTGCGCGGCGTAATAAGGCTCGCCGTATGAAAGGCTGTTGCCGTTGGAATCTCTCGTGCTTCCGCTCTTTGTGCAAAGGCAGATGTCAATGCCCCAATGGCGTCCGCCGCTCGGATAATAAGGATATCCCGCGGTTATTGTGCATCTTTCTTTGAGAGGCCAGCCAAGCTCGCCGTCGTTTTCGTATTCCTCGTCGGGAATATCGCCGACCTGTGAGCCCTCCGCCTTGATGATTGCATCGATTTCGGCTTCGAGAGCTTCTCTCTCGGCTTCTTTTCTTTTAATCTGCTTTTTATATTCTTCGCTGTCCTTATCAAGCTCGCTTATGATGTTTTCAACCTCGCGGTATTTCTCTGCGGCATCGCTCTGCTTTTGCTGCTGAGCCTTTTTGCTGTCCTCAAGCTCGGTCTGCCTTTCGCTGAGGTTATCCATCTGAACATCGAACTCTGCCTTGGACTCTTCGAGAGTTGTTTTCTTTGCTTCAAGCTCTGTCTGAAGCTCTGCAAGCTCGTTAATCTTATCGGTAAGCTCGGTTATGAGCTTTGCATCATTTTCCGAAACGCGGGTTATAAGCTCTTTTCTCGCAAAAAATGTTGAAAGGTCGCCGCTTGTGAGCAGAAGCTCAACCGTTGATGCCTCGCCGGACATATAGTTTTCGCGGATTCTTGCAAGAAGAACCTCGCGGGTGCTGTCCATCAAAAACTCTGTTTCGCCAATCTGAATTTCAATCTCGGTGATTTGAGTATCGGTTTCGTTTATCTTTGCCTGCAGCAGGTCAATGTCATTCTGCAAATCGTCGATATCGTCGTTGAGAATGCTGATGCTGTCCATGATAAGGTCAACCTGTTTTGAAATCTTATCAAGCTGTTTGTTAAGCGAATTAAGCTTTTGCTCATTGGTTTTTATATCGTCCTGAACCTCTTGCAAAGCCTTGTTGTCTTCGATTATTTCGTTCTCCAAATCATCAATTTGATTTCTCAAATCTTCAAGACTCTCCTGCGCCGAAGCCGTGGGAGCATAACAAGGAGCCGCAACCGAAAACGCACACACAAGAGCCAGCAAAAGGCAAAGGATTTTTTTCTTTGTGCTTACTCTTTTATTCTTCAAGCTCAACAAACTTCCTTTCCTTCAAATATTTTCTTATCGATGTTGCGCTGCCGAAAATGCCGGTGAAAATGCCGATACCTACAAAAGCCGCAACAAGATAAAGAGCATAATCGAGGAAACTTATCTGAACTTCCCCGCCGAAGCCGGAAAGCACGGATGTAAACGAGCCGAGAGCAAATTCATAAATCGCCCAAACTGCTCCCGTGGCAAGCAAGCCGGCTATGATTCCGATAATAATACCTTCAACCATAAACGGCCAGCGGATGAATGAATTGGTTGCGCCGACGCTTTTCATAATACTTATCTCAAGGCGGCGGCTGAACATTGTAACCTTAATTGTGTTGGAAATAATAAAGAGTGAAACGATAAGGAGCAAAGCAATCATGCCTGCACTGATATAAGTCACGGAATTTCTTATACCCGAAAGCTGCCTTGCAAGGGAGCTGTTTTCATAAACTCTTTCTATTCCGCCGAGAGTTTTTATTTCCGAAACAACAGCATCAAAGCCCGTCATATCGGCAACGGTAACTCTGTAAGCATCGGGAAGCGGGTTTTCGTTAATATCGCTCAAATATGATTTGAGCCCCTCATCAAGCTCCGAAAGAATTTCGGCATAAGCCTGCTCTTTTTCAACCTTTTCTATAAATGCAACGTTGTCAATGCTTTCAAGCCTGTTGCCGAGAGAAATGTAGTCAACCTCAGTGGAATCAAGGTCAGCGTAAACCATAATAACGTTTTCCGCTTCAATTCCGCCGATAAATGCCTCAATGTTGACAAGCAGCATGAATGCGATACCTATAAGCATAAGGCAGCTGAAAAGCACGGTTACCGAAGCGACGGACATAAGCTTGTTGACCTTGAGGTTTCGGAATCCCTCTTTTGTCAAATATCCGAGTTTACCCATTATTCATCGCCTCCGGTCAATATAAATTCTTCCGCAATTTCAAAGGGCTCCTCGTCAGCAGAGCCTTGCTCCGCGCTGAAGCCTGCATAGGCGGAATAATCCTCCTCGGGAGGCACAACATATTCGTTGGAAATCTCGCTGACAGGGTTGATGTGTGAGGTTGCCGCTTCGCGGTTAAGAGTGCCGCCGTCGGAAACAACGCTGCCCTTGTCAAGAATAATTACGCGTTTGTCAAAGCATCGCACAAGGCTGTGTTCATGGGTAACCATGATAACGGTTGTGCCCGCTTCGTTAAGGCGCATAAGCAAATCAACAATCTCGTAGCTCATCTGCGGGTCAACGTTGCCGGTAGGCTCGTCCGCAATGATGATTTCGGCGTTGTTTGCAAGCGCACGCGCAAGAGCAACTCTCTGCTGCTCACCGCCAGAAAGCTCCTTGGGATAGTTTCTCGCCTTCTCGTTAAGACCCATAAGGCTCAAAACATAGGGAACTCTTCGGCGGATTTTTTTCTCCTTTGTTCCGATAACGCGCATTGCAAACGCAACGTTATCAAAAACAGTCATATTGGGAATAAGGCGGAAATCCTGAAAAACTATGCCGAGCCTGCGGCGGAATTTCGGGATGTCGCGCTTTTTTATTTTGGTAAGGTCTGTATCGTCAACAACGATTGTTCCGTTGGAGGGCACTTCCTCGCGCATCATAAGCTTGAGAAAGGTGCTCTTGCCCGCGCCCGATGAGCCGACAACGAAAACAAATTCGCCTTTATCTATAGTTAAATTTATATCTTTTAAAGCATAGGCGGGCGCACCGTCATACTTTTTGGATACATTTTTAAATTCAATCACAGTATCATATCCTCAAAATTTTATTTAGAAAAGAAACGTGACAGCTTTGCGGCATTAATACTTGACGGGCTTTGCATCAAGATATTTCTTAACCATGAGCGCAACTTTAAATACGATTGCGTCGTCAAACTCTCTCAAATCAAGACCGGTGAGCTTCTTGATTTTTTCAAGTCTGTAAACAAGGGTGTTTCTGTGAACAAACAGCTTTCTTGAAGTTTCGGAAACGTTAAGGTTGTTTTCGAAGAACTTCTGGATTGTAAACAGAGTTTCGTGGTCAAGGCTTTCGATTGAGCCCCTCTTGAATACCTCTCTGAGGAACATGTCACAAAGAGTGGTGGGGAGCTGATAAATAAGGCGTGCAATGCCGAGATTTTCATAGCTGACAATGGTTTTTTCGGTGTCAAACACCTTGCCTACTTCAAGAGCAATCTGAGCTTCCTTGAACGAACGCGCAAGGTCCTTTATGCCTTCGATTGTTGTGCCGATACCCACAAGAACATGGGTATAAAGCTCGGTGCTCAATGAATCGGAAATTGAGCGTGCAAGCTTTTCAAGGTCTTTTGTTTCGATGTTGCTGCGAACTTCCTTGACAATGGCGATATCGTGCTCGTTGATGTTGATAACGAAATCCTTGCTCTTGTCGGGGAAAAGATTCTGAACGGTGTCAAAAACAGCGGCATCGTTGTGGTCTGTTATTCTTATAAGCAAAACGACCCTTGTTGCCTCCGAAGTGAAGCGGAGTTCTCTGGATTTGAGATAGATGTCGCCGGGGAGTATGTTATCAAGAATAACGTTTTTGATAAAGTTGCCTCTGTCAAACTTTTCTTCATAGTATTGTTTGAGATTTTCAAGCGAAACGCAGCAAACTGCCGCAAATCTGCCCGCAAGCTCATCCGTACCCTCAACAAAAACAGCATATTCCGTTTGAATATGTGAACCGAAATTGCAGAAAGTATAACCGTTAATATAATGGAGCTCGCCGTCCGCAAAAACCTCGCCCGCGGTGGATATAACCTCACCGATTTTGCTGAGCTCGCTGCAAGCGATAACAGTTCCGGTTTCGTCAATTACGCCCAAGGTTCTGCCGACAGCATCTTTCATTTGGTGGACAAGACCCTGGAAAATTCTGTTTGACATAATAATTACCCCTCAATTCGTTTTCTTTTGACTTCTTTTGCGAATTTATACAAAATGACCATTGGGATATCTACATTTTACACAACAGACAGGAGTTTTGCAATAGATTTATTCACTTTTTTTCAAGATTTTTTTGAATTTATTGTGAATTTTCAGCCGTTTTTATTCAAAATCAACAAATTTTAGTCGATTTCGGGGTGTCAAAGCCTTTGTAGAGTTCAATGAATCGCGCAACGCGTTTTTTGTATTTAACACAAAAAATCACTCGCTTTTTTGTGAAAAATAACAGTTTTCTTTCAAAAATCAATGCATGCAAAAGTATTATTAGGTAAAAAATACCAATAACAATTCGGTAAAAAACACTGTTGTGACAATCAACAAATAAGCTGCATGTTTTTTGTGCACTTTAACTTTGATACAAATAAAAATTTACTGCATATATGTATCACGATTTTCGGCATACTATATATGCAGTTTAATTCAAGATGCAATTTTATCGAAAAAATTACAAAAAAATTACGAAAAAATGACAGATTTTTTTAAATAAGGTCTTTTCAAATTATAAAAACAATGATATAATATCATGAACTTTGATTTTTATCGTTATTTATCATATAAGAATTTCAGATGAAAGAGGGAACACTCTTGGAGAAATTTATAATCAACGGCGGCGCTCCCCTTCACGGAGAGGTTGAGATAAGCGGCGCAAAAAATGCGGCTCTTCCCATCCTTGCCGCATCCATTCTTTCACAGGATGTCTGCGTCATTGAAAACCTCCCCTGCTCCATCAGCGATGTTAACTACATGATGAAAATTCTTGCGCATATCGGCGCAAAGGTTAAGCTTATAAATAAAAATACTGTTGAAATAGATTCGCGCTTTGTTAACTCCTATGTTATTTCACATGACATGACTAAGCATCTGCGTGCTTCGTATTATTTCATCGGTGCGCTTCTCGGCAGATACGGCAGAGCCAAGGTTGCAATGCCCGGCGGCTGCTACCTCGGCGCAAGACCCATTGACCAGCACATCAAGGGCTTTGAGCTTTTAGGCGCAAGTGTTTCGGTTGAAGATAATGCAACCGTTGACGCTAAAGCATCGAAGCTTATCGGCAGCCCGATTTACCTTGACATGGTTTCCGTCGGTGCAACGGTCAACATTCTTCTTGCCGCTGTTAAGGCAGAGGGTCTGACGGTTATCGAAAACGCCGCAAAAGAGCCTCATATCGTTGACCTTGCAAACTTCCTTAACTCAATGGGCGCGGATGTCCGCGGCGCGGGCACAGACGTTATCAAGGTCAGAGGTGTTGAACAGCTTCACGGCTGCAACTATTCAATCATTCCCGACCAGATTGAAGCCGGCACATATATGGTTGCGGCAGCAGCCACTCACGGCAATGTTATCATTAAAAACGTTATCCCCAAGCATCTTGAATCAATCTCCAAAAAGCTTATCGAATGCGGTGCAGAGGTTGAGGAATTTGACGATGCTGTCAGAGTTTCTCTTGACAGACGCCCCGGCAAATGCAACATCAAAACCATGCCTCACCCCGGCTTCCCCACCGACATGCAGCCGCAGATGGCGGTTTTGCTTGCTCTTGCGGACGGAACAAGCATTGTTTCCGAAAGCATTTGGTCAAACCGTTTCCGTTATGCCGACCAGCTTAACAGAATGGGCGCGGATATTAAGGCAGACGGTCAGCTTGCCGTTGTGCAGGGTGTTGAGCAGCTTAAGGGTGCGCCCGTAAAAGCCGACGACCTTCGTGCGGGCGCGGCAATGATAATTGCAGGTCTTGCCGCAAGCGGCACAACAGAAATTGAAGACATTCTCCATATCGACAGAGGCTACGAGGATGTTGTTGAAAAGCTGAAAGGCATCGGCGCCGATATCAAACGCGTTTTCTGCCCCGAGCCCAACAGCTTGACAAATGCAGGTTAGAACTAATATTAATGTATATTAAATACGGGCTGCTCTTTACCGAACAGCCCGTTTTGAATTTGAAAGGGTAAATATGGCAAAATTTTGTTCTCTTTATTCATCAAGCAGCGGTAACTGCACATACATAGGCGGTTCGCAGGGCGGCATTCTGATTGACGTTGGCGTAAGCGCAAAAAGAACAGCGGATGCTCTTGCCGACATAGGTGTTGACCCCTCATCAATAGCCGCAATTTTCGTAACTCATGAACATACCGACCATATAATCGGAGTGCGTGTTTTTGCCGAAAGGCACGGAATCAAGGTTTATGGCTCCGAGGGCACTCTTGCCGGCATGGAAGAGCTTGGCGCAATAACACCGAAAATGAAAACCGATATCATCCCCGCGCAGGGAATTGAAGCGGGCGGGATGTTTGTGCGACCCTTCAAAACGCCGCACGATACCCGTGAAAGCACGGGCTACAGCGTTGTCACGCCCGACAGCAAGCGAATTGCCGTTGCAACGGATATAGGAATTGTCGACGACTGCGTGATGAACGCAATCTACGGCTGTGACCTTGTGCTGCTTGAATCCAACCACGATGTGGGCATGCTGCAAAACGGACCTTACCCTTATTTTTTGAAGCAAAGAATCCTTTCAAATCACGGACACCTTTCCAACGAAAACTGCGCAAAAACAGCCGTGCGGCTTATGGAATCGGGCACAACGCGCTTCATTCTGGGGCATTTGAGCAAAGAAAACAACATTCCGTCATTGGCGTTTGAAACCACTCACGCCGCAATGACAATGGCGGGCGCGCGCGAAAACATAGACTATATTTTAAGCGTTGCAGGCGACAAAAACCCCGCCGTATCTTTTTAATTTTCAGGCGCGGCAACGGTTGTCAGATGGCGCATTTCATGGGGATATGACAAATCAAAAATGTCATAAACTCTTTTATATTCGCCGCTTTCTTCATCCTTTATAACCGTAGCTTTGTTCTTATTCAGCAATTCAACAAGTGCATACATATCAATCCAAATTTGGTTTGTACCCTCTTTCTGCACCTCATTAAAAACGAGCTGCATGCCGAGATGCAGGTGCGGAACATTCATCCCGTTAACGTTTTCTTCGGTTGAATATCCCGTCATCCCGAGGTAGCCTATCACATCACCCGCCTTGACCTTTGAGCCAATCTCAAGCCCGCTTGCGTAGGGCTTGTTGCGCCGCAAATGGGCGTAATAATAGGAGCGTTTTCCGTCAAAGCTGCGTATGGCAATACGCCAGCCGCCATAGCGGTTCCAGCCCATCGCCTCAACCGTTCCGCCTTCAACAGCAACAATCGGAGTGCCGATTGACCCCATCAAATCGTTGCCTAAATGCTGCCGTTTATATCCGTAAGAACGTGAAACGCCGTAATCGTCATAATGGCTGTACCAAAAGCCCTCAGCTATGGGTGAATATGCTTTTAATCCGTAGCCCTCAACCGCTTTTATTCCGCCGTTTCCGTCGGGTGCCGCCTTTGTGTATTCGCCGAGAAGCCCGGACAGCACGGCACCGTATGCTTCTTTATAAAAAGCATAATAGCTGTTGGTTTTCATAAGGTCATCGGGCTGCAAATCCTCTCCGAGAGCCTCAACAAGCTTGTCGAGCTGTGAACGCTTGTAATTCTCCCAATGCCCGCCGTTTTTGCAGGCAAGGAAAGAAAGGGTGTCTATCCAGGAAAGATGCCTCTCTGTGCCGTAGGTGGAAATATCAAGCTGCATGGTGTCGCAAAGTGCATTGTAATCGGGCGAAAAATCAACCCATTTTATGTATTTTTCGGTTGTTCCCGCATCGGTTTGCGCCGTATTTGCCGCGGTATCCGAAGCATTTTGGGTGAGGTTAACTCCCGCCGCACAGCACACAATCATAAAAAGGCAAAAAGCAAGCACAAGCAGCCTTTCTTTAAGCATTTTCAATATAATCACTCCCGCTTTAAACTTATTCCGATACGGAGGCAATAATGATTAACATAAATATAATCTGCGTGGGAAAATTAAAAGAGGACTATCTGCGAATGGCATGCGCGGAATACGAAAAAAGACTCGGCGCATTCTGTAAACTGAAGATAACCGAGCTAACCCCAGCAAGACTGCCCGAAAACCCGAATGACGCTCAAATTGAAGCCGCTCTTGCCGATGAAAGCGAAAGAATCCTCGCAAAAATCGGACAAAACGAAGCGGTTTTTGCGCTGTGCATCGAGGGCAAAGAGCTCTCCTCCGAGGGGCTGTCAAAAGAGATTGAAAAATGCGCTGTTTCAGGCTTCGGCACTCTCTGCTTTATCATCGGCGGCTCTCACGGGCTTTCACCCGCAGTTAAAAACAGAGCAAGATTCAGGCTGTCCATGAGCCCGATGACCTTTCCGCATCAGCTTGCAAGGGTCATGCTTCTTGAGCAAATCTATCGCTCTTTCATGATTTCAAGCGGCGGAAAATATCATAAATAATTCGATTTCCCCCAAAAAGCGTTCTTTTATTTGGCAGTTTTGCACCCTTTTTGCCCAACTTTTTTGTAATTTTGTTCAGATTACCAAAAGTTTCAAAAAAAAGAAAAATTAATCAAAAAACTGTTGCATATTTGCCTGAAAATGTATAAAATATATGTGGTCAAAAATTGAAATTAATTTTGGAGGTAATTCACCATGGCAGTTAAAGTTGCAATTAACGGATTCGGCCGCATCGGCCGCCTCGCTTTCCGCCAGATGTTCGGCGCAGAAGGCTACGAAATCGTTGCTATCAACGACCTTACCAACCCCAAGATGCTTGCTCATCTTCTCAAGTACGACTCAGCTCAGGGCAGATACGCTCTTGCTGACACAGTAGTTGCAGGCGAAGACAGCATCACAGTTGACGGCAAAGAAATCAAAATCTACGCTAAGGCTAACGCTGCAGAGCTCCCCTGGGGCGAAATCGGCGTTGACGTTGTTCTTGAGTGCACAGGCTTCTACACCTCAAAGGCAAAGAGCCAGTCTCACATCGATGCAGGCGCAAAGAAAGTTGTTATTTCCGCTCCCGCAGGCAACGACCTTCCCACAATCGTTTACAGCGTTAACGAGAGCACTCTCACCGCTGAAGACACAATCATTTCCGCAGCGTCCTGCACAACAAACTGCCTTGCTCCCATGGCAAAGGCTCTCAACGACTATGCTCCCATCCAGAGCGGTATCATGACAACCGTTCACGCTTACACAGGCGACCAGATGGTTCTCGACGGTCCTCACAGAAAGGGTGACCTTCGCAGAGCAAGAGCAGCAGCTGCTAACATCGTTCCCAACTCAACAGGCGCAGCAAAGGCTATCGGCCTTGTTATCCCCGAGCTCAACGGCAAGCTTATCGGCTCCGCACAGAGAGTTCCCGTTCCCACAGGTTCAACAACTATCCTTGTTGCAGTTGTT
>JAGAOT010000012.1 GCA_017623615.1 Clostridia bacterium | reverse complement strand
CCCAAGATTTTCAACGTTAACTGGTTCCGCAAGGATGACGAAGGCAACTTCATGTGGCCCGGCTTCGGCGATAACCTCCGCGTTCTTGACTGGATTATCGACCGCTGCGAAGGCAAGGTTGAGGCTGACGAAACAGCTATCGGCTATGTTCCCAAGGCAGAGGATATCAACCTTGAAGGCATTGAGGACGAAGTAAGCGCAGAACAGCTTAAAGAGCTTCTCAGCGTTGACACCGCTCTCTGGAAGGACGAAGTTGCAGGCATTGAAGAATTCTACGGCAAGTTTGACAGACTTCCCGCAACTCTCAAGGCAGAGCTTGAAACTCTCAAGGAAAATATCACAAAATAATAATTTATAAAGAGTCGCTTCGGCGGCTCTTTTTGTTTTGACAAAAAGCAGATTTGCATGTTAAAATTTATATAGAAAAATAAAAAAATTTCAATTTTGGGTGAGTGTTTTTGCCTTTTTTGGCGACTAATAGGTGAAAAGTTGATTAAAGTATACTTTAATTAACAACAAGCCATAAGGTTTTGAAAGGCATCTTTCCGCCACGGCTGTGTTAAAAATCTTTGAAATATCCCCATATTTCTGCAGATTTTCTCCTTGCCGTGACAAAAATCTGCTCTTTCAAAACTGCTCTGCATCAGAAATGTAACAGATTGCGTGCAGTCGGGCATTTCTTCGATGCAGGCATACAAGTGTATGTCAAAGAGAAAAATGCACGAATGTGCGTGATATTGTTGTATTTCAGACTTATGTGTTGCTGTTAATTAAAGTATAACTTCCCGCGGAGGTGTTCCATGGATAACGGTGAAAGTAGCTACCGCCGTTTTCTTGACGGAGACGAAAGTGCATTCGGGGAGCTTCTCGATATGTACAGCGAAAATTTAATATTTTTCATCAACCGCTATGTCGGCAATGTTGCGATTGCACAGGAGCTTTCTGAGGATGTTTTTGTTGACCTTATCATATATAAAAAAAGGTATAACTTTAAATCCTCTCTGAAAACCTACGTTTTCGCGATTGCGCGCAACAAAGCGGTCAGCTACGTGCGCCGCTGTGCAAGAAAACCCGAATATGCATATGAATACATAGAGGAAGAAAGCGACCGCAGAAGCATTGAGGACGAATTTCTGAAAAAAGAGCAGGAGCGGGCACTACATGCAGCTTTGGAGCGATTAAACGAGGATTACAAAACCGTGCTCCACCTCATTTATTTTGAGGATATGAGCAACGAGGATGCCGCAAAGGTTATGAACAAAAATAAGAAGCAGATTGAAAACCTGCTTTACAGGGCAAAACAAGCCCTGAAAAACGAGCTTGAAAGTGAGGTGATGCTGCCGTGAAAAACAGAGAAGAATATATAGAAAGTATATACAAAAAGAGGGATGAGGCACTTGAGCTTCGCAAAAAACGTCGCTCATATTTGACCTGCGCAGCATGCATCGCCGTATGCTTTTTAACGGCATTTTTCCTCGTGCCGAAAGACAAGCCGAAAATCAAAGAAACGCCCGATTGTCCGTCCGATATATCTTATGGTCAAACCGCATACGAAGCCACTCCCGAGGATTTTGCAACCTTATACCCCGACAGCAACACAGCATACGGCAGCGAAAAAGCCGAGGGCTGCTTGAGAGAGGATGAAGCGACGGCTTATTTCGGCGGAGATGATTCCTTAAAAACTCAAAGCGTTCAATCATGCACGGTTGCTTCATCCGTGCCGCAGCAAACAGCCCCGTCAAGCACGGCAAAGCCCACAAAAACCACAACAAAAAAAAATCACTCTGAAAACGACACGAGCAAAAATGATGTTGTCGGCGCAGGTGACAGTATAATTGATATTGAAGATGTTATTGACGGATTGGGCAGCATAAAGCTCCCCGAATTTACAATAAACGGAAATCTTTTACAAGGATATCGCCCCGAAGGCTTTGGCGGTTCTTTAGGGTCTGCGCCGCCCAAAACAACCAAAGCACCCGAAGCGCCCGACACCGGCGGCGACGACCTTTCGGAGGTTTTGGATGCCGCTCAATCATATCTTTCGGAAAGCGAATTAAAAGAGATTGACCCAAGCAAAACGGAAATTGATATAGAATCATCTCCGTTGGACTCAACAACAGGCTCTTCATCGGAAATATGTTTTGTTTATTATGTATTTTTTCAAACTGACAGCAAAACAATCATAATAATTTTGGATACCGATACTCTTGATTTTATCAAACGCGAAGAGTATCCTATCGCGAAAAGCACCACCGCACCGCATACAACCGCATATCACACAACAACCGAACCCGAAACAACAACCGTGACTCAACCGTCCACGGAAAATAATTAAGGAGTGATTTTTATGCAGGCAGTTTTCACAAAGGTAATCTCTTTCATTTTGTCAATTCTCATGCCCGTTACGGGTCTTTTTGCGGGCGGAACACCCGTTTCAAGCAGCGACATTGCAGTTCTTGACGGCGGTATTTCCCAAGACAAACAAATCATCACCACATACGAAGAATTTAAGGCTTGCTTCGCTGAAAGAACAGCTGAAGAATCATATGAAAACGCTTTTTTAAACTCCATTAATGAAAGCTATTTTGAAAACGGCAATTTGGCGGTTATCTGCGTTACCCTTGCCGATACGGCAGAAGAAGTTATTGTTACCTCTGCCGCGGAAAAGGGCGATACTCTTAAAATTTCATATGCGGTTGAGGACAGCGGCGCAATCGGAGCAACCATGATTTGCTACAGCACTATATGCATTAAAACAAGCAAAAGCGTTACACAGATTGAAGCAACGGAAAAGGGCATCACATTGCTTTACCGCTCATTTATGAGCAAATTAATTGAATTGGTAAGATAAGCTTTGCGGGGCGAAAAATCGTTTTCGCCCCCATTTGATAAACGGGGGAATAAAAATGAAAAAAGCAGTTGCAATTATCTTGGCTCTTTCACTTTCGTTCTTTTTGTTTGCGTGCGATAATAACGCAGACAATTCTTTAATCGAAACCACTCAAAAAATTACGGAAACGGTTGCAGACGTTCTCGGTCAGTCTTTCCACAGCCCCGCCAAAATCAAGTTGCTCTTGAATTTGGAAGAAACGGAAAGTTCGGAGGAAACCGTGCTTTCAGATGCTGATACTCAAAAAATTGCGGAAATAATTGAAAACGGCAAGTGGGAAACACTCGGCGTAACCTGCGACTGTTTATATGATTTCAGCATAACTCTGGATAACGGCGTATATTATTACAGCTCCGCTTGCGGTACATTGCAAAACACCGAAGCCGACACATACAGAAGCGCGGAATTAGACAGCGATAAAAAGGCTGAACTCAATGAAATTCTGACAAGCTGCGGATTGCTTTGCTGTGACACTGTTGAGGACCTTCATGCGCTTTCCGCAACGGCACCGCAGTCGGGAGGTGAAATTTGCGTTCAGCCGCGAAAAACAACCGTTGCCGCCGCAGACTTTGCATTCAAAATGCTGAAAGAAGCGATTAACGGCGAAGCAAACGCCCTTGTTTCACCTGTTTCGCTCATAACTGCCCTTTCAATGACAGCTAACGGCGCAAAGGGCGAAACCTTGGAGCAGATTGAAGCCGTTCTCGGCGCGGATATCGCCGCATTTAACCGCGACTTTTCAAAATCCGCACTCAACAGAAACGGAGTTAAAACCGCAAACTCAATCTGGATAAAAGACACACCCGCGCTAAAGATTAATCAAAGCTTTATTGACACCAACCAAAAGCACTACGGTGCGGAAATATTCAAAGAAAAATTCAACAAGGCAACGCTTGACAAAATCAACCGCTGGGTCAGCGACAACACAGACGGCATGATTAAAAACGGGCTTGACGAAATAAGTGCCGATGCTTTGATGTATCTTATAAATACTGTTTTGTTTGATGCCGAATGGAAAGTTAAATATGATTCAACCCAGGTTATGGAAAACCAGACCTTCACGGCGGAAAACGGCAAAAAGCAGACCGTAACCATGCTTTTCTCGGAAATGGGATGTAACGAATATAACAATTTTGTTCTCGGAAAAACGGAGGGTATTATCAGGGACTACACCAACGGCTATTCCTTTGCTGCGCTTCTGCCTAATGAGGGGGTCAGCGTTGAGGATGCGTTAAATAGCTTTTCGGGCAATCAGTTTGTGCGAGCGGTAACAAAACACGTTGGTGTTAAAAATTTTGACGACGGGGTTTATCTTGTAGAAACAAAAATCCCGAAATTTGAGTTTGACTGCAGCTTTGAGTTTACAGATACGCTCAAAAAGCTCGGCATGCCGCTTGCATTTGACCCCATGAAAGCAGATTTTTCGGGTATTTCGTCATCATTGGATTATCCGCTCTATATCAGCAGGGTTTATCACAACACGGCGATTTCTTTCACCGAAAACGGCACTAAAGCAGGCGCGGCAACCTATGTTGAAATAAAATGCGGCAGCGCAAAGCCGCCCGAAAACGTTAAAAGGCTCTTTTTTGACCGCCCGTTTATCTATGTTATATACGAAACGGACACCGGTTTGCCCCTGTTCGCGGGCACGGTAAGGGATTTTGAGGGGTGATGAAAAATGAAAAAAGCGCTCTCAATTCTTTTGATTTTCACAATGGCATTATGCATGTTTTCATGCGGCAAAAACCCAAATCTCGCCGATACGACAAACAGCATAAATGAAACAACCGTTTCCACGCTAAAAGAAAACGGCACGGAGCAGACAACTCAAAGGGTTGGCGGGCAGGTTTGCTTGGGGACAGACGGTAAGCCGATGTATATACGATACAAAACCGCGGATTTTGCGTTCAGGCTGTTCAAAGAAGCGGTCAAAGGCGAAGCAAACGCGCTTATTTCGCCCGTTTCTGTTATTATGGCTCTTGCAATGACGGCTAACGGCGCAAAGGGCGAAACGCTTGAACAGATTGAAGCTGTGCTCGGGCTTGACGTTGCTTCGCTTAACGCCGATTACACAAAGCAAATCTTTGACGGAAACGGCATAAAGCTCGCAAATTCAGTTTGGCTTCGCAACGAAAGAAACCGACTGACCGTTAACGAAAGCTTTGTTCAAACAGTTCAAAGCCGCTACGGTGCAGATGTTTTCAGCGAAAAATTCAACAAAAAAACGCTTGATAAGATTAACGCATGGGTGAGCGACAACACGGATGGCTTGATTAAAAATATGCTCAATGAAATTCCCGAAGATGCTGTTATCTATCTTATCAACACGGTTTTGTTTGACGCCGAGTGGCAAAACCCGTATTCACGCGGCGACATTCGCGAAAATCAGATTTTCACAACGGAAAGCGGTGAAAAACAGACGGTGACAATGCTCCGCTCCGAGCAAAGCGACCTCACGCTTTTCCGCCTCGGCAAAGCGCAGGGTGTTGAGATTCCCTATAACAACGGCTATTCCTTTGCGGCAATTCTGCCCGATGAAGGTGTGACCGTTGAGCAGGCACTCCAAAGCTTCACGGGCGATGATTTTGTTAAAGCCGTTGCACCCGAAGAGCCGCCGGTTGTCTGCGGCACATACTGCCCCGTTGAAATTCTGCTGCCGAAATTTGAGTTTGACTGCAGCTTTAACCTAAACGATGCTCTCAAAAGCCTCGGAATGCCCGCCGCGTTTGACAGCGCAAAAGCGGATTTCAGCGGCATGGCAACATCGACCCGCGGCAACATATATATCGGCAATGTTTATCACAACACAAAAATTGCCCTTACGGAAAAGGGAACAATCGCAGGCGCGGCAACCGCCGTTGAATTTGTTGAAGAAGGCATGATGATATACAACCAAACCATGAGATTTGACCGCCCGTTTATATATGTTATATACGAAACGGAAACGGGCACTCCCCTCTTTGTGGGCGCGGTCAAAGACTTTAACGAATAAGATAAAAATGAAAATCCCCAACGAAAAATTTTTTCGTTGGGGATTTAACATTTTTATTTAGCCTTGGCTTCGCAGTAAATGCAGCGGTATGTCTTCGTTTCGGGGTCCGTGAGCTTGAAAATATGGGGCAAATCCTGCTCCGTTGTGGTTATGCAGCGCGGATTTTTGCACTTTATAACATCCTTAATCTGCGTAGGCAGGGTCAGCTTTTTCTTTTCGCAAAGAACGCCGTCTTTAATGATGTTAACGGTGATATCCGAATCAATATAGCCGAGAACATCAAGGTCAACCTGCATTTCGGAATCAATCTTTATGATATCCTTATAGCCCATTTTCTTGCTGCTGACATGCTTGATGATTGCAACCGTGCAATCCAGCTTATCAAGCTCCAGATGGTAATAAATTTCCATGCTCTTGCCGGCTTTGATGTGGTCAAGAACAACGCCGTTTTTGATTGAATCAATATGCATTTATTCCACCTCCAGCAATTTAAGAATAAGAGCCATGCGGATAAATTTGCCGTTGAGCACCTGCCTGAAATAGCATGCTCTGGGGTCGGAGTCAACGGAAGTGTGAATCTCGTTAACTCTGGGCAGCGGGTGAAGAATGGCAAGGTCGCTCTTGGCGTTTTCAAGCTTCTCGGGAGTGAGAATATAGCTGTCTTTGAGCCTTAAATAATCCTCTTCGTTAAAGAAACGTTCGCGCTGAACGCGGGTCATATAGAGGATATCGAGCTTTGGCATAACCTCTTCGAGATTGGTGGTTTCGGTATATTTCATTCCCTCATGGGAAAGAATGCCTTTTTTGAGATAGCCCGGAAGAGTCAACTCCTCGGGGGAAATGAGCACAAATTCAATGCCCGTGTATCTTGAAAGAGCTTCAATGAGCGAATGCACCGTTCTGCCGAACTTAAGGTCGCCGCAGAAGCCGACAGTCATATTGTCAAGCCTGCCCTTTTCGCGCTTTATAGTGAGCAGGTCGGTGAGGGTCTGTGTGGGGTGGTTGTGGCCGCCGTCACCCGCGTTGATAATGGGCACGCTTGATGCCATTGAAGCAACAAGAGGCGCACCCTCCTTGGGGTGGCGCATGGCAATGATATCGGCGTAGCAGCTGACGGTTCTTGCCGTGTCTGCAACGCTTTCGCCCTTGGCGGCGGAGGAAGAATTAGCCTCCGAAAAGCCGAGCACCTGACCGCCGAGCTCATACATGGCAGCCTCAAAGCTCAAGCGTGTGCGCGTTGAGGGCTCAAAGAAAAGGGTTGCAAGCTTTTTATATTTGCACTTTTCTCTGTATTTTTCGGGGTTTGCAATAATATCCTCGGCAACGGCGATAAGCTCGTCGATTTCATCAAGAGAGAGCGAAAGAATGTCTATCAGACTTCTCATTTTGCTCCCCCTATCCAGCTTTCGTCGGAGGGATTGTTTCTGAAAGCTATAAGGCGTGCAACATCCTCGGGTTTAATATAGCCTGTTTCGGCTGCAACCTCTGCAATAACGTCCAGATTGGTAAGGCTTACGTTTTTAACGTTTGCGGCTTCGAGTCTGTCAAGGCCCTTCTTCATGCCGTAGGTGAAGATGCTGGCAATGCCGAGAACTTCTGCACCTGCATCGCGAAGAGCTTCAACAACCTCTATAACGCTGCCGCCGGTTGAAATAAGGTCTTCAATAACAACAACCTTCTGACCCTTTTCAAGCTTGCCCTCAATCTGGTTGCCTCTGCCGTGGTCCTTTGCGCCGGAGCGAACATAACCCATGGGCATGTCAAGCATATGAGCGGTGATTGCCGCGTGAGCGATACCTGCGGTTGAAGTGCCCATAAGCACCTCTGCCTCGGGGTAATGAGTTTTAACGATTTCAGCAAGACCCTTTTCAACGTCGGTACGAACTTCGGGAGCTGTGAGGGTCAGTCTGTTGTCACAGTAAATGGGGCTTTTGATGCCGCTTGCCCATGTGAAGGGCTCTTCGGGGCGAAGAAAAACCGCTTTGATTGAAAGTAAATCCTTTGCAATAAGTTTCTGCATTATATAAATCCTCCTAAGAAATTATTAACCGACAAATTCGGCAACGCATCTTCTGTATGCCGCAACAGGGTCGTCAGCCGCTGTGATGGGTCTGCCGACAACGATGTAATCCGAGCCGAGTTCTTTTGCCTTTGCGGGGGTTGTTACTCTTACCTGGTCGCCGATGTCGCCGTCTGCAAAACGAACGCCGGGGGTAACTGTCAGGAACTTTGCACCGCAGCGGTCATGAACCTTGCCCGCCTCGAGAGGTGAGCATACAACGCCGTCAAGGCCTGCCTTTTCGGCATTTGACGCATAGTGCATAACAACCTCGTCAAGGGGCTTGTCAATAAGGAGCTGCTCTCTCATTCTTTCCTCGCTTGTTGAGGTAAGCTGTGTAACGGCGATAAGCAAAGGTCTTGTGCCGTCGGGCTTTGTGAGACCCTCAATAGCCGCCTGCATCATTTCAATCGTGCCGCTGGCATGAAGGTTTGTCATATCAACATCAAGATTGCTCAAAACGCTCATAGCCTTTTTAACCGTGTTGGGGATATCGCAAAGCTTGAGGTCAAGGAAAATCTTGTGTCCTCTTTCCTTGATTTCTTTAACGATTGAGGGACCTTCAGCATAGAAAAGCTCCATACCAATCTTAACATAGGGCTTTTCCTCAGTGAACTTGTCCAAAAAATCCATTACTGCCTGCTTGCTGCTGAAATCGCAAGCGATGATTACGTCTTTACCCATTGTGTGCACATCCTTTTATATCATTTAAATTATTAATACCGTATTTTTCCATGACTGCGGGAAGCTTTTCAATGATTTCCTTGCAGACATAGGGATTAACAAGGTTTGCCGCGCCGACCTCAACAGCCGTTGCACCCGCCATGATGTATTCAATAACATCCTCTGCGGTTGAAACGCCGCCCATTCCCACAACGGGGATTTTGACTGCGCTGCTGACCTGATAAACCATTCTGATACCGACGGGCTTTATTGCCGCACCCGAAAAGCCGCCCATTTTGTTAGCGATAACGGGTTTGCCGGTTTTAAGGTCAATTCTCATTCCAAGAAGCGTGTTAATGAGGCTGATGCCATCCGCACCGGCTTCTTCACAAGCCTTTGCGATTGAAACAATATCGGTTACGTTGGGTGAAAGCTTAATGATAACGGGTTTTGTTGTGACCGCCTTAACGGCTTTTGTAACCTCTGCCGCGGCCTCAGGTGAAGTGCCGAAGCTCATGCCGCCGCCGTGAACATTGGGGCAGCTTATGTTAACCTCAAGCCAGCCGACCTGCTCCTGCTTATCTATCTTTTCGCAGGTATAAGCATATTCCTCAAGCGAAAAACCGCTGACATTTGCCATAACGGGCTTTGAAAAGCATTTTGCAAGCTTGGGAAGCTCTTCCGAAATAACCTTTTCAACACCCGGATTCTGCAAACCGACGGCGTTAATCATACCTCTTTCGCATTCCGCAATTCTGGGAGTGGGGTTGCCGAAGCGCGGGTCTTTGGTTGTGCCCTTAAACGAAAAAGTTCCGAGGCAGTTGATATCGTAAAGCTCTGCAAACTCGTAGCCGAAGCCGAAGGTGCCCGACGCGGGTATAACGGGATTATCAAGCTCGATTCCGCAAAGATTAACCTTTGTGTTTACCATATTATCTCCTCCCTTTCAAGCACGGGGCCGTCCCTGCAAATTCGCTTGTAGCCGTATTTTGTTTTGCATGAGCAGCCCATGCATGCACCGAAGCCGCAGCCCATACGCTCCTCAAAGCTGTATTGACCGCTTGTTTCGGCGATTTTTTCAATCGCCCTGAACATAGGCATGGGGCCGCAGGTGTAGAAATAATCATATTCAAGGTCTTTGAGCACATCGGTTACAAAGCCCTTTGTGCCGTAAGAGCCGTCAACGGTTGATACATACACCTTTGCGCCGAGAGCCTCAAATTCTTTTTCGTAGAAAATCTCATCTTTTGTGTTGAAGCCGAGAATAACCGCAACCTCCTTGCCCTGCGCAAGAAGCTTTTTGCAAAGATTATACATCGGGGGCACGCCTACGCCGCCGCCGATAAGGACAGCTTTTTTGCCGCTTTTTAAAACATCAAAGCCGTTGCCCAGACCGCAGAGGATATCAAGCTTTCCGCCCGCCGCAAGCTTAGCCATTGCTTCTGTTCCCTGACCGACAACTTTATATATAATTGTAATTGTTTTATCGTCATAATCGCAGATTGAAATGGGTCTGCGAAGATAAAAGCCGTCAAGCTGAATATTGATGAATTGACCGGGGGCGGTGATATGAGAAGTGTCGCCCTCAAGCTTCATTTCATATATATCCTTGGTCAAGGGCTTGTTTGAAAGTATTTCGTAAATTCCCCTGTTCATTATTTTTCTCCTTTTTGATATGCGATTTTGCCGCCGCAGACAGTCATCAGGCATTCGCCGAACACCTCATAACCCTCAAACGGAGTTGCCTTTCCTTTTGAAAGGAAGTCGGCAGGGTCAACCGTATATTTTTTATTCAGGTCAAACACCGTGAAATCCGCAGGCATTCCTTCCTCAAGCCCGCTGTTGAAGCCGAAGCGCTTTGCGGGGTTGGTGCTCATAAGCTCAACAAGCTTTTCAAGAGTAATTATATTTGTTTTGACAAGATATGTGTAAAGCAGAGGGAAGGCGGTTTCGATTCCGACAATTCCCATTGCGCTTTTTTCAAGCCCCCTGCCCTTTTCTTCGGCGGAGTGGGGCGCATGGTCGGTTGCTATCATGTCAATCGTGCCGTCGCAGATGCCTTCAATCAGCGCAAGCCTGTCGCTTTCGTCACGCAGAGGCGGATTCATTTTGAATCTGCCGTGCTCCTGCAAATCCTTGTCACTTAAGATAAGGTAGTGCGGTGCGGTTTCGCATGTTACATCAACACCCGCTGCCTTTGCCTTGCGGATAAGCTCCACGCTCTCTTTGGTTGAGATGTGGCAAACATGGTATGCGCAGCCCGTTTCAGCCGCAAGCTTCAAGTCGCGCTCGATGGGCTTCCATTCGCTTTCGGAGCAGATACCGCGGTGACCGTGCTCCTCGGCATATTTGCCCGCGTGGATATATCCGCCGTGAAGCAGGGAATTATCCTCACAATGGGCGACAATCATTTTGCCGAGCGACTTTGCTTTGAGCATTGCCTCGCGCATCATTTCCTCGCTTTGAACACCCTTGCCGTCATCGGAAAAAGCGCATACATTGGGCGCCATCGCCTCCATATCGGAAAGCTTTTCGCCGTTTTGACCGACGGTTATCGAGCCGTAGGGCAAAACCTTGATGGCGGCATCTTTTTTAATAAGCTCAAGCTGCTCGTTAAGATGCTCAACACTATCGGGCACGGGGTTTAAATTCGGCATGGAGCAAACGGCACAATATCCGCCCCTTGCGCACGCCTTTGAACCCGTTTCTATAGTTTCTTTATAAGAAAATCCCGGCTCTCTGAGATGAACATGAACATCAATAAAGCCGGGAAAAACAACACAATTATCAAATTGAAAAACAGTATCCGAAGCGCCGCCGAAAACGCCGCCCGAAACACTTATATCAACAGGATTACCCTGTCCGTATTTTTTACAGCCCTTAACAGTAAAGCTCATGGTCAAATCCTTTCAATCGTACTTTTATAAGTATAACATATTTAAAATAAAAGTCAATATCAAAAGAGAAAGCCGAGCAAGTTTTTCACCCGCCCGGCATATAAATCAGTTGCAGAGAATATCTGTCTCGATATATCTGATGCCCATGTCATAAAGCATCTTTGCTTCCTCAACGGTGTTAACCGTCCAGAAAGAAACACCCACACCCGCATCAACAGCAAGCTGAATTGACTCCTTATCGTTTTTTTCAAAATTCGGTGAAAGCCACATATTTTCGTCAACGGCTTTTGCGGCGGCGATATTCTCGGGAGTTATTTCGTCAATCAGATACCAAAGCTCAATATCGCTGTTAAGCTCATGGATTTTTTGAAGCTGACCGAGGTCAAACGAAATAACAATCGCCTGCTCTGTGAGGCCCTTTTCTTCAACAGCTTCAACAACGGTATAAAGCATATCATAAGTGTCGCTCTTTATCTCAATCTGCGGGCGTGTTTCGGTGCCGACGAAAACATCGAGGTATTCATCAAGAGTTGCAATTCTCAAATCCTCATATTTCCAGAAGTTTTTGCCGTCTCTGTAGCTGAATGTTTTGAGTTCTTCAAGGGTATAATCCGAAACCTCGCCGAACTGGCAAAACTGCGACTCGGCTTCGCTGTTGTGAATAAGCACCCATTCATTGTCTTCGGTCAGATGAATATCGCATTCAGCGGTGTAATAGCCAAGCTCAACCGCCGCTTCATATGAAGGAAGGCTGTTTTGCGGCGCAACCGCCCACACACCTCTGTGAGCAGTAAGATAAATGGGGTCTTCCGCGCTGCCTACGCCGTTTTCGCTGAGCGAAATAAGCTCGGAGGGAAGATTGAAAAGCTTTGCCACATGAACAAACGGCAAAAACGGGCACATATAAATCGGAACAAGAATCAAAGTTATTATTTTGTTGATGAACAGAAGCATTTGATACATCGCCTTTCGAAAATTTACTCTACATATTTTAATGTATGTATATAGAATTGTCAATAAGATACATTAATATATCTTGCAACACACCGCAAAACCACTCAAAAAATTTTTTAAAAAAATTTTAAAAACCTATTGACAAAACGCATAACTGCCGATATAATAATGATAACGATAACAATTATCATTAACAGCAAGGAGGTCATACACAATGGTAAGACACAGCCGACAGCGCGACGCCGTTCTGGCAAATCTCTGTTCGCGATATGACCATCCGTCAGCGGAGGATATCTACCTTTCGTTAAAACCCGAAATGCCCGCAATCAGCCTCGCAACGGTTTACAGAAACCTTGCCCAGCTTGAAAGCGACGGCAAAATAATCCGAATAGGCTCGGGCGGCACGGCGAGGTATGACGGCAACATTTCTCCGCACTACCACCTCTCCTGCCTGCAATGCAGCGGCGTTGTTGACGTTTTTATGGATGACGACTGCGGCATATGCGAAAAGGCGGCAAAAGTGTTTGACGGAACAATAATTTCTCACTCGGTTTTATTCACAGGCTACTGCTCCGAATGCTCAAAAAAGCGCGGATAAGTAAATAAATCAATCAATAAAAAATATTTTAAATTTTGGAGGAAAATGTTATGAAAAAGTTTGTATGCTCAGTTTGCGGTTATGTTCACGAAGGTGATTCGGCTCCCGAATTCTGCCCCCAGTGCAAGGTCCCCGCTTCAAAGTTCAACGAAGTTACCGAAGGTGAAATGTCATGGGCAGCCGAGCACGTTGTCGGCGTTGCAAAGGGCGTAAGCCAGGAAATCATCGACGGCTTGAGAGCAAATTTTGAGGGCGAATGCTCCGAGGTCGGCATGTATCTTGCAATGGCAAGAGTTGCTCACCGCGAAGGCTACCCCGAAATCGGTCTTTATTGGGAAAAGGCTGCTTATGAAGAAGCAGAGCATGCCGCAAAGTTTGCAGAGCTTCTCGGCGAGGTTATCACCGACAGCACAAAGAAGAATCTTGAAATGAGAGTTGAAGCCGAAAACGGCGCAACCGCAGGTAAGTTTGAGCTTGCAAAGATGGCCAAAGAGCAGGGTCTTGATGCTATCCATGACACCGTTCATGAAATGGCTCGCGACGAAGCAAGACACGGCAAGGCATTCCAGGGTCTTCTTGAGAGATATTTCGGTTAATTCACTAAAAGCGCGGGGTTTACTGCCCTGCGCTTTTTGGTTGCATTAACCGCCCTTATATGGTATAATTAAATTATAAACGAGAAGGAGTGATTTTATGGCTAAATATGAAGCACAGCTTCACGGCAATTTTGCCGAAATACTCGATGCGGTTGACAGCGCAATAATGAACAACAGCTCTTCCGCATCGCTTGAGGACAGCAGCGATTTTTCAGTTGGCGGCACACGCTGCGCCGTACGCGTTTATGAGCGCTACAGCTACACGGGCGGCAACAGAGTAAGCCTTAATTTCACTTTGCTTGAAACCGACGGGCAGATTTTTGCCTCGGTTATCACATCGGGCGGCAGTCAGGCAATGTTTTTAAAGATTAACACTTTCGGTGAGAAATCATTTCTCGATTTGGTCACTTCAACGCTTGACAGCTACAGGATATAACTAAAGCACCTATGGGGAATACCATAGGTGCTTATAATTTATGCGTTCGCCGTTACGGCTGCAGAGCAGTTGCCTGCGGCATCGTATGCGGTGATTATGTATTCATCCGAAAGAGCGCCGCCGACATCGCCGTAAATAAGCTCGGGTGCGGAATAGCAGGCTTCAATGCGCGTTAAAAATTCGCCGTTTTTCTCAATTCTGTAATAAGCGATTCCGAAATTATCGCTTGAAGCCGTCCATGTCAGGTTAACGCCGCCGTCAACCGCAGTCTTTTTAAACTCCCCTGCCTCGGTTGGTTTTTCCGTTTCAAGCACATAGCCGTTATTTACATAGTCGAGATATGTGTTAATATACGCCGAATCAACCAGCTCGGGGTTGTAATAATGGCTGTAAGAGAAAGTTATTATGTTTTCGGCATATTTTGAGGCAACCTGCATCTGCCAAACAAAGCGGTCAAGCGTTGAGGGTATCGACTCCTTGTTTTCCGTTGCGGGTCGTGTGAAAATTCCGTCAAGAGCAGTATCCGCAAAGGCGAGCGAAAAGTTTTCGCAGTTTGCCCAAAGCTTTATGTCCGCATCGGCTGTTTTGACTGCCTCTGCATACATTTTCCATGTGCGTTCAAGGTTTTCTTTTTTTGTCCACAATGCTCCAATCGCATCCTGCGGAGCAAAGATATCGCCGTCACGGAAATTGATTTTATCAAACATTCTGACAAGGTTTGTGAGGGTAACAACGGGGCCCGCTGCAAGATATTCGGCATAAAACGGGCTTAAAAGCAACGGCAGCGAGGGGTTGAGAGCGTTTATGCTGTCGATAATTTCGTTCAGTCCGTCACACATGCCGCCAATATTTATCTGGCAGGTCAAAACATTGTTAAACTCGGGTGTAAAATACCAGCCGTAAAAATTCTCGGAATAGCGGGAGTAATATTTGCTGTAGATTTCCTCGGTCATATCCGCCGCAACGGCACACATTTCGCCGTATTGGCTTGTTATTGCGCCCTCTGTCCAAAAATCATCGAACATGGCAAGACCTATGAATACCTTTATGTCAGTACCCTTGCAGTTGCGCAAAGCAGCTTCAATAACGTCGGGGTTTTTAACCGCGCCGTCAAAAACCGCAAGCTCCGTGTCATAATAGACAGTCCATTGACCGCCCGAGGATTTATATGCCTTATTTGCAACATCCTGCAAAATCAAATATTCAACACCCGCCGCCTGCATATTTTTAACTTCGGTCTGCCAGCGCGCATCGTCCCATGTGCAGCTCAGCCACGACTGGAGAAAAGTTCCGTTAAATTCGGGACTGCACTTCGGCTCGCTTTCGGCAGAACCAAACGGCAAAACCGCAATTATGAATGCCATGACGGCAGAAATTATTTTTGAAATTAAACCAAGCATGTGAACACCTCTTTTTCAAGTTCCTCAATAATTTTAACTGCGCTCTCGGCTGTTGCGTTGAGTGAATTAGGCTCAAACGGCGATTTCAGACCCGCGCCCTCAATAAGCTCGCCGAGGGAAATTCCGCCCGTTTTCTTTAAGAAATCAACATATTTCCCGAGCGTATCCTCAAAATCGGCTCTTGAAAGGGCAAGGAATCCGAGAGCAACACATTGCGCAATGCAGTAATCGATATAATAGAACGGGCTTTCAAAAATATGCATCTGATACTGCCAGCGCGTGCCAAGCTCAAGATAGGGAATGCCTTCAAACGAAAGATAGGGTCTGTATTTCTTTTCAAGCTTTAGATATTCCGACTTGCGCTCTGCAGGAGTGAGGTCCGGGTTTTCATAAACAAGATGCTGAAATTCATCAACAATTACGCCGTAAGGAATAAACGAAATCGCGTCAACGATGTGCTTATAGCGGTATTTATCCGCCTTGCCGCCGAAAAATTTATCCATATATTTATGGCAAAGAAACTCCATGCTCATGCTGTGGCACTCGTGGGTTTCCATACCCGTCGGATAGTCGGGCTCGGCAAACTTGAACATATAATCTGCAGCAAGTGCGTGACCGAATTCGTGGGTGATAACGTCGATATCGCCGCTTGTGCCGTTGAAATTTGCAAGGATAAACGGCTGCTTGTATTTTGCAAAGGTTGTACAGTATCCGCCGCCGAATTTGCCGTCACGGGCTTCAACATCAAAGGCTTCGGCATCGAGCATCCTCTGCATAAAGTCGCCGATTTCGGGCTTCATATTGTGATACATTTTGAGTGCGTTCTCAAAGATTGCAGGTGTATCAATGACGGGTCGGGGCATTTCACCCGTGACGCTGATTGCATCGTCATAGTACATTATCTTATCAAGACCAAGACGGTTGCGGATTCTCTCTTTTAAATCTGCAACGGCAGGAACAATATCGGTTTCAACACTCTTGCGGAATGCGGCAACCATTTTTTCATCGTAGTCTACCCTGCCCATTCTGTAATAGCCGAGTTCAACAAAGTTTTTGTAGCCGAGTTTACGGGCAATCTGTGTTCTGATTTTGACAAGACCGTCGAAGATTTCGTCGAATGTATCGGCATTTGCTTCCATTGTTTTACCGATAGCCTCTGCGGCTTTCTTTCTCACTTCACGGCTGTCATCCTCTAATTTACCCCTCAAAACGGAGAGGGGCATTTTTTCGCCCTCAAACTCAAATGCAAGCTCACCCATAAACTTTGAGTAGCGTGTGACAAGTGCATTTTCAGCTTGCAAATCTTCGATAACTTCGGGTGAAAATGTTTTGAGCGACATCTCAAAGCCCTTGAAAACTCTGGGATTTATGAGCTTTTCGGCTTCTGTTCTGTAGGGTGAATCAAGCATCGCTTTTTTGTATTCGTTCTCAATCTCGGAGAAAAGCGGCATTGCGTTGTCGTAATAATCCATCTCCGCATTGTAGAATTCATCCCTTGTGTTGAGGGTGAAACGGCAGTTTGCAAGCGATGCAGCGGTGTCAACCTCTTCGCTGATTTTGTTATATTCATCCCTCGCCGCCTTCAAATCCTCTGCAGACTTTGCCGCCTTGATTTTTGCAATAATTTTTTCAGTCTGCTCTTTTGCATATTCAACCGTTATTCTTTCATACGGCATTTCGGAAACTTTCATAGTATCTCCCCTTTTGCTAATGTTTAACAGTTATAGTATACTATGGAAAGGGTGAGAAATACAACAATAATTTTGATATTCGGTGAAAGTATGTAAGATTTAAAATTCAAAAGATCTTTCTGAACAAGGAAAACTTTTTATTTAATCTTTCTTTCAACGTGCTCTTCCCATCGGCTACACCGTAATAATACCAACTCTTTCTGACAATTCATATACCTTTCTCCTGACATAAGTTTGACAAAGCATAAAAGATGAAAATGAGCAGGATTTCTCCTGCTCAAAATTCAATAAGAAAATCAACTATTTAATATAATGCTACCGTAAATTTTGCTCCGCCGTTTTTGCCGTCGGTCACGGATATTTCTCCGCCGCAGAGAGTCAGAATATTTTTGACGAGAGCAAGACCCAAGCCGTTGCCTTCGGATTTGTGGGAGCTGTCGCTCTGATAGAATTTGTTGAAAATATGCTTCTTTTCTTCGTCGCTGATTCCGCAGCCTTCATCTTCAATAGTGAAGGTTATTTTGTTATCTGCTCTTTCCAGCTTCATTCTTATCAAGCCGTTTTCGGGGCTGAACTTGATTGCATTATCAAGAAGATTGTTCCACACGTGAAACATCAGGCTTTCATCGCCCGTATATTCAATCTCATCCAAATCAACATCAAAGTCAATTTCCTTTGCACTCCATTTTGGTTCAAGAAGAACGATTGACTGCCTTATCTGCTCATCAAGACGGTAGGTTGTTTTCTTTGCCTGAATAGCCTTGTTATCAACCTTTGAAAGCAGAAGAATGTTGCTGACAAGCTCTGAAAGCCGTTTTGTGTTGAAAAGTATCTTTTCAATATATTCGTTTTCAACCTCGTCAATGTTTTCGGTGTTCTGCAAAAGCGTTGCATATCCGTCAATCGCAGTTATCGGCGTTTTGATTTCGTGGGAAACGTTTGAAACGAAGTCAGTTTGCAGAGTCTCGGTTGCGCCGAGCTCTTTTACCATAAGATTGAAATTCGTGTAAATATCCTGAATTGCTTCAAGCTTGCTTTCGGTTTCAATCTGCGTTTCAAAATCTCCTTCAGCAACCTTGTTCATTGCAGAGCTTAAATTTGTCAGAGGAGTAATAAATCTTTTTGAAATAAAAGACATAACAATTCCGCCAACGATTATGCTTACAAACACAATCCATATCAAGTTAGGAATGCTTATCTGAACATCAAAATAATACTTTGCAATATATGCAAGCGAAAGCTCCAGCGGAATGGTTACACCGAAGCCGACGATGACCGAAGTAATAAAATACCTCCACAGCTTTTTGGAGTTCTGATTTTTCTTCATTTCTTCTCCACCTTATATCCGACGCCTCTCATGGTGACGATTCTGAAATCGGTGTTATCCTTGAAGCGGTCACGCAGTCTGCCGATATGAACGTCAACCGTATGAGTATCGCTTACCGCATCATAGCCCCATATCTCGTCCATCATCTGCTGACGGGTAAAGATTTTGCCAGGATAGGATGCCATTTTATATAGAAGCATAAACTCCTTCTGCGGCAGAATCGAACTTTCTCCGTTGCAGGTTACTGTTAATGAATCGCATTCCATAACGGTTGAGCCGATGGTCAATTTTCGCTCATTCATAACCTGTGCTCTGCGGAGAAGGGCTCCCACACGAAGCACCATTTCATTGACATTAACGGGCTTGACCATATAGTCATCCATGCCCGAAAGGAAACCGAGCCGCATATCGTCAAAGGCATCCTTTGCGGTAATTGTAAGAACGGGTATGTTGTTGCCCGCTTCACGCAGAGAGTGAACAAGCTCGTAGCCATCCATTTCAGGCATCATTATATCGGAAATTATGAGGTCAAAATATGTGTTATCCATGGCATCGAGTGCTTCTTTTCCGTTGGACACACCCGTTACCGAATATCCGTTTTTTAAAAGAACGTGTGTAAAAAGCTCACGAAGCTCAATATCATCTTCTGCAATAAGTATTTTAAACATCTGCAACACCTCACGGTTATATTTTACAGTTAATATGTGAATAAATCAAGAGAGTGCAGAACGGACAGCACCTTTGTTACGGAACTGCCCGTTCTGCGGTTCGGAGGAACCATATATGAAAGTATGGAGGAGATTGTTGTTTTAATATCTGTTCCGAACCTTTTCGGCAAAACCGAGAAGATTTCTGATTTCAAGATTTGTTCCGTCATCAAGAATTGCCGTTCCGCAGAACTTTCCGAACACCTGATGACCGTGCTGACTGATTATTCCGATGTCAAAAGAGTGGACATTATCATAAACAGGCACAAAATCCATATCAAATCTGCCGTCGGAGCTGATGAATTTCCAAGGCTCCATCACATCGTCTGGAATTTCAAAAAGTATGCGGTCGAGCTTATGGCATTTGCCGTCATAAAAAATCATATTTTCACTTGCGGCAGAAGTATCGCCGAAGCCGTAGCCGATATTGAAGCCGAAAGACTTGCCGTCAATAATGCCGTTACCCGAACTCCAGTACCAAGTGTTGTCATAAGTCCATACGCCTCTGCCCCAATCAAGGGTAGCAAAATCCTTTTCAGGGTTGAAATAATGTTTTTTGCCGTTATATTTAACCCATCCTTCTGCGGGCATACAGTTGATTTTCTGATTATAATAAAAGGCTGTTTCATCCTCTTTCCACGGTGTTGCGATAACCATTGTATCACCGCTGTAGTTATGAAGAAAAATATCAAAATCCATTTCCCCGTGAAGCGGACATTTTTTGTAGTGACCGACAAGATGCCTGCCGCCGTTTTCGTGAGTTACGGAAAGCGAGCAGTAATTTTTGCTTATTTTTATATCGCCTTCGGAACTGTCGGTCGGCATATTAAGCCTGCCCATCGGGAAGAAAAGCGGTGTCATGTAAGCATATTTTTTGTTGTTAGCGAAGTCATAGAAATTTGAATTTGCAAGACCCATATAGCGGTTATCGGCAACAGTCATTGAAAAAGCGTAACCGTCGCTGTCAACGATAACGTAATAATCCCATTCTTTCAGGCGGATTTTATCAGCCTTCATATCCAGCGGATTATATTCCATAATCAGCTTTGTTGCCCAGCCGGGTTCGGTCAGAACTCCGTCGGAATTCAATAATTTTTGTGGCTTTTCTATTCTGTGATTCATTTTTACTTCCTTAAACAATTAAAAATAAGTAATAACAAACAGGCACTACAAAAAGCACGCTGTCGAATCGGTCAAGAACTCCGCCGTGACCGGGCAGGAAATTGCCGAAATCCTTGATTTTGCAATCTCTTTTGATATATGAAAGAAACAAATCACCGAGCAAACCAAAAAATGAGCCCAAAAATCCGATAACAATAAAAGCAATCCAGGGCACATCGGTTTTGCAGAAATGAAGGATAATTCCGTAAATGAGCATACCGAGTATTCCGCCCGCAACGCCACCGAATGCACCCTCAATACTCTTTTTCGGGCTGATTGACGGAGCAAGCTTATGTTTGCCGAATTTTGAGCCGATGAAATATGCTCCCGCATCGGCACACCAAGCCGAGATAAACGGAATCAGAACAAGATTTCTTCCGTTGTTAAGGTTCATCATCGGAACGAGAAGTGAGATAAAAAACGGGAATACATATGCACCGAAAAATGCTGCAAAAATTCCGTTTGTGCCGATTTTTTGCTTTGAAGTTATTTCAGCGAAAAACAGAATAAACACAAAAGCAAACATCATTGCGATGAAAGCATATACGTCGGCATTGAAATATATAAACCACGGTATCAAAATCGCCTGAATAATGCAGAGTGCTTGTATCAGCTTGTTATTAACAAGTCCCGTGTTACATACAAGTTCCTTTGCCATAAAGAAAGCTGCGATTGTTTCAAGAATTCCCGTTGCCCATACAGGTAAAACAAGAAGCACAACAAGGCAAACCGCTATCCACACTGCGGCAACAATAAGCCTTGTTCCGAGTGATTGAAATTCTGTTTTTTTCTTTCTCATAATATCACCGTTCTATTTCATCAACATCTCTTGAATTCGCATAAATCTTTTTCATTCTCTCATCGGGAAAATGTTCATCAAGGAAAACTTCAATTCTGTTTGAAGGCTCCAAGCCTTCTTTCCTTTCGTTCCATCGGAGTGCCGCAACAGCGGAAAGTCCCGCATCAAAAACAAAAAATGCTATGAATGCCCAAACGAGAATATGGCTTAATTTCATAGGAACAAAGCATATAAATTTATCCGTTAGCGGCATTATGAGCTTAACCCAAGCAATGCCCAGAACACCCCAGAACAATGAATAAAGCAGACAAACTCTGCCGTTGATGTTCAAAGGTAAATGGCTGTAATCCCAAGCAACGGAGCCGAAAACGATTTCCTGACCGAGCGAGCATATGTATTCCGCAACCGTGCCGACAAGGAAAGATATTAGAAAAACTTTCCACAAAGTAGAATCCGTAAATTTGCTCAAAACGGCAGTCAGCAAAACCCCGCCCATTCCGTAAGCTACGCTTAAAGGACCGTATACCAACGATTTTCGGCTTTCGATATAGCCGTTTTTAATCAGACACCACAATGTTTCAACGGTAAATCCCACCACACAGCATACGAGAAAAATATATACATATTTATAAAAAACTTTCATTCTCATCGTTTCCGTCCTTTCTTAAAAATCAGGCGTTCAGAATATTCATAAACTCTTCGCCCGTAATGGTTTCTTTTTCATAGAGATACTGTGCCAATTTGTCAAGTTTTTGTTTGTTTTCGGTAAGTATTGTCATTGCTTTGTCATACTGCTTTTTGATAAGTGCAACAACCTGACGGTCGATTTCAGTCTGTGTTTCTGCCGAGCAGGCAAGTGAAGCATCGCCGCCGAGATACTGATTTGTAACCGTTTCAAGGGCGACCATGCCGAATTCGTCGCTCATACCGTAGCGGGTTATCATCGCTCTTGCAAGCCTTGTAGCCTGCTCGATGTCATTGGCTGCACCCGTTGACACCGAGCCGACCGCAAGCTGCTCTGCAGCCCTACCTCCCGTATAGGTGGCAATTTTATTTTCAATCTCTTCCTTGCTCATCAAATAGTGATTGCCCTCGTCAACCTGCATTGTATAGCCCAATGCACCCGATGTTCTCGGAACTATCGTGATTTTCTGAACAGGTGCGGAATTTGTCTGCATTGCGGCAACAAGTGCGTGACCGATTTCGTGATATGCAACAATCATCTTTTCTTTGTCGGTCAGCAAAGAGTTTTTCTTCTGATAGCCTGCAATAACAACCTCTATGCTTTCTTCAAAATCCGCCTGCATAGCAGCCTTGCTTCCTCTGCGTACCGCACGCAAAGCAGCTTCATTAACAATATTTGCAAGCTCTGCACCCGATGCACCCGAAGCCATTCTTGCAATAACAGAAAAATCGACATTCGGTCCCACGCAGATTTTTCTTGCGTGAACTTTGAGAATTTCTTCTCTGCCTTTCAAATCAGGCAGTTCAACGGGAACCCGTCGGTCAAATCTGCCGGGTCGTGTCAAAGCAGGGTCAAGGGATTCGGGTCTGTTGGTTGCGGCAAGGATAATAACGCCCGTATTGCCCTCAAAGCCGTCCATTTCGGTCAGAAGCTGGTTGAGTGTCTGCTCTCTTTCATCGTTGCCGCCGATGTGATTATCACGCTTTTTGCCTATGGCATCAATCTCATCAATAAATACGATACACGGTGCTTTTTCTTTTGCTTGTTTGAAAAGGTCACGCACCTTCGATGCACCCATACCGACAAACATTTCAACAAATTCCGAACCGGAAATCGAGAAAAACGGAACATTTGCTTCGCCTGCAACAGCCTTTGCGAGCATTGTTTTACCCGTACCCGGAGGTCCGACAAGCAAAATTCCTTTTGGCATTGATGCACCGATTGCTTTATATTTATCGGGGTTGTGAAGATAGTCAACAACCTCTGTCAGATTTTCTTTTGCTTCATCTTCGCCTGCAACATCGCAGAATTTTATTCCGCTTGACGATTTAACATAAATCTTGGCGTTGCTCTTGACCATATTGAACATCATAGAGTTGCCGCCGCCCGCTTTATCCGTGAATTTTTTCATCACAAGCTGACCGAGTCAGACCATGAGAGCCATAGGCAAAATCCAACTCAAAAGTATACTGAGAATCGGCGACATTTCCTGAACTATTTCCGTTGAGAATTTTGCTCCTGCGGTGTAAAGTCTTTGAGTTAATGCGGGGTCTTCCATAAGACCCGTTTTATAGAAATTTCCGTTTTTGTCGCTGAAAACAATCTGATTATCCTGAATTTCAACCTCGTCAACGTTAAGCTCCGTTGTCATTCGGATAAAAGTACCGTAATCAACCTCTTTAACTCTCATATTGTTGAGAAGCGGCATTACAATCGCATTGAAAAGAATGATTACCGCAAGGAAAATGCCGTAATAGAACATCATCGGCTTTTTCGGTGTTTTAACTTCGTTCATAAAATACCCCTTTATCACTTTATGACGTAATTATAAAACACTTTCTTCAACCAAACTTCAACTGAAGTTCAACAATTGTTGAACTTAAAAATAAGAAATATGCTGTTTCACTAAAAAAGCAGGTAACATCCACAAGGATGTCACCTGCTTGCTTTATACTATATGAAACTGCGCTGTGAATGTATTGACACCGTTTTTGCTTTCGGCGAAGATTTTGCCTGAATGCTCGGTGACGATGCTTTCGGCGATGGAAAGACCGAGACCGTAGCTGTTGTTCATCTGCCTTGTTTTATCTCCCCGATAAAAACGCTTGAAGATATTTTTCAGTTCATCTTCGGGTATGGTTTCACATTTGTTACTTACTGAAAGTCTGCATTGATTTCTGCCTTGCTTTTTTAGAATCAATTTAATATCGGATTTAGCCGATGCGTATTTGTTTGCATTATCAAGAAGAATATCAACAAGCTGTTTTATTTGCTCCGCATTGCCGTTTATTCTTATATCGGATTCAATTTCACTTGTAAAATTCTGCTCTTTCTCATAGAACAGTGCTTCAAACGGCAGAATTGCTTCGGATACGGTTTCGCTCAGATTAAAAACCGCAAACTCTTTTCTGACACTGCCGTTATCGAGTCTTGCAATTTCAAGCATACTTTCAACAAGACCTCTCATTTGCTTTGACATTGTTAGAATATTATCAGTGAATTTTTCTTTGCTTTATTCGTAGCTTTAAGATTTCATGATCTCGTCATTCGTTG
>JAGAOT010000011.1 GCA_017623615.1 Clostridia bacterium | reverse complement strand
AACTATCTTTCCGTCAACCTTGCGAAGAGAGGCAAGCTGCTCATTCATAAGATTGCATTTAAAAACAATAAGCGACTCGGAGCCGTCAATATTTTGAATTGAATGAAGATAAGCGGGCACGGCATCCTCATCGGAGTCGCCGAAAATCAGATTAACTGTTTTTCTGTCGGCAAAATCAACCGCAAGCGTTGAATCAATCATCGCGGCAACATACCAGTTATAGCCGTCTATTATTTTGCCTATCGAGCCGTTTGCAGGCTCTTTTTTATCGCTTTTCAGCGCATCTTCAAGCATTTCGGGAGTTAAAGAATCAATATCGGCAACCGTTATAAGGTTTTCAAAGCCGTCCTCTTTGCTTACATAATACCCTGCCGCCTCGGCTGTTATGATTTCGGAGGGAGTGCCTGCTGACTGCAAAGCGGAAATTTCGTTTTGCAGCTCTGCGATTTTATCGGAGCAGTCAACAATATGATTCAAAGAAATCTGTTTTCTTGAAAGCTTTTCACTGAATGCAAGCTTGCGGTCGCTGATATCCGAAAAATCGTTATTATATGCGCCGTCAAGCATGGCGTTGAATTCAGAATCAATCTCGTCATTAAGCTTATCCAAATCAACATTTGCCAAACGAAGCTGGGAATCAATCTTTTGATATGTTTCAAGCTTGCTTTGAAGCGCTTCGGCTTCAACATAATTCTCTGCTGCCGCTTCGCTTGAAAAAATTGCCGCTATCGAGCTGCCCTTGCTGACCCTTTCACCGCTGTCCGCAAGAGGAACGGTAACTCCGGACGAAGAAACGGTCAGAACAGTTTCGTCGCGAATAATGAACATTTCGGCATCAACCGTTTCAAGCACGGTTTGCTCATAAGCCGTTTGGGTTGTGTAGGTTCGCGCGGTGAGGTTATAAATCTCCGCAGCAAAATACACTACTATTATTACCGCTGCCAAAGCCGAAAGCACTTTCAGCAGCCTGTCTTTACCTTTCACCAATCGCTCCCCTTTCTATAATTTCACATGCGGCATTCAAAAGCTCTTCGCCGCTTGAATAATCATCAATATAAAGGAAATTAATTTTTTCATCACGCCTGAACCAAGTAAGCTGGCGCTTTGCGTATCGCCGTGTCTGCATTTTGAGATTTTCTATGCATTCATCAAGCGTTCTTTCATTTTTAAAATAAGGATACAGCTCCTTGTAGCCGATTGCCTGCCTTGCCGTTCTGCCGAGAGGCGACTCAAAAAAAGCCTTTGCTTCTTCCAAAAGACCCGCTTCCAGCATAATGTCAACCCTTTTATTGATGCGGTTATAAAGGAACTGCCTGTCCCTTGCATCAAGGCAGATTGCCGTTGTTTTGAACGGCGTGGGATTTTGAACAGACTGCTCATTTTGCATTGTTTTCGTTTTGCCCGTTGTATGATAAATTTCAAGTGCTCTGATAATTCTGCCAAGGTTGTTGACATGCAGAACAGAAGCCGCTTCGGGGTCAACCGCCGCAAGCTCATCAAGAAGCACCTGCGCGCCCTCGGTTTCGGCGCGCTTTTTGAGCATTTCACGATATTCAAAATCTGTTTCTTCGGGTAAAAACTCGATGTTATCGACAAGCGAGCTGTAATAAAGCCCCGTGCCGCCGACAAGAACGGCTTTTTTGCCCCTGACAGTTATATCAGCTATTGCATAGCGCGCCAATTCGCAATATTTTGCAACGCTGAAAGGCTCATCGGGATTTAAAAAGCCTATCAAATGGTGAGGAACGCCCTGCATTTCCTCGGGCATGGGCTTTGCGGTTGCGATATCCATGCCTTTATAAATCTGCATCGAATCGCAGGAAACTGCTTCTGCGCCGATACGCTTGCATATTTCAACCGCAAGCGAGGTTTTGCCCGATGCCGTGGGACCGACAACGGCAATAAGCGGTGTTTTAGACTCTGCCAAAATTCTTCTCCAGCTCTCTTTGTGTCATTTCAATAAGCACGGGTCTGCCGTGCGGACAGTAGCGGATGTCGGGCATTGAAAGAAGCTGCTTTGCAAAACGCTCCATTTCAAGCCTTGATGTGAAATTGTCTGCTTTTATTGCACTTCTGCACGCAACAGAATGGAAAATCCAATCCATTTTTTCAAATGAAACATCCTGCTTTTTGTCAACAAATCTGCCTGCGATTTCACTTATGACATCCTGAATGTCATCGGCGGAAAGCTCCATGGGGCATTCCCTGACGATAACGCAGCCGCCGCCGAAATCCTCGGCATCAAAGCCCGCTTTGTTGACAAGCTCCAGATTTTCGAGAAAAGCGGAGTATTCCTCTTTTGAAAGAGTAACGGTTACGGGCAGCAGAAGAAGCTGCGGGGTGCGCTCACCATTCTCTCTTTTGAGCTTTTCGTAAATTATACGTTCATGCGCCGCGTGCTTGTCGATTATAACCATTTTGCCGCGGTATTCACAGATAATGTATGTTTTGAACGCCTCGCCGACAAGGTGGAATTCCTCTTCGCAGAACTCATTTTTAGGCTCTGCGGAAACAATTTCGGGCACGATAGGCTCGGAAATTTCAGCCTTGGGGGGTGAATTCAAAAGAATATCTTCAATTTTTTCTTCTTTTGCAGGTGTTACAATCGGAGCGCTGACCATCGCAAATTTTTGAGGCTCTTTTTTCACCTCAGCCGCTTTAGGCTCAACGATGTTGATTTTTACCGCAGGCGGCTCGGTCTTTGACTCTGATTTTACGGGTATATGCTGCCAAAAATCCTTTTTTGGGGCGGCAACGGGTGTTATCTTTAACTGCTCCGCGGGTTTTTCGGGAGCTTTGTAATAATCTGTTTTGGGAATTTCTTTTTTTATCTGTTTGGGGGTGTCACCTGCCGCAAGCGCATTTTTGCATGCACAGAATACGGCATTAAAAATCACACGTTCATCGGAAAATCTGACCTCTGTTTTGGCGGGATGAACATTAACATCCACCAAAGACGGGTCAATATCAATATTCAAAACACACGACGGGAATTTGCCGACCATAATTGAATTTTTATAGCTTTCGCTTAAAGCCGCGCTTCCCGTGCCCGTTTTAATAAGTCTGTTATTCAAAAAGAAAAACTGCATGTTTCGGTTGGGTCTTGCCGCAGTCGGCTTGGAAACATATCCGCTCACCTTTATACCTTGACCCTCAAACTCGGCGGGAATAAGGTCGGCTGAAAAATCCTTTCCGAAAATTTCGCGGATACATGTCAGCAAATCGCCGTTACCGCTGGTTACAAGCACCTGCTTACCCTCTCTTACAAAACGGAACGACACTTCGGGGTGAGAAAGAGCAATGCGGTCAACAACGCTCGCAACCGCGTTTGCTTCCGTTACATCCTTTTTAAGGAATTTCATTCTTGCGGGGGTTTTATAGAACAAATCCCTGACAATCATCGTTGTGCCGTTGGGGCAGCCCGCATCATCCAGCAAAACTTCTTCTCCGCTTTCGATAACATAGCGAAGACCCGTTTCATCCTCGGCGGTTTTGGTCATAACCTCAACCCTCGCAACCGCGCTGACGCTTGCAAGCGCTTCGCCGCGGAAGCCGAGAGTAAAAATGCTGTTCAAATCCTCGGGCGTTGCGATTTTGCTTGTTGCATGGCTTACAAAGGCGTTGCGAATATCGTCCTTTGAAATTCCGCAACCGTTGTCGGTGATTCTGATATAAGAAATACCGCCGTTTTTTATCTCAACCGTTATTGCGGTTGCTCCCGCGTCTATTGAATTTTCAAGAAGCTCCTTAACAACCGAAGCAGGGCGTTCAACAACCTCGCCCGCGGCAATAAGCTCCGCAAGCTGTTTTGAAAGAACATTAATTTTCGGCATATAAGAAACCTCCTTTTATCAGTTTTTCGCTTGTTTGGTTAAGTCATAGAGAACGCTCATTGCCTCAATCGGAGTGAGCGTATTGATATCAAGATTTTTAAGCTTTTCAACGATATCGTTTGCGTTTGTGCTGCCGAAAGACATCTGCATTTCGGGCTCTTCGTAATCGGCACGGTGAACGGGGGCTTTCAAGCCCTCGCCCTCAAGCTCTTTGAGGACAACCTTTGCTCTTTCAACAACGCTGTTGGGCACTCCCGCAAGCTTTGCAACCTCAATGCCGTAGCTGCCGTCTGCGCAGCCCGAAACAATGCGGCGCAGGAACGTTATATCGTCCCCTCTTTTCTTGACCGCTATGTTGTAGTTTTTTACACCCGCAACGCTGTTTTCAAGCTCCGTGAGCTCATGATAGTGGGTTGCGAAAAGCGTTTTTGCGCCGAGTTTGCGTTTGTCGGCTGAATATTCGAGCACGGCTCTTGCAATGCTCATGCCGTCAAAGGTGGAAGTGCCTCTGCCGATTTCGTCAAATATAATAAGACTCTTTGATGTTGCGTTTTTGAGAATATCAGCAACCTCATTCATTTCAACCATGAAGGTTGAGGAGCCCGAGGCAAGGTCGTCCGATGCGCCGATACGGGTGAAAATGCCGTCAACAACGCAAAGCTCCGCTGAAAGAGCGGGAACAAAGCTGCCCGCCTGCGCCATGAGGCATATGAGCGCAACCTGGCGCATGTATGTTGATTTACCCGCCATGTTGGGGCCCGTTATAATTGCGCAGCGATTGTCGCCGCAGTCCAAAACCGTGTCGTTGGGAACGAACGGAAAATCTATCATTTTTTCAACCACGGGATGCCTTCCGTCGGTAACGGCTACTCTGTCGCCCGCATTCATTGCGGGGCAGCAATAGTTATTTTCCGATGCAACGCGTGCATAAGAACACAAAACGTCGGTTGCAGCAACAGCCGCCGCAGTTTTCTGAATTTCGTAAAGGTGCTCTGCCGCTTTTTTGCGAACGGAATCAAAAATTTCATATTCAAGGCGCACTATACGCTCCTGCGCACCGAGCACCTTGGATTCAAGCTCTTTAAGCTCCTGCGTGATATATCTTTCGCAGTTTGTAAGGGTCTGTTTGCGGATATAGTCCTCGGGAACAAGCTCTTTATATGAATTGAGAACTTCGATATAATAGCCGAAAACTCGATTATATCCGATTTTTAATTTCTTGATGCCCGTTCTTTCCTGCTCACGGAGCTGGATATCGGCAATATATCCCTTGCCGTTGTTAACGATATCGCGAAGCTCATCAAGCTCGGCATTGAAGCCGTCTTTTATCATGCCGCCCTCACGCACGGAAAACGGCGGCTCATCAACGATTGCATTATCAATAGTTTCGCCAAGCTCATTGAGGGGCAGGATATCACCGCAGGTTTCCCAAAGCAGAGTGCTTTGGCACAAGGAAAGATATTCTTTGATTGCGGGAAGCCTTGCAAGAGTTGAAGAAAGACCTTTAAGCTCTCTTGCGTTTGCTGTTGAATAGGCAATTCTGGTTATCAGCCTTTCCATATCCTGACAGCCGGTTAACGCTTCAATTATATCGTCACGCACCGAGGGCTTTTCAACAAGCTCCGAAACGGCGTTATGGCGTTTTGTGATTTTAGCTATGTTAAGCAGAGGCTGTTCAAGCCAGCTTCGGAGCATACGCTTGCCCATCGAGGTGCGCGTTTTGTCGAGCACCCAGAGAAGCGAGCCTCTCTTTTCGCGGTTGCGCATTGTTTCGGTTATTTCAAGGTTGCGCAATGTTGAAACATCAAGGCGCATAAAGCTGCCGGAGCCGTAATAATCTATATTTTTGATGTTTTCAAGCTCTGTTTTCTGAACTTCTTTGAGATAATCCATTGATGCACCCAATGCGCAGACGGCACCGGAGGCATTTTCAAGAGAAAGCTCGGAAAGAGATGTGATTTTAAAATGCTTAAAAAGAGTTGCGGAGGCTTTTGAAAGGTCAAAGCATTCGTCATCAAGCAGGTCACACGAGGAATGAAGCTTTGATTTGACGAAATCCGTAACCTGATTGAGCTTGAGCACATCGGAGTTGATTATGATTTCGCTCGGAGAAAATCTGCCGAGCTCATTAATCACCTTGCGCTCGCAATTCTTTCTTTCAAACTGCGTTACATGAACGCCGCCCGTGGAAATATCGGCAAAGCAGACACCTACACAATCTTTCAAAGCGCAGATGCATGCAAGGAAATTGTTTTTACCCTCGTCAAGCATTGTGCTTTCGATAACCGTGCCCGGAGTGAGCACCCTTGTGACATCGCGCTTAACAATACCCTTTGCAAGCGCGGGGTCTTCAAGCTGTTCACAGATTGCAACCTTATATCCCCTTGAAACAAGACGGGCTATATAGGAATCCGCGCTGTGGAACGGCACACCGCACATGGGTGCTCTCTCTTCCTGACCGCAGTCCCTGCCCGTTAAAACAAGCTCCAATTCCGCCGAAACGGTTTTTGCATCTTCAAAAAACATTTCGTAAAAATCGCCCAGGCGGAACATGAGAATCGTGTCGGGGTAATTCTCTTTAATTTGGAAATATTGCTTCATCATAGGGGTAAGCTCTGCCATG
The DNA here is from genome assembly GCA_017623615.1 of Clostridia bacterium. Classification (GTDB taxonomy): domain Bacteria; phylum Bacillota; class Clostridia; order Oscillospirales; family Acutalibacteraceae; genus CAG-177. Next base: position 38,408 of record JAGAOT010000011.1, on the reverse strand, counting down.
AATTTACCATACCTTTCAAAAACTTCCGAAAACTTTTTTACACTGAAAATTTATCTGCGGGCGGATGATATCCGCCCCTACAGATAAACTTAATTTGCATTAGTGGCAGCCGCCGCAGGATGAGCATTCGCCGCTGCAGCTATGCTCCTGCTGGGGCTCACATGTTGCGGGGTCTTCACCCTGAAGGCAAAGAACAAAGATGTTGTTGATATACTGCATGAGCTTGTCAATTTCAGCTCTTGCAGCTTCATAAGCCTGCATGTTGGGGTTAGCCATAATCTGGGTGTAGATTTCGCCGAACTCCTTGTCATATGCTTCAAGCTTCTGCTCGTTCTTATCCTCTTTTGCGGCCTCGTGCTGGAAAGACATCTGAACAAGCTGAATTCTTGCGATGAGCTCGTTAAGAGCGGTGTCTTCCTCGTTAGCCTTCTGTGCTTCCATGAGCTTGATGTAGCGCTCATCCTGCTGAAGAAGTGCGCCAAGCTCTCTTGCTTTTGCAATTACGTCCATTTTTGTTTCTCCTAACTGTGATAGATATTTATAATACGTTTTACCGTCGTATTAACTTATTGAAGCTCGCCCCTTAAAATCCAGGTGAGCGATTCGGTTACCTTGACATCGCGGAAGGAGCCTATAACCGATGTTTCTGCGGGAAATTCGATGATGATATTGCCCTGCGTTCTGCCCTCAATCAAACCGCCCTTGCTCACGCTTTCGCAAAGCACACGGTAGGTTTTGCCGACCATTGAAGCTGTTCTGACCGCGGCGATTTTCTCCTGAGCATCAAGAAGTTCTTTAAACCATTTCCCCTTTTCTTCTCTTGAAACGGGGTCGGGCATCTGCGCCGCCTTTGTGCCGTTTCTCGGTGAAAAGATGAAAGTATACATCGAGGTGAATTTTGCTTCTTCGACAAGGGAAACGGTTTCAAGGAATTCTTCATAAGTTTCCCCGGGAAAACCGACAATAACGTCGCTGGTCACGGAAAGCTCCGGCATTACGGAATAGGCATAGTGTAAAAGGTCGAGATATTTTTCTCTTGTGTATCGCCTGTTCATTTCGCCGAGCACTCTGTTGCTTCCGCTCTGGAACGGCAGGTGAAGATGCTTTGCAACCTTTTTGCACGCTGCCATTGTGTCAAGAAGTTCATATGTGCAATCCTTGGGGTGAGATGTCATAAAGCGAATTATGAAATCGCCCTCAATCGCGTTGAGCTCGCGAAGCAGCGCGGCAAAGTTCATTCCGTAATCGGGGTTTTTGCCGTAGGAATTAACGTTTTGACCGAGAAGCGTGATTTCTTTGTAACCTTGCGCAACAAGCTGTTTAACCTCGGCTATAATCGCCTTGGGTTCGCGGCTGCGCTCCCTGCCTCTGACATAGGGCACGATGCAATATGTGCAGAAGTTGTTGCAGCCGTACATAATCGGCACCCACGCCTTAAAATCGCTGTCGCGATGAATGGGCAGCTCCTCAACGATAACACCGTCATGCTCCGGAAATTCGCGAACCTTTTTGCCGCGGCTGAGGCTTGTGTAAAGAAATTCCGGCAGCCTGTGCATAACATGAGTTCCGAAAACTATATCAACAAACGGATAGCTTTTTTTGATTTTTTCAACAACCCACTCCTGCTGCATCATACAGCCGCAGAGCAGAATGCGCATGTCGCGGTTTACGGTTTTCTGCTGTTTAAATGCGCCGACATTGCCGAAAACTCTGTCTTCCGCATGCTCACGGATTGCACAGGTGTTATAGAGCACCAAATCCGCACCGTCAAGCTCATTGACAAGGCGGTAGCCCATTTCTTCGAGCATGCCCTCAAGCCTTTCGCCGTCGGCAACGTTACCCTGGCAACCGTAGGTATGAACAAAAGCTTTGGGAGGCTCGGCATAACGCTGACCGATTATCTCCCTGACAAGCTGCGAATATTCTTTTTGTTTTTCTGTTTCCTCGGCAGGAACTGATATGTTTTTTCTGTCTGAAACGGGTGACAAGACATATTCCTCCATATTGAGCATATATTTGTTATTATATAATAAAAGAACGGATTATTCAAGAGAAAATTGAATAATCCGCTCTGTTTTTTGCAATATTTATATATTATTCATCAAAGAGGCTTTCCGCAAGCATAAAATTGCTTTCTCTGCGCCTTTTTTCCTCGTCTTTGTCGAGAGTATATCTTCCGTTTTCGTTTTCAACGAGCACCGCGCCCTCGCTCACCTCGCCGTCAATCAAGTCGAGTGAAATTGCACGGGTAGCACCGTCATCGTCAATGCAAAGTGCAACTGTTTCTTCGATAATATCTACGCTGAAATACATTTAATCACCTCATTGGTTTTCGCATTCAAATTCAAAATCAACGCCATTGCTTTTTATGATAACATCGCCGTTCAGAACGGTTCTGTAAATTTCGCCCGAAGCAGTTAAATCCGCAGTATCTTTTTCATCGCCGTTTATGACGATATTTTCGGGAGTGACAGTTTCGATGAACTTTTGACTCGGCAGATTTCCGTCCAATGAAATCAAAACATCAAAATCATAGTAAGAAGAGAAATTCATAATTTCAAGTTCAGTTTCTTCGGAGCAAGAGTTATAAATCAAAAATGAATTATTCTCAAGAAAAACCTTGGCTGACATAGTTTCCGCGTCAAGAATATCAAAATTCATTTCGCCAATCGAAAAATAGCGCATGTTGTCTGCACTCGAAAGCGTAACAAGATTTTCAAAAGCAAAATCATCGTACGCCGCAAACAAAGAATCATCACATTGAGAAATAATAATTCTTGATATTTCCGTTGATTCTGTAACAGCGGAAAGTACATCCAGATATTTTTCGTCAGGGTCGGAAATCAAAAGATAATCAAGCTTTTCTATTCCTTTGGTTCTGATAAAATTCAGAAGTTCTTCCGAATGACTCTCAGTTCCCGAATCAATAAGAGCCGTTTCGCCTTCGGATTCAAAATATACACCTTTGCCGTAATCGTAATCAATGCTATGAATTACACAATCAGTGCTATTAAATCTGAATTTAAGATTTTTTACAAAATCGCTGTTTTTGATACACAGCGAAATCCCCAAAATCAAAATCATGCTCAAAAGCACCATATCGCCGATAAAGCGTCTTCTACGCCATTTTTCAGACCATTCTCTGACTTTTTCTTTTCTGATATGCTCAGGCTCGCTCGGCAATCTTCGCATAGGAAACACCTCACAGATTACTGGTTTTCATAGCTGATTTCAATTTTCTCGCCGTCACTTACCATAACAATATCGCCGCAGATATCCGTTCTGTAAATCTCGTCGGTTTGTTTTTTTAGGCGTTTAACGGCGGCATCGTGCGGGTGACCGTAATCGTTGTTTTCACCGCAGGAAATAACACAAACCTCCGGCGAAGCGGCACTTATGAACTCCTTGCATGATGAGGTATATGAGCCGTGATGACCGACCTTTAATACATCGCAGTCGAGGTCAGCACCGTTATCTATAATTTCAAGCTCCTCGTCCTTTTCGGCATCGCCGGTAACAAGGAAAGAAGTTTCGCCGTAGGTTATTTTGGTTACTGCGGACATGCTGTTGATATCCTCGGCGTCATTTGTGACGGGGCCGAGAATTTCAAATTCCGCTTCACCGAGATGATAGGTCAAACCCGGCTTTGCGGAGATAACCTTTGCGCCCGATGCTTTGACAGCTTTGAGGAATGCGGTATATGTGCTGTTGGTGGGGGTCTGCGCTTGGGTAAGACGCGGCATGATTATGTTATCTGTTTCAAACTCATCAAGCACCTCGGGCAAACCGCCGATATGGTCGGAATGCTGGTGGGTGGCAATGATATAATCGAGTTTTTTAACGCCCATTGAGCGCAGATAATTGAGAACATCGGTTTCGTGACCGTTTTCGCCCGCATCAATCAGAAGGTATTCGCCGCCGCTTGCAACAAGAGTGCAGTCACCCTGACCGACATCGATGAAATGAACCGAAAAGCCCGCTTGAGTTTCGGTATAAACCGGCAGACCTCCAAGCATGGTTTCAATGTCATCAAGACTGAGGCCAAAAACCGATGCTATCACAACGACAACTGCAACAATTATATAAATCAGTTTTTTATTTTTTTCTTGTGTTTTGTCCGTGTTTTTGGTTTCGTCCATTAACGGTTTTTCCTCTCTCTCTTGTTACCTGAGTAACAGGCTTATTGGGCGTTACAAGGCACTTATCGCCGTAGCCGATAAGGTCATGCCTGCCCGCTTTGCGCAGAGCCTCGATAACAAGACCCTTGTTTTTGGGGTTAAAATACTGCAAAAGTGCCCTCTGCATTGCCTTTTCGTGCGGGTCTTTTGCAACATAGACCTCTTTCATTGTGTAGGGGTCAAGGCCCGTGTAAAACATGCAGGTTGAAACCGTGCCCGGGGTGGGATAAAAATCCTGCACCTGCTCGGGGCGGATTCCGATTTTTTTAAGAAACAGCGCAAGCTCAACGGCTTCTTTGAGCGTGCTTCCCGGGTGTGAGGACATAAGATAGGGAACGAGATACTGCTCCTTGCCCTCATTTTTGGAATATTTAAAATAGCGTTTTGAAAATTCAACATACGCTTCGATATGGGGCTTGCCCATTTTATCGAGCACGGCGGCAGAGCAATGCTCGGGTGCAACCTTTAACTGACCGCTGACATGGTGGGCAACAAGCTCTCTGAAAAAGCTGTCGTCCTTATCCTTGAGCATATAGTCATAGCGGATACCGGAGCGGATAAACACCTTTTTAACCTTTGGAAGCGAACGCACCGTGCGCAGAATATCAAGATATTCGCTGTGGTCGGGCTTCAGATTGGGGCAAGGCGCGGGCGCAAGGCATTTTTTGCCCTTGCAAAGACCTCTGCTCTCCTGCCCGTCGCAGGACGGGCGGCGGAAGTTTGCAGTCGGTCCGCCGATATCGTGAATATAGCCTTTGAAATCGGGAAGATTTGTCAAAAGCTTTGCTTCATTTACGATTGATTCCTTACTGCGGGTTGTGATATATCTGCCCTGATGAAAGGCGAGTGAGCAGAAATTGCAGCCGCCGAAGCAGCCGCGGTTATGAGCGATTGAAAAACGCACCTCTTCAATGCCCGGCACACCGCCCTCGGATTCATACATGGGGTGATATGTGCGCATATACGGCAGGGCATAAACCGCGTCAAGCTCCTCCTGCGAAAGAGGGATTGCGGGCTGATTCTGCACAAGCATTTTACTGCCGTGGCGCTGTTTTATTGCTTTGCCTCTGAAAAAATCCTGCTCATCCTGCTGAATGCGGCAGGAAACGGCATATTCTTTTTTTGAATTACAAACATTTTCAAATGACGGACATTCCGCGCCGATATACGGCGTTTCGCGCACATCAACGCTGTAGCATGTGCCGCGGATATCGCGGATATCCGCAACATTTTCGCCCGCATCAAGCCTTTTTGCAATCTCGACCATTGAGCGTTCACCCATGCCGAAGGAAAGCAAATCCGCCTGCGCATCAAAAAGGATTGAACGGCGTATTTTGTCGTCCCAATAGTCATAGTGGGCAAAGCGGCGTAAAGACGCTTCAAGCCCGCCGATAACAATGGGAACATCGCCGTAAATCTCTCTTATTTTATTGCAATAAACTATAACCGCTCTGTCGGGGCGCATGCCGAATTTGCCGCCCGGGCTGTAATAATCCGAGCTGCGCTTTTTCTTGGCGGCTGTGTAGTGAGCAACCATTGAATCGATGTTGCCGCTGCTGACAAGGAAGCCCAAACGCGGCTTGCCGAAGCGCATGAAATCATCGTTTGTGCGCCAATCGGGCTGGGCAAGGAAAGCAACCTTGAAGCCCGCATTTTCAAGCACTCTTGTGATTATAGCCGCACCGAAAGCGGGGTGGTCAACATAGGCATCTCCGCTGACATAAACGAAATCCGCCTGCTCCCATCCCCTTGCGGTCATATCCTCTTTTGTAACGGGTAAAAATCCGTTCATATTATTCAAAATCATCCTCCGCGCCTGCGAAATCGTCATCATCCGCAAAAACGTCGTCAATATTCGGGGCACCTGCGCCGTCCGCAAGCGCCTGCATCTCGTACCACTGCTGTTTTGTTAAAAGAACAGCTCTGGGCTTTGCGCCCTCGGAGGGGCCTACAATGCCCTTTTCTTCAAGCTGGTCCATAACTCTTGATGCTCTTGCATAGCCGAGCTTGAGCTTCTTTTGGAGCATGGTTGTTGATGCGCCGCCCGCATTAACAACAACTTCAATCGCATCGTTGAGCATGGGGTCCCAATCGCTCTCATCATCCTCATCAACGGTCTTCTTCTTGGCATTTTCAGCCGCAGCCGCCTTTGCCTCGATTTCGTGCATAGTTTCTTCGTTATATGTTGTCTGTGCCTGCGATTTGATATGGTTTACAACGCGTTCAACCTCGGCATCGGAAATAAAGCAGCCCTGAACACGGGTGGGCTTGCTTGAGCCGACGGGGTTAAACAGCATATCGCCGTTGCCGAGAAGCTTTTCCGCGCCGATTGAGTCAAGGATTGTTCGGGAGTCAACCTGCGATGAAACAGAAAGAGCAATACGGCTGGGAATATTGGCTTTGATGATACCCGTAATAACGTCAACCGACGGTCTTTGGGTTGCGATAACAAGGTGAATGCCCGCAGCTCTTGCCATCTGGGCAAGGCGGCATATACTGTCCTCAACCTCTTTGGGCGAAACCATCATAAGGTCGGAAAGCTCGTCGATAAATATAACAATCTGGTGCATCTTAACAAGGTCTTCGCGTGTTTCGCAAAGCTTGTTGAAGCCCTTGATATCTCTTACGCCGTTTTCGGAAAACTGCTTATAGCGTTTTTCCATTTCGCCAACCGCCCAGCCGAGCGCACCCGCCGCTTTACGGGGATTGGAAACAACAGGAACTTCAAGGTGAGCAATGCCGTTATAAACGGTAAATTCAACCATTTTCGGGTCAATCATGAGCAGCTTTACTTCATCGGGTGAGGCGTTATAAAGAATGCTGACAATCATTGAGTTAAGGCAGACGGATTTACCCGAGCCCGTTGTGCCCGCAACAAGAAGGTGGGGCATTTTAGCAAGGTCTGCGCAGATGATGTTACCCGTTATATCTTTACCGAGAGCAACATTGAGCTTGCTCTTGGCATCTCTGAACTCGGGAGTATCGATAATTTCGCGCATTGAAACCATTGATTTTGCGCCGTTCGGCACTTCAATGCCTATGGCGGATTTGCCGGGAATGGGTGCTTCGATACGCACGCTTGTTGCTGCAAGGCGAAGCGCAATATCATCGGAAAGACCGGTTATTTTATTTATTCTTACACCCGCTTCGGGCACAAGCTCATATCGGGTAACGGAAGGACCGCGGCAGATGTTGGTAACTTCCGCATTAATCTTAAAGCTTTCAAGCGTTGAAACAAGCTTTTTTGCGCCAATCTGCATTTCGGTCATGCTGTCTGTCGAGCCGTCTTTTTCAACAACATTGAGCAAATCAATGGTCGGGAAAACATATGCGGGCTCTGCATCGGGCAAAACCTCAACGGGGATTTCAACCGCCTCTTCAATCGGCTCGCCGTCGGGAACGGCAGGAGCTTTCCTTTTTCTTTTGGGCTTTTCTTCTTCAACCGCAGCTTCTATTGTTTCTTCTATAATATCCGTAGGCTCTGCATCGGGGAGCTTCACAACGGGAATTTCGGGCACGGGAACTTCCTCCACGGGCGCAAAGGTGGATTCGTCCGTGATGAAATTATCCTCAAATTTTTCAACCGAAATCGTGGGCTGCTTCGGAGGATTGAAGGCTTTTTTTGTTTCTTTTTCTTTCTCCCTCTCCTGCTCAAGCTGTTCACGCCTTGCCGCGTTCTGCTCCAGCTTTTCGTTGGTCAGTTCGCCAACGCGCTTAACGGGCTTACGGATAGCATTGAGAAGCCCGAGGAGCGTTGTGCCCGTCAGGAACATTGCAAGCACGACAAGAAGAAGAACTATTGTTATGCATGCGCCCGTTTTGCCGAAAAGCTTTGAAATTGCGCCGCCGATAATCGCGCCGAAAACGCCGCCGTTTGACAAAGCGGCAGCCTTATTCCACGAGTCGGAAATCTGAATTCCTATCCCAACCGTGTTGAGATATTCTGCGGTGTTTGCAAAAGTATGTATTGCGCCGCTTAAAAGCGCAACAAAAATGCCCGTGCCCGTGAGATTTGCGGCAATGCTGCCCAAAGGCTTGTCCTTGGCATAAACAATCGCCATATAAATCAGCACGGCGGGGATAATATAAACGCAGAAGCCGAAAATGCCGAACATTGCGTTATGCAGGGTCAGCCAAACGCTTTCGCCCTTTATCAGCGCAACGCAGAGCAGAAACACAGCCGCCGCCATTAAGACAATGGCGGTTTTCTGGCGTTTTACGGTTACGTTAACCTCTTTTTTGGCGGGCTCTTTTGCCGCCGTTTTCTTGGGAGCAGAGCTTTTTGACGCGGGCTTTTTCTTTTGAGCCGCTCCGTTTTTTTTGTTTTGGGTGGTTGCCATTTATGTCATCCTTTCGGAGATTTATTTTCATTTTGACTGATTAAATCATACAGACAGTTGAGCGCATCGGAAAGGCTGCCGAGAGAGTCAATCAGACCCTCGTTGACCGCCGCTTCACCGCTCAAAACCGTTCCGACATCAAGAACAAGTTCGCCCGTCGCAAGCATCATTTCGCGGAATCTGTCGGGATTAATCTCGGAATTATCGGAAACAAAGCGGACTATGCGCTCCTGCATCTGTTCAAAATATGAAAGAGTTTGGGGAACACCGAGCACAAGCCCGTTCATGCGCACGGGGTGAATGGTCATCGTTGCGGACGGAGTTATAAACGATTTATCGGTTGAAACCGCAAGCGGAACGCCTATTGAATGCCCGCCGCCGAGCACGAGCGAAACGGTGGGGGTTGTCATGCCCGCTACCAATTCCGCAATCGCAAGACCTGCTTCGATATCGCCGCCAACCGTATTCAAAATCATGATAAGCCCGTCAATTTCATCGCTTTCTTCAATAGCCACAAGCTGGGGAATAACATGCTCGTATTTAGTGGTTTTGTTCTGCGCGGGCAGAATATAATGCCCCTCAATCTGACCGATTATTGTCAGACAATGGATAAGATGCTCTCCCTTTCGCACAGTTACCGAGCCGGATTCGATAATGCCGTTTAATGCGGATGAATCGTCGCCGTCGTTATTGCCGCTGCTGCAATCGGGCGACTGCCACGGAGGAGAAGGAAGAAAAAAGTTGTTGTTTTTTTTATTCTTATTGCTCATATTACGCACCCTTTCTCGGAATAAAACAAAGTTAGTATTCCTCAAAAAGCGCGCATTAACCATAATACAATATTTCATAGTATTATAACACTATTTATTGATTAATGCAACAAAAAAGCTCAATATTTTGTGTGATTTATTACATTATATATTGAAATATGTGCGTAAATTCAGTATAATTGGCTTTGAGGTGAAAGCAATGTTAAAAAAGCTTGCTGAAATGATAAAAACGAGTGAAAATATTGTGTTTTTCGGCGGAGCGGGTGTATCATGCGAAAGCGGATGCAAAGATTTTCGCTCGGCTGACGGAATATATAAAATGAACTATAAATACCCGCCCGAAAGTGTTTTGAGCCACAGCTTTTTTGAGATGCACACAGAGGATTTCTACGATTTTTACAGAAAATATCTCTGCTTCCCCGATGCGAAGCCCAACGCGGCGCATTATAAGCTTGCGGAGCTTGAAAAATCAGGCAAATTAAAGGCTGTTATAACACAAAATGTTGACGGCTTGCATCAGCTTGCGGGCAGTAAGTGCGTTTATGAATTGCACGGGTCTGCGCTTCGCAACTACTGCATGAAATGCGGCAAATTTCACGATTTTGACTTTGTTTATAAGTCAAGCGGCATTCCTAAATGCGAATGCGGCGGCATCGTCAAGCCTGACGTTGTTTTATATGAGGAATCGCTGAATAACGACATTATTGAGGGAGCGGTTAACGCCATTGCAAATGCTGATATGCTTATAGTTGCGGGCACCTCGCTGACCGTTTATCCCGCAGCGGGTTTAATCAGATATTTCAAAGGAAAGAACCTTGTTTTGATTAATAAAGATGCAACCGCAATGGATGAAAAATTCGGGTTGGTTATTCACGGAAAAGTCGGAGAAATTTTAAGTAAAATGTAAAAACGCTCAAGTTCGGTTGTAAAATACATTCTTGCATATTCAAAGTGTTTCTTCAATCGCTTTTGCTATAGCCTCGGCATACGCCTGCATGTTTTTATCAAGCAGAGCGTTATCCGTTTCGCTGTTTATAAATCCAAGCTCAACAAGGCAGCTCGGCATATCGGTTTGGCTGTTGACATAATAATTGCCCTCTCCCATTGCATAGCCGCTTTTGACTCCCCTGTTTTCGGAAATGCCGACGGCATCAAGGGCTGTCAAAATGTTTTCAGCAAGAGCGGTGTCGGCTTCGGGCGAGTCGCTGCTCACCCATATTTCAACGCCGTTTGCGCCCTCTGCGCTGTTACGGTGGAGCGAAACGAAAAGCTCCGCATTCCTGCGGTTTGCCAACGCACATCTGTCCTTAAGTTCAACAAATTTATCATCATCGCGCGTGAGGCATGCTTCAATGCCCATATCACGGAGATTTTCGCATACAAGAAGCGCAATTTCGAGATTGTCGTCTTTCTCATATCTGCCGTTATACTGTGCGCCGACGTCGCTTCCGCCGTGACCGGGGTCAATCACCACCTGAACGGGTGAATAAAGCATCCCCGCAGCTATCAAAACAGACAATGCAAGTATTAATATGCAAATTAAAGCAGTAATTATTTTCCTTTTCAACGTTCCACCTCCGTATGAATATTATATCATATTTAAGAAAAAATAGAATAGTATTTATTTTTTGAAACGGTGAAAAGCATGAAATCATTATGGCAATCAAATATTAATATGCCCACGTTTCCGACGCTTGAAAAAGACATTAAAACCGATGTCCTTATTATCGGCGGCGGAATCGCGGGCATTCTTACGGCGTATTTTCTGCATCAAAAAGGGATTGATTATGCGCTTGTTGAAAAAAACAGAATATGCTCGGGCAACACACAAAACACGACGGCAAAAATTACCGTTCAGCACGGATATATTTACAGCAAAATTTTAAAAGGCGAAGGGCTTGAAAGCGCGCAGATGTATCTTGCGGCAAACCAAGCGGCGTTTGACGAATATGCACGCATTTGCAAAAATATCGAGTGTGATTACGAGATTAAGGACAACTGCGTTTTTTCCTTTGACGGGGAAAAGACGGAAGATGAGCTTGATGCGCTCCAAAAAATCGGCTTTCATGCCGAATTTGCGAAAGAGCTTCCCCTGCCGATAAAGCCAAACGGCTCGGTTATTTTTAAAAATCAGGCACAGTTTCACCCGATTAAATTCTTATCAGCGGTTGCAGACGGGCTCAACATTTATGAAAACACTTTTGTGCATGAACTTATCGGCACAAAAGCGGTTACAAACCGAGGGAATATAAACGCGCAAAAAGTTATCGTAACCACGCATTTTCCGTTCATCAACAAACACGGGAGCTACTTTCTGAAGCTTTATCAGCACCGTTCTTATGTTATTGCTCTTGAAAATTCGCAGGATGCAGGCGGAATGTATGTTGACGAAAACGATGCGGGTCTTTCGTTCAGGAATCACGGCTCTTTGCTTTTGCTTGGCGGAGGAGGGCATAAAACAGGCAAAGACGGCGGCAACTGGAACGAATTGAGAGCATTTGCAAAAAAGCATTATCCAGATTCAGCGGAAAAATACTATTGGTCTGCCCAGGACTACATGAGCCTTGACAGCATGCCGTATATCGGAAGATATTCAAAAAACACACCTAATCTTTATGCCGCAAGCGGGTTTAACAAATGGGGCATGACGGGCGCAATGCTTTCGGCGATGATTTTGAGCGACCTTATAACGGATAAAAGAAACGAATTTGAAAGTCTGTTCAGTCCGTCAAGAAGCATTATAAAGCCGCAGCTTTTCATAAACGGATTTGAATCGGCGAAAAATCTTATGACTTTTACAACAAAACGCTGCCCGCACCTCGGCTGTGCGCTCAAATGGAACAAAGACGAGCATTCATGGGACTGCCCGTGCCACGGCTCAAGGTTTTCGCAGGACGGCAAGGTGCTTGACAACCCCGCAAACGGAGATTTGAAAAAATAAAAGAATCCGAGCGAAGTGTTTAATCACTCACTCGGATTTTTTGTTTCAAGATGTTCTGCTCCTTCTGCGGTGCTGCTCATCGCGGTTGACCTTGCAAACCAGAATCGTGTCGCTGCCGATAACCTCAATATCCTCCCAGCAAACGCGTATGCGCTCCCGTTTGCCGCATATTCCCCAATATCTGGGACGTCCGAAAATAATCAGGGCAACCACCCGCCCGCAGCAGGAATCCACCTCAACGTCGCTCACAAGACCCAGCCGGCAGCCGTTGGATTTGTCAATAACCTCCTTGCACCGAAGCTCTGTTATACAGCAATTCATTTCACACCCCCAAACTCTTCATCAACATATCATATGCCTAAAAAGCAAAAAACAGACCGTACAAAGACAAAACTCTTTGTTACGGTCTGTGCTGTTGTCCAAGTTTCTGAGAGGTAAAACCTTTCTCAGATTATATAAAATCAACCTTGCGGGTTGATGTTTTTACGGGCTGAAAGCCGCTCCTCAGGCTTATGCGTTAAGCAAAGCGTTGAGCTTCATGATTTTGAAAAGCTTTTTGAATGTAAGGAACTTCTTTTCGCTTTCGATTTCGTTGAGGAGCTCTTTCTCCGCGCTGTAGTTGGACATTTCGTAGAATTTCATAACATTCATCCTTTCGTTTTGTTGTGGCTTTATTATACACCATCCTCAAAAAAAGTCAAGTGATTTTGCACAAACATTCATCTTTGTTTTTGTGCAACTTCAACAAATATTTAGGTTTCCCAAATTATTCAGCCTCAACATAATAAAAGATAAAGCGAAATTAATTTTGTTTATTTTGTACATTTCAAACTGCGAAATTTGTTGTTTTTGAACAAAAGAAGTGGAGTGACTGCAGTTTGCTCCAAAAAAATTTGTTGAACTTTTTTAAAAAACTTTGCCGATAAAGCAGATTGACAAAACAATAACGGCTTTGTATAATGTGGTTACAAAAAAATAAACGCAGGGCATCGGGCAGTTTTTGTTCGTTATCGGGTATGAATGCATACCCGATGATAAGGAAATCGCGGTGAAAATCCGCAGCAACAGCCATTACCGTAAAAGTCGGAATGCTTATCGCTCTGTGACACATAAAAGTCTCTCGGGCAGCATGGGGAGATGTGTTTCGGTTGGAATATGGCAGGATATTCATACCTAATGCATTGCACCCTTGGAGGGTGCTTTTATTTTTATTCTTTTGAAAATTTAGAATCGAAAGGATTAAAAAAATGAAGAAAACAATCAACTCCGCAATTTCTGTAATACTCTCTTTGGTTTTTGTGCTTTGCCTCGGAGCATGCACAAACGCACCCGATGCAACGGGTCTTTGGGAAAACGCCGTGTATACCGAGGATACCGAGCTCGGCGAAGGCGCAATCACCGCCGTTGTTGAGGTTAAAATTGAGGACAAAACCGTTACCTTTACCGTGCATACGGATAAAACAAATCTCGGCGAGGCTCTTATTGAAAATAATCTTATTTCGGGTGAACAGGGTGACTACGGGCTTTATATCAAAAGCGTTAACGGCGTAACAGCCGATTACGACATTGACCAAAGCTACTGGGCTTTCTATGTTAACGGCGAATACGCAACAACGGGCATAGACGGCGCCGAAATCGACGAAAACGCAGTATACAGCCTTGAATACACAAAGTAATAACAGACTGCAGAGAATTGAAGAAACGGTCATATTTGCCATGCTCGGCGCAATCATGTTCTGCTCCAAAATTCTTATGGAGGCATTGCCAAACATTCACCTGCTCGGAATGCTGACAATGGTTTACACGGTTGTTTTCCGCAAAAAAGCACTAATCCCGATTTACGTTTATGTTATGCTCAACGGGCTTTTCAGCGGCTTTTCCTTATGGTGGATACCGTATCTTTACATTTGGACAATACTGTGGGCAGTTACAATGCTTCTGCCGAAAAACATGAAGAAAAAAACGGCATGCTTCGTTTATCCGATTGTCTGCTGCCTGCACGGTCTTGCTTTTGGCATTCTTTATGCTCCTGCGCAGGCTCTCATGTTCGGATTTGATTTTAAACAAACGGTTGCATGGATTGCCGCGGGGCTTACATGGGACACCGTTCATGCCGTCGGCAATCTTGCTGTGGGAATGCTTGTTGTTCCGCTGTCGGAGCTTTTGAAAAAAATCCTCAAAATGCGGCATATACAGTAAAAAAAATCGGCGGGAACAAGCCCCGCCATACTTAACTGTTTAAGAAACAAGGGTCGGTGAATGCACCAACCCTTGTTTTTTATTAATTCAATTCACAAAGCATTTCACAAAGCTCCAGATAGAATTCCTGAACTTTTTCTTTATCGGAGAAAAGACCAATCGCTGCTCCGTGGTCGCCCTCTTCAACGGGCATAACATTCCATACACCTTTTTCGATATTGTCTTTGTCAAAATCCTTGTGAGGCTCATCAAGAGGATATTTTGCGCTTTCGGTATTTACCAAAGCATCATTTGCATGCCAGCTTTCATCATAAACAACGCCCGTTTCGGGGTCCGTAAACTCGGGCATAATGCCCATCATCACGGCAGTAAGATAAATAACGGGGTTAGTATTAAAAGCGGGCATTTCAATGCCGAGAAACTCAATTTCCTCGGTTGTGGAAAAAGCATATGAGAAATAATATATATCCTCGTTTATGGAAAGCTCATCATAGAGCTTTGCCGTGCCCTTGGGAGTCAAGTCATAAAGGCAGGAATCGTCGCCGTTTTCAAGAACAAGCTTCATCGCTTTGAAAAGATTATCCGCTCCGCCCTCACCGGGGATTTCGGTCAAGCCGTATTGCTCAAGATGAAAGTCAACAAGCCTGCCGTTGAAATATGTTCTGCCCGCTATACCTGCATAAAGATAGCTTACTGTCTGCACGATATCGTATAAACCGAGACTTACAAGCGGATAATAAACCGAGGCACTGTTGTGCGGAGTGCATATTGTTGTTGCGCTCTTCACCCAATCGCCTTTTCCGCCCGTGAAAAGCTCCGAAATTTCATTTGGGTCCGTTGCCGCCATTTCCTCGGGCGAGCCCTCGGTAAGAAGCTGAATGAGCATTCTGACGGTTGTGCCGCCGAAGCTGTGACCGATAAGATGAATCTGATGAATCTTGCCGTTTTCATCAAGCTCACCCCATTCGGGGATAAGCGGAGTATAATATGTTCTGCCGTATCTGTCATGATTATATTTTTTGGAGTGCGCAACGCCGTAATCTACCCTTGAGCCGATAATCTGCGCATAAAGCTCACATGCTCTGTCCCACGCGCTGCTCAAAGGTCCCACCGAAGCCGAATAGCATTCGTAACCCTGCTGCTGCAAATACTGCATAAGGTCGCCCGTTGTTGCACCCCAATAAGGAATAAGACCGTTGATACCCTCTGCGCCGCCCCAGCCGTTAAGACCGTGAACAAAAACAAAAGGCTCTTTATTTTTCGGCTGCCAGCTGTCCTTGGCTGCAAAACCGGTTAATGTGAACGAAGAAAAAATAATTACAGATACCAGAACAAAGCTTAACACTTTATTAATTTTCATTACTCGCACCCCTTTCTTATGCTTTCATTATAATACAAAAATGTTTCCGTTTCATTAAAAATTTGTTCAAAAAAACGGACAATTACGCAGAATTGCCCGTTTTATTAATTAAAGATTTCCTATCTTTCTGATGACGCACTTCAAGTCATCAATATCCATAATCTTGGGAACGGGATAAAGAGGATTGCCTTCTTTGAACGCCCTTTGAGCGATTGTGGGAATATCCTTTTCGAAAATCTCGATGTGCTCGGGAATGTTGAGAAGCTTGTTGAGCTCTTTAACCTTGGCGATGAAAAGGTTTGCCTTTTGAGCCTCGGAAAGACCCTTTGTTTCAAGGCCCGCAACATCTGCAAGCTTTGCAAGGGGCTTATGAGCGGTTTCGCCGAAATATTCAAGAACATAGGGCAGAATAACTGCGTTTGCAAGGCCGTGAGGAGTTCCGTACATGCCGCCGAGATTGTGGGCGATTGCATGAACGTAGCCGACATATGCTCTTGTAAATGCGATACCTGCAAGGTAAGACGCCTCAAGCATGTTTTCTCTTGCCTGAATATCCTTGCCGTTTTCATAAACCTTGAGGATATTGTCAAAAATCATTTTTGTTGCCTTTTCGGCAGCAGCGGCTGTATCCTTTGTGTTGCTGTGACCGATATAGGCTTCAACGGCATGAGTGAGAGCATCCATGCCGGTTGTTGATGTTATATGAGGAGGCAGACCAACCGTGAGCTCCGGGTCAAGAACCGCATACTTCGGGCGAAGAACGGGGTCCTGCAGAGCATATTTTTCATGTGTTGAGGGGTCGGAAACAACGGCGGCAATGGTGGTTTCGGAGCCTGTGCCCGCTGTTGTGGGAACTGCATAAATCGTGGGCAGCTTTTTAAGGATTTTAAGAGTGCCGCGCATTTTCTGAACGGTTTTGTTGGGTCTTGCGATTCTTGCAGCCGCAACCTTTGCGCAGTCCATGGGTGAGCCGCCGCCGAAAGCAATAACGGCGGAGCAGTTGTTATCGGCATAAAGCTGCCTTGCATCTTCAATATTGTTGATTGTGGGGTTGGGCTGTGTGCCGTCATAAACAACATACTTAACCCCTGCCTTTTCAAGACCCTCGAAAAGACCGTCGAGAAGATGAAGACCCATAAGTCCCTTATCTGTTACAACAAGCACGCTGTTGTGACCGTTTGCCTTAACAACCTCGGGAAGCTTTTTTACGCTGCCTGCGCCTTTAACAAGCTCGGGCTCTTTCCAGTTAAGGAAATTAACCGCAACGCGGAAAATGCCCTGATATGTTCTGCAATACATTTTGAAAAGTGTTGAAGCTGCCACAATAATTACCCCTATCTGTTATGTTTTATATTTAAATACAGTTAAAGTATAGCATATTTTTTTTGACAACGCAATAGAAAATATCAAATGTTGCAAATATGAAAATTAAATGATATAATTAAGATGAATATTTTTAAATATTACAGAAAGGACTCATTTCTATGCTGAAAATAACAACATTTGAAAAGAAGTTCATCGACTCCGCCGGCAGACAAAGAATTTTTAACGGCGTTAACCTTTGCGAAAAGGGTTGGCATCCCGACGAAAAATCCGAAAGACAGTATGCATTCAATTTTAGTGAAGAATTGATTGCCGATTTGAGCCGAAAGGGTTTTAATCTTGTCAGACTCGGTTTAACATGGGATTCAATCGAGCCCGAGCCCGGAAAATACAACGAAGAAAATCTTGACAAAATCCAGAAAGTTGCAGACCTTTGCGCAAAATACGGTATTTATTTCTATTTGGACATGCATCAGGACCTTTACAGCGGTGCCCCCCTCACGGCGGGCGACGGCGCACCTGCATGGGCATGCATTACCGGCGGCGCAAAGTTCACCCCGACAAAGCTTGTTTGGGCAGAAGGTTATTTCTGGGGCAAGGCTGTGCACAAGGCATTTGACCATTTCTGGGCAAACGATAAGGTTAACGGCATTCCCCTGCAAACATATTTTTGCAACATGTGGAAGCACGTTGCAGAAAGATTCAAAGACCACCCCGCCCTTTTCGGCTTTGATTTGTTTAACGAGCCCTTCCCCGGCACAGACGGCGGCAAGGTTTTCAGAAAGCTCATAATGAACCTTGCAAAAACGGTTATCACCGATAAGAGATGCAAAAAGCTTTGGATGATAAAGCAGCTTGTTTCGGGCAACGCAATCCGCGTTTTGGAGCCGTTCAACGACCCATCGCTTTTCCGAAAGGTTACAAGCGCAGGTGACGCACTCATCAAAAAATTCGATACGGGTGCATATTCAAAGTTCATAAACAATACGGCGAAGGCTGTGCGAGAGGTTACGGACAACGGCATAATCATTATGGAAAACAGCTATTATTCAAACCTCGGCATCCCCTATTCCGCGCCTGCAGTTAATTATGACGGAAAGCGCGAAGAAAAGCTTTGCTTCGCTCCTCACGCATATGACCTTATGGTTGACACTCCCGCATACAAATACGCAAGCAATTCAAGAGTCGGCTCAATTTTCGATGAACACAGAAGGTCGCAGGAAAGGCTTGACGTGCCCGTTATAGTCGGCGAATGGGGCGGCGCGTCCGAGGGTACGGACTGGCTTTATCACATTGAATATCTTCTTGACAAATTTGATAAAAATCAATGGAGCCATACATATTGGGCATATTATGACGGTCTGCTCGAAAATCCCATCATGCAGTGCCTTGTCAGAACATCTCCCGTTGCTGTTTGCGGCTCGATTGACAGCTATTCGCTTGACAGAGAAAACAATGTTTTCACTCTTGAATATACTCAGGACAAGGAATATGACTTGCCCACGGAAATTTATATTCACAAGGCGGCAAAGAGTATTGAATGCGATGCGAAATACACTTTGGAGCCTGTCAGCGACAGCGGCGCGGCGATGATGAAAATTACAGCAGGCGCAGGCAAGCACACGGTTAAAATTTCATTTTGACAAAAAGCCGCAAAACCCGTTTGGATTTTGCGGCAATTTAAAACATAGTTGAAAATTTTTCGATTGAAGCGAGAGAAATTGATTCGTTTGCAGCAACTATAAAATGGTCAGCAAGCCGTATTCCCACACCCGAAAGCAACGAACTCATTTCCCCCGTCATTTCCAAATCCTTTTTTGACGGAGCGGCAATTCCGTTTGGGTGATTATGGGCAAAAATCACTTTGTCGGCATTATTTCTAAAGGCTGTTTCAAGCACGGCTCTTTTGTCGACAAGCACATTTTCGGATGTGCCCTCACCGATTTTGCAGCAGTTGATAAGATTGCCGACAGCATCAAGACAAAGCAAATAAAAAGTCTCGCAGTTACAGCCGAAAAACAGTTTTTCGATATATTCCCGGGCTTGTGCAGGCTCAGATAAATTTATCTTTGCTTTCGCCCTGCCGTCAATATAACGTTTGCAGATTGCGGGAATCATCGAAATAAGCAATGCGGAGCTTTCACCAACCCCCTCAACCTCAAGAAGCTGCTCATATGATGCATCAAAAACTCTGTTGAGCGAGCCGAAGGTGCTGATAAGTCTGTGGGCTATTTCGTTAGTGTCTTTTCGCGGAATCGAATAAAAAAGAAGAAGCTCCAGCAGATTATGGTCGGGCATTTTTTCAACACCCGCTTTTCGGAAGGTTTCTCTTATCCGCGCTCTGTGGTTTTGATGCGGATTCTCTGTGTTTTTCATATGTTCACTCACAATTTAACATGTTTTGTTTTATTATACTGCAAAACCCTCGTTTTGCAAAGCATTTTTTAATTCGGAGAGATATTAATTGAAAACTTTCATAATTTCAAAGAACGATTCGGGTCAGCGGCTTGACAAATTCATTTCAAAAGCAGTTCCCGCCCTACCGAAATCGCTGATGTATAAATACATCAGAACAAAAAGAATCAAGGTTAATTCCAAAAAGAGCGATATTTCCGCAAAGCTTGCCGAAGGCGACACCGTAGACATGTATATCAACGACGAATTTTTTGCACCCGTTGATGAAAAATATGATTTTCTTTCCGCCTCCAAAAATATTGATATTGTCTATGAGGATGAAAACATACTGTTGCTCGATAAAAAGGTTGGTCTGCTCTCTCACCCCGATGAAACGGAATATAATGACACACTCATAACCAGAGTTAAGCGTTATTTATATGAAAAGGGTGAATACAACCCGAAGGATGAGCAGTCCTTTGCGCCGGCTCTTGTTAACAGAATTGACCGAAACACGGGCGGAATAGTGATAGCGGCAAAAAACGCCGAAAGCCTGCGGATACTCAATCAAAAGCTCAAGGACAGAGAGCTTGAAAAATATTATCTTTGCGTTATTCACGGCTCCCTTAAAAAGAAAAGCGGTCTTCTCAAGGGCTGGCTCATAAAAGACGAAAAGAAGAATAAGGTGCGTGTGTTTGACCGCGAAGAAAACGGAGCAAAGGAAATAAAAACAAAGTATTCCGTTATTTCCGAAAAAGACGGCTTGAGCCTTGTTGAGGTTGAATTGCTCACGGGCAGAACACACCAGATAAGAGCCCATTTTTCAAGCATCGGTCATCCCCTGCTCGGCGACGGAAAATACGGCACAAACGCACTCAATAAGGCTTTGGGGTATAAAAAGCAGTTTCTTTATTCTTACCGTTTGAAATTCATGTTCACCTCCGACGCGGGAATACTTGAATATCTTAACGGCAAAAGCTTTGAGGTGCCCGATGTTTGGTTCAAACGCGAGTTCCTTGACGGCACTCTGACCGAACGAAAATATTAACAAATTTCAAATATGTTATAAATTTTCACAAAAAAGCTTGTAAAATCTATAAAAATAGTATAATATATATACATTGTGCCGATTTTGTTCGGTCGGCAATTAATACTTAAGTAAAGGATGAACAATTTTATGGCTAAAAACGAAAGCTCAAAGAGCAAGGCTGAAATTTACCGCGAGGAGCGCAAAGCGAGAATCGCCAAGGCAGCAAAGCAGAACGCAAAAAGCATTGAAAAGAGAAGCGCTGCTGCCAAATTAATCAAAAAGGTTGTTGCGATTGTTCTTGCCGTTGCCATTGTCGGCGGCGTTGCATGGAAAATTGTTGACACCGTCGGCGTTATCGAAAGATTTGCAACCGCAGTTGAAATCGGTGACACCAAGGTTTCGGCAGCCGAATACAATTATTATTATTCCGCCCAGTATCAGCAGATGGCTTATTACGCCGATTATTATGCACAGAGCGGCATGAACATCGGCTTTGACACCGCAGTTGCTCCCGACGAGCAGGATTCAACAGAAAAAGATGCTGACGGCAACGCCATCACATGGGCTGACAGCTTCAAGAAAACATCTGTCAACTATGCACAGACCATTGTTTCCTATTATAACGAAGCTGTTAAGGCAGGTTATAAGCTGAGCGAGGACGAGCAGAAGGAAATCAGCGAAACAATCGAAAACTACAGAGAACAGGCTGCAACAAACAACTATTCTCTCAACGCTTATCTCCGCGAAAGCTTCGGACCCGGCTTCAACGAAAAGACCTTTAAAAAGCAGCTTGAAATGGAAACACTTGCAAAGAACTATTCTTCTGACAAGGCAAGCGAGCTTAACGAAGGCATTACCGACGAAGTTATCAAGGCTGAATACGATGCAAACAGAAAGAACTATGACTATGCTGACGTTCGCTACTATGCATTCACATTCACAACCCTGACAGCTCAGGAAAACGAAACCGAAGAAGCACTTGCAGCAAGACAGAAGGCTGCAAACGCAGCGGTTGAAGCGGAAGCAAAGGCAATCTTTGACAAGCTTACAGACGAAGCCTCCTTCAAAGCTGCAATCACAGCATACAAGAACAAGGATGCAAAAGAAGCAACCGATAAAGACTACACCACCCTTTCCGAGCTTGCAACATACAATTCATTTGTTACCGCAACATCAGAAAAAGCTGCTGACTGGGCATTTGACACAGCCCGCAAAGCAGGCGATAAGACAATGATTACCGGCGAAAAGGCTGTTTACATCATCTTCAGCGTTAAGCCCGTATATGCAATGAACAGCGTTGACGTTCGTCACTGCCTTATCGAGTTTGAGGCAGAAGACAGCGAAAATGTAACAGATGCCGAAAAGCAGGCAACTTATACAAAGGCAAAGGCACTCTTTGACGAGTGGGCTGCAGGCGAAAAGACCGAAGAAACCTTTGCAAAGTTTGCAACAGACAACACAGCCGACACAGGCTCCGCTGAAAACGGCGGTCTTTATGAAGGCATCAGAATCAGCGACAACTATGTTGAAGCTTTTGAGGATTGGTCATTTGACCCCGCAAGAAAAGCAGGCGACACAGGCATTGTTGAAACAGAATACGGCTATCACATCATGTATTTCGTAAGCGACAATACCGATGATACCGACTGGGAAAACTCAATCAGAACAACAAAGGGCAACGAAGCTCTCGAAAAGTATGAAGAAGCTCTCTTTGCAGAAGACGGCGAATATGCCATCAAGGAGCATTCAACATGGATTAACAAGGTTTCAAAGGATTTCTGCGATAAGATTAGAAAGAACCTTGCTTATTCATCATCCTATTAATCAAACGTAAAAAACTCCCGAAAAGCGATTGCTTTTCGGGAGTTTTCATTTTAATTAATCAAAGAGATAAACTCTTGTTTCGTAGGGCTTTGTCATGAACGTGTTGACGCTGCTGTCAATAACCTCATAGTTCGAAAGAACAAGCTTGCCCTTGCTCAAATCGAAGCCTTTGGGTGCGGTGAAGCTTACACCGTCCTCAACAAAGGAGTTGATAACGAGCATTCTCTTGCCCTCGTAGTTACGCTCATAAACAAAGAGCTTTTTGCTGCTCTTATAATGCTGCTTGAAATCGCCGTAAATGCAAACCTCGTTTTCCTTGCGGAATTTGAGAAGCTTGCGGTAATAGTTAAGAAGCGAATTTTCGTCTTTTTCTGCCGCTTCAACGTTGATTTCGGTATAGTTGGGGTTAACCTTGAACCATGCCTTATCTGCCGTTGTGAAGCCTGCATTCTTTTCCGCAGTCCATTGAACGGGAGTTCTTGCATTGTCACGCGAAGCGCGGTTTGAAATCTTAAGGAATGTCTTATCGGAAATGCCGAGCTTTTTGAAAAGCTGATATGTGCTCTTAACCTGTGTGTCGGTATATTCGTCAACGCTTTCCATGGGCACGTTGAGCATGCCAATCTCCTGACCCTGATAAATGAACGGTGTACCGCTCTGGCAGATATACATTGTTGCAAGCATTTTGCCGCTTTCAACTCTGTATTTTGTGCTTCCGTAACGGTTGATAACTCTGGGCTGGTCATGGTTTTCGATATAGTTTGCGTTCCATGCGATGCCGTAAAGCTTATGCTGCCATCTGTCATAGGCATTCTTGAGCTTTTTGAGGCTGAACGGCATGGGTACCCAGCTTACCATGAACGAATCTGCTTCCATATGCTGGAAGTTAAACATCATGTTAAGAGTCTGACCCGCGCCCTCTTTGATAAAGCGGAGGGCAAGCTTCGGAGTCATCATGGGTGCTTCGCCGACTGTCATGCAGTCATAGTTATCTGTAACCGCTCTGAATTCTCTGAGATATTTGTCAAGATTGGGACCGCACTTGTAATGCTCCATGCCGCATGCAACGGGAATGGGGAAGCCGTTGGGCAGACCCTCTCTTTTTGAAATAAAGGTAATAACGTCCTCACGGAAGCCGTCAACACCCATATCAAGCCAGAATCTGATGATATCCTTGATTTCCTCACGCACCTTGGGATTATCCATGTTAAGGTCGGGCTGTTCCTTGCAGAAAAGAGTGAGATACCACTCGTCAAGGTTTTCGTTATAGTGCCAGCCGGGACCTGCAAAGGTTGAAATCCAGTTGTTGGGAGGCTTCTTGCCGTTGGGCTTTTTGCCCTTGCGCCAGAAATAATAATCGTGATAAGGGCTGTCCTTGCTCTTTTCGCTTTCTTTAAACCACTCATGCTCGTTAGAGGTGTGGTTAATAACAAGGTCCATGATAACTCTGAGGCCCTTGCTGTGAGCCGCATCAAGCAGCTCCTTAAACTCCTCAAGAGTGCCGTATTCGGGAGCTATTGATTTATAATCCGCAATATCATAGCCGTAGTCGTTCTGGGGGGACTTATAAAGAGGTGAAAACCAAATTGCATCAACGCCAATGCTCTTTATGTAGTCAAGTTTCTCCATAACGCCCTTGATATCGCCGATACCGTCGCCGTTACCGTCATAAAAGCTGCGGGGCCAGACCTGGTAAACAGCCATTTCTTTGTACCAATGCTTCTTGATTTCTGCCATTTAACTCTTCCTTTCAAACACATTTTATATGATGGGCTCTTCCACCGAGCCCTGTATTACATAATCAATCATCTGCACCTCGGTGCCTGCGGTTACGGTCATATCAAATGAGCCGATTTCCGCTCCGCTGCCGTCAAGCACCCTTGCAATGCCGCTGCCCTCTTTGGCAACAAATTTATATGAGCCGTCGGAAAACAAGGTGTGCGAAATGCCGCCGTATTCTATTTCAGCCGCTTCTGCGCCCACTATCCTGCCGCTCACCGTGCCGACAGAGGAATCGGTCTTTCTTATTGCTTCTTCAACCGCCAGCTTTGCGTTAACCACGGGATAGTCAAGCAAATCAACATCATAATAATAATCCGTTTCAGTATTAACCGCCGCAACGGATTCGGTTGACGAACAAACGATGCTCTTGACATCAGCTCCGGTAAAAGCGGGGTTTATCGACCACACAAGCGATGCAATGCCCGTAACAATCGGGGCGGACATCGAAGTACCGGTGAGATATTCATAGCCGCCGTAAACAGTTGAGCTGTAAATATCCGTGCCGGGAGCGGCAATATCAACATTCTTGCCGACATTTGTGTATTCCGCCTGAGTATATGTGCCGCCGCCGTTATTATCTGCGGATGCGACAACTATGATTCTGTCCAAAAGCTCACGGGCGGATATGCCGGTAAAGCCCGTGAAAGCGTTGCTTTCGGTAACAGAACAAAAATGACCGTTGTAATCCGCGTTCATCGGGTCGCCGTAAAAATCGCCGTTTCCTGCAGACTGAACTGCAACGAAGTCGTAGCCCTTTGAGAGGAGCGACGCCATCATCAGCGAAAAAGCGGCGGGGCTGAACACATTATCTATAATTCCGCGAGAGTCGCTTGTTCGCGATGCGGAAACACCGAGCGAAAAATTAACGACCTTTGCTCCCGCTTTGACAGCCGCGGAAAATCCGAAAAGGATTGCAAGCTCCGTGTGCCAGATTTGGAGAATATCCGGCTGCCAGTCAACACAGATAAGCTTGGAATTGTCGCAAATTCCCGCAATGCCTATGCCGTTGTTTTTGTTTGCACCGATTATGCCCGCAACATGTGTGCCGTGGAAATCGGCGCGGTTTCTGTTTGCATATTTATCGCCGGGGAAGCTTACTCTGCCTGCAAGCTCGGGGTGGTCGGTTTCAAAACCGGAATCGACAATTCCGATATTAATATTGCTGAAATAATCCGAATAATCCCACGCCTGCCTTGCCTGAACTGCTTCAAGCCACCAGTTGCTTCCCGAGGGATTGAGCTCATCCCAATCAAAAGCATCATCTTTGGCATCAAAGCTGTCATTCGGGGTCATGTTTGATTGTGTTTTATATGTAGAAACGGGAATTGCAAGGGCAATTCCGCTCTTTTCCTCAAGCTTTTCACATTTTGAAATCACCTGACCGTAGCTCATGGGAGCGTAACGGATAACATATAAATCAGCGGGGGCACACCAGCCCGCAAGAATACCTCCGCAGGCATTAAACAGCGAAATTCTTTCAAAAAAGCTCAAATTCTCATCAACAAAAACGGCAATAAGATCTTTAACATAGCCGCTTTCGCCGTCAACATTCACAACATCGGCATCCTTGATATTCTCAAAGAAATCCGATTTTATCGCATCAACGGTATAAGGAACACCGAAAAGCATCTCGCTGATGCCGTCAACAACGGTGCTGAAAGAATTATATGCAAAACCCGTAACGGTTATTGCAAACGAAATAATAACGGAAACTATTTTGCTTATCATAGTTTATCCTCCGTTCAGATTTTATTTTTTCTTCTTTAAAACGAATTTGTCGGAGGGTATCTGCGTAAAAACTATTGCGATAAACATAATCAGACAGCCGAAAAGCTCTCGTGCGGAGAGGGTTTGATGCAAAAGCAGCCAGCCGAAAAGAACAGCAAAAACCGATTCAAGGCAAAGCAAAAGCGATGCCACGGCGGGCTCGGTATATTTCTGACCGAAAATCTGCGCCGTAAATGCAACGCCGCAGCTCATAATTCCCGCATAAAGAAGCGGAACATAAGCGCCGACAACCGCATCAAATTCGGGCTCCTCAAAAATAAACATGCATATTATCGAAAGAATGCCCGCAACAAAAAACTGCGCACATGAAAGCGCAATATTGTTAACCTTTTTGCAAAAATGGTCGATAACAAGAATGTGAGCCGTAAAACCGAAAGAACAGAATATTGTTATCAGCTCACCCTTGCCGATTGAAAAATCACCTTTCGGGATGCTTAAAAAATATAAACCGACAACACCGAATGCAACGCCTATCCATACATTGAATCTTGCCTTCTGCTTAAGAAAAATTCCGACAACAGGAACAAGCACCATGTAAAGCGCGGTTATAAATCCGACCTTGCCGACCTCTATGTAATTAAAAGCATGCTGCTGAAGATTGCCGCCTATAAAAAGAGGAATGCCGCAGCAAATGCCGCCGATGAGAACATCTTTAAACGGGAATTTTTTCTTTTCGCCCGCAGGCAAAGCTGCATTTTCTTTTCTGAAGCTGAAAATAACGAGCGGAATCAAAACAATGCCGCCGATTAAAGTTCGGATACCGTTAAACGTAAAAGTGCCGATATAAGCACCTTCGCTCTGTGCAACGAACGACATGCCCCATACAACAGCGGCAAGAATACAGTAAAACGGACCAAGAAGTTTGCCTTTGTTTTTTTGTGCCATCAAATTCACCTTACGAAAACTTTAACTTACAAAAAACCGCCCACAGAAAAACTGCGGGCGGCGAAAAAACAATATTATTCAGCTGCTTCTTCAGCCGCAGCTTCTTCAACAGGAGCTGCTTCCTCTGCGGGAGCTTCTGCTTCTTCTGCGGGCTCGATAAGAGCGCGGATTGAAAGGCTGACGCGCTTCTTGTCGTAGTCAACAGCGGTGAGCTTGCAGGTTACCTTATCGCCAACCTTAAGAACATCCTGAGGCTTGCTGATGTGGCGGTCTGCAATCTGTGAAATATGGATAAGACCGTCAATGCCGGGGATGATTCTTGCGAATGCGCCGAATGTTGTAAGACCAACGATTTCAGCATCCTCGATAACGGAATCAACGGGATAATTCTTGCGAAGGATTTCCCAGGGATTGTCCTCATCTCTTCTGTAGCCGAGAGAAATCTTCTTGTTTTCAGCGTCGAGAGCCTTGATGTAAACATCAACTTCCTGACCGATTGAGAAAACTTCCGAAGGATTCTTAATGCGCTTCCATGACATTTCGGAAATGTGAACCATGCCGTCAACACCGCCGATATCAACGAATGCGCCGTAGTTTGTCATTGACTTAACAACGCCGCTGTACTTCTGGCCGACTTCTGCCTGAGCCCAGAAAGCTTCTGTTGCTTCTTTCTTTGCTTCCTTAAGTACGGAACGGATTGAGCCGACTGCTCTTCTGCGCTGCTTGTTAACTTCGATAATACGGAACTTAACGGTTGTCTTGAGAAGGTCCTCAAGATTTTCGTCGCGGCGCTCTGTTGCAAGAGAAGCGGGAACAAATACGCGAATGCCGTTGGAAACAACGAGAACGCCGCCCTTGATAACTTCTGCAACTGTGCCTTCAAGGATTCTGCCGTCTTCTTCTGCTTCGATGACGTCAACCCATGACTTCTGAGCATCAAAGCGCTTCTTGGAAAGCATAACGGTGCCCTCGGCATCGTTTGTTTTCATTATAATAAGATCGATTTCATCGCCAATCTTAAGCTCTTTTGCTGCGTTTGCTGTGGGGTCTGCGCTGTATTCATCCATGGGAACAAAGCCGGCATGCTTTCTGCCGATGTCAACCTGGATTTCGGTGGGTGTGATACCCATAACAACGCCCTTGACCTTTTGGTCAGTGCTCATGCTGCTCAAAGAAGCTTCGAGAGCTGCGGAAAAATCCATCTCGTCTGCTGTTGTTGCTGCTTCAGAAGGCACCTCCTCTACCTGAATATTTGCGGTTTCTTTTACGATTTCGGACATTTCTAAAAGTACCTCCTTAATTATTGCGGAAGGGGTGGATGCCCCTGCCGTGACGCCGATTTCGGCGCAATGGGAAAAATCTATGGATTGGAGCTCTTCGGCTCTTTCCACCAAATATGTTTCGCAGTTTTCACTGCACACGGCTTTAAGCTTAACCGTGTTTGAGCTGTGCCTGCCGCCGATAATAATCATCATGTCGCAGCGCTTTGAAAGCTTGGCTGCTTCATCCTGCCTTTGGCGGGTCGCAAAGCATATTGTATCAAATATTTTTGAATTTGTACAGTCTATTTTTATTTTTTCTTTACATTTTTTCCATACATTTTGCGAAAATGTTGTTTGGGAAACAGATATTATTCTTTTTTCGCATAATTCAGGATTGTCAGAAAGAATTTTTTCAAGCTCTTCAAGGTTTTTAAAAACATAAACTTCGCCGTTGCAGTGCCCCGTTATGCCCATAACCTCGGGGTGAACGGGGTCACCCGCAACCAAAACGGGGACATCCTCGGACGAATTCTCTTTAACAATCGTATGGATTTTCTTAACAAACGGGCAGGTTGCATCGCATATTTCAGCTCCCGTTTTTTCAAGCTCATTATAAACCGAATCCGCAACGCCGTGGGCACGGATTATAACCGTTTGACCCGCATGCGCCTGCTGCGGAGAATCGATAATTCCGACACCCTTTTCGGCAAGCTCGTTTGTGACATGGGTATTATGAATAAGCTGACCGAGAGTTGCGGCATCACCGCCCTTTTCGGCAACCTCATACGCCATGGCAACGGCTCTGTCAACCCCGAAGCAAAAGCCCGCGGTTTTTGCAAGAGTTATTCGCAATGACCCATCCCCCAAAGCTTTTTGATTTCATCCATAACGGCATGCGCACAGTTACGAACCTGTTCCTTTGAAGCATCCTCACCCAAGCCGAGGCTTTCATAAGGCATAACCTCGCCGAACCTTATGGTGAGCTTTGTATGTTTTTTCATATCGTCGGATGTATAGATTGAAACGGGCAATATATCCGCCTTTGCTTCCTTGGCAATAAGTGCAACGCCGCTTTTTGCTCTTGCGGGTTTATAATCCTTTGAGCGTGTACCCTCGGGGAAAATGCCGAGAATGTGACCCTCTTTTACAACGCGTATCGCATAGTCAAGCGCCTGCGAATCCGCACCGCCTCTGACAATGGGAAATCCGTTAAGCTTTGTCAAAAAGCTTTTTGCAATCGGGTTTTCAAAAAGCTCCTTTTTGCCCATAAAGTGAAGCTGTCTGTCTTTAAGACCAAGACCGATAAACACGGGGTCAAGAGCGTGCATGTGGTTGGAAGCGATAATAAATCCGCCGTCCGAAGGGATATTTTCAACGCCGACGTACTCGATTTTGTAAAGCTTATTTATAACGGAGCCGCCGATGGGTCTTAATTTTTCATAGGTTTTGCTGTCTTTGATTTCTACAGAATAATCGAAGCCTTTCATTGCACTTTCTCCTTAATAATTTTTATTATCGCGTTAACGGATTCCTCAAGGCTCATGCCCGTTGTGTCAAGAATAACACCGTCCTCGGCGGGCTTTAACGGAGCAATTTCGCGGTGAGAATCATTATAATCTCTTTGCACCAAATCTTCAAGCACTTCTTCGTAATTGACATCGTTTCCCTTTTCGATGAGCTCTTTATATCTTCTCATCGCTCTTTCTTCGGGAGAAGCGGTAAGAAAAATCTTAACCTTTGCGTCGGGCAAAACAACCGTGCCGATATCTCTGCCGTCCATGATACAGTTGTTTCTTGCGGCAATATCTCTCTGCAAATCAAAGAGAAAAGCTCTGACCTCGGGCACTGCCGAAACATCGGAAGCAGCCATTGAAGCAGGCGGAGTTCTTATTTCTGTTGAAACATCCTCACCGTTGAGAAGCACCTTTTGCTCGCCGTTTTCAAAAACAAGGTCAACGCTGATATCCGCAAGAGTTGCCGCAACTGCGGGTTTATCCTTTGTATCGATGCCGTTTCTTAATGCATTGACTCCGACTGCGCGGTAAAGCGCACCCGTGTCAACATAAATATATCCGACAGCCTTTGCAGCCGCACGCGAAACCGTGCTTTTGCCCGCACCGGCGGGGCCGTCTATCGCAACATTTATAACATTATTGCTCATAATCATAGCTCCGTTCATTTATTATTTCTTCTGCGGCGCTTAAGCCCGCAAGGCGACCCGTTGAGAAAGCAATCTGCAGATTGAAGCCGCCCGTATATGCATCCGCATCGATAACCTCGCCCGCAAAATAAAGACCCTTGACCAGCTTTGATTCCATGGTTTTCGGGTTAATCTGTGAAATATCAACACCGCCCGAGGTGATTATTGCTTCGGCAACGGGTCTGAAATCCGTTACCGTTATGCACATGCCTTTGAGAACCTGAACAAGCTTTTTTCGCTGTTCTTTGGTAATCTGATTAACCTTTGTTGAAAGATTTATGCCGCTCAATTTTACAATTACCGGAACCAGCTTTTTGGGCAAAAGAGAATTGAGCGAATTGATATAATTTTTGTTTGTATTTTCGGAAAAATCACGCAGAATTCTTGCATCAAGCTGTTCTTCCGTCAAAGCGGGCTTTAAGTCAATATATATTTTATATTTTCCGCTTTTCATATCGCGCATATGTGCGGAAGCACTCAAAATCATCGGACCCGAAACACCGAAATGAGTAAAAAGCATTTCGCCGAAATCGGTGTATACGGTTTTGTTGGTGTCGGTATCGATAACCTTTATCGCCGTGTTGCGCAGAGAAAGACCCATAAGTTCGCTGCAGAAGCCCTCATGTATTTCAAGAGGAACAAGAGAAGGCTTCAAGGGTGTTATTCTGTGACCCGCCTGCCTTGCAAGCTCATAGCCGTCGCCGGTTGAGCCCGTGCCCGGATACGAAAGACCTCCGGTTGCGATTATCACTTTATCGGCAAATATTTTTTCGCCGTTTTCGGTTTCAACTCCCGCGATTTTTTCGTTTTCAACAAGAAGCTTTACCGCTCTTCCGTTTATAAATCTTGCGCGGCTTTTTGCATAACCCGCAAGAGCATCAACGATATCAGCGGCATTGTCGGAAACGGGGAAAACTCGGTTGCCGCGCTCCGTTTTAAGCTCAACTCCCCTGCTCTCGAAAAAATCCATTACATCGGCAGGCATAAAGCGCGAAAATGCGCCGTAAAGAAATCTGCCGTTGCGGGGCACATTGGAAATAAGCTCCTGAAGGGACGGGCAGTTGTTGGTGACGTTGCACCTGCCCTTACCCGTTATCATCAGCTTTCTTGCGGGGCGTTCGCTGCGTTCGAGAACAAGCGTTTCCGCGCCCTCGTTTGCCGCGCTGCCTGCGGCCATTAAGCCCGCCGCACCGCCGCCGATAACAAGCAAAGAGGTTTTCATTTCCTATCCTCCCCGTCTGTGCGGTAAACATGGTATTCATCCCATATTTTTTCAAGCGCTTCAAAGTCCTTATAGACATCCTGCGATTTTCCTTTTGCACAAGCCGCAATAAGAGCGTTGATTACGCTCAACGGCGCAACAAGAGAATCCACAAAAGACACCATATTGCTCTTGGCAACAAGAAGATGCGTTGCAAAAGACGCTATGGGTGACCGTTCGCCGTCTGTAACGGAAATAATTGTGGCACCTCTGTCCTTTGCAAAAGACAGAGCCTTTACCGTTTGATTGGAATATCGGGGAAAACTGATTGCGATGCAAACATCCTCGCTGCTTATGCGGAACATCTGCTCAAAAAGCTCACTTGAAGCGGAAGTGTCGATAAGGACAACATTCTCATAAAGAAATCTGAAATAGAACGCCGCAAAGCTTGCAAGCGCCGCAGAGCTGCGCACACCGAGAATATATATTTTTTTTGCTTTGTTTATCGCTTCCGCACTCTTTATGAATGCCTCGCGGGAAATACTGTCACGCGTAGACTTTATCATTTCGATATCAGCCATAAATGCCTTATCGATAAAGTCGTCACCGCCGAATCTGCTTGCCGCAACGTCCATGCGCTGAACGCTTGTGAGGTGGCTTTTAACCATTTCCTGCAGGTATTTCTGCAGTTCGGGATAGCCCTCAAAACCGATATTCGCAGCAAAGCGAACAACGGTTGATTCGCTTACGCCGACAGCTTTGCCGAGGCTTGCAGCCGTCATAAACGAAGCCTTTTCATAGTTTTCTTTAATATAATCGGCAATCTTTTTGTGGCCTTTCGAAAGGTTGCCGTAAACGCTTTCTATATGCTTTTGAAAGTTTTCCGCCATATACAAAACCTCACTTTTCCGTATAAAATAAATATTACACTATATTAATGCGAAATGCAAGCGGTTTTTGCAAGATTTCTTTCATAATATTGCAAGTTTTCTATATCGGTTTAAATCGGTAAAATTATGATTGACGGCATAAAAACAATGGTGTATAATTACTACAGCAAAAATTACCTTTTTAAAGGAGATATTCATATGTCATCAGGAACACTTTTATGGTATGATTCACCCGCCAAGGCATGGACACAGAGCCTGCCTATCGGCAACGGAACGCTCGGTGCAATGATTTACGGCACCCCTTCAAAGGAGCTTCTCTGCCTCAACCATGACGAGCTTTGGAACGGCAAGCCGAAAAACACCGTCCGTGACGGCGCACCCGAATCTTTCAAAAAAGCACGCGACCTTGCGCTTGCAGGCAAGCTTCACGAGGCGGAAGAAGAAATTGAAACAAACTTCCAGAGCACATGGAGCCAGGCATACATGCCCCTCGGCAACCTTGAAATAGATTTCGGATTCAAGGGCAGAATTAAGAATTACAAGCGTTCTCTTGACCTTGAAAGCGCTGTTTCCGCGGTTGAATTCACCCGCGCAGGCGTTGAATACAAAAGAGAATTTTTTGCATCCTATCCCTCAAAAATAATTGCCGCAAAGCTTACATGCAGCGACAAAATGAGTTTTGAAATTGCTCTTAATTCAAAGCTTAAAAGCAACAGCTTTGTTGATGGTAACATGGTTATTCTGGACGGCGAATGCCACGGCGAAAACAACGTTGACAACCAAGCGAGCAACAAAATTTATTTTGATGAGCCCGAAATGCGCGGCATGCGCTTCAGAGCAGTTGTTAAGGTTATAACAGACGGCTCAACAAAAACGGTTGAAAACCGCCTTGCAGTTACAGATGCAACCGAAGCGGTTCTTTTCTTCACAAGCGAAACAAGCTTTAACGGCTGGAATAAGCACCCCTATCTTGAAGGCAAGGAATACATAAAGCCCTGCATGGAGCGTATCGCCTCCGTAAACGACTATGACGCCGAAAAGAAGGCACATCTTGCCGATTATAAGGAGCTTTTCGACAGGGTGGAGCTTGATATCGGCGGCGGCAAGGAAGACATGCCCACCAACAAACGTCTTGTTGCATATAAAAGAGACAAGAGTGACCTTTCACTTATTACGCTCGTTTATAACTACGGCAGATATCTTGCAATTTCTTCATCAAGAAAGGGCTCACAGCCTTCAACGCTTCAAGGCATCTGGAATGACAGAATCACTCCTCCGTGGCACTCCAACTACACGGTTAACATCAACACGGAAATGAACTATTGGCCCGTGCTCATGTGCCGCATGCCCGAGGTCAATCTTCCGCTTATCGAAATGGTAAAAGAGCTTAGCATAAGCGGTGAAAAGGCTGCAATGGGTCAATACGGCGCAAAGGGCTGGACCTCACACCACAATGTTGACCTTTGGAGGCTCTCAACTCCCGTTGCGGGCAGCTCACAGTGGGCATTCTGGCACGGCTCATCGGGCTGGCTTTGCGAGCATCTTTTTGAGCATTACGAATACACAAACGATGTTGAATATCTTAAAGAAACCGCTTATCCCGTAATGAAGAAGGCGGCAGAATTCTATCTTGACATCATGTCGGAATACGAAGGCAAGCTTGTGCTTGCTCCGGGCACTTCACCCGAAAACTGCTTTGAATATCAAGGCAAACGCTGCAACGTTGCAAGATATTCCACAATGTCGATGTCCATTGCAAGAGAGCTTTTCGAAAACTGCATAAAAGCATGCAGCATTCTCGGCATCGATTCCGAATTTGCGGCAGAGCTTGAAAAAACAATCGCAAACATGGCGGATTTCAAGATAGGCAGCGACGGTCAGCTTCTTGAGTTTGACGACGACTATCCCGAGGTTGAAATACACCACAGACATGTTTCACATCTTTATGCGCTTCACCCTGCACGCCTTATCACGGTTGATGAAACACCCGAGCTTGCCAAGGCATGCCGCAGAACTCTTGAACGCAGAGGCGACAACGGCACGGGCTGGAGCCTCGGCTGGAAAATCAACTTCTGGGCAAGGCTTCTTGACGGCGACCATGCACTCAAGCTTATTGAGCTTCAGCTTCGCCCCGTTAAGAGCGTTGGCGTTAACTACACAAAGGGCGGCGGAACATACGAAAATCTTTTTGATGCCCATCCCCCGTTCCAGATTGACGGAAACTTCGGCTTTGTCAGCGGCATAACCGAAATGCTTATGCAGAGCTACAACGGCAAAATTTATATTCTGCCCGCTCTTCCCTCAAAGTGGAAAAACGGCAAGGTCAGCGGCTTGCTTGCAAAGGGCGGCGTTATTGTTGACATTGAATGGAAAGACGGAAAGGCAGTTAAATACAGCCTTGAAGGCAAGGGCAAATTCAATGTTATCGTCGGCGGCAAGGCAACCGAGGTTGAACTGAAAGGCGAAAAGGTAACTTTCAATGCCTGAAAACACATTTGACCTTTATGATTTCGACAAAACCGTTTATCCGCAGGATTCGGAAACCGTTTTTCTGTTTTACTGCATTCTGCACAGACCGTATCTGATTTTTATAACCCCTTGGCTTTTGCTCAATCTTATTCTGTTCTTTTTGGGCTTCGGCGATAAATACAAGGGCAGATGCTTCTCATTCCTTCGCTTTATTGACGGTGAAAAAATGGCTCAAAAATTCTGGAAAAGCCAAGAAAAGAATATTTACCCCATTTTTGAGCCGCAAAACAGAGAAAGACCCGTTGTTGTCTGCTCCGCTTCACCCGAATTTTTCTTGAAACCCATCTGCAAAAAATACAAGGTGCACACGCTCATTGCAACCCGCATGAACCCGAAAACGGGAGAAATACAAGGCTTTAACTGCAAGGATAAGCAAAAACCGCTGCGCCTTTCGGAAACGCTTCCGAATGCAAAATTCATAAATGTTTATTCCGATTCTTTAAAGAACGACATTCACATTTTTGAGCTCGGTGAAAGATGCTTCCACGCGCAAAAAGGTGTTTTGACGGAAATAAGCATTGAGGAAATCAGAAATAAAGTAAATAAATAACGCTAACCGCAGTCTTTCGGGGCTGCGGTTAATTTTTTGCTCACAAAATGTTAACTTCGGTTTAAAATCCGCGAAACAGTCAGTATACATTAAGCTGATATAATACTGCAAGTCAAATAAATTTTTCTCGATTGGATAAAATATCCGCGAGGTGGTTTTTTGATATATTTGACATTAAGCGCAGTTATCTCTTA
This sequence comes from Clostridia bacterium, assembly GCA_017623615.1. Taxonomy (GTDB): domain Bacteria; phylum Bacillota; class Clostridia; order Oscillospirales; family Acutalibacteraceae; genus CAG-177. Next base: position 2,768 of record JAGAOT010000011.1, on the reverse strand, counting down.
TCTTATCGGCAGCATAAGCTCGGCGGTTATCATTTCAAAGGTCTTTTACGGCACGGATATCCGCAACACGGGCAGCGGAAATGCAGGGGCGACAAATACCCTGCGGACATTCGGCAAAAAAGCGGGTGCGGCGGTGTTCCTTTTTGACTTTTCAAAAGGACTTATCTGTACTCTGGCGGCAAAATATCTTGTTAATTCTCTGAACGCACCGTATGAATGCGTTCTTATTGCAGGCTTTTTCGTTCAGCTTGGTCATGTTTTTCCTGTCTTTTTCAAATTTAAAGGCGGTAAGGGTGTTGCAACCGCTGCCGGCGCGGCTTTTGCGATAATGCCGACCGCAGCGATTGCTCTGCTGGGGTTGTTTGCAGTTATAACCGCCGTTACAAAAACAGTTTCTCTTGCATCGGGCATATGCGCCGCGGTTTATCCGCTTTTGGCATTGCTTTGGAGCGGCTCTAACGCTTCAGCAAACTTTGTTTTTGCCGCTTCCTGCGCTGTTATGATTGCGGTTAAGCATGCACCGAATTTTGCAAGACTGCTTGACGGCGAGGAGAAGAAAATTTCATTTAAAAGAAAAAACGAATAATTCTTTTCGGGAATTAGTAAATAATTGTAATTTGCTCATATGCATTGACCGCGGTCAAAGGGCAATGTATAATTGGCAAGGCTTTAGAGATATGCTCCGCATAAATATTAAAGCGGGTGGGAAGCCGCATTTGCGGATTTGATTGTTAAATCGGAGCGTATCTTTAAAACATAAATTTTCATATAAAACGGAGGAAATCTATGAAAAACAAATTAAAAGGACTGCTTGCCGTTGTGCTTTCATTGGCATGCTTTCTTTCAACCACACCCATTGTCGGCTTTGCCGCAGGTGACGTAAACGGCGAAACCGACAGCAACAAAGAATTTGAATATAAGGTTATTTTTGACCTTAACGGCGGTGAGGGCGAAATTGAACCCGTCACCGCAAAATACGGCACCGAAATCACTCTTCCCGATTCTGATTCGGCTGCCAAGGAGGGCTTCAAGCTTACAGGCTGGAACACAGCAAAAGACGGCAGCGGAGATAACTACGCTCCCGCCGCTTCGGTAAAAAATCTGACCGAAACAGAAAATTCAGAAATAACTCTCTATGCACAATGGGACACAGAAACACAAGAAGCCGAAAAGTTTACCGTCACCTATTATTTGAGCGATGACGAGCAATTCGGCGAAGCACAGAGCTATGAAGCGGGCGCAAAAATCGAGCTCCCCGCTCCCCCCGCAAAAGAGGGCTTTGAGTTTGCGGGATGGATTCTCGGCGAAAAAGACGGAGAAGCCATTAAAATGCCCGAGGTTATGCCCGCGGAAAACATCAAGGCATATGCTTCTTGGGAGGTTAAGAGCTATCAAATCAGCTATACGGTTGACGGCACAAACTACCTCACAAAGGTTGTGCCCTACGGCTCCGACATTGCGCTTACAGCCCCCGAAGACCCCGCAAAAGAGGGCTATATTTTTGCCGGCTGGTTTGACAAAAACGGCACTAACCTTTACAGCTACGCAACCGTGCCCGCAAACGATGTTGAGTTCACGGCAAAATGGCTGAAAAACGGCAATGTCGTTTATATAGTTGACGGCAAGACCTATGAAGCATACGAAGTTGCGGAGGGTCAGAGCATCCCCGTGCCCGAGGACCCTGAAAAATTTGCACACATTTTTGACGGCTGGACCCCCGCAATACCCGCGGTTATGCCTGCGGAAGACCTTACCTTCACCGCAAAATGGAAAGTTGACAAGGACTTTGTTGCCCTTGTTATCGGCGGCACGGTTATTGCAGGCGGCGTTATAGCGGCAATCGCAGGCACGGCAATTACCGGAGTTTCGATTATCGGCGGCATTTTCGCGCTTCTCGGAATCACATCGGGCATTAACAAGACTTATACCGTCACATACAAGGTTGACGGCAAGGTTTACAAGACCTATAAGCACGAATCGGGCGACAAAATAACCGTTCCCGCAGACCCGACAAAGGACGGATATAAATTTGCGGGCTGGACACCCGAAATCCCCGACAAAATGCCCAAAAAGAATTTGACCTTTACGGCAACATGGGAAAACAAGCAGGATGATTCAAATGTCGGCGGTGAAATACCCTCAACAGGCTCAACCGCAGCGGGCATTACCGCTTTTGCCGCCCTTGCAATCTCTGCGGCAGTTGCGTTAATTATCAAGAAAAAGAAAGAAAACTAACCGAAATTTTTAAAGCACCGTGTCGGTATTTCCGATACGGTGCTCTTGATTTTCAAAATACTTCTTTGATTTTCTTTAGAATTTCGTCATCCGCGGGACAGAATCTGTATTGCTCAATTTCGGCGGGAGTGATGCTTTTAATATCATTATGCTCAAGCATTTGCACCTCTCCCTCGGCAATTTCCGCGTTGAAAAGAGTGAGATGAATGGTTATATCGGGGTAAACATGGTCAACCTCCATAAAAACATCTCCCACGCTGACGGTTACACCGATTTCCTCCCTGCATTCGCGTATAAGTGCCTGCTCAAGAGTTTCACCATCTTCTGCCTTACCGCCGACAAACTCCCATTGATAGAGTGAAAAGATTCGAACTCCATACGGTTTTGAAAGGCATATTTCCGCCACAGCATCGTTAAAAATCTTTGAAATAACCCCGTATTCCGTGCAGATTTTCGCCTTGCTGTGACAAAAATCTGCACTTTCAAAACTGCGAAGCACCGAAAAGGTCGCAGTTTTGATTCAGCGGAGTGTT
>JAGAOT010000010.1 GCA_017623615.1 Clostridia bacterium | reverse complement strand
TATCACCTCTTTTGTATGCCGTAATAATATCATTTGAAACTGAATTCAAACTGAAAATCCGAGAACAACAATGTAAAAGAAATGTAAACAAATTCTTTTTCAGCTTTATTTCAGCAAACGGAGATATTATAATAATCGGGTAGGTGAAAATGATGAAAATACTTATAATTGAAGATGAAAAAATCCTTGCCGATTCGCTGAAAACACTTCTTGAAGGCAAAGGCTTTGAGGTTGAAGCAGTTTATGACGGCGAAACGGGCAAGGAATATGCAGAACTCGGAATATATGATTTGCTGATACTTGATGTGATGATGCCGAAAATGGACGGCTATGAGGTTGCAAGGCAGGTGCGTTCAAAGCGGTGCTCAACACCGATTCTGATGCTGACTGCAAAATCAGAGGTTGAGGACAGAATAAAAGGTCTTAACAGCGGTGCAGATTATTATCTTACAAAACCTTTTGATACCGCTGAACTTCTCGCTTGCATAAACGCATTGCTCCGCCGTCAGGGTAATCAGGTTGACGAGCTTGTTTTCGGCAACACCTCACTTGACCTTTCGTCAGGCAAACTTATCTGCGGTGAAAAATCCGTTCGTCTTTCTGCAAAGGAATTTGATGTTATGCGTCTGCTTATGCAGTCAAAAGACCGTAATCTTTCAAAGGAAGCTTTGCTCGCAAGAGTGTGGGGGTATGATTCGAATGCGGTTGAAAACCACGTTGAGGTATATATCGGCTTTCTTCGTAAAAAGCTTCGCAGCATCGGCTCGGATATAAGCATCGAAGCCATAAGACGGCTCGGTTATCATCTGGAGGTTAAATAAATGCTTAAAAAGCTGAGAATAAAATTTATATGTATTTTTATGGTGACCGTAACCGTTATGCTTAGCGTAATTCTTGGTACGGTTATCACACTCACACATAAAAATATCGAACAGCAAAATATCTCGGCAATGAGAGATATAGCAATGCCTCCAAAGCCTCACAATAAACCCGAAAAAGAATTTGAACATATCCCGAAACCGCATTTCAGTCTGCTTATCACTCCTGAAGGAGAATTTATTGCAGAAGATAACGGTATGTTTGATTTGTCCGATGAAGAATATCTGAACTCCCTTTTTGAATATGCTGAAAGCCGTGACGAGGAAACAGGAATTGTTCCCGATACGTCTTTGCGTTATTTCCGCAACAGAACTCCAATGGGTAACAGCTATATTTTTACCGATGTTTCAGCCGAAGCGAATATGCTTGAAAGTCTTTACAGAACATGCATAATTATCGGAGCGAGTGCATTGCTGCTGTTTTTTGTTATCAGCATTTTTCTTGCAAAATGGGCTGTTAAACCGGTCGAAGAAGCGTGGGATAAGCAGAAGCAGTTTATTGCCGATGCATCTCACGAGCTGAAAACTCCGCTTACGGTCATAACAACAAATGCCGAGCTCATGAAATCTGAAAGCTCCGAAGAAAGCAAAGCAAAATTCACTGATAATATTCTAACAATGTCAAAGCAAATGAGAGGTCTTGTTGAAAGTATGCTTGAAATTGCAAGACTTGATAACGGCAGTGTCAGAAAAGAGTTTGCGGTTTTTAATCTGAGCGAAACCATATCCGATGCAATTCTTCCGTTTGAAGCACTGTTCTTTGAGAAAGAGCAGATTTTTACAAGCGAAATTGAACCTGACATCAATATGAACGGCAATGCGGAGCAGATAAAACAGGTTATTGATATTCTTCTTGATAATGCAAACAAATACGCATCAGAAAAATCGGGAATTAAGCTGATTCTGAAAAAGCAAGGCAGAAATCAGTGCAGACTTTCAGTAAGCAATGAAGGTGAAACCATACCAGAAGATGAACTAAAAAACATATTCAAGCGTTTCTACAGAGGTGACAAAACCCGTCAAATGAACAACAGCTACGGTCTTGGTCTGTCCATTGCCGAAAGCATCGTCACCGAGCATTCAGGCAAAATCTTCGCCGAAAGCAAAAACGGTGTTAATATATTCACAGCACAGTTTCATACGACATAAAATTTAGCAGGTGACATCCTTGTGGATGTTACCTGCCTTTCTTATGCTGTTTAATTTACTTTGTTATATATCTCTGTTCTCAATTTCGGCAAACTTAAATACCGATAAATTTGTTTTCTTCAAGCTTCTTCAATGACTTTTCAAATTGCACGGCAAAAAGGATTGCAGTGAAGGTTACTGCGATAACATCAGCGGCAGGTTCGGCAAGATAAACGCCCATCGTTTTGTCTGCGACCAGATTAGGCATAATGTAGATAAAAGGCAGAAGAAGCACGAATTTACGCACAACAGCAACGACAATTGAACAAGGTGCGTTGCCGATTGAAACGAAGGTCATCTGGCAGGCTATCTGTATTCCGAAAAGGAACATCGCACCGCAGTAGATACGAAGTGCCTTTGCCGTGAAATCAATGAGTGATGCATCGGGTGTGAATATTCCGGCAAAGATTTGCGGGAACATCATAATCATCGCCCATAAAATAACCGAATATGTAAGGCAGCAAGTGAGCAGCAGCTTGAATGTTTTCTTAACTCTGTCAATGTTGCTTGCACCGTAGTTATAACTTGAAATTGGCTGTGCACCCTGAGCAATTCCCTGCATCGGCAACATTGCAAACTGCATAACGCTTGTGAGAATTGTCATTGCGCCGACGGCGATATCTCCGCCGTATTTGAGAAGTGACGAATTGAAGCAAACGGAAATCACACTCTCGCTGCTCTGCATAATGAAGGTCGCAAGACCCAGAGCAACGCAGGGGAAAACAAGCTTTGCATCAATTTTCAAATCCGACACTTTGAGTTTAAGATATGTTTTCTTGCCACAGAGGAAAGAAATCACCCATATGCACGAAATCGCCTGCGAAAGAATGGTTGCAAGTGCCGCACCCTTGACGCCCATATCGAACGCAAAAATGAATATCGGGTCAAGGATAATGTTGCTGACCGCACCGATAAGCACGGTTATCATACCTATTTTTGTGAAGCCCTGTGCATTGATAAATGCGCCCATTCCGAGTGTGAGTTGAACAAACACCGTACCGACAGCATAGATGTTCATATAGTTTGTTGCGTATCCGATTGTGTTTTCGCTTGCACCGAAGGCAAGGAGTAAATCCTCGTTCCATATAAGCAAAACCGCAGTTAAAACGGCTGAAATAATAATCTGAAGCGTGAAGCATCCGCCGAGAATTTTCTCTGCGGATTTTTTGTCGCCCTTACCCATATTTATTGATGCTCTCGGAGCACCGCCCGAACTGATAAGAGCCGCAAAAGCCGAGATGATCATAATTATCGGCATACAAACACCAACGCCCGTCAGAGCAAGACTGCCTTCTTCGGGAATGTGACCGATATAAATGCGGTCAATGATGTTATACAGCATATTTACGAGCTGGGCAATAACTGTCGGCACAGCGAGCTTGAAAAGCAGTTTGCCAACGGGCTCCGTGCCCAGAAATTCTTTGTTGTTATCCATACTTATCTCCTGAATTAAAATCTCAAAGTATTATACACCTGCATGAAATTAAATTCAAGACCGTCATAAATCTCAACAATTGTTGAACTTCAGTTGAAGTTTGGTTGAAGAAAGTACTTTATAATTGCGACATAAAGTGACAAAGGAGTATTTTATGAACGAAATAAAAACACCGAAAAAGCCGATGATGTTCTATTACGGAGTATTTCTTGCGGTAATTATTCTTTTTAATGCAATTGTATTGGGCAAAAAAATATCAAATTACAGAAGTGCAGAATGACTCTGCAGACAATGCAGTAATTAACGCAAAATGTATCAAGGATATTTTTGACAAATATATATCTTCAACAGAGCAAACTATTTTTTATGCCGATATGCTTGCCGAAAAGACAAACGAAGATCTTATTGCAGAAAAGAAACAGGTTCAGAAAGAACTTGACCGAGCAATCGCAAGAAAGGAAGATGTAGCGAGGCTGTATGAAAGGCTTTATGAAGATAATGTTTCTGGCAAGGTTACCGACGAATGGTTTATGCAGTTATCTAACAAATATGAAAGCGAAAGACTTGAACTCAAAACAAAGATTCAGCAATACCGTGAGCAGCTGAGTAATCTCGGTACAATGCAGAAAGGCAAGGAGCAATTCATATCAGCCGTGAGAAAGTTTATGCAAATGGATACTCTGACAGCACCGCTGCTCAAAGAACTGATAGACAAAATCGTTGTTTACGAAACGCAGGGAACGGGAAAGCACAGAACGCAGAGAATTGTAATTTACTACAGATTTGTAGGTTATCTCGAAATACCGCTGACCGAAAGCGAATGGGAGTATTACCGAGCCGACACAAGACAGGGAGTTGCGGTTGAATATATCTCAAAGAATATCCCGGCATAAAACTGTCCGTAGCAAACAAAAAGAGCAGGCATACCGCCTGCTCGAAAATATAACTGAAATAAAAAAATCGAGTGTTCACAACTTGAATCCGTTATGAACACTCGAGATGGCGCGCTGCAAGGGATTCGAACCCCTGACCTTTTGGTTCGTAGCCAAACACTCTATCCAGCTGAGCTAGCAGCGCATATTCACTTGAAATCGGCATGAGTTCCGATTGCCAAAGTATATTATCACATTCAAAAGAAAAAATCAACACCTAAATTGAACTTTTTTTGTTTTTTTTATTATTTTTTTCAAAATCATTAAAATAACGGCTGAAAATATGATTTTCAGCCGCATTAAATTCAAATTTTATGCTTTCTTTGCTTTTCTGTTTTTGATTGCGTTTTCAATTTTGGGATAAACAACATCATAAAGCTTTGCAAAGATTGCAAAACCGATGAGCGCATAGACGATGCCTACGAATGCGCCGACGATAACGTCTGTGGGGTAGTGAACGCCGACATAGATTCTTGAAATTCCCATAAGGAATGCAAAAATAAACGAAGCGATTGCAACTCCCTTTTTCTTAAGAACAAGTGTGATTGCCATTGCAAAGGTGAATGCCGATGATGTGTGACCCGAGGGGAATGAAAGCGATTTTGATGACATATAGTCAACGATATCGGGCCATACATAGCCTGCGTTCCACTTCTCTGCAAAGCCGGGGAATCTGTCGATAGTCCAGTCAATTTTGCCGAACAAACCGACCCAGTCATAGTCTCTGCCGTATTCTTCAAATGCCTTCTGTGCCGCCTGGGGAAGAATTGTGAGGTTATAGGGACGGGGGCGCTCCATGATGGGCTTGATAAGCTCATTGTTGAGCAGAGTCATAACAAGAAGCGAGCCGAGACATACAAGACCTGCTTTTCTTGTCTTTTTAAAGAACAGCATAACCACGCCGAGAATGATGAAGAAAATGCCGTCATCACCGAGAGTTGTGATGATTTTCATAATAGGGTTAAGCCAATCCATTCTTACGAATTTCTCGAAGAACTCAAAAATGGCAAGGTCAAAATTAAGTATAGCTTCCAAAAAATTCATCCTTTCACAGTTTTTATATATTATCGCCTTTATCCGCAAAAAAAGCAAGAGGAAATTTAAAAATATTTTATGCATATTCAACCGCTATTGCATTTCGGAAAATCTTGGGTTATAATAATATAATAAATTAAACTATATAGATTGCGAGAGTATAACATTGAATACCGAAATAGTGAATTTAAATAATACTTCTGAGCTTGATGCTTTTGTTGCATCGCACGAAAACGGTCACTTTCTTCAAACCTCGCTTTGGGGCAGGGTTAAGGACGATTGGAAGTGGTTCGGCGTTATATGCAGAAATGACAGCGGCGAGATTACGGGAACTCTGGCGGTTTTGCTCCGCAAAATTTCAAAGCTGCCCTATCATATGATGTATGCCCCGAGAGGCCCCGTTTGCGCGTTCGACGATAAGGCAACCTTTAATGCCCTTATCGAAGCCGCAAAAGCAGAGGGCAAAAAATATAACGCATACCAGCTCAAAATTGATAAGGATGTTGACGTCAGCAACGAAGAATACCGTGCAATCGCAACGGGTGCGGGCTTCAAGCTAAAAGAAAGAACAATTAATTTCGAGGATTTTCAGTGTCGTTATGTTATCCGAATTCACCTCAACGGCAGAACGGAGGATGAGGTTTTTGCCGCATTCCATTCCGACCACAGAAGAAAAATCCGAATCGCTCTCAAAAACAATGTTGAAATTAAAATTCACGGAAGCGAAAAGGCGGATGTTTTCTATTCGCTGATGAAAGAAACCTGTGAAAGAGACGGCTTTGAGCTTCGCTCCGCGGCATATTTTGCAAAGATTCTTGATGCTTTCGGTGAAAACGCAAGGCTTTATATGGCATATTATGAGGGCGAGCCCATTGCGGGCGCAATTTCTGTTTTGTGGGGCGACAAGGTGTGGTATTTCTACGGCGCTTCATCAAACTCAAACAGAAAGGTTATGCCGAATTATCTGCTTCAATGGGAAATGATAAAATGGGCAATCGAAAACGGCTGCCGTATTTATGATTTCAGAGGCGTTGCAGGTGTTATTGACGAAAGCAACCCTCTTTTCGGTCTTTACCGCTTTAAGCACCGCTTTGACGGCGATTATGTTGAATTTATGGGCGAAATGGATTTGATTATCAAGCCTGCAGCCGCAAAAATCGTTGCGGCATCACAAGAAATATTAAAAAAATTACGATAAGGAGCGAACAGAAAATGATTAACGTTACCGTTTGGAATGAAGGCGTTCACGAAAAACTCAGCAACGAGGTTGCGGGCGTTTACCCCGCAGGCATCCACGGCTGCATCAAAAACTTTCTCACCTCACAGGATGATATAAAGGTTAAAACCGCTACTCTTGCACAGCGCAAGTGCGGTCTTTCCGATGAGGTGCTTGAAAACACCGATGTTCTTATCTGGTGGGGTCACATGGCTCACGATAAAGTGCCCGATAAGCTTGTTGAAAAAATACATAAGCGCGTGCTTGCAGGCATGGGCTTGGTAGTTTTGCATTCGGGTCACCATTCAAAGATTTTCCGCGCTCTTATGGGCACAACCTGCAATCTGCGCTGGAGAGACGGCGACAGAGAAAGAATTTGGACAGTAAACCCCGCTCACCCCATTGCAAAAGGGGTTCCCCCGCATTTCAGCCTTGACGTCGAGGAAATGTACGGCGAGCGTTTCGATATACCTGAACCCGATGAGCTTGTTTTCCTCGGCTGGTTTGCGGGGGGCGAGGTTTTCCGCTCCGGCTGCTGCTGGCAGAGAGGTCTCGGCAAAATTTTCTACTTCCAGCCCGGTCACGAAAGCAACCCCACCTTCCACAATGAGTATGTTCAAAAAATCATAATCAATGCCGTGCGCTGGGCGGCTCCCGTTAACCCCATTAAAGAGCCTACTCCCTGCCCGCACAAAAAGATTTCTCCCGAAGAAAGATATAAGGAGAGAAAAGCAAAGCAATGAACACATTCAAGATAAAAAAGCTGCGTGAAAACGCAAAAATTCCGTTCAGGGCAACTCCCGGCAGCGCGGGCATGGACTTATATGCCTGCATTGACGAGCCCATAACCCTCGGCGGCGGCGAAAAAGCAGTTATTCCCACGGGCATTGCGATTGAGCTTCCGAGTGCGGAGCTCGGCGCGTTTGTCTTTGCGAGAAGCGGGCTTGCCATAAAGCACGGCATCGGTCTGCTCAATTCTGTCGGAGTTATCGACAGCGACTACAGGGGAGAAATCTGCGTGGGCGTTATAAATCAGCTCAAAGAGGCTTACACAATCAACCCCGATGAACGCATTGCACAGCTCGTTATAATGCCCGTTTCGCTAATCACACCCGTTGAAGCAGATGAGCTCGACAAAACCCAGAGAGGCGAAGGCGGCTTCGGCTCAACGGGTAAAAAATAACAAATTAAGGATAATAACAATGAAAAAAATAATAAGCATTCTTTGCGTTATTGCAATCGCTTTAACTTCGCTCTCCGTTTTCGCTTCCGCGGCGGATGTCGGTTACAAGCCTTATGAAAACAGCCAATATTTCGAATACGGTGATTATGACATTCATTACAGAGTCATTCCTGCAAAAGGCGAGCAAAAGGGCAGAATTATGATGCTCCACGGCTTTCTTTGCTCCACATATGCATGGCGCAACATGGCGGATATTCTTTCAGCCGAGGGCTATGAATGCGTGCTTGCCGACCTGCCGAATTTCGGCTTCAGCACAAGAGAAACCGAGGATATGACGGTTGTTGACCGCGAAATTCTCATTGCGGAGCTTATGAAAAGCATCGCTCCCATGGATGAATGGATAATCGCGGGTCATTCAATGGGCGGCGTTGCTGTTAACATTGCAATCCGAAACGATGTTGAAAGCCTACTGCTTTACTGCCCCGCACCGCAGAGCGAATTTCCCGCTGCAATGGAAGGACTCATCACCTCCTCGCCCATGAAATTCATCATGAACGCATTTTTTAAATACGGCACAAAAGCAGATTTTGTTGTTAAACTCATAATCTATTTTGCAACAATGGATTGGAATTTTGCAATGAATTATGACGTTGCGGGCGTTACAGATGCCGTGCAGTACGACGGCTTCGGCGCAGGCATGTGTGAAATGATGTATAACGTTAAGGCAACAGACCTTGAAAACGCATCAAAAATCGCCTGCCCCGTGCTTCTCTGCCAGGCAAGCAACGATATTATTCTTAATTCTGCTATGAAAGAGCAAATGAATTCCGCTTTCCCCGATGCAACAACCCACACGGTTGAGGGCGGCGGACACCAATGCATCGAAAACAGAGCAGAAGAGCTTTGCGAGGTTACTGTTGACTTTTTGCAAAAATAATCTTATGGGTATTCATTTCTCCAAGAAATGGATACCCATTGCTTTTTCTCCGCTGTGCAGGCTTATCATGCAACCCGTAAAAGCGGTTATAACTTGCTGAAAGCCTTTGCTTTTAAGCATTTCCTCAATCGCGGCAAGCTCGGCGAATTCTACCCCCGAGTGATAAATAAAAGCGGTTGAGTAATCAATTTTTGATTTTTTTTCAAGCTGCTCGCTTGCGTATTGCAGGCGGGCGGCTTGTGCTTTTCCGCGGTATTTTTTAATCACTTCAATCGAGCCGTTAACCATTGCGGCACAAGGCTTTATTGAAAGCAGGCTTGCTCCGAAAGCCGCGGCGGCGGAGCATCTGCCCGAGCGGCGCAGAAAATCGATATTTTCAAGAAGATAGCTGACCCTTGCCGACGGCACAAGCGCGGAAAGGCGAGAATAGATTTCCTTCGCACCCATTCCGTTATCGCGCATTTCACAGCCCTTTATTGCAAGCAAAGCCATGCCGCCCGCAAGGTTGCGCGTGTCGATAACATAAACTCCGTTAAGCATACCCGCCGCCATTTTCGCGTTACGACAGGTTGACGAAAGCTCGGAGCAAAACGCGATATGCACAACCTCATTGCCGTTTTTCAGAATGCTTTCAAAGAAATCCGTATATTCTCCCGGTGATACAGCAGATGTGGATGGGATTTTACCCGTGTTTTCAACAAAATCAAACAGCTCCCGGGCGGTTATGTCAACGCCGTCTTTTTTAACCTCACCGTTAATAACAACATTCATGGGCATGATTAAAATTCCGTATCTGTCGGCAACATCCTTAGGCAAATCCGCCGCGCTGTCCGCAGTAATAACAACTCTTTTCACACAGTACCTCCGTGCATTTTTGTTATTATTTGCGGGATTGGTATTTTTATGCAGTTTCAATTTCTGTTCCCGGGTAATAATGCTCCAGAATTTCTCGCCATGTGCTGCCCTGCCTTGCCATGTAATCCGCGCCGTATTGGCTCATGCCCGCTCCGTGACCGTAGCCGCAGCAGGTGACGGTAAACACTCCGTCCGAATATTCAATATCAAAGCAGCAGCTTTTTAAACCAAATTCCTCACGGAATTTTGATGCGCTGACCTCGGTGGAGCCGAGCCGCACGGACATGACATATCCACTTTCCGCTTTTGTAAGCTCCCCTACCCATTCCTCTGCATCGCCGTCAAGGCTGATATCACAGTTTTTGGCAAGCTTTTTAAACTCGCTTTTCTTGAACTCCTGCGTTGAAACATAGCTCGGCGAAAGCTTGTCGCCGGGGCTTTCAACGCTTATAAGATAAGGAATTTCCGTTCCCCAAAGCGTTTCCGCGCTCTGCGTTCTGCCCGCGCTGTTTGCATGATAAACCGCAAGAGCCGTATCACCGTTATAGGTTAGGTATTGCCCGAAAACCTCGTCAACCGCCGCTTCGATTTTCGCTTCATATTCTTCAAATTTCTCGCCCCATTTTGCCCTGCGCTGCTTTTCATTAATATAGCCTTGATGCGTGTCGGGGCTGTCGGTTATATCCGCTTCGCCGAGTGAGGATTCCTTATATTTTTCGTTCTGTTCGCCCACTTTTTTGGCATAAGTATAGCTTGCAACCGCCTGCGCCTTAAGTGCTTCGGGATGATAAAGGGCAGACATTTCCGCCGCCACCGACCCGATAACATATTCGCGCATTTTAACCTTTGCTATATCACCCGTTGACGATGACATCACCGAAATGTATTCAGCACCGTCTGCTGTTTCTTCAGTTTCAATCTGCGTCTGTGCGGGCTTTGTTTTGGGGTCGGGGTTAACTCCGACTGCCGCAACGGGGCATAAAATCATTGACACGGCGATAATCATGATAATAACAACATTTGTTTTCATTTGCTTAACCCTTTCTTGACTTTTAATAAAATAAGATATATAATAAATTAATTATAGAATGGAGATATAGCATTTTAAAGAACGGAGGATAAAGATGTCCACGATTGAATCACACGTTGCGGAACGTGACATAAAAAATTTATGCGAGCAAATTCGCAAATATAACTATATAGCTCCCTCGGACTATGACCGCTTTAACATCAAAAGAGGCTTGCGTAATAACGACGGCACCGGCGTTATGGCAGGCATCACGGGTGTCTGCACAGTTGAGGGCTATTACATGAGCGACGGCGAAAAGCTCCCCAAGGAAGGAAAGCTTTTGTTCAGAGGCATCGACATGGAGGATATTGTTAATGCCTGCATATCAGAAGACCGCTTCGGCTTTGAAGAAGTTGTTTATCTGCTCCTTTTCGGCTCTCTGCCCACAAAAGAACAGCTTGATAATTTCTGCAAAATTCTTTCAAGCTGCCGTGAGCTTCCCGAGGATTTCATCGAAGATATGATTATGAAAGCTCCCTCGCCAAACATAATGAACAAGCTTTCGCGTGCCGTGCTTGCTCTTTATTCATATGACAGCAACCCTGACGACACTTCGATTGAAAACGTGCTCCGTCAGTGCATTCACCTTATTGCGCAGATTCCCGCAATCATGGTTTATGCTTATCAGGTTAAACGCCGCCATTATTATCACAAGAGCATGTATATCCATCAGATGAAGCCCGAGCACAGAACGGCTGAAACAATTCTGCGCTCTATCAGAGCTGACAAAACCTTTACTGACCGCGAAGCAAAGCTGCTCGACGTTTGCCTCATGCTCCACGCGGAGCACGGCGGCGGTAACAACTCCACCTTTGCATCAAGAGTTCTTACCTCCAGCGGCACGGATACCTATGCATCAACCGCCGCAAGCATCGGCGCGCTTAAAGGACCCAAGCACGGCGGCGCAAACATCAAGGTTTCGGAAATGGTTGAGCAAATCAAAGCGGGCGTAAGCGATATAACAAACGAGGGTCAGGTTGCCGATTTTCTTAATAAAATCATGCGCAAGGAAGCGGGCGACGGCTCCGGTCTTATCTATGGCATGGGTCACGCGGTTTATACTCTTTCCGACCCGCGTGCAAAAATTCTTAAACAAAAGGCGGCGGAATTTGCCGTTAATATCGAGTTTGAGGATGAATTTATTCTTTTGAGCCTTATTGAACAGCTCACTCCCGAAATTTTCAACAGCAACAAGACTCAGAAAAAGGCTATGTGCGCAAATGTTGACCTTTATTCGGGTCTTGTTTATAAAATGCTTGATATCCCGCCCGACCTTTTCACCCCCATTTTCACCATTGCAAGAATCGCGGGCTGGTCGGCGCACAGAATGGAAGAACTTCTTACAGGCGGCAAGATTATCAGACCCGCTTATAAGAGCAGCAACGCAAGAAATATTTACACACCCATCAACAACAGATAAGAGGTCAGTTAAAATGATAAATAAAATCCTCAAAAGCAGCTTTGGCGCGGGAATTATTATTTTTGCCGTTGCCGCAGTTATTGCCCTGCCCGTGAGGACTCTGCAATTTTTCACCGTTCTTGAAAACGGCACGGGCTTTTATGCAAAAACCGATTGGAGCGTTTATCTGCTCTACGCCGTAATTGCCGCCGCTTTTTTTGGGCTCTGCATCTTTGGCTTTATGCGCAGAAAAAAGCTTGCCTATTCGGTTGAGGCGGTGAAACGCCCCGGCTTCGGCATTCTTTCGCTCACAGCAGCCGCAGGCGCGGTTATCAATGCGCTGCAAAGCTTTTCGTTTTTGAACGGAGAAGAAATCATCACCCGCGAGGGCAAGCTAAACCCGACAATTCTCATTCTTGCGGCGCAGGCTGCATTTGCCGCGCTTTCCGCGATTTATTTCCTTGCTCTTGGTCTTTCCTGCATTAAGGGAAGCGCAGCAGCGTCAAAGCTCCGCATTCTTTCGCTTTCACCCGTTATCTGGAGCATTTTCAGGCTTGTTCACCGCTTTACCCATACAATAAGCTACATTCGCGTTTCGGATTTGATGTTTGAAATGCTTATGATTGCCGCTTTTATTCTTTTCTTCATGGCGTTTGCTCAATGCAATTCTCAGGTCAACAGCAAAGGTCTTGAATGGAAAATCGGCTCATACGGCTTGACCGCGGCTCTGCTTGCGCTTGTCTGCTTTGTTCCGAGATTCATCATGACTCTCACGGGCAATGCACAGCTTTTAAGCAGCTACAGCGTTGTTGAATACTGCGATTTTGCGCTTGCGCTTTTCGCAATTTCAGCCGTTTCAACAAGATTGACCGACAGAGCACCCGAAGAAGAATCCGTTCCCGAAAACGCTTCTGCAGAGGAGTAATCAATGTTTTTACAGAATGTTCTCATTGCAAGTGAGCAGGTTGCAATTCTCTATGTCCTTGTTGCCATCGGTGCGATTGCCGACAAGGTGGGCATTTATACCGAAAAGGTTGCAAAAAGCTGCACCGACCTGCTTTTCTATATCATAACCCCCGCGGTTATAATCCAAAGCTTCTGCACACTTGAATATAACCCCGAAACGGTAAAAGGGCTTTTCACAGCCATTGCCTGCGGCTTTGTGCTCCACATTGTATCTGCCGCCATTTCGTCGCTTGTGTTTAACAAATGCAATATGGATGAGGGTTGCATTTACAAATATTCCTGCGCATACGGCAACTGCGGCTACATGGCGCTGCCCCTCGCGGGCGCGGTGCTCGGCGAAGAAGGCGTGTTCTACTGCTCGGCGGTTATTATCTCGTTCCAGATTTTCAGCTTTACTCACGGAATTTACACAATTAACAAGGGCGGCGAAAAGGTTAAGTTTGACTTCAAAAAGCTTATCCTCAACCCCGGCGTTATTTCCGTTATAATCGGCTTGCCGCTGTTTTTGCTTTCGGTGAAGCTGCCGAACATCATCGCTTCGCCCATGAACTATATTGCAAGCCTTAATACTCCCGTTGCAATGCTTATTTTCGGCACATACATTGCCAACACCAACTTCAAAACGATATTTAAAAATTGGCGGATTTTTGCCGTTGCGCTTGTAAAGCTTATTATTCTTCCGCTTATTCTTCTGGCAGCTTTCAGGCTTGTCGGCATTTCGGGCACTCTGCTTGTTGCCCTCTCGATTTCCGCAGGCGCACCCACAGCAAACAACACGGTTATGTTTGCCGCAAAATATGACCGCAACACAGGCCTTGCCTCGCAGACGGTTGCGGTTGTCAGCTTTATTTCAATAATTACCTTGCCTGTCATGATTGCTCTTGCACAGGCCGTGGGGTGATAAATTGACCTTCGAAAAAACAATGGATGAAATTGCCCCCTTGTGGGGAATATGTTCATTTGATAAAATAAAATCGGGGCTTATCGAATGCAGAGCGAAAAGCAGACTGCCCGAAAACGCAAAAAGCGTTATTGTTGCATGCTTTCCCTATCTGCTTGATAAATCCGAATACAAAAATCTCAACATTTCCAAATACGCAGTTGTGACGGATTATCACGAGGTTGCTTTAAACAGACTGAACACAGCTTGCGAAAAGCTGAAAATGCTCTATCCCGAACACGAATTTGCCGCGTTTGCGGATAATTCTCCCGTGCCCGAGGTGCGTGCCGCATGCCTTGCGGGGCTTGGAGTAAGAGGGCTTAACTCACTTCTGATAACCGAAAAATACGGCTCCTTCGTTTTCATCGGTGAAATAGTAACAGACCTTTCTCTTGACTGCGTTGATGCTGATGAAAAAAGCTGTATCATGTGCGGCAAATGCAAAAAATCCTGCCCCGCCTCGGCGATATCGGAAAAAGGGGTTGACCAAAGCAAATGCCTTTCCGCAATAACGCAGAAAAAGGGCGTTCTTTCCGCCGAAGAAGAAAAGCTTATGAAGGAATGCGGCTGTGTCTGGGGCTGTGACATCTGCCAGGATGTTTGCCCGATGAACAAAAACGCCGCAATCACCGAAATTGAAGAATTTCTTTGCGCACCAGCTCCGCACATAACCTCGGGCTGCGGCCTTGAGGGGCGTGCATATGAATGGCGCGGAAGAAAGGTTATAGAGAGAAACATTTCCTTGCACAAAAACATTTAAAAAAGGAGTTTTATGTATGAAGCTTATCGTTGCCATTATCAACAATGATGATTGCCCCAGCGTCCTCAATGAACTGACACAAAAGGGCTACGGAGCAACCAGGCTTTCAACCTCCGGCGGATTTCTGAAGGCCGGCAACTCCACTCTCCTCATCGGTACAGAGGACGAAAAGGTTGATGATGTTATCGAAATCATCAGCGAATTTTCGCGCAAACGCACTCAAATGGTTTCCCCCTCCCCCTCATTTATGGCAGAGGGCTTTATTTCCCGCGCCGTTGAGGTTACTGTCGGCGGAGCAACGGTTTTTGTGGTTGACGTTGACAAATTCATTAAACTTTAAGGATATCAAGCATGATTATAAGCGGCTTTGATTTAAGCAATTCGGTTGAAAAATCCATATCCGCTGCGATGCATTCAAAAAGGTTCCCCCACGCCGTTATCATTGAGGGCGGCAAAGCGGAGGAACGCATGGCTCTTGCCAAAAAGATTGCGGCGGCACTTGTTTGCAGCTCCGGCGGAATAGTTCCGTGCGGGGTGTGCTCCGCATGCCGAAAAGCCGCAGCAGACTCACATGCGGATATTCTGCTTTATTCGGTTGAGGACAAACCGAAGGCTTTTAAGGTTGACATTGTACGCGAAATAAGAAACAAGGCATACATCGTGCCCAACGAGGCGGACAGAAAGGTTTTTATTCTTGAAAATTCCCACACCATGGGTAACGAGGGTCAGAACGCAATTCTTAAAATTCTCGAAGAGCCGCCCGCGTATGTCAGCTTCATCCTGCTTTGCTCAACGAAATCGGGCTTTCTGCCGACTGTTCTTTCCCGCTCTACCGTTTATAATCTCGGTCAGGCATCGGCTTCGGAGGATGAAGCAATGCCGCGCGAGAGCATAGTTGAAGCAGCAAGAGGCGTTGCTTTGGCTGCTGCCGCTCTGGATGACATTGAAATAGTCAAAGCTGCCGCGGTTTTTGAAAAAAATCAAAAGCTTTTGCGTGCCGCCCTGCCCGTTATTCAAGAGATATTTGCTCTTGCCCTGCGCATAAAATACTCCGCAGAGGAAGAAAACGACGAGCTTGGCTTTGTCGCGGCTGAAATTGCGCCGAAGCTGAGCAGACGCGCTCTGCTTTCGCTTATCGAAAGCACGGATACTTTAATAAATTCAATTAAGCTTAATGCAAATCATAATCTTACGGTCACCGCCCTCTGCACAAAGCTGCGTAAAGCGGTAACCGATTAACAATATATTGGAGGTTTAACATATGGCTGAAGTTGTCGGCATCCGTTTCAAAGAGGTAGGCAAAATCTACTACTTTGACCCCGACGGAAAAGAATTAAAAAAAGGCGAAAAAGTTATTGTTGAAACCGCACGCGGCGTTGAATGCGGCGAGGTTGCAATGGATAACAGAGAAATAGACGAAGAAGAGATAGTAAAGCCCCTCAAAAAGCTTATGCGCATTGCAGATGAGGATGACCTTAAGAAAGTTAAGGAAAACAAGGCTAAAGAAGCCGAGGCTTTTGAAATCTGCCAGCAGAAAATTTTGAGCCACGGACTTGACATGAAACTGGTTGGCGTTGAATATACATTTGACTGTGCAAAGGTTCTTTTCTATTTCACCGCAGACGGCAGAGTTGACTTCCGCGAGCTTGTAAAAGACCTTGCAGGCGTGTTCAAAACCCGCATTGAGCTTCGCCAGATAGGCGTCAGGGATGAATCCAAGATGCTCGGCGGTCTGGGCATGTGCGGCAGACCCTTCTGCTGCAGCAGCTTCCTTGGCGAATTTCAGCCCGTATCAATCAAAATGGCTAAGGAGCAGGGTCTTTCGCTCAACCCCGCAAAAATCAGCGGATCATGCGGCAGACTCATGTGCTGCCTCAAATATGAGCAGAATGCATATGAGCATCTTTTGAAAATCACTCCCAAGCCCGGCGCTATTGTTGAAACGGCAGAGGGCGCAGGCACGGTTGTTGATTTCAGCCTGCTTCGCGGCAGGTTGAAGGTTCAGCTTCACAACAACCCCGATGCACCCCCGAAAACCTTTAACCGCAGGGATGTTAAGACGGTCCGCGATGCTAAAATCAGGGTTGCAAAGGAAGAAATTGAAGCCCTTAAGGATATCGAGGGTTAATTTTTCGACACACATGTATAAAAATACATGCAAATACAGCAAAAACCACTTGCATTTTTAAAATAATGTGGTACAATGGTTTTGAAAAAATGTTAAGGAGGATTTCATAATGGCATACATCATTAATGACGATTGCATCTCCTGCGGCGCATGCGCAGCAGAATGCCCCGTTGAGGCTATCTCTGAGGGCGACGGCAAATACGTTATCGACGCTGATGCTTGCATCGAATGCGGCGCTTGCGCAGACGCTTGCCCTGTTGAAGCTCCCAAGGCTGAATAATTAAAACGATGAAACCGCTTCCCGTTTGGGAGGCGGTTTTTTCTTAAATAAAAAGAGGTATTAAAAATGAACAAACCATATATAATTTATCACATGCTAACCTCGCTCGACTGCAAAATCGCAGGCAAATTTCTCGAAGAGCCGCAGGTGCTTCCTCTGCATGAGCATTACTACAGCAACCACCGCAATTTCAAGGCAGATGCCTTTCTCTGCGGCAGGGTAACAATGCAGGGCAGCTTCACCGGCGAAGCCCTGCCTGACATTGCGGCATGGCAGGGCAAAGAATACCCGCGTACCGACTGCGTTGCCGAAAAGGCAGATTTTTATGCCGTGGCTGTTGATACAAAGGGCAAGCTTAATTGGCAGACGAACCGTATAGCGGACGATGACCCCGGCTATGACAACGCACATATAATCGAAATCCTTTGCGAAAACGTTAACGATGCTTACATCGGCTTTTTGCAAAGCAAGAATATTTCCTATATTTTTGCAGGCAAGGAACAGCTTGACCTGCCGCTTGCCATGCAGAAGCTTTGTGAGCTTTTCGGCATTGAAAAGCTTTTGCTTGAGGGAGGCGGAATCATCGGCGGAGCATTCGCCAAAGCTGATTTAATTGATGAAATCAGCTTTGTATGCGCTCCCGTAATTCAGGGTAATTCGGGTCAGCCTGCATTTGCGGACTGTGTGACCGTTCTTCCGAGATTTTCAACCTTTAAAACCGAGCCTTTGGAAAACGGCGGGATGCTGATAAAATATTTAAAATGAATATAATCGGTTGTTTTTTTTTAAATTCTTTGTTATAATTATAAAAACACATATTGGAGGTATTTTTATGCAATCTGTTAAAAAGTACATCGCCGAATTTATCGGCACATTCGTTCTTGTCCTTTTTGCCTGCGGCACAGCGGCAGTAGTCGGCTGCTCGTCTGAATACGGCACAGGATATCTGCTCACCGCTCTTGCATTCGGTCTTGTTATTGTTGCAATGGCATATTCCATCGGCAACATTTCCGGCTGCCACATTAACCCCGCAGTTTCAATCGCGATGCTCGTCAGCGGCAAGCTTTCAATAGCTGATTTTATCGGCTATGTTGTTGCTCAGTTTGCGGGCGCAACAGCAGGCGCGGCTGTTCTTATGGCTCTTGTAGGCAAAGAGAGCGGACTCGGCGCAAACGCACTCTATAATGACAGCATCGGTCTCTCAATCCTTGTTGAAATTATTCTCACATTTGTTTTTGTTATCGCAATCCTCGGTGTAACATCAAAGGTTGAAAACAGCGCGGTTTCCGGCATTGTTATCGGCCTCACTCTCACACTTGTTCACATCCTCGGCATATCCTTCACAGGCACCTCCGTTAACCCCGCCCGCAGCTTTGGACCCGCAGTTCTTGTTGGCGGCGATGCACTTTCAAGCGTTTGGGTATTCATCGTTGCTCCCCTCGTTGGCGGCGTTCTTGCAGCTCTTGTTTACAAATTCCTTTCAGCAAGCAAAGAGAAATAATCAAACTCATTCATTTAAATTCTAAAAAACATAAAAATTGGCTTGTATAGGTTAATTCCCTGTACAAGCCAATTCTTTTTATTGAGTTTCTTTTGTTCTTCGCGAAACTGTCCTTTACTGAATGTCATCTGTTTCTGCCTTGACGATAGCATCGGATTCTCTGAAAAGCAGAGAAATGCACCAGATTCCCGCAAGGGCAATAACCGTGTAAACAATTCTGCTGAGAATTGCTCCCTGACCGCCGAAAATCCAAGCGACAAGGTCAAACTGAAACAGACCTATGCTGCCCCAGTTGAGCGCACCGATTATCACAAGAGCCAGTGAAATTTTATCAAGCATTCGTTTCAACTCCTTAATTGCTTTTCGATGTTATTATGAGCAGAAACAAATTCTTTATTCCGTCGGTGATTGGAAAATTTTAGAAATAAAATTCAACGTCGCTGTCCTTTAGAAGCGGCGCATTTTTGTCTTTTTCGGAAAGCACGGGGCTTTCAATCCCCCACTCAACACCTATTTCGGGGTCACAAAAGCAAACGCTTCTGTCGTTTTCGGGCGAATAGTATTCATCCACCTTATATGTTACCTCAACATTATCCGTAAGAGTCACAAACCCGTGCAGGCAGCCCTTGGGGATATAGAGCATTTTTTTGTTATCCTCGTTAAGCTCAACGGCAACCCATTTCATATATGTCGGCGAGCCCTTGCGGATATCAACCGCAACATCGAGAATTGCGCCCTTTAAGCAGGTTATCAGCTTTGCCTGCGCCTTTGGATTTGTCTGGCAGTGCAGACCTCTCAATGTTCCTTTTTGAGCGGAAAATGAGCGGTTATCCTGAACAAAATCGGCTGTTATGCCGAGCTTTTCAAATTTTTCTTTTGAATAGCTTTCGTAAAACCAGCCGCGGTTATCACCGAAAACCTTCGGCTCAATTTCAAAAACGCCGTTAACCGCCGTTTCATTCAACGTCATAGTTCAAATCTCCTTCTGCGCCCCAACACGGCCTTTCGCCGGGCTTGCCGCCTGTGTAAAGAATCCTGCCCTCGGCAACGGAGCGAAGATGCTGACCGTAGGAGGACTTGCCGTATTTTTCGGCGGAGTTCAAAAGTGCCTTTCTGCTTATCCAGCGCATGTTATAGGCAATTTCTTCGGGAGCGGAAATTTTGATGCCCTGAAGCTTTTCAACCGTTTTGATAAAGTTTGCGGCATCCATGAGGCTGTCAACCGTGCCCGTGTCAAGCCACGCAAAGCCTCTGCCCATGAGCTTTACGTCAAGGGCACCGCAGTCAAGATACATCTGATTTATGTCGGAAATTTCGAGCTCTCCCCTTTTAGAGGGCTTGAGCGATTTTGCAAATTCAACAACTCTGTTATCATAGAAATACAGACCCGTTACCGCATAATTGGACTTTGGAACTTCAGGCTTTTCTTCAATAGAAACGGGAACGCCGTTTTCATCAAACTCAACAACGCCGAAAGCCTTGGGATTATCAACATAATATCCGAAAATGGTGGCTCTGTTTTTATTCTTTGCAGCCTGGCGGAGCATATGACCCAAACCGTTGCCGTAAAAAATATTATCACCCAAAACCATGGCAACATCGTCATCGCCGATAAATTCTTCGCCGATGATGAATGCCTGCGCCAAGCCGTCGGGGCTTTCCTGCACGGCGTAGGAGAGGTTAAGACCGAACTGACTGCCTGTGCCGAGAAGCTCTTCAAAACGGGGCGTATCCTGGGGAGTTGAAATTATTAAAATATCTCTGATTCCTGCAAGCATAAGCGTTGACAGGGGATAATATATCATGGGTTTGTCATAAACGGGCAAAAGCTGCTTGCTCGTTACCATTGTGAGGGGGTAAAGCCTTGTGCCCGAACCGCCCGCCAAAATGATACCTTTCAAATAAAACACTCCATTTCAATATTGAGATGCAATGCCGCAATTAAATTAATTCTTTTTGAAGCAACAATCACATATGGAGTTATTGTTTCAAAAAGTATATGGTTATAATACCACTATTTGTATAAATTGTCAACAAACAAAGATAATTGACGACACTCGTTTATGAAATTTGTTTATAATATTTTCTTTACATTTAAAATTTTATATGATATAATTTTTATGAACATTTGTTCATAGCGTTTCGGAGGGATTTATGGATAAGTTTGTCTTGCATTCCAAATATAAGCCGACGGGCGACCAGCCGCAGGCAATAGCACAGCTTGTTGACGGCATCAACAGCGGCATGGCGGAGCAAACCCTGCTCGGCGTTACGGGTTCGGGAAAAACCTTTACGATGGCTAACGTCATTGAAAGGGTTAACCGACCTACGCTTGTTTTGGCGCATAACAAAACTCTTGCCGCACAGCTTTGCAGCGAGTTCAGAGAATTCTTCCCCGAAAATGCGGTTGAATATTTCGTCAGTTACTATGATTATTATCAGCCCGAAGCATATATTCCCACAACCGACACTTATATCGAAAAAGATTCCGCCGTCAATGATGAAATTGATAAGCTGCGCCACTCGGCAACCTCTGCGCTGTCGGAAAGGCGCGATGTTATAATCGTTGCCAGCGTTTCGTGCATATACACCCTCGGCGACCCTATCGACTACCGCAGCATGGTTATTTCTCTGCGCACTGGCATGGAAAAAAGCCGCGATGAACTGATTGAAAAGCTTGTTTCAATTCAGTACGAGCGCAATGATATCGACTTCAGCCGCAATAAATTCCGCGTTAGGGGCGACGTTGTAGAGATATTCCCCGTTTATTCAAATGAAAACGGCATAAGAGTTGAATTTTTCGGCGATGAGATTGACAGAATCAGCGAAATTAATGCCCTGACGGGTCAGGTTAAAAGCGTTCTTTCGCATGCGGCGATATACCCCGCATCCCACTACGTTATAGCCCCCGACAAAATGGAAAAATCCATTTCAAATATATTTGCCGAAATGCTTGAACGTGAAAAATATTTTCAGGAAAACGGCAAGCTTTTGGAGGCTCAAAGAATACGCCAGCGAACCGAATACGATATTGAAATGCTGCGCGAAACGGGCTTTTGCAAGGGCATTGAAAACTATTCAAGAATCATGTCAGACAGACCCGCAGGCTCCGCGCCGTTCACTCTGCTCAACTATTTCCCCGATGATTTTCTTTTGTTTGTTGATGAATCCCACGTCACCCTGCCGCAGGTCAGAGCTATGTACGGCGGCGACAGAGCAAGAAAAGAGAGCCTGATTAACTTCGGCTTCCGCCTGCCTTCGGCTTATGACAACCGCCCGCTGACCTTTGACGAATTCTATGAAAGAACGGGGCAGAAAATATTTGTCAGCGCAACCCCCGGCGAATTGGAAAAAGAAAAAAGCGCACAGATTGCCGAGCAGGTTATCAGACCCACGGGGCTTCTCGACCCCGAAATATCCGTGCGTCCCGTTGACGGGCAGATTGACGACCTTGTTTCCGAAATCAATGAGCGCACAGCCAAGGGCGAAAGAGTGCTTGTTACAACCCTCACCAAACGCATGGCAGAGGATTTGACGGACTACCTTGAAAACCTTGACATAAAGGTGCGCTATATGCACCATGATATTGATACGATTGAGCGAATGGAGATAATTCGCGGGCTTCGCCTTGGCGATTTTGATGTTCTTATTGGCATCAACCTTTTGCGTGAGGGTCTTGACATTCCCGAGGTGTCGCTTGTCGCGATACTCGATGCGGATAAAGAGGGCTTCCTGCGCTCCGAAACCTCGCTCATTCAGACCATTGGCAGAGCGGCGCGTAACGCCAACGGCACGGTTATTATGTATGCCGACTGCGTAACCCCGTCTATGGAAAGAGCAATAACCGAAACCGAACGCCGCAGGAAAAAGCAGATGAAATATAACGAGGAACACGGAATCACTCCGCAGACCATCGTTAAGGAAGCTCACGAAATTATCGGAATTTCAGCAAAGAGCGGCGAAGAAAAGTCAATCTCAAAAATGAGCAAAAAGGAACGCGAAGCAATGATAGTCAAGCTGACTGCCGAAATGAAGGCGGCTGCAAAAATTCTTGAATTTGAGCATGCGGCTTATCTTCGCGACAGAATCGAGAAATTAAGAAGAGGAAAATAATAAATGGCATCAAAGTTTTTAACAGTTAAGGGTGCAAAAGAGCATAACCTTAAAAATGTTGATATATCAATCCCGCGCGACAAGCTCGTGGTTTTCACGGGTCTGTCGGGCTCGGGCAAATCGTCGCTTGCCTTCGACACAATTTATGCCGAGGGTCAGCGCAGATATGTCGAGTCGCTTTCATCATATGCAAGGCAGTTTCTCGGTCAAATGGAAAAGCCAAACATTGAGAGCATTGACGGGCTTTCCCCCGCCATTTCTATCGACCAGAAAACGACTTCAAAAAACCCCCGTTCAACCGTGGGCACGGTTACGGAGGTTTATGACTACCTGCGCCTGCTTTATGCGCGAATCGGCATCCCACACTGCCCCGAATGCGGCAGAGAGATAAGCAAACAGACCGTTGATGACATCACAAAACGCGTTATCGCCATGCCCGAGGGCACTAAAATTCAGGTTATGGCACCCATTGCGCGCGGCAAAAAGGGTGAATACGTCAAAGAGCTTGACGGCATACGCAAAAGCGGCTTCGCAAGGGTGCGCATTGACGGCATAACCTATGACCTTGCTGAAGAAATTAAGCTTGAAAAGAACATCAAGCACAATATAGAAGTTATCGTTGACCGCCTCGTGATAAAAGACGGCATCCGCTCACGTCTCGCAGATTCAATCGAAACCGCAACAAAGCTGACCGACGGACTGCTGCTCATTGACGTTATTGACGGCGAGGAGCAGCTCTTTTCCCTCAATTACGCATGCCCCGAACACGGAGTGAGCATTGAGGAGCTTGAGCCGCGCTCGTTTTCATTCAACAATCCGTTCGGAGCATGCCCCAAGTGCACGGGTTTGAGCGTTTTTATGCGCGTTGACCCCAAGCTTGTTGTGCCCAATCCCAAGCTGTCTATTAAAGAGGGTGCCATTCAGGCAAGCGGTTGGAGCTCTGCCGACGGCGGCACAATAGCCCAAATGTATTACGAAGGGCTTGCAAATGCTTATGATTTCTCGCTCGATACGCCGTTCAAAGACCTTTCCAAAAAAGCAAAGGATGTTATTTTCTACGGCACGGGCGGTAAAAAAATAAAGCTGGAACGCAAAAGCGAATACGGCAGCGGCACATACATGACCGATTTTGAGGGCATCATCAACAATCTTGAAAGACGATATGCCGAAACAAGCAGCGAATGGTCAAGAGCTGAAATTGAGACCTACATGTCCTCCGTCAAATGCCCCGAATGCGGCGGCGCAAGGCTCAAAAAAGAGTCGCTCTGCGTTACCGTTGGCGGCATCAACATTGACGAATTTGCCAATAAATCCATCGGCGATGAAATTGAATTTCTCGATAAATTGGAGCTTCGTGAGCGCGATAGGATGATTGGCGAACAGATTATAAAAGAAATCCGCGGCAGGCTCGAATTCCTTTCAAGCGTCGGTCTTGAATATCTGACTCTTGCCCGTCCGTCCGCAACACTTTCGGGCGGCGAAGCGCAGAGAATCCGCCTTGCAACACAGATTGGCTCATCGCTCATGGGTGTGCTTTATATTCTCGATGAGCCGAGCATCGGTCTGCATCAGCGCGATAACTCGAAGCTGCTCAAAACCCTGCAGCATCTGCGCGACATCGGCAACACGCTGATTGTTGTTGAGCATGACGAAGAAACCATGAACGCCGCAGACTACATTGTTGACGTCGGACCGGGTGCGGGCATTCACGGCGGCGAAATCGTTTGCTGCGGCAGCGTTGAGGACATCAAAAACTGCGAAAAATCCGTTACCGGTCAGTATCTGAGCGGCAAAAAGTTCATTCCCGTGCCCGAAAAGCGCAGAGAGGGCAGCGGAAAATCACTTGTGGTTTACGGCGCAAGGGAAAACAACCTGAAAAACATTGACGTTGAATTTCCTCTCGGCAAATTCATCTGCGTAACGGGCGTTTCGGGCAGCGGCAAATCCTCGCTCATTAACGAAATCCTCAACAAGCATCTTGTAACAGAGCTTAACGGCGCAAAAAAAATAGCCGGCGACCATGACAAAATCACCGGCGTTGAATATCTTGATAAAGTAATTAATATTGACCAATCCCCGATAGGCAGAACTCCGCGTTCAAACCCCGCAACCTATACGGGCGTTTTCACCGATATCCGCGACCTTTTCGCTTCAACAGTTGATTCGAAGAAGAGGGGCTACAAGGCAAACCGTTTTTCATTCAATGTTAAGGGCGGCAGGTGCGAGGCTTGTCAGGGTGACGGCATTGTTAAAATTGAAATGCACTTCATGAGCGATATTTATGTTCCCTGCGAGGTGTGCAAGGGTAAAAGATACAACCGCGAAACGCTTGAGGTGCGCTACAAGGGCAAAACCATCGCCGATATTCTTGACATGACGGTTGAAGAAGGCATGAATTTCTTTGAAAGCATGCCAAAAATTCACCGCAAAATAAAAACGCTCTATGATGTCGGCTTGGGATATATCAAAATCGGTCAGCCCGCAACCACTCTTTCAGGCGGCGAAGCACAGAGAGTTAAGCTTGCAACGGAGCTTGCAAGAGTCGCAACGGGTAAAACAGTTTATATTCTCGACGAGCCCACAACGGGACTGCACACAGCCGATGTTCACCGACTGATTGATGTTTTGCAGAAATTTGTTGACAAAGGCAACACGGTTATCGTTATTGAGCATAACCTTGATGTTATAAAGGTTGCCGACCATATTATCGACCTTGGCCCCGAAGGAGGAAACGGCGGCGGTAAAATTGTTGCGCAGGGCACCCCCGAAGAGGTTGCGAAATGCAAAAAATCATATACGGGAATGTATTTGAAAGAGGTTTTGAAAGGAAAATAATATGGATGTTTACAAAAATTGCCCAACATTTGAAAACGAACACTTTTTGTTACGATATATTACAGAAAACGACTGCACAGATTTATTAAAAGTTTACTCGGATGAAAAAGCTGTTCCTTTCTTTAACAGCGATAACTGCTGCGGCGATAACTTTTATTACACCACAGAGGAAAGAATGCTCGAAGCAATTAAATATTGGTTTTTTGAATATGAACGCAAAGGCTTTGTTCGATGGGCTGTTATTGACAAAACAAACAACAGCACTATCGGCACCGTTGAACTGTTTCACCGTAAATCCAAAGATTATTTTACCAAATGCGGTCTGCTTCGCTTGGATTTGCGAAGTGATTATGAAACATCAGACAGAATCATAAGCATTCTCTCTGCCATTCTCATGCCGACCTTCAAGCTTTTTCATTGCAACAAAATTGCAACAAAAGCTGTTCCCGAAGCAAAAGAAAGAATTTCTGCTTTGAAAACACTTGGCTTTACTCTTTCACATGAAAAGCTTATCGGGCATGACAAAACGGAATATGATAATTACTATGTACTCCTCAAAAAGTAGGGCGGGATGCCTACATCCCGCCGAGAAACACTGATTTTATATTTTCCTGCGAAGCTCTGTCGCCTTGCCTAAAATGAAGAGCGGCAAGGTTTCGCACTCGGCTTTGGTAAAAATAAGCGGCTCAAACGCCGTATTTTCAGACACAAGCATAACGCTTGTGTCTTTTTTTATTATTTTCTTGATAACGGCATTCCCGTTGCCGATTGAAACAGCGGCAATATCTCCGCTTTCAATCTCTGCAGAGCGGCTGATAATAACGGTATCACCCTGCTGCATGGCGGGGTGCATCGCGCTGTCGGTAACAGTCAGCGCGAAATACTCACTCTCGCCGAGCTTTTGGCAAATTTCCGCTGCTGTAACATAATCAAACACACGGATTTTATTTTCATTTTCCGGCTGTTCATATCCGAGAATTGTTTCGATAGAAACCTTAAATAATTTGGCAAGAGTTTTTACGCTTTCTCTGTCCGGCTGTGTTCTGCCGTTTTCCCATTGACTGACAGCGGTTTGATGCACGCCGCATATTCGCGCAAGTTCCTGCTGCGAAAGCCCGCTTTTTTTTCGCAATTCCCTGATAATTTTCATTTCACTTGCTCCCCCTTATAAGAGTACAATATATGTCACTTATCCCGTATTAATATTAGCATAACTATTAAAAATGTCAATATAATTCTGAAAAATTTCCAAAAAACGCTTGACAACCGAACATATGTTCACTATAATCAATAGCAGAACTATTAATTCGGAGGTGTGAGCAATAAACAGCAAACATCAAAAAATCACGGAAATATCATATCCGACTATCGAAGAAATTAAGGCGGCGCAGCTTGCATGCTGCGGCAGGTTTTGCAAGGAATGCGAATCCCCTGCGGCATATGCGTGGCGAAAACGCGAGGTGGATTTGGCAATTTTGCTGGAGAGAGCAATTAACCGAGAGTTGAGCGAAACGGAGCGCGAAACGGTTGTTGACCGTTGGTTTAATTCACTTACGCAGACGCAGATTTCGCGAAAACGCGGCATAAGCCCCGCCGCTGTTAAAAACACGCTCGACAGAGCGCAGGAAAAGCTGGAGCGCGTTTTAAGCTATGTGGTTTGTTATCAGCAGAATGTTGCCGATGAAAGCATTATCCCCCTTGCACTCGGCAGAGCAAGGGTTATCGCGGCGGCAAGAAACGCCTCGGGAGGCACTTCGGGCGACAGACTTTTGCGACTGCGCCAAAGCCAATCGATGAGCAGGCAAAGCCTAAACGCGGCAACCGGAATATCGCTTTCAAGAATTGAGCACCTCGAAAACGGCGACCTGCCGAAAACGGACGAGCTTTTGGCTTTGAGTGAATTTTTTGATGTTACGGTTGATTTTATTTTGAAAGGAGAACGCTATGTCTGATAAAACTTTGAAAGAACTCGGTGAGGAATATGAACAAGCAGCAACAATGGTCAAAGCGAGGATTGCCCGCAAAAGGGAGCAGCTTCGTTCGCTGAAAGACAGTATATGCTCGAATGAGGCTTATGAAATAAAAAGCGAGCTGAAAATACTCTATGCGGAGCACCGTCAGGCGAAGGAAACCGCGGATTATCTGAAAGTCTATTATGACCCGCACGAGGGCAAGCGTGAGCTTTTTTCATACAAATAAATTTTCAAAAGCACTTGACAACAAAGTCTTGTTAATATATAATATCACCTGCGCTTGAAAACGGCGCAGAAAAGGACATTTAGCTCAGCTGGTAGAGCATTCGCTTGACGTGCGAAGGGTCAGCGGTTCGAGTCCGTTAATGTCCACCACATTGGAGAAATCCGAACTTAATGCCAATCGGCAATGGGTTCGGATTTTTTGTTTTTATCAGAGACATCAGTTTTTGAGGTTGTAACAAAAAAGCAGGCGGGACTTCCGTCTCGCCTGCAACTGTCTTACTCATTCTTCAGCAGTCTGTTCATATTCCCTGAGTTCCCGCTGTCCTTCCTCGCTTTCAAAATATTCCTGCATTATCGGAAGTAAGCACCGTGCAATTCTTTCAATCGCATAATCGGGAATTTCCATACCGCTGTTTGATTTTTCTGACGTCAAATTGGTTTTGCGCTCCTTTCACATTTAAAAGGAGATCTTTTAATTATGAAAAACACATTTTTCCTCGCATTTATATTTTAAACTTTTTCCGGAAAAATGTCAAACTTTTTTCACTGTTGCAAATCGACTGATTTTTTACAACTTGAAATTTAGCCATTGGAACAATAGAACCGCAAAATCGGGGTAACAGGTCAAACTATGCGCACCCCTCAATTACCGCACTCCGAGGCCGTTGATATACAATGGTTTCAGAAGCTCTATTTGGTTAATTTTTAACTGTAATGAAAGTGTCTTTTATCACTTGATTTTTGCAGCCTTAAAGTTCGTTATGTGGAAAAAGTAACCGCAAAATCGGGGTTACAGGTCAAACTATACGTACCCATCAATTACCGCACTTTGAAACCGTTGATATATAAGGGATTTCAGATGTTACTTTTCCTACGTTTTTTAACAAATAAAAGGAGTTTTTTAATTATGATTAATAACATTATTTCTTGTGAATTTAATGTTGATACCGCCTGTGTTGAAGTCTAGCTCACCGACGGCTCAATGGTATCAATCGACTGTGATGCAGTTGAAAACGAATATGCAAACAATATGTATGAAACATCCGAACTTGATTATCTTATCTACAACGAGCCGATGAGTTATGTCAGACTACTGTTAAGCGGTAAAATGGAAGAATATCTGCGAAACAATACGGATTACACTTTGTTATCTGATTTGAGTTTCAAGCTTTTCGCCTGCCGCAATTTCAAATGAAAGCTCCTCCGCATTTGCTGCTTTTCCGTTAACGGTAAGATTTTCCGCAAAAGACGGAATGCGGATTTTGAATGTGAAGGCTTTTTCTGTCTCGACAGTATATTTGAAGCTGTTTTCAAAGGGATAGTTTGTTTCAAGCTTTATGTATTTACCGTCTGCTTTAAGCTCTGACGGAACGGGAACGGCATTGATAACCGTATCGTCGCTATGCATAAATGCCGAAAGAGCGAATTTCGGCCATGCCTGATTGAAATTTGCGGTGCAGCAACCGAAATTAGGCTCCAGACCGAAAAGATGAGCTTCGCTGCCGTTTGTTCTGAATAACGATTTACCGGGGAATTTTACACAGGCAACCTGGTTGCTCATCTGGTCATACTGATGAGTCCACATGTCATCGCTTATAGTTGCAGGAAGAGTATTGAACGCAAGCATTTCAAGCCTTTCCGCCCACTTTTTATCGCCCGTGCATGCGTAGAGAATTTCGTATGAATACATCTGCTCTGCAACGGCACAAAGCTCCGTGCCTTGGATGGGGCTCAAACCCGAAAGGCATTCATCGCCTGTGAAAAGTCCAACGGGAGTGCCGTTATAATTTTTGAGAATTTCATGTAGCTTCTCGGCATTGTCGGTATATTCCTCGTTAAGAATACCGTACGAAACCGCTTCGCTCTTAAGCATCATACCCATGTTGACAATGTGAGTGTCAAATCTCCAGCGGTTAAGCGGTCTTTCCCAAAGAGAAACAGACTCATTATAATTCAGTCCCTGTTCTTTCAGTATTTTTGCAAGGTCCTTGAGCCATTCTTCGCCGCATCGGTTG